>JAMFSA010000211.1 GCA_026225055.1 Mucilaginibacter xinganensis | reverse complement strand
TGTCCGTCAATACGGGCATAGGCTGGGGCTTTAAGGTTGCCGTCAAAAATACAGCCTTCGCTAATCAGCGTTGATATGGATTGCATATCAAGAGAAACTTTATCTTTTTTTGAAAAGATTGACATATGATATTTGGGGGTTAAGGGTTACTAATTATTAAGCGACAAATAGCTAACCGGGTTAATCGGTTTACCGTTCTTGCGTATTTCGTAATGCAGGTGGGTGCCGGTTGAGCGGCCTGTTGAGCCTACTTCACCTATTTTTTGACCTGCTGTTACTTCCTGCCCAGCCTTTACGGTAATTCGCGACAAGTGACCATATAAAGTTTCAATATTATTGGCATGCATAATACGCACGCAGTTACCGTAACCTCCGTACCAGCCGGCAGATTCAACCCGGCCATTAGCGGTACATTTGGCCTCATCGCCCTTTTCGCCCTTAAAATCAATACCGGGATGAAACTCAGCATGCTCCGGATCAAAAGGATCACTCCTGTAGCCAAAAATAGATGTCAGAGAACTTATACGCGGGTAACCCATTGGCGTAAAGGCCACGGCATGTAATAAGCGGTCTAAATACTCGTCGTATAATGAGTATTTTTCATTGTCGGTAAGCTTGCTTTCCTCGGCATTGCCATTACCGCCTATATCTTTGGTTGAAAAACCTTTAAGGCCGCGCTTTTTTAAGTACGAATTGATGGTTTGAAGTTTACCTTCAATGGCTTGTATGTAGTTTTGTGCGGTATTGGTTTGTTGTTTTACAGGGGCAACCGGTGGGGGTATCTGGCCTTTAAGTTTGGTAACCTGAGCCAGAAGTTGTTGCTTTTCCTGTTCCTGCTGTTGATTTTCTGATCTGAGGTAAAAAATAGTTCCTGTAAGGAACATGATGATAGCCAGAATGCCTGCTCCGTAATGTTTAAGGCGGCTAATATGTTTTGTTTTTACCTGTAATGTTTTAGAGCCCCCGCGCTTCTTGTCAACAATGATTACCGTGCTAATCTCAGATGGCTTAAATTTCATTTAAATAAAAAATTAGGGACTGCAATATAAACAATTAATAGTTAAAAAAACACCCAATCCGCCTCAGCAGCACCCTTGTACGCCTAAAATGAACTTAAAGTTGCTATCCCCGTTATTAATTCAAACTAAATGGTTTAAGCCAGCGCCATACTTACGTCAGCAGATTGTTATTATTCGGAATAATTAAACGCTAACTGCTAATGATTTGTTATTTTTACAACAAATTTAATTGGAAAATTATGTACCCAGAATATTTAGTTGCCCCCATGCGGGCCGAATTAACCACCGTTGGTTTTGAAGAGCTGAAAGATGCTGATGCTGTAAAAAAGGCCATTGAAAGCGAAGGCACTGTGTTTGTGATGGTAAATTCTGTATGTGGTTGCGCCGCTGCTAATGCACGCCCTGCTGCTAAAATGGCTGCTCAAAGCGCTAAACATCCTGATAAGCTGGTAACTGTATTTGCAGGTATGGAAGCTGATGCCGTTAACACTGCGCGTGCTTATATGTTACCTTACCCTCCGTCATCGCCTGCTATGGCACTGTTTAAAGATGGTAAACTGGTTCATATTATTGAACGTCATCAAATTGAAGGTCGCCCGGCACAAATGATTGCCGATAACCTGATAGGTGCTTTTGAGCAATATTGCTAATCAGCTATCTGGTTAAAATATATGGATCCGGCATGTGCTACATGCCGGATTTTTTGTTTCTATCCATTTTCTGGGCAGGAACGAAGCATCTATTCGATAAGCTGGCGATGAAACGCGGGTAGTTTCTTCGCTCCGATCAGAATGACAATTACTACGACTGCACTCCCCTCCTGTAATATTTTCAATCATTATCAGCCTTATATTCTGCTATTTAAATACAACTGCTATATTTGCGGCTTTATTTTTTAACTGACTGATCGTTTTTATGAGAAGAACTTTCCCTGCTGCCATTATCGGCGGCATTTTGGCTACTGTTGGCATGCTAACCACAGCCCAGGCCCAGCAACGCATGATGCCTAATTTAAATGATCCTTTATTAAATATCTACCGGGCAACACCAACTAAGATCAATGACCTGATCAATACCAAACTGGCTGTAAGTTTCGATTACAAAAAATGCTACCTGTATGGTAAGGAATGGGTTACCTTAAAACCGCACTTCTATCCTACCGATACTTTAAGGCTTGATGCCAAAGGGATGGATATCCATAACGTATCAATAGTTGAAAATGGGAAAAACTATCCGCTGAAATACGCTTATCAGGATAGCCTTTCGCTGGCAATACATTTAGACAGGGTTTACCATAACACTGAGAGCTATACCATTTATATTGATTATACCTCAAAACCTAATGAGCTGAAAGAACACGGCAGTGCCGCTATTAACGATGCCAAAGGCCTGTATTTCATCAACCCTGATGGTAAAGATAAAGAGAAACCTATCCAGGTGTGGACACAAGGCGAAACCGAATCCTCATCGGCATGGTTCCCAACTATTGATCAGCCTCAGCAAAAAACTACTGACGAGATCAGCATGACTGTTCCGGCAAAGTATGTAACGCTGTCAAACGGTCGCCTGGCATCGCAAAAAATTAATGGCAATGGCACACGTACCGATATCTGGAAGCAGGAATTACCGCACTCGCCATACCTGTTTATGATGGCCGTGGGCGACTTTAAAGTTTATCACGATAAATGGCACGATAAAGATGTAGATTATTACCTCGAGCCTAAATACGCACCTTACGCTAAACAGATCTTCGGCAATACGCCCGAGATGATGGAGTTTTATTCGAAACTACTCGGCGTCGATTACCCGTGGAATAAATATGCCCAGATAGTAGTACGCGATTATGTTAGCGGGGCAATGGAAAACACCAGCGCAACTTTGCATGGCGAACAGGTACAAAAAACCGCCCGCGAAATGATCGACTCTTATTATGACGAGAGCCAGGTTGATATAGCGCACGAGCTTTTCCACCAGTGGTTTGGCGATTATGTAACCTGCGAAAGCTGGAGCAACATCACCATGAATGAATCATTTGCCGATTTTAGCGAGATGCTTTGGGCGGCGCATAAATATGGAGAGGATGAGGCAGGTTATCAGAATTATAACGACATGCAAAAATATTTAAGAGCACCGGGAGCTGTGAGCAAAAACCTGGTACGCTTTCATTATGCTGATAAAGAAGATGTTTTTGATAACGTAAGCTATGAAAAAGGCGGTCGTATTTTAAATATGCTGCGCACTTATCTGGGCGATGCTGCATTTTTTAAAGGGCTGAATATTTACCTTAAAACCAACGCGTTTAAAACTGGCGAGGCCCAGCAATTACGTTTAGCATTGGAAGATGCCAGCGGCCATGACCTCAACTGGTATTTTAACCAATGGTATTATGGCGCGGGCAACCCTAACTTAAACATCAGCTACAAATGGGACGATGCCTCAAAAACCGAAACCGTTTACTTACAGCAAACTCAAAATGGCAAGGCATTTATTTTACCATTCGCGGTTGATATTTACGCGGGCGGTAAAAAAGAACGCCATAAAGTTTGGATGCGCGATATAGCCGATACCCTAACCTTTACCGTAAGCCAAAAACCCGACCTGGTAAATGTTGATGGTGACAAAGTACTGCTTGCTCAAAAAACAGATGCTAAATTATTAGATGAATATGTTTTCCAATACTTTAATGCCCCGCTGTTTCTTGATCGTTACGAGGCTATAGAAGCTGCTGAAAAGAAACAGGAAGATAAAGGCGCACAAAAAGTGATGATAGCAGCTTTGCATGATAAATATTATCGACTGCAAATTAAAGCTATTAAGGCATTAAACATGAATATTGATGCTATACACAATGCAGCCCTGCCAATATTAACCTCATTGGCGCAAACCGATGTAAACACACTGGTACGCGCTGAAGCTATTACCCAACTGGGTACTTTAAAGGCAGCAGGCAACATGGATATCTTTAAGCAGGCATTAAAAAGCCAATCATACGCCATACAGGCGGCAGCTTTAAATGGCATTAGTGGACTTGATGGCGCCGCGGCTTTAAAAGCAGCGAAAGGCTTTGAGGCTGATAATAAAGGCCCGCTTTCGCAGGCTATCATGAATGTGTATACCAACAACGGCACCTCGGCACAATGGCCGTATGTTTATGACCGTTTCCGCAATACAACCCCGAGGGCAAAATTTGGCATGATACCTAAATTTGCCGAGATGACCGCTCATGTTGATAATCCAACCTATGCGCAGCAAGGCATTACCGAACTAAAGGCAACAGGTTTAAGGACTAAGGCCAGGCACATGGGTACACAAACTATAACCGGTTACCTGGATAACATAAAAACCCAGCGCCTTAAAATGAACGACCAGGCATCAGCAGATGCTGCCGACGCGGCGATTAAGGAAATTAACGCGGCTGATTAATTTATTTGTTCTACGTAGAGACGCAATATTTTGCGTCTCCCATGATAAAGGCAAATCATACAGAGACACAAAATATTGTGTCTCTGCAAGCACAAACGAGAAAAGCCAGGATTTTGTCCTGGCTTTTCTCGTTTGTAACAATTAACTTCATTTAACACTTTTATTTACCGCCATTGCTTACTTTAGTGTTTATAATTAAACGGTTATGAAAAAGATCATCATGATTGTATTGCTGGCAGCGGGACTTCAGCAAGTTAAGGCACAGCAATTATTACAGGCTAAACCGCTTACGCCATTATCGGGAGGGTTAGGTAGTTTTAAACCTGAAACTTATTCGTTAAAAACTTTGCAGCAGCCTAAGCTCGATTCCCTTATCAAAACGCACCTGATGGGTTTAAATGATAATGCCATTGTAGTTTATGACCGTATGCCCATGGTTAAAACATCAAATGTCGACCGCATGCCGATATATAACCCCGATGAAATCGGCGTAAAATATACCATGCTTGTTAAAAGGGTAAAGCTTATTACCGACGAGGATAATACACCGGTTGTTGCTCCGTAATTGAGTTTGGGTTAAAAATCCTTATTCAGTAATTTTTCCAGTTCAGCAAAGCTGATGTTCATTTTTACACGGCCCTGTTTGGCGTAGGAGATTTCGCCTGTTTCTTCTGATACGATGATAGCGGTGGCCTCATTTGCTTCTGTAACACCGATACCAGCGCGGTGCCTTAAACCAAATTGTGCCGGCAGGTCGGTTTTTTCCGTAAGCGGCAAAATACAACTGGCCGATTTTATCTTATTCTCCGATATCACAACCGCCCCGTCATGCAGCGGGCTTGTTTTCTGGAATATACTTTCTAATAATCGTTTGGAAATCTTGCCATCAATCACCTCGCAACTGTTCTGGTAAAACTGCTCATCATAATATTTCGCAAAAACGATAAGCGCGCCAATACGGTTTTGCTTTAGGTTTTTGCAGGCATCAATAATGGGTTTTATGCGGGCGTAGTTGTTTTTTTCTGCTTCGGCTTTGCCAAAAAAGTATTGCCACCAAGCCTTATTCCGCTGCAGTGATGCATTTTTACCTACCAGCAGTAAAAACCGCCTTATCTCCTGCTGAAATACAATGATGACGGCTATGATCCCTACATCAACAAACTTGCCCAGTATGGCGGTAAGCAGTTCCATATGCAACGCTCTCACTACAAAAAACAATCCGAATATGAGCGCCAGACCTATAAATATATTGGCTGCAATAGTGCCCCGTATCAGGTTATAGAGCTGGTAAATTATAAGGGCTACCAGTACTATATCCAATATGTTTAAGGGCGTGATCTTTAGAAAGCTAAAATCGAAGTATTGCATTTTACTAAGTTATGATTTTCCCGCAAAAGGCTAATATTCTTAAATAATCATACCTGTTTTTGACGTAAATAAGACCAAATACCGCATTAACACAAATTAACAATACAGAAATAATATGCGTCAGTAATATTTTGTAGCTTCACCCATCAATCATTATTACCGCGATGAAAAGACCTTTACTTTTACTGGCCCTGCTTTTTTTGATGAAGACAGGCTATAGTCAGCAAGCTCCATACACCTTACCGATCCCGCAGAACTGGGGTACCGAAACTATAAAGTTCCCGATCACTTTTGCCCCCAAAATAGCATTGAAAGGTACCGAAGAACTTCGCTTTACGCCCGGCTGGAGCGATAGCAAAAGTGAAGAATACTGGGCCTATGTATTTATGTGGTTTGTTGATGGCAAACCCAGCCTGGATAGTGATACGTTGACAAGCTATTTAACCCAATACTTTAATGGCCTGTACATCTCCAACCTGAAAGATAAAACAACTACCCCGCCCAGCAATTTTACCAAAGCCGAAGTCAAAAAAGTCGGCACCCTGCCCGATGATCAGGAGACTTATGAGGGGACAATATCCACGCTTGATTTTTTAACCGGGCAGCCTATCAACTTCTTTGCGCGCGTACATATCCGCAATTTTGATAAGATCAAACATACGGCAGTACTATTTGAGATCTCGCCGCAGGCTTATGGGCAAGCATCGTGGGGAAGTTTGGACGCGATTGTTGGTGGGTTGAGGGTGGCAGAATAATGAGCTTTACCCTCTTTGTCGCAAGCGACAGAGAGGGTGGTCGAGCGAAGCCAAGACCGGGTGAGTCAAATATGCGAAAGATAAGAACGCGCTCCGTTCAACTCACCCCGACTTCACTACGTTCGTCGACCCTCTCTGCGGTAAACCGCAAAGAGGTGAGGGAAAAAATATCAAGAACCGTCATCATGAACTTGTTTCAGGATTCAGCTGGACAATTAGCCAGCATGATGTACACTTAACTTATGAGGTGCTGAAACAAGTTCAGCACAACTAATAAAAGGTATTAACTTACCACTTCCTTTTTCGGAAACACCAGCGAAGCCACAATACTCGTCATCAAAATCAATACAATAATAAGCAGCGAACTAAACGTGGTTAAGCCTATCTTCTCACCATACTCCCCTGCCAGCATTTTTAGGCCGATAAAGGTTAATAGCACAGCCAACCCGGTTTTCAGGTAGTGGAACTTATCTATCACATTTACCAGCAAAAAGAACATGGAACGCAGGCCCAGTATGGCAAATATGTTGGAGAAGAAAACGATATAAGGATCCTTGGTGACCGAAAATATGGCGGGGATAGAATCCACCGCGAAAACAAGGTCGGTTACTTCTATGATGAGCAGTACCAGCAATAATGGCGTGATCAGGCGCTTACCGTCTAACTTAACAAAGAATTTACCCCCCTGAAACTTTGGCGAAACAGCAAAATACTTGGATGCAAACTTTACTACCGGGTGTTTCTCCGGATCTATCTTTTCCTCTTTGTTCCGGTTTATGAACATCATCACCCCTGTATAAATAAGAAAACCACCGAACAGGTATAAGATCCAGTGGAACTTAATGATGAGTGCCGAACCCACAAATATGAATATGAAACGCATTACTACCGCGCCGATGATCCCCCATAATAATACTTTGTGATAATATTTAGGCTCCACGGCAAAAGCGGTAAAAATAAGCACCATCACAAAAATATTGTCGACAGACAGGGCATACTCCACCACATAGCCCGAGATAAACTCCAGCCCAAGATTGTTGCGGTAAAGTTGCAGGCTCCCGGCAAAGTCGTGGGGATTGAGTGTAAGTCCGTGATAATTATCAGCGTTAATCTGCTGCAGGGCAGCAAAGCTATTTACATTGTGCAGCAGGTGGCCGTATCTTAATATCAGCGCGTAAAACACGAGTGCAAGCGCTATCCACACCGCGCTCATGATACCAGCCTGTTTTAAACCCACGGGTTTATCAGATTTACTGAATAAGCCCAGGTCGATAGCCAGCATAAGAACTATGAAAACTACAAAGCCTAATATGAATATAAGCTCGCTGCTCATGATTATTTATTACGTTCGGTTGTAAAGCGCACCAGTTGCTCCAATCCCAGGCGCGAGTCGCCTTTGGGGAAAGTATTTAATATCTCAAATGCTTCGTCCTGGTATTTTTTCATTTGCGTTTCGGCATATTCCAGTCCGCCACTGCTTTTTACAAAGCTGATGATCTGCTTTATCTTTTCGGCCTCATCGTTATGGTTTTTCACCAAATTTATCATCCGCTTTTTTGTTGCAGTATCGCAGTTATTAAGCGAATAAATGAGCGGCAGGGTAACCTTCTTTTCCTTAATGTCGATACCCAGGGGTTTACCTACATCATCGGTGCCAAAATCAAACATATCATCCTTGATCTGGAAAGCGATACCTATCTTCTCGCCAAACAGACGCATTTTTTCAATCGTTTCCTTATCAGCCCCGGCCGATGCCGCCCCGCAGGCACAGCATGATGCTATTAGCGAAGCCGTTTTCTGGCGGATAACTTCATAGTATACGGTTTCGCCAATATCCATACGGCGCACCTTTTCTATCTGCAACAGCTCGCCCTCGCTCATTTGGCGAACGGCTTCGCTTACTATACGTAGCAGTTCAAAATCGTTATTCTCTATGGATAACAATAAGCCTTTTGAGAGCAGGTAATCGCCTACCAAAACGGCTATCTTATTTTTCCATAAGGCGTTAATGGAGAAAAAGCCACGGCGTTGGTATGAATTATCAACCACATCGTCATGTACCAGCGTTGCCGTATGCAGTAGTTCCACCAATGCTGCCCCGCGATGGGTTGATTCATTGATGCCGCCGCAAATACTCGCCGAAAAAAACACGAACATGGGGCGGATCTGTTTGCCCTTGCGCTTAACTATATAATGGGTAATCCTATCCAGCAGCGGCACTGAGCTTTGCATTGAGGATTTAAATCGCTCCTCAAAAGCATCAATATCTGCTGCGATGGGTTTTTTGATCTCGTTGATGCTCAGCATTGAAAACTAAACAGGCTTTAGTAAATATAGATTGCCTGTTTTGGCAATCAGAAACAAACATAAGCTAAAAATTAGCTATCTCCATTAGCAGCATAAATATTTTAGTAAATATTAAACCATTATGATTATTTATCATCTATTACTATATAACAATAAATACTAAAATAATATGAAAGTTAAAATATTCGGAGGCCTGATGGTAGCCCTATTAGCCTTCACCACAATAGCAAATGCGCAAACTAACACCCAGGCAATTAACCGCAGGGAACACAGGCAGGAACGCCGCATAAACCAGGGAGTACGCAACGGCGAACTTACCCGTAACGAGGCACATCACCTGCGTAATGATGAAAGGCGCATTGCTGCCGAAAAACGTATAGCCAAGGCTGATGGCAGGGTAACCCGCAACGAGCGCAGGAATATACGCCGCGACCAAAACCGTACCAACCGTGCTATTTACCGCGACAAACATAATGATAGACTAAGAGGATAAGTGAGAGAGTGATTTGAAAGTTGAGTGATTTATTGATTCCAGTGTTTTCATGGAGCGTCCCGGATTGTGAGCCGGGGCGCTTTTTTGTGTTGATTGAATATCGAACACCGAATGTTGAATATCGAATGATGAAGTTAGAAGTTTAATATTGGCATTATTTGTTCTTCTGTCTTGATTCCTGACTCTTGTATCTTTATTCTTTTCTCTCTGATTCCTGGCTCTTGATTCTTATATCTTGACTCTCTACTAAATTATCTTACATTTGCAATCCAAAATCCGGGGAGAGGTGTCTGAGTGGTCGAAAGAGCACGCCTGGAAAGTGTGTATACGCCAAAAGTGTATCGAGGGTTCGAATCCCTCCCTCTCCGCAACCCATATCATCAAAAACAAACAAAAGCCTGTAAATCAATAGTTTACAGGCTTTTGTTTTCCCATCAAATGTGCAAAAAACACCAAAAATGCCCATAAGTTCGTGGCAAAATCGTGGCAGTAATTTTTTTTTAGAAAACTGCCACGAATTGGCACTTAACTTTCTGATTATCAAGTTGTACAAGAGGTGAACACCTTGACTCCTTGTAGCTGTATTCCGACATTTATTCACTCTTAATCGTGGCAAAATCATGGAAAAAAGCTTTAGTCTGCTGTATTTTCTGAAGCAAGCAGGAAACGAACCTAAAAAGTACATTTATTTACGCATTACCGTGGACGGGCACCCGGTAGAATTCTCCACCAAAAAACAGTGGTGGGAAAGCCGATGGGACCAGGAAAAAGGTAGAGCCAGCGGTGTAAAACAAGACGCCCAGGAAGTAAATTTCTTCCTGGACACCTTAGAGAACAAGGTATTTAAGGCACGCAAACAACTCATCGAGGATGATGAACTGATCACCGCCGAACTGCTGAGGGACATGCTTACCGGCAAAGCGAACCGGAAAATGATCCTGGAAATCTTCGGGGAGCACAATCAGCAAATGGAGGCACTGGTTGGTAAGGATTATGCGGACGGAACACTCGAACGCTATCAAACCTCCTATGATCATACCAAAGCATTCATTCAATGGCAGTACCAAACCGAGGACAGGTTTATCCGTAAACTGGATCACTTCTTTATCGAACAGTACGCATTCTGGCTGAAAACCGTTCGGAATTGTAACCACAATACGACCATGAAGTACCTGGCCAACTTAAAAAAGATCGTACTGATCTGCGTAAAAAACAAGTGGCTGCCGGGGGATCCATTTGCCAATTTCAAGATGACTAAACTTCCGGTCATCCGCGAGCCCCTTTCTGAATGGGAATTGAACGCGATCATCAAAAAGGATTTTAAAAATGATCGCCTCAACCAGGTCAGAGACATCTTTGTATTCAGTTGCTACACTGGGTTGGCCTATGCGGATGTGAAAAAACTAAGAAGTGCTGAGATAGAAAAGGGAGTTGACGGAGAGCAGTGGATATTTACACCACGTCAGAAAACGGATACGCCCTGCCCGATTCCTTTGTTACCTGTAGCCTTACAACTGATAGATAAATACGCACATCATCCAAAGTGTGTCAACGAGGACAGGGTGTTGCCCGTACTTTCCAATCAGAAGATGAACGCCTACCTGAAAGAGATTGCGGATATCTGCTGTATCAAAAAGGCACTTACCTTTCATTTGGCCAGGCACACGTTCGCTACCACTATTACGCTCTGTAACGGCGTACCGATAGAAACCGTGTCGAAGATGCTCGGGCATACAACCATCAAGCAGACCCAGCATTATGCGAAAATATTGCACAGCAAAATCAGTATGGATATGGCAGCGCTGCGCGAAAAATACGCGGTTGCAACGCCTGAACCAGAAAAAGAATGCACGGAAATAGCGTCGGAGCCCCTTAAACCAAAGATTGTATTACCAAAATATAACTATGTATTGGTAGCCTCTTGACATATTAACGCAAAATTGAACTAACTGCTATAAAATCTTAAGGTCACAAAATGTGACCTCATAGCTGAACTAAACAAATCTAATAACTCTTAATCAATTAGACATACTTAACAATGAAAGATCAAATACTGCCGGATGAGGCTATTGTAAGTAAAATTTACCTGATACGGGGATATAAAGTTATGTTGGATAGTGACTTTGCAGAACTGTATGACACTGAAACAAGAAAATTGAATCAGCAAGTAAAGAGAAATATCAATAGGTTCCCTGGCCACTATATATTCCAATTATCAAAGGAGGAAAATGTGATCTTAAGACACGGTGAACACTCAAAGTACCCTCCATTTGCTTTTACCGAACATAGTATTCTGATGTTATCCCGTGTTTTGAAAAGTGAACGCGCGGTACAAATTAGCATAAGAATAATTGATATTTTTGTTAAGCTGAGAGAGTTTTATGCTGATCAAACAAAAATTTGGTTGGCTTTGAAAAAATAAAGGGTAAACTCGACAATCAAGACAAAAACACGGAGATATTATTTCGCTATTTGGATGAATTGTCAAATCTAATTCCACCGATACAAGCTCCTGCACCGAGAAAAAGAATTGGATATAAACCTGACCGCGAATAACTTCCAAAACTGGTACCTTTATTTAAGGTAAGCTGGTGGAATTCTCCAACTTGTTCTTAAAAGCGAGAGCGCGCCTAATCATTGATGTATTTGTCAAGTTAAGGCAAACCCTACCCGATCAGACCGAAATTTTATCGACTAATTGAAAAAAAATAAAAGGAGATTGGGCAATCAGGATAAAAGCACGAAAATACCATTTCATTATCTTGATGAATTATCAAAACGAATTACACAGATACAAGATCCAAGGCCCAAGAAAAAGGATCGGATATAGCCCAGATAGTGAACAAATCTTCAAATTTATAGTATCATGTAAGATTGAGCTTCATTGATCAAAAGCTTTATTTTGCGTAGATAAGATCGAGAATACAATGCACAATATGAATTTGTCTTTTCTGATGTTCATTGAAAAAAGATAGCGTTCTTCGTTACAGCTCAGCACCAATTCATTGACCTATTTTTAAAGTCATTTATATTAAGCTGAATGAGGGAAAACCGTTTACGTATTAATGGAAAAAGGAGTTATCTGCCCTTTAAGTACATCTTTCTATAGATGTTCATGTTGGATCAAACGGCAAGTAAGCACACTTATTCCTTAAATTAGTTGATTATGAGAGCTTTGAAATAACTTTAGAAAGATTTTTTTTATTTTAATTCATACGTAATTACTTTATAAATCGCAGGAGTTTGAACTTCTGTACTCTTGGCTGATTCCAATACTGGTTGATCTGGTCCTGGCTGAGGAGGAATTATTTGTCCTTCTAATGTTTGAGTAATCATCGACTTGCGACCTGTTACAATCAGGCATTCATTATGCCAGGTTTCGTCACCATTAAGCATACGCGTAGTTACCCATTGTTCTCCTTCAAGCTTTCCTTCAAATACCTGGCCAATACGAATATTTTTTGATAGATTTTGGGATTCAAATCTTAGTTGTGCAGTAATGCCCGCTACTACATATTCATTGGGAGCAGTTTGAATAACCAGGCCATATCCTGTATCGTCCCAATTATTATAGGCTACAATTACTTTATCTCCGCCGAATACAAGCGTGTCGGCCGCCCTGTTTTTAGTGCGCATGAATCCCCGCATTTTACCAGTACCTTGATATTTTAAGATATATGGCATCAATTCATTTATTATTGAAACTGCCTGTCGGTAAGCTAAATCAGCATAAGCATCTTCAATACCAAACGGAGAAAAGCAAATGGCATCATGCTCTGCATAGGCATAAAAAGCCCGTGCCTGTTCCGTGGTGCTTTCGGGAATAAAAAGTGGATTATCAGAACGATGATACATCGACAATATTTTTTTATAGTTAGGTGCATAAATATCAGGCGCGCATATATCGATATCGGGCGCAACGGCTTTGTAAATATCAATTACTCTGGATACAGGCCCGCCGTTTGGGTATACTCCGGGTAAATCAGTAGTTTTTTGAACCAGCCAGGCATTTACATACATTGGAAGGTTTAATTCTTTTTTGCCTAAGCGACATATTTCATTTATATATTGGGCATACTGCCATGTCATAAAGAAATTCTGTGCACTTTTCATTGTATCTGCAAAAATTTCAGACCATGTGCCTTGGGTTTTGCTTCCATTTTTTTGCCAGACATATTTAATTTCAGGGCTCAGCTTATCAGTGTACTTTTGTAAATACCGTATTAAGTTTTCCGGAACCTTGGAATTAAATAAATCAAGTGCTTGTTTATTGTAATCGATATCCTGGAATGCCCCGACTTCGTTTTCGGCCTGAATCATTACAACAGTATGTTCTTTGTCTATGTCTTTTATTCGTTTCATTAATTGCACAAATGCTTTAGCATCTGCAATTTGTGCTTCCTTGCAAAAAGGTGAAATTACTTCGCCGGTGCTCCCATTACTTTGCTTCAGTTTAAAAAAACGTTTTGAATCTTTTTTTACCCAAAGTGGCGGATACGTGGAAAGCCCATTTTTCCAGCTTCCAAACCAGAGGAGACAAAGTTTTAGTTTGTTTTCGCGGGCCTGGGCTATGATCCCATCAATAATAGAATAATCAAATCTACCCTCCTGAGGTTCGAATTGTCCCCATGCGATAGAGACGAGAACTGTATTAAGTCCCATTTCCTTTAATTTAGGAAAAATGGGTTGTAAATATGTTAAATTGGAGGATGTAGAGTTATGCAATTCTCCGGCGACCATAATAAATGGTTTACCATCAACATATAATCTGGTTATATTACCCTCCTGCTTTAATTGAGGTAATTGCTGAGCGTATGAACAATTAAATAGTATAGCTGCAGAAAATAAAAAAGTGATTAGAATTAATCTTTTCATTAAATAAATGTTTCTGACAAAAAATATATAAATCCTTGTTGAATGGTCGCATTCTGCTAAGTGGTTCATTACCTATTGCATGGTATTGAAAACGCACACTTTTGCTTAACTTTTTTTACGCTATTCGTTTGCTGCCTTAATTGCTATAGCCTGTTCCTCTAATCCCGGCGATGTTGCCTTTAAAACGATTGAGCCCGGCTGGCCGGTTGATTGTACAATAACCTGGGCACAACCATTGAATAGCTTTCTTTTATATGGCAACGCCGGATATACTAACTGGATTAAGCCCGGATCGGTATTGACATCGGCCCATATATTTGCTTTGAGCAATGGAGTGGCAACTATGGCAATGGTATTAGATCCCGGATGCAGCAATGCGGCATCGAGTTTAAATTCATGCTTCTCATTATCATTGATCTGATGGGCTATCTCTTTGCCATTAATAAAAATGCTTTGCGTTTTGCCTATACTTTTACTGAAAAAAGTAGCAGTCGTGAATGTACCATCAGCCGGAACATTAAAACTCGCCCTATATACCAAGACTTTTACCTTTTGTCCAAACGCGTCATCCCTGGTATCTTTAAATGCATTTGGCCAACCACTATCGTCATAACTGGCCGCCACTTCAGCTGTGTCGGTCAAATCATCCACAAACTTTTCCTTGAAGTGGCCAATATTGATCAGATCAACCCTTTCTAAATATTGGTCAGGCTCAAGCGAAGTTTGATTTCCGTTACCTACCCCTATAATTTTACCGGGACCATTTATTGAAAAGCCGATTTCATTGTCAGCTGTAGGCACCACCAAATTGTTTTTGTCAGCGGCTTTTACTGTTATTATAGCAATATCCTTTCCATCAGCTTTGATTATAGGTTGATTAGCCTGTAACTTTACCTGATCCGGGCTTGAAGTAGTTTTAACAATATCGAAACCAGCTTTTAAGCCTTTTTTATAACCTATAGCCTCCAGCGTTCCGGGTCCATATTTTACCTGCCATTCCAGGTGCCCGTTTGGTTCCATAGTTTTTTTACCAAGGCTTTTTTTATTCAGAAAAAGTTCAACCTCATCACAATTACTATAGGCGCATACCCTGATTTTCTCACCTTCTTTACCAGGCCAGTTCCAGTGCGGCAACAAGTGTACTACTGTTTGATCCGTCCACCATGATTTTAAATAGTAATAGTCATCCTTAGGGAAACCACAAGCATCAAGCATTCCAAAATACGACTCGATCGAAGGCCAGCCAAAAGGCACGGGTTCGCCGCGGTAGTCAAAACCTGTCCATATAAACATTCCAGCCAGGTACGGGCGCGCGGCATAATATTTCCAGCCTTGCTCCAAACTATAAAAAAAATTATTTTGCTTTCGGTCATAGGCGACAAGCTGATGTTTGCCCATATCGTCCTCATAAATACCCCTTGATGCTACTGTCGAGCCCTCCTCTGTACCCCAGCCAAATTGATTAGGATACTTCTTATGCTGCTCATCAGTATTTTTGGTAGCTATATAATTATACCCTAACAAATCTATCGTAGTTGAAATTCCCGAACCAATACCACCGCTTATGGCCGCGGTAATATAACGGGTTGAATCAACCGACTTTGCGAAAGCCTGCATAGTACTTGCGATACGTGCCCCGGTAAGATTACCTTCAATGGCCCATTCTTCGTTTCCTATAGACCAACTGATAATGCATGGATGATTACGATCGCGCAAGATCATCCTTTTCAGGTCATTTAATTCAGTTGATGCTACACCCATCGAACGGTTTTCGTCAATGACCACCATACCCAACCGGTCACAGGCATCTAGCAGTTCCGGAGTTGGCGGATTATGGGAACAGCGATAGGCATTGCATCCCATGCTTTTTAAGGTACGGATGCGAAAATTTTGTAAGGCATCGGGCATAGCTGTTCCTACACCGGCATGGTCCTGATGGTTGTCAGTTCCCTTTATCTCAACACGCCTACCGTTCAGAAAAAAACCGGCGTTAGCGTCGAATCTTATAGTGCGTATTCCGAATGTTGTTACATAGCTGTCAACAACAGCACCGTTTTCTTCAACAGTAGTAAGCAGCTTGTGCAAGTAAGGCGTTTCTATTGACCATAACTTGGGATGACCAACAGCTAAAGCGCTTTTTACATCCTGGGACGCAAAAGGCTTTAATGTGAGTCCCGTTATTTTGCTCGTAGCAAGCGCCTTGCCATTGGTATCAATAACAGTTTGTGTAACACTAAAACTTCTTTCTTTTTTATCATCATTTATTACAGTAGCCGTAGCTGAAACATCCGCAGTATTGTTTTTAACCTGGGTTGTAACATACGTTCCATTGGTTTGGATATGCAATTGATCTGTTTTATTGAGCCACACATGGCGGTATATGCCAGCTCCCTCATAAAACCAGCC
>JAMFSA010000210.1 GCA_026225055.1 Mucilaginibacter xinganensis | reverse complement strand
TTACCGCTGTTAACTTTATCCACAAAATTCAAGGTTATTAACAAAGAAAAAGAAGCAAAAAGAAAGCTTCAACAATAATAATAACCATCACTATTTTGTTGAAGCTAATCTAAAGGAAATGACAATGATGGAGAACAAAAAAGCAGAACTCAAAGTTCTGCTTTTTTGTTGAATAGCCATTATCTTTACCCAATGCCAAGAAAGAACGCTCTTATTATAGGTGCCGGGATAGCTGGGATAGCAACAGCTATCCGGTTAGCGGTGAAAGGTTATGATGTAGCGATTTTTGAGGCGAACAGTTATCCGGGCGGTAAACTATCGGAGTTTGAGAAAGATGGTTTCAGGTTTGATGCAGGGCCGAGTCTGCTCACTATGCCGCAATATATTGATGAACTGTTTATGTTGGCAGATAAAAAACCAACCGACTATTTCAGCTACCAAAAGCTGGATGTGGTTTGCAATTATTTTTATGAAGATGGCAGCTATATAAAAGCATCTGCTGATGAAGATAAATTTATAGCAGAATTATCCAAAGCGACCGACGAGCCCGAAACTGCCATTAAAAAATATGCGGAAAACAGCCGCAGAATATATAATATCACTAACCATGTTTTTTTAGAGCGATCATTGCACAGGCTAAAAACCTATTTAAGTTGGAACGCGATCGGGTCCATTCTCCACCTGCCGCAGATAGATGCCATGCGCACCATGCACAAAGCCAATACCAGCTTTTTTAGAGATCAGCGTGCGGTGCAATTCTTTGATAGATATGCTACTTATAATGGCTCAAATCCATTTTCCGCGCCTGCTACGTTGAACGTAATACCGCATATTGAGCAGCATTTCGGGGCTTATTTTCCAGATGGGGGCATGTACAACATCGTAATCAGCCTGGTTAAACTGGCGGAATCGTTGGGCGTAAAGTTCCATTATAATTTTCCGGTTGAGGAGATAGTTTTGGATGGGCGAAAAGTTAAAGGCATAAAGGTAAATGGTGAATTGCATGAAGCAGATATAGTAGTTTCCAACATGGATGTGTGGTTCACTTATCACAAGTTGTTAAAAGATCGCCCAAAACTTCATCCTCAAAAAATACTACAGCAGGAACGCAGCAGTTCTGCATTGATTTTTTATTGGGGGATCAATAAGCAGTTTCCGCAGCTTGATCTGCATAATATATTTTTCAGCGCCGATTACAAGACGGAGTTTGATCACATCTGGCAGCAAAAAGATATCTATCATGATCCTACAGTTTATCTCAATATCAGCTCAAAATATAAACCTGATGATGCTCCCGCAAGATGTGAAAACTGGTTTGTGATGATCAATGTGCCTGCAAATACCGGGCAGGATTGGGATCAGTTAATAGCTGATGCCCGTAAGAATATTGTAGCCAAACTCAACAGGCTTTTGGGCGAGGATATTAGTCCATTAATCGTTAATGAAAGCGTGCTTGATCCGCGGGGAATTGAGAGCAGAACTTCATCTTACCAGGGTTCTATTTATGGCACAAGTTCTAACAGTCAATTCGCGGCGTTTTTGAGGCACGCTAATAAGTCATCGAAAATTGATGGCCTGTATTTTTGTGGCGGGAGTGTGCATCCGGGTGGCGGGATACCGCTTTGTTTGTTATCGGCTAAAATTGTGAGTGATTGGTTAGTGTGACAGTTACAAACTGTC
Organism: Mucilaginibacter xinganensis; assembly: GCA_026225055.1. Taxonomy (GTDB): domain Bacteria; phylum Bacteroidota; class Bacteroidia; order Sphingobacteriales; family Sphingobacteriaceae; genus Mucilaginibacter; species Mucilaginibacter xinganensis_A. The sequence goes on along the minus strand of JAMFSA010000210.1, from coordinate 139 downwards.
ATTATCACTGGTTTCAGTTATAACCCAAAAGTCGCAGCCGTTTCATTGGAAAAAATAGTTTGAAAAGGAACGCTTAAAAAGGCTATAAAAATGGCTAATGTATCCATTTTATGGACTTTTAAGCACACTCCCCCTTTCC
>JAMFSA010000209.1 GCA_026225055.1 Mucilaginibacter xinganensis | reverse complement strand
GGAAAGGGGGAGTGTGCTTAAAAGTCCATAAAATGGATACATTAGCCATTTTTATAGCCTTTTTAAGCGTTCCTTTTCAAACTATTTTTTCCAATGAAACGGCTGCGACTTTTGGGTTATAACTGAAGTCTACAGATACTGAAAGTTTGCAACTTTCAGCCCCCAACCGTTATAATTAGTATATTAATTGAAAAAATAATATTATGCTCAAATAATATATTAATATACTTTTACTTTCAATAAAGAAATGTGCGTAAAACAGTTTATTTACATATCTTTATACACCGATTCTGATTAAACCTCTTTCATTGAAAAAAATATTTGCGATAGCTATGCTTGTGCTGTTCCTTTTTAATTTGGGCGGTTATCAGCTGTTGTTTCAATATTTTATTTATGAGTCTGATGTTTCTATCACCCAGCAGATCAATAATAACCATTATAAATCTTCCGATCTGGTTGAGGTAAAGATCCCCGTTCATCTGAATAATTTTCAAAATTGGGACGAGTTTAAACCCGTTAGCGGGCAGTTAAAGGTTAAAGATAACTGCTACAACTACGCGGCACTTAAAATGACCCGCGATACCATGTACCTGATGGTTATCCCTAACCACGATAAGGCACATATTATTAATGCAAAAAATAGTTATGCCAAACAGATAGACGGTATCCCGCTAAATAAAAAGAATCACGAGCAAACCACCAAAAAAGCCAATACCTTAAGCGAGTATAATTTACTGGCTTTACAAGATAAATATTCCCGTTACGGAACATTTCTTACACAAATCAACAAGCCTGTTTCACTTAAACTCGACAGGCCATTTATCGAATCTCCGGTTAAACCGCCAACCGTTATTGGTTAAACTGTTTTTAAACTTTTACATTCTGCTTAATACAGCAGTAATTCATCAACAGAGTTGGCTGCAAAAATCTGCCTGCAAATGTATTTGCATTGGATTGAGTTATACCCTGCTGAAATAAGTTTATAGCAGCTTCCTTTTATGCGGCTACAATACACAACATATGGTTGACCGTATTATTGCCGCACACAATCACCCTTTTACTTAATTATTTTAATTAATAAAGATGATGAAATCTTTACTTCTGTGTTTACTCATATGCTGTTGCCTGGCCCTGCCAAAAATGGTTAGCGCCCAAACAGATGCCGATGCCCTCATGATCCCTAAGAATTTTTATTGCGCGGGTGCTATGTTTACCAATAACACCTGGAAAAATTACTGGGAAGGAACTTTTAAACGTGATAATGGCAACATCGGCACCTTAACCACCAACACTTATAGTGTTTTTGGCAACTATGGCATTTTTAATAACCTGGATGTTTTATTTAATGTACCCTATGTTACCACCAATGCATCAGCCGGAACGCTAAAGGGGCAAAAAGGCTTTCAAGATCTTTCGCTTACACTTAAATGGGAGCCTTTTAAAACGAAGATTGGCACAGGCGTTTTCAGCACTTATGCCTTCCTTCAGGGCTCCACACCGTTAAGCAATTACGAGCCCGATTTTCAGCCCATGTCAATTGGTTTACATAGCGAAATGGCGGCATTGCGCGCATTGATCAATTACCAGATCAGCGGTTTTTTCCTGTCGGCCTCAGGTCAGTATATCAGGCGTAACGATATTACTATCGATCGTACTTCTTATTATACAACCTATTTAATAAACAGCAATCGTGTGGATGTCCCCAATGCCAATGATCTTATGTTCAGCACCGGGTACCGCAGTCCGCAGTTTAATGCGCAGTTCATGTTCGAGAAATTCACTTCGCTGGGAGGGTTTGATATCCGAAAAAATGATATGCCTTTCCCAGGCAATAATGTGAATTATACAGAAGCCGGCGTATTATTTAAATACAGCTTTGATAAGGTTGCCGGGCTGGAACTTACCGCCGGCGGCGATTATATTTTAAGTGGCAGAAACGTGGGCGAAAGCACAACCATTTATGGCGGCGTGCTTTACCTGTTCAATCTTTCAAAAACCAAATAAAACCAACCGACATGAAAAAGTATATACTACATAAATTCACACTGGTTGCTTTATTAGCACCTGTTTTTTTAGTGTCATGCAATAAAAATGTAATTGACCCAACCAGCAAGTACACAGCGCTTAGTCCTGCTAATATTGATCTGAATGCTGATACCTGGAAACCTATACTAGTAACCGACCCAACCGTATTTACTGTTGCTGCGCCTGATGCTGTTACTTCACCTGCATATGTTAACGATCTGAACGAGATCAAAGGATATCAAAGTGGCTTAACCAGCGATCAGCAGGCGATAATCAACTACTGGAGTGCCGGCGCGGTACTGCGCTGGAACGAGATCTTACGTGATCTTGTTGCCAAACACAATTTACCTCCATATCAAAATGAGGATGGTAGCTATCCGTTCCCTAGCTCAACAAATCCGTTCGCTTATCCGCAGTTCCCGTTCTCAAACCCTCCTTACGCGGCACGGGCTTATGCTTATGTGAGCGCGGCCCAGTATGATGCTTTGGTAACTGCCTATCACTTTAAAAAACTGTATAACCGTGCTGCGCCTTATACTATCCAGGGCATACAGGCACTGATACCGAAATCGGCCTTACCATCGTACCCAAGCGAAGATGCTGTTGTAGCAGGCGCTACTGTGGAGATCATGAAGTTATTGTTCCCAACAGAAGTAGCCTATATAGAGCAAAAAGCATCGGAAGAAATGCAATACCGCATTATGGCAGGTGCCAATGTTCGCGGCGAGCTAACCGCAGGTCAGTTATTAGGCACACAGGTTGCTGATGTTTTTGCGGCGCGCGCCCGTGCCGATAGGGCTGGAAAAGCCATAGGCACACCGGCGGAATGGCTGTCATTACAAAGCAATGCAACCTCAAGGGGCGATCAGTATTGGGTGAGTCTTGAATCGCCTGCACGCCCACCACAATTGCCTTTATTCAGTAAGGTGATCCCATTTTTATTTGACACGCTTACGGTTGTGGCATTACGCCCCGGGCCGCCAAATTTGGCAGGCTCTGACGCATTTAAAAAGGAAGTAGCTGAAGTGCTTTATTATAGTCAGAATATTACCCGCGACCAACAGGCACAGGTTGATTTTTGGGCCGATGGCCCCGGCACTTATACCCCAGCCGGGCACTGGAACTCAATTGCAGCCACTGAATTTGTAAAGGAAAACTACAGCGAGGTGCGCTGGGCACGCAATTTTGCCCTGCTTAACATGGCCGAAATGGATGTCGCTGTTTGCTGCTGGGATACCAAGTACTTCTATTTTAATGAACGCCCTACGCAGGCCAACCCTAAAATCAAAACTTCCACTGGCATTCCTAACTTCCCATCATACACCTCGGGGCACTCCAATTTTAGCAGTGCTGCGGCAACTGTGTTAACCTACTTATTGCCTGACAGGGGCACCAAGTTCACCGATCTGGCTCAGCAGGCGGCATTGTCGAGGCTATATGGCGCTATACATTACCGCAGTGATATTGAGGTTGGGTCGCAAACAGGTGCTAAAGTTGGCCAGTACGCGGTACAAAGAGGACAAATCGACGGAGCTGGAAATTAATCGCCCATCAATTTAAACAACAAATCAAAAACAGGTTAGCTCCTTAAAATAATGGATAACCTAAACAACCTAAGATTAAAAGAAATTATGAAAACATTTATAAGAATTACCTTAACCATTTGCGTACTTACTTTACTTGCACAAACAAAAATATTTGCGCAGGGCTGCGTAGCCATCAGGAGTACCGGTGGGATCTGTGTGATGAATGAACACCCCGACAGTACCGAAACAAACGGCAAAAAAGGCTACTGGATCTATAATAATAACGACCGTTACTATAAATCGTTCAGGCACTTTATAGGCAAGCAGGAGCAGTTTCAGCGTACTGCATTGCACAACAATGTTATCAACAAGGTTTTCACCCAGGATAACACCTTTACAAGGGTATTCGACGATCGCTGGTCGCTATCCGCTGATCTGCCGATCGCTGATAACAGCCGTTCGCAATTGGCCGGTACAGGCCGTTTCAGTACGCATTCGTTTGGTATAGGCGATATCAGCGTTACCGGTTTGTATTGGCTTTTCGACCCTAAAAAAGCTACGAAAGGGAATATCCAGGCCGGCTTGGGCCTGAAATTCGCTACCGGGCAGTATGATTACCAGGATTACTTTAAAACCGCAAGCGGCAGTAGAGTATTGGCCCCGGTTGATCAGTCGATACAATTAGGTGATGGTGGTACAGGTGTAGCCCTTACAGTAAACGCCTACTACAATTTCACCCATACCTTTGGCTTATATGGCAACTTCTTTTACCTTGCAAACCCACGCGATGTAAACGGCACTCCAACATCTACAACCACTCCTGCCAGCGCTACCAAAATTGCTGTTACCAGCGATGTGGAGAGCGTACCCGATCAGTACCTGATCCGCTTTGGAGCAAGCCTGGCCGTGCATAAGTTCAATTTCTCATT
>JAMFSA010000208.1 GCA_026225055.1 Mucilaginibacter xinganensis | reverse complement strand
CCCACTCGTACCATTGGTTAAATAACCGACTCCCCGCGAGCTCACGCTCGCCCGTCGTCTTTCTAATGTCTGCCCCGTATGTCAGGCTTCCTCCCCCCTTCTCTGCGACGGTCGCTGCGCTCCCTGTATATGGGCGAGTACCGCCCCCCAACTTCGTTGGGTCCCCTAGAATTCCACAACTTCTCCTTCTCCTGGATTTATATCCTCACTTTTTGACATACACTTCACCCAAAAACATCTTTTTTATCAAAAACTCAAACTCATTTCACTTCTCAGTCCTTTTAACAATTCTCATTTTTGTTCTCTACAACAACTTCTCAAAAAACACACACTTACACTCACAAACTTCCATTAGCTTCCCACTTCACCCTCTACTCCGACCTTTCTCCCACCTACTTCCAAACTATCTGACCTTTCCATCTCCACTTGTCGTCTCCAGAAACCACCTTTTCTCTCTTGTCCTCCACGCTCGCTTACCCTCACCATGCCTCCTCCACCTCTACTTCACCTTCTTCCGAACCCCACTGTGAACCACATCAATTGAAAAAATAACCCTGGTTTTCCTACCCAAAACAACCACTTTAACACTATGTTCAACAACACTACAACGCCACCTCCACCTCCACCCCTCAAAACTCACCGTCATACGGCTCCTGGCCCAACTCACCAACACCAGCCACTCGTTCAACAACAACACGAATCTTTTCTCCACTCAGTCGAACCCAACTACCTCGACCTTCGTCCCCTCGACGCATTCGTGCTCCGCCTATCGCCTCCGCCAACCCAAAAAACTCGTTCCCTTCCCTCCTCGACGACTCATTATAAACATCCTCCTTCAAAACGAACACCACCTTATTAACGCACGCCCCACCAAGCGTGCCTTCCACCGACGTTACAGTATACCTGTGTGCCTCAGGACCGGTACCAACAACCTCATCAAAAACAATATTCGCCAGAGCGCGCCCCTCTTCAACCGGCGCACCATACACAAACTCAACCCTAACATTCAAACACACCACGCCTTCACTCTCCTCCGCAAACACCATTACTATAAAACATCAGCGCCATCACGCTGTCGAATTACACCCTTCTAAACCTTACTCGACTCAATGCTTTCGTTCGAACCCCGAACAAGACAGATCACACTCACGGTCGTGACTTTAAAAAAGTAAAAATCGTAACCAAAACGCTCTCACAGAGAGCGTATATGCGTGTCCAGAAGGAACCCAAAACAAATGGACACAGAACGAAACCGAAGTAATCGTAAGAATGAACGCAAAATGAATGCAGAGTAAATCAGAACCATGTCTGATCTGAAAGTGGGCGGTGCCCCCCTCTTATAGAAAAGATGGCTGCCCAAAGTAGTAAGCGGCCCCCGCTTAACACCTACGGATTTACGTACAAGGGCTTACGTAGAAGGATTTACGTGGACGTATGCATGAAGAGCACGTGAGGTTCGCGTAGAGAGCGAATCAGAAAGTGGTCCATCAACATGATGGACCACCGGTCCAGTACAAACAATTCGTATACAGTTT
>JAMFSA010000024.1 GCA_026225055.1 Mucilaginibacter xinganensis | reverse complement strand
TATCCTTGCCCCAGATACAGGGAAACCTTGGGGCAACGCTGGAGGATGTGGCCTGGGTAACAACAGGCTACGCGGTAGCCAACGTAATTGTATTGCCGATGTCGGGCTGGTTAGGCAGCTTCTTCGGCCGTAAGAATTACTACATGGCGTCCATACTATTGTTTACAATAGCTTCCTTTTTGTGCGGTAACGCGCATAGTTTAGATGAATTGGTGCTCTTCCGTATTATACAGGGTATTGCAGGTGGTGGTTTAATATCAACTTCACAGGCAATTTTGATAGAAACCTGGCCACGTGAAGAGATAGGTACCGCAACTGCCCTATTTGGTTTAGGCGCGGTAGTGGGGCCAACAGTAGGGCCTACCATTGGTGGCTGGATTACTGATAATTACTCATGGCCATGGATCTTCTACGTAAATATACCGGTAGGTGCGCTGGCATTGTTCCTTACTTACACATTTGTCAGGAAAACGCCTAAGGATGGTAGAGGGAAACCGATTGACTGGTGGGGCATTGCACTGCTGGCTGTTGCAGTGGGTAGTTTACAAACCATTTTGGAAAAAGGTGAATCGGAGGATTGGTTTGCAAAAACTTACATATTGGTACTTACTATAGCCGCTATATTGGGCACATTACTGTTCATATGGAGGGAACTGAGTACGGATCACCCGATAGTTAACTTTGCCATTATGCGGCACCGAAGCTTCGCGGTGGGTATGTTTACCTCGTTTGTGCTCGGCTTTGGTCTGTATGGGTCAGTGTTCGTGTTCCCAATATTCTGTCAGACCTTGCTTGGCTTCTCAGCACAGCAAACTGGTGAAATATTGTTCCCAGGTGGGGTATGTACCATTATTCTGATGCCGTTCATCGGTAAAATGCTTAATAAAGGTATACCTGCACAGTTTATGGCAACAATAGGTATGTTTTTGTTCTTTGTGTTTACTACTATGCTAAGCAAATCAACCCTTAACTCGGGTACCAGCGATTTCTTTTGGCCGCTGGTAATAAGAGGTGTTGGTATGGCGCTATTATTCGTGCCTTTAACCACCTTAGCCATAGCCGACCTGAAAGGACCGGAAGTTGGGCAAGGAACAGGCTTAAACAATATGATGCGCCAGTTAGGCGGTGCTTTTGGTATTGCCACACTAACAACAATTATACACATACGCCAGGGGGTGCACCGTGATAATTTGTTAACTAATATTAATCAATACAACACACCGTTTAATACCCGTTTTAATGTGCTGGTGCAAAATTTCCAGTCAAAAGGTAGTTCATTAATTGATGCTACTCACCAGGCATATATGGCCATTGAAGGTGCTGTTATTAAACAAACGTTATTGTTAACTTATGCCGATGCTTATTGGATATCAGGTTTGGTAATGTTATTCTCTATACCATTGCTATATCTGCAGCCTTTCAAGAAATTGAAAGCCGCTACCGATACGCACTAATAAAAAAGAAGCCGCCATGGTATCACTATTCCATGACGGCTTCTTTTTTTAAAAAAATTAACAATTAAAATGTAGTATTCCCTCCCACCCAAATGGCACGTATTTTCAACAAAACTATAAGGGAAGGCGGGGTGTTTAATCTTGCTATAAAACTAATGGTTTTTTTATTAAAAAAAGCAAACTTTTGTAGCCCAATGTATTTTATTTCATGAAAAATTCATCATATTTTATTATATGATGAATTTTCAAGTGTAAATAGCTTAAAATATTACTTTTCCGGTAGCCGTTACCAATGATGCAATGCGGATGGCATCGAAGATACGCTCCTCTGTTGTGCCCAATTTTATAAGCGAATCTTCGTGAGCATTTACACATAGCTCGCAACCGTTTACGGCCGAAATGGTAAGACTCATCAATTCAAAAAATTCTTTTCCGGTAACCGGTTTCATCATTATCTGCATCCTGATACGCGCTGGGATCAAATTATATTTCTCTTTCTGCGTAAAATGTCTGAAACGATAAAATATATTGTTTGATGCCAGTAATGATGCGCATGCTGCAGCTTCGGCAATATCAGCTGCTGTTGCGCCTTGCTCTTCGGCATATTTGGTATAGTATTGGGTAAGCGGCTTGTTATTGTTGTTTATAGCCACGCTCAGGCCCAGTAAAGCGCATTCCTTAGTGCTTAAATGCTCTGAGGTTAATGTACTGGTAAAATTCAATTTAAAATCGCGCAGGTAGCGTGATTCACCTTTTTCAAGCAAAGCAAGGCTCTCGGTGCGATAATCACTTTCAAGACCGATGGTTTGCAGTATTTCAGTTATAGTTTCTGTTACTTCACTCATGATATTATTTGTAGTAGATAGGAATAAAAAATCCCCGCGCAATAAAGCACGGGGACATAGGTAGACGCTAATAAATTATTATGCGGTAAGGGTATCCTGACCTTTTTCCCAGTTACATGGGCAAAGCTCGTCAGTTTGTAAACCATCAAGTACGCGTAAAACTTCTTTAACGTTACGGCCAACGTTTAAATCGTTAACTGATACCCAACGGATAATGCCGGTAGGGTCAACTATAAATGTAGCACGGTAAGCAATTTTTTCAGTTGGCTCTAATATACCAAGGGCTTCAGCTAATGATTTTGAAGTATCAGCAAGCATCGGGAATTTAAGGTCGCGCAGATCTTCGTGATCTCTTCTCCATGCAGCGTGCACAAATTCAGAATCGGTTGAAGCGCCAATTAAACGTGCATCACGATCACGGAATTCGCCGTAGCTTTTGTTAAATTCAGCAATCTCGGTAGGGCAAACGAATGTAAAATCTTTTGGCCACCAGAACATTACTGTCCATACGTTATCTTCATTAGTAAAGTAATCAGAAGTTAGTGTTTCAAACTCTTTACCTTTTTCAATACTAACAACCGCTGTTTTAGAAAATTTTGGGAATTCTTGTCCTATAGTTAACATATTTATCTTTTTTAGTTCTCAAATATACCATTTTTGCAATTTATAAATTATATAAAGTTTCGATATAATATAGATAAAAACTATATTATATCTGTTATTACAAGCGGCTGTAATAAAGGTATTTAAAGCAATAAATGGTTATAAATGGGATAATATTGCATTGTTTAAAATTCATTTTATATTAGTATCATGAAAACCAAACCAATAATCATAAGCCTGATCTGCCTTGTTGTAATAATTTGCCTGTGCATTTTTATAAAGAGCAAATATTTTTCAAAACCTGAAAAGGCGGAGATAACGCAGTTTTTAAATAATTTTAGGAACGAACTGAAGGATGAACACATAGATTCGGCTGTAAATGATTTTGAGGCGGGTAAAAACAATAAGCAGATAACACTGCTGGTTAAAGTACTGGCCGGCAAAACGGGCATGAACGGTAAATCGGCACCGACATTCAATATCAGTTTGAATACTGATGATAACAAGATCCTTTCAAGCAACTCAACAACTACGGTGGCTCAGGTGCCGGTTAGTTTTTCACATGTTAATATGGATGCTAAACAATCGGTCATAACATTCACAATTCACAAGGTAGGCGAGCATCAATTTAAAATAGCAGCTGTAAAAACTGATTTATTTTTAAAAGCATACATAGCCTACGCAAATGCGGTGCGAACAAAACTGGTACCTGAAACGGCCATATTTAGCCAGATAACGCTTAACGCGTTTAAAACCGCCAGGGCATTAAAAGCGAGTTACGATAGTGTGTTATGGTTTGATCATGTAGGCGGCAAAACGTATTATTATGTAATTAAAGGCAAATTAAATGATGGGTTCTATTGGGCTTCCCGGCCTGCAAATTATTCGCCAACCTATAAAATGGGGCTGGTAAATCCTGACCTGCACGAAATCATCCCTGCCGAGTACGACCTTATTCACAATGTAGGCGGAACTATTGACGGTATGGTTGAAGTTGAAAAGGACGGTAAGCGCGGTCTGTATGATTTAACAGGCAAATTGATCATACCAGTTACTTACGATCAGCTATTTCCATTAAATGACGATGGGAATCTGGCGCTGTTGCGCAAGGGTGATGACTACTTCTATTTTAAAAAGGATTCGACCATAAGTGATAAGATAGTTGATTTTAAGATAGCTGATGAACTTAAAAAAATTAAGTTGTATGGCAGCAGCTACAGCATATCCGATAAAAGCTCTTCAAATGTTATGGAATACAATGATCGGGAAGAGTTTAGCTCAATTATTGTTTCGCCATCTTATTTAGTTGATCTGCAGATACAGGACCGGTTTATTGATTTACCGAATAGGTTAAGAAAATCAACCGAGGAGCCCGATGGGATTTTATCGTTAGATATTAAATTCGATGGATTAAAAGAAAATGAAGCTACCTGGTTCGATGCCGCATTTTATTCGCTCTTTAATCATTATTTAGATGGGCGCTCAGGATTGTACGAAACCAGTAAGGAAAAGAATGTCATAATTGTTGATAGAAAACAAAACAGATTGTTAGGTTTCAACGCGGCAACATATAATTCAAACGATGACGAAGATCCTGTACCTGCTCATAGTTTGTGTAATGAAACTTCAATAAAGGCAATTAATGATACTTTGTACGAATTTAAAATCACATGCCAATTTGATCAGCCGACATTAACTGATACATTAAATGAGTCTCTTGACTACCATTACCTGCATATTAAAAACGGGAAGTTAGAGTCTTTACCTAATCAACGGGTATTTGGCTGCACAAAATATATAAAGCTGGACGACTCCTACCTGCAAGGTTGTTATGTAATCAATGGCAAAGCTGTAGACCGCCTTACGCCTGCTATTTTACAGTATATGAAAAATGAAATATATGCTTCCTATCTATATAAGTTTAAAAATAAATCCTGGAGTGATGTTTTCGACTATAGGTTTAGTGCAGAAGATAACAAAAAGAATGCTTCCGTTGATGACTCGTTAACCGTTATTGATAAATACAACATCAACTGGCTAAACCAAAAATTACAGGGGCAAAAGTCAAATACACTGGCGGCAGAATAATGAGTAAAATACTCAGATATATTGCCCTGTTTTGGATAGTAATTTTGTGTGCCGGTACATTTTATCAATATATTGATTTTAAGCACCAGTCGGTATTCCTGCAATTAAAACAGAAAGCCGTTGAAACTGGCTGGTATCTGCCTGCCTTTTACTGCCACATTTTTGGGAGCAGCATTATATTGATAGCCGGTTTTTTTCAGTTCTCGAAGAAGGTATATAATAACAGCCCTCTGCATAAGGCATTAGGCAAATTATACGTATTTGGGGTGCTATTTTTCGCATCACCGGGAGCGTATGTTATGACTCTGTTCATTAACCGTGGCTCGGCGGTATTTGCCTCATTTTTTATTCAGAACACCCTATGGGTAATATTTACCCTGAGTGCATGGCTATTGGTGATGAACGGTAAGATTGATGCGCACATCCGCATGATGCGCCGCAGTTACGGACTCGCATTCGCGGCGGTAACCCTGCGGTTTTATATATGGCTCTTCACCATATTCGGGCAGGGAGTAAATTTTCCGAATAACTATATCATCATCGCCTTTTTAAGCTGGATCCCGAATTTGCTATTGGTTGAAGCGATCAATTATTATGAGCGGAAGAGTGTGTTTAAGGTAGAGAAAACTCTTTAAACAATAATAGCGATGGGTTTCAAACCCATCGCTATTATTTGTTAGGAAGCGAGGCCTTGTGCAATTCCCCTCTTGAGAGGGGTGCAGGGGTGTGTCCTTTATGCTGAATAACACACCCCTGCAGCCGCACTGTCAACGCGCCCCCTCTCAAGAGGGAACTATTAGAAGTTGGGACAAAGATTAATTAATATAATCCCCTACATAAACTGAAACTGCGGCCGCCAATATCATAGATAGTGCGAATGCCATTATGCAAATTGTAAAACCAATGGTATTTGTAAGCTTAAAAGCTCTGTATTGAGATGATTGAATGTATTGGTATCGTTTTTTGTTATGATATATGTAATAAGCTATTGCACTAGTTGATAAATAAACTATTATAAATGTGATTAAAAATGGAAAAAAGTGATCCAGTATTTGATAATGTATTGCTAAACATAGCGTAAGTTCAATGATTAAAAAAATCAAATTTCCTACTGTAAAACCAATCACACCACAAGCTCTACCCAAGGGAGTACTGAAATTTAAATTGCCAGTTTTAAATTGCTGCATACAATAATAAATAATGAAATCTAAAGGTCTCATCCAAAATAAGGTTTACTCAAAGTTACGCAACTGCTTCTAATAAAAAAGCCTCATTTCGAGGCTTCATTTCTTGTTTGGGGTTGATATTCTAGTTATTTAAATCAGCTTACCAGAATATAGTATAAAGCACCGTCAACAGCACACAAATAACTATTGAACCAATCGCGAAGCCCCTGCTGGTTTTAAACATGGAGGTATCTACTTCCAACCCGTTTGTGCGCAGGCCCTTGGCATTTTCGATCATAGTAATGATATACATGCCGATTATACAGAAAGCAAATACAAATTCCATCCTGTCAAGGAAAGGGATCTCAAAAACACCAGTGCCATTATCCTTTGAGAAACCATAAGGCGCCAGGAAGGAAAGATTGGTCCAGTACGGCAGGAATTTAAATACTACCGATAAGATAAAGCCGCCGATTGTTGCAAAAAGTGCGGCGTTTGAAGTGGTTTTCTTCCAGAAAAAGCCAAGAATGAACATGGCAAATATACCCGGCGATACAAAGCCGGTGTACTCCTGGATATATTGGAAACCCTGTTTGCCCTCGCCCATTAATTTATCGCCGATAACCAGCGATAGTAGTACGCCTAAAATCATGGCTACAACTACCGATATTTTACCCAGGCTCACCAGTTTCTGTTCACTGGCAGCAGGATTGATGGCTTTTTTGTAGATATCCAATGTGAAAATAGTAGCAATACTATTTGCCTTACCCGCTAAGGAAGCTACAATTGCCGCCGTTAATGCAGCGAATGCGATACCTTTTAAATAAGTCGGCAGCAGGTTTAGTAATGATGGATAAGCTTTGTTTACATCAATTACGCCTTTTGAGCTCAGCATTTCATGATGGAACATACCTTTTTGGTACAGCACATAAGCAGCTATACCGGGTAACACAACTATCACCGGCATCAGTAATTTCAGGAATGCCGCGAATAACAAGCCACCACGTGCAGTTTTTAAGTCGGCACCTAATGCCCTTTGGGTGATGTACTGGTTACAGCCCCAATAGTTAAGATTGGTGATCCACATACCGCCTACCAGCACACTCAGGCCGGGCAAATCCATATAGTTGGAGTTGTTCTTTTGAAATATCAGGTGGAAGTGGTCGTCAGCCTGTTCTTTCAGTATTTTAAAGCCATTCCATAAGCCACTGGTGCCTGTGAGGGCATCAATACGGTTCAATGCAATATATGTGGCTACAAGGCCGCCCAGAACAAGGAAAAATACCTGGATAACATCAGTATAACCAATAACCTTCATTCCGCCCAGCGTAATAAATACCGCGAAGATGGCCAGTAACGATAGGCACAGGTAAAGATTAAGCCCCGATATGCCGCTTATAGCTAAAGCGCCAAGATATAATATCGACATTAAGTTTACTACGATATAAAGCAGCAGCCAAAACACCGCCATGATCATAGCAACTGTGCCATTATACCGCTGGCTAAGAAACTGCGGCATAGTAGCTATCTTATTTTTTAAATATACCGGGATAAAGAAGATAGCTACAATAATAAGCGTAGCGGCGGCCATCCATTCATAACTGGAAATAGCAATCCCCATTTTAAAAGCCGAACCGCTGGTGCCGATGAATTGCTCGGCTGAGATATTTGATGCGATTAATGATGCGCCAATGGCCCACCAGGTAAGCGAACCTTCAGCCAAAAAATAATCTTTTGAATCACTTGGGCCTTTGTGTTTGCTTCTATACACCCACCAGCCATAAAAGGCGACAATGATAAAGTAAATAAAAAATACGACATAGTCGCCGGTTGCAAGGGTCTTCATTCTTCTTAATTGGTTTTAATTTGTCAGGTTGACAATTATAAAATATAAATGCGGTTTTCCAAAATATATTGTGATATAATTCTGTTACTTAATAATTAATCGGGCATAAAAAAAGGCGATGTACTGTTGTACATCGCCTTGCTATGTTTTGTTAATGTTAATTATTGTTTCAGATCGGCTGCCGCAGCAGTATCTAAAAACCATTGCACATCACCATTAATTGGAGCGATTAATTGCGCCGGGTATAGTTCAATATTCCTTGCATCTTCCAGTACATGATGTACCGCTATTGCTTTACCTTCGCCATAAACTAAAAAGGCAATATGACGTGCCTGGTTAATTAAGCGGGCAGTAAAGGTAATACGATACACTTGCTGATCTTCCAGAAAAACCTCTTTTACTGAAGCTGAATCATCATGCAATACAGTTGTGAAAGGGAATAACGAAGCCGTGTGCGAATTATCGCCCAAGCCAAGCAGCACCAAATCAAACTCTATTGTTTCTTCATCAAAAAACAGCGTAATAGCTTTGGTATATTCCTCAGCAGCTTCCGCCGGACTAACGCTCGTATCAACCGCGAAGATATTTGCATCATCAATCTCCAATGGATCAAACAAAGCTGTTTTAGCCATCAGGTAATTGCTGTCCTTATTGTCCTGCGGAACGTTACGCTCATCGCCGAAAAAGAAATATACTTTTTCCCAGTCAACCTTTGCTTTAAAAGCATCGGAAGCCAGTAGTTCGTACAGTTTCTTAGGCGAGCTGCCACCCGAAAGGGCAACTGTAAACTTATCATTAGCCGCTATAGATTGCTCGGCAAGGCTTACAAAATAGTTAGCCAGGTTAAGCAATACCTCGTCGGCAGTATTAAAAACGTTTAATTTCATAAGTACTATTTTTTACTACTGGCCAATGGTAACGAGAACCAATTAAAGCCATCACGGGCTATCAGCGCCTCGGCACTTTCAGGGCCCCATGAGTTGGCAGAATAATTAGGGAAGTTCAAGCTCTTTTTGTTGGTCCAGGTGCTCAATATCGGCATAATCAGTTCCCATGCAGCTTCAACCTGGTCGCCACGCATAAACAGCGTTTGATCGCCAAGCATGGTATCCAATAATAAAGTTTCATAAGCTTCAGGTGCCTGGGCAGTGTAAGTACCTTTATAATCAAATACCATATCAACAGTATTCAATATCATATCCAGTCCCGGGCGTTTTGCCTGCACTTGTAAACGGATGCTCATTTCAGGCTGTATGCTGATAATGAGCCTGTTTTGCTGCCAGCTTTCAGCAGCTTCGGTAGGAAATACCTTGTGTGGCACATCCTTAAACTGTATGGTAATTACCGATGCGGTTTGGTGCAGCCTTTTGCCTGTACGCAGGTAGAAAGGGATGCCTTGCCATCTCCAGTTATCAACAAAGAATTTAACAGCTGCAAATGTTTCAGTATTTGAATCCTTGTCAACCTTAGGCTCTTCGCGGTAACCGGCAACTTCCTTGCCTTCCATCCAGCCTTTGCCATACTGTCCTCTCACTGCCGACATTCTAACATCATCAGGTGAAAATTTACGCATGGCATGCAATACATCAACTTTGCGGTTGCGTACTTCATCGGCACTAAAGTTAACTGGGGTTTCCATGGCCACTAAGCACAGCAATTGCAGCAAGTGATTCTGGATCATATCGCGTAATGCACCGGCACCGTCATAGTAATCACCACGTTCTTCAACGCCTAATTGCTCTGTTACCGAGATTTGCACGTGCTCAATATAATTACGGTTCCATATCGGCTCCAATATAGAGTTGGCAAAACGGAAAGCCATGATGTTTTGTACAGTTTCCTTACCTAAGTAATGGTCAATACGGTAAATCTGCTTTTCGTTAAATATACCTGCTAAAAGCTGGTTAAGCTCCTTAGCCGTTTCCAGGTCATGGCCAAAAGGTTTTTCAATTACGATCCTTGTTGTTTCAGGGTCAACGGCTAAACCAGCTTTTGAAATATTGGTAGCTATGATAGGGAAAAAGTTAGGTGATACCGCCATGTAATAAATAACGGTAGCCTTTGTTTTCCATTCGGTGTTATGCGCTTCAACCCTTTTGCCAAACTCCTTGTAAGTTTCTGAATCATTGATATCAGAAACCTGGTAGAAAAGGTTTTTAGAGAACTCATCCCATTTTTTCTTGTCGGCTTTACCGCTGCGCGAAAACTGGTTGATATCATCCAGTAATTTCTTCCTGAAATCCTCGTCAGATAATTTGGTACGGCCGGTACCGATGATTGAAAATTGTTTTGGCAGCCAGTTATCCAAAAACAGGTTATAAAGCGCCGGTGCCAGTTTACGGGCATTCAAGTCGCCTGTACCACCGAATATGATAAAAACGGTAGGGTTATTTTTAGTTGAGTCCATGATATATGTTCTATCGGCTAAATTTATTTATTAATCGTTGCTTTTAGGAACCCATTGTGTATGGAAAGTTCCTTCTTTGCCTACCAGTTCATAGGTATGCGCGCCAAAGTAGTCGCGTTGTGCCTGTGTAAGGTTTGATGGCATACGGCCTGTGCGGAAGTTATCAAAGTAGCTTATTGAAGCTGCATACGATGGGGCCGCGATACCTGCTGCAATAACACCTGATATTACTTTACGGGCACCCGGTAAGGCTGCGCTAACCAATTTTTCAACGCCTGCATCTAATAACAGGTGTGATAGTTTCGCGTTGCCGTTGTATGCATTGTATATATCGTTCAAAAACTCTGAACGGATGATACAGCCACCGCGCCATATTTTAGCGATCTCGCCTAAATGCAGGTCGTAGTTATATTCTTTTGATGCATTTGCCAGCATAAACATACCCTGGGCATAGGTAATTACCGTGCTGAAGTAGTAAGCCTGTTCCAATGATTCTAAAAACTCATCGGTGTTAACATCAAGTGCCGGAACCTCCTTGCTGTAAACTTTGGCTGCCTCTAAACGCGTTTCCTTGTATTTTGAAAGATCGCGCATGGATACTGCTGTATCTATAGTAGGGATAGGTGCCTGCAGGTCCATTGCCACTTGTGAGGTCCATTTGCCTGTACCTTTAGCTTTAGCCTCGTCCTTAATATCATCTAATAATAAATGATCAGTTCCGGGAGCTTTGTAGGCGAAGATATCCTTGGTTATTTCTAACAGGAATGATTTTAAACGGCCGTCGTTCCATTTGGTAAATACCTGGCGGATGGCCTCGTTATCCAGCTTTAAGCCGGTTTTTAATATTTCGTAGGTTTCAGCAATTAACTGCATAATACCATACTCAATACCGTTGTGTACCATTTTAACAAAGTGGCCTGATGCGCCAGGGCCAATATAAGTAACACATGGAGCGCCATCAACTTTAGCAGCGATAGATTCCAGGATAGGTTTCATTACATTATAGGCATCCTTATCGCCACCCGGCATCATGCTCGGGCCGCGGCGCGCGCCTTCTTCACCACCTGATATACCCATACCAAAGAAGTGAAAACCTTTTGCTTCCAACTCTTCAACACGGCGGTTGGTATCAGTAAAATGCGAGTTACCGCCATCAATTAATATATCGCCTTTATCAAGCAGGGGCAGTAATTCTTCAATTACATCGTCAACAATTTTACCGGCGGGTACCAGCATCATAATAGCTTTCGGGCTGCTCAGGCTTTCGGTAAATGCCTTAACATCGCTAAAGCCTTTCAGGTTACCATGTTTGCTTTCCTGCTCCAATAATTTGCCCTTTGAGGCATCCTTATCAAAGCCGGCGCCTTTAACGCCATGATCACCCATATTTAATAGCAGGTTGCGGCCCATGGTACCAAGGCCGATCATGCCAAAACTGTATTTATCTGTTGTTTCGCTCATGTTATTTGAGGTTTTCTTTTTTTAAATCTTCCAGTATTTTTTTAGTGGCTGCAAAGCTGGTATGCTGGTAGGCACGCATGCCCAGTTTTTTGGCGGCTAACGCGAACATTTTCCGGTCATCAAAATACACGCTTTCCTGTGGCTGTGCCATAGCAATACCCAAAGCCAGTTTAAATATAGCCGGATCGGGTTTGCGGATGCCTACTTCGCATGATGATACAAAGGCATCGAATACATCGTGCAGTTTGAATTTTTTGATGCGGTAATCATTCAGCTCCTTGCCTTCGTTGTTGATAGCTATGATTTTGAAACCACAGGTTTTCCGCCATTCCTTTAACCAGGCAAGCGTATCGGGCAATTCTTTCGATTGCTCAAACATGAAGTTCTTAAAATCCTCGCGTGTAAAATCGCGGGGATGATTAAAAACTACGGTATCAATATATTCATCCAGATCAACGCCGTGGGCCTCGTACACATTAAAAATAAATGTGTGCAGCTCTTTAACCTCGGCATAATCCAGGCCGAATTTTTTTGCTGCTTCCTCGCGGGATTCGTGACCCCAGCCATTGGTAAGCAAAATGCCGCCAATGTCAAAAAACAGGAATTTTACGGCTAATGTTTCCAAAGCTTATTTTTTGTTTTTTTGATCTTCTATTGCTTGCAGTAATTTTTCGAAAGGCTTGTTGAATTTATCAATGCCTTCATCTTCTAACTGCTGTGTAAGCGCGTCAAGATCAATACCTGCCGCTTTTAGTTTTTCCAGTGTTTCGGTTGCTTTATCCAAGCCTTCTTCCAAAGTATTGGCAGCAACACCGTGGTCAGCAAATGCTATAATAGTTTCCCATGGCACGGTATCAACAGTATCCGGACCGATAAGGGCCTCAACGTATTTGGTATCTTTAAATGCTGGGTTTTTGCTGCTGGTACTTGCCCAAAGTAAACGCTGTGGTTTAGCGCCTTTGGCAGCCAGTTTTTCCCAACGCTCGCCGCTGAATACTCTTTTATAAATTTCGTAAGCTTTTTTAGCTGACGCGATAGCAACCTCACCTTTCAGATCACCAAGGCCTTTTTGGTCAAGCAATGGATCAACCAGAACATCAATACGGCTTAAAAAGAAACTTGCTACTGATGAGATGTGGCTGATAGAGTGGCCTGCTGCCAAATGATCTTCCAAACCTGAGATATAAGCCTCGGTTACTTCTTCGTAACGTGGTAAACCGAAAAGCAGGGTAACGTTAATGTTGATACCTTTACCTATCGACTGGCGGATGGCCTCTAAACCTGGTTTTGTTCCCGGGATTTTGATCATCACGTTTTTGCGGTCAACTTTTTGCCAAAGATCAACAGCTTGTTTAGCAGTTCCTTCAGCATCTAAAGCTAAAAATGGTGATACTTCGAGGCTTACATAGCCATCTTCACCTACAGTACCTTCGTTATAAATGCTTTCAAACAAAGCGGTAGCTTTTTGAATGTCGCTTACAGCCAGGCCGAAGAAAATTTCTTCGTTGCTTTCGGTAGTTTTTGCCAGTTCAGTGATATCGGCATCATAATCAGAACTGCTGGTGATAGCTTTTTCAAATATCGCCGGGTTTGAGGTTACACCCCTGATACCTTCTTCGTCAATCAGTTTTTTTAATTTACCTGATGAAATTATTTCACGATCGATAAAATCAAGCCAGATGCTTTGGCCAAAGCTGTGTATTTCTTTTACTTTATTGGTTGCCATTATTTTACTATTTAAATATTCGTTTTTTAAGTTGATGTTGGGCAAATCTACGGTTGTATTGAAGCTAACGTATCATTACACCGTAATTATTATGCCATTAATATGTCTACATTATAATTTATAAAAAGCCCGCTCTCAATTACGCCCGTTATCGATTTTATTTTGATCTCCATATCATTATCAATATCATCAAAATGTGCGTCGAGCACCATGTTACCGTTTTCGGTAATAATTGGGCCATCCTTACCTTTTGCAGGCCTTATCAGTAAACTGGTTGCCCCTATTTTCCTTAGTTCGTCTTCCACATGCAATAATGCAGCCGGAAAAACTTCTATCGGTACAGGGAAATTGGTTCCTAATTTTTTTACCTGTTTGCTGTCATCAATAATAATATAATTAACAGGGCTTGAGCTGATAAGCAATTTCTCTTTGAACATTGCCCCGCCACGGCCTTTTATTAAACTGCGGTTAGGGTCAACTTCATCGGCGCCATCAAACAGCCAGTCGGGTTTGTTCTCATACAGGGTAGTTAAAGGTATGCCCAGTTTACTGCAAAACAGCGAAATTTCAATAGAGGTAGGGATAGCCTTTATGTTAAGCTTCTCCTCCTGCATCCGTTTTGCAATGGCCAGTAAAGCCACATAAACTGTTGAACCCGAACCCACACCCAATATATCGCCATTCTTAACCTTTGCTGCTATTATACCGGCAACTTTTTGTTTGCCTTCAAGGTTGATGATGGTATCGCTCCATGCCAGTGTTTTCAGTAGATCGCTTTGCCAATTCATTTTATTGGTATCAAGTATTTAGTATCAGGTATCAAGACCTTTTTATATAGATAGTAGCAAATACCAGGGTGAAGTTGTCTTGCTACCTGATACTTGCTACTTGATACTCAACTATAAAAGTGCTTTCGCTCTCTTAACTACGTTATCAACTGTAAAGCCGAAGTGTTTGTACAGGTCCTCTGCCGGAGCTGATTCGCCGAAGGTTTCCATGCCTAACATATCGCCTTCGTCGCCGGTGTATTTATGCCAGCCCATTGGAGATGCCATTTCAACTGCCAAACGTTTTTTGTATGCTTTAGGGAATACCGACTCTTTGTAAGCAGCATCCTGTTTCTCAAATAATTCCCATGATGGCATGCTTACCACACGGGTTGAGATACCTTCAGCCTCTAATTTAGCTTGTGCTTCCATAATTAAAGCAACTTCTGAACCTGTCGCTATTAATATCAGGTCAGGGTTTTTGCTGGCTTCAGATAATACATAAGCACCTTTTGCAAGGTTTGTTGCTTTTGCATATTTATCCTGATCTAAAATAGGTAAGCCCTGGCGGGTGAATACCAATACAACCGGGCCATCTTTATGCTCAACAGCTGTTTTCCATGCCTGTACGGTTTCATTCGCATCAGCAGGGCGAATAACAGTGATGCGTGGTATTGAACGCAATGATGCTAATTGCTCAACCGGCTGGTGAGTGGTACCATCTTCGCCTAAGCCAATGCTATCATGTGTATAAACAAATATCGGGCTTATTTTCATGATAGATGCCAAACGGATCGGCGGGCGCATATATTCAGAGAACATTAGGAATGTTGCACCGAAAGGAATAACACCAGCTGTTAAAGCCATACCATTTAATGCTGAACCCATAGCATGCTCGCGGATACCAAAGTGGAAGTTACGGCCACCCCTGTTTTCAGATGTAAATGAATCGAAATTCTTTAAGTTGGTTTCAGTTGATGGAGCCAAATCGGCTGCACCACCAATTAAGTAAGGTATTTTTGCAGCAAGCGCGTTTAAGGCTTTGCCCGATGCAACACGTGTTGCCACTTTAGGGTCAGATGCTTTAAATACCGGCAGGTCATCGGCCCAGCCTTTTGGCAATTCGCCTTTAACTGCTGTTTCGTACTCTTCAGCCAGCTCAGGGAATTGTACCTTGTAATCAGCAAATAATTTATTCCATTTATCTTCTTTAGGTATACCTTTTTCGCCAGCTTTGTGGTAGAAATCTAAAACTTCAGCAGGTACATTAAATGATTTATCAGGATCGAAGCCAAAGAATTCTTTAACCAGTTTAATCTCGTCAGCTCCTAATGGCGCGCCATGTGAACCTGCAGTACCCGATTTGTTAGGGCTGCCATAAGCGATCAATGAACGTACGTTTATTAACGATGGTTTTTGTTTTTCGGCCCTGGCGTTGGTTATAGCCAGTTCCAAAGCGTGAATATCATTAACATCGGTAACATCCTGTACATGCCAGCCATATGCGCGGAAACGTGCGCTAACATCTTCGTTAAAGGTAATGTCTGTAGAACCTTCTATCGAGATGTGGTTGTTATCATACAAATAAATGATGTTGCCTAACTCCAGGTGGCCTGCTAATGAAGCAGCTTCAGAAGTTACACCTTCCATCATATCACCATCACTAACTATAGCATATACACTATAATCAAAAAGATCGAAGTTTGGTTTGTTGTAACGTGCTGCCAAATGTTTTTGAGCGATAGCGAAACCAACACCATTTGCAAAACCCTGGCCTAATGGTCCGGTTGTTACGTCAATACCTGGGCACAGGCCGTATTCAGGGTGGCCCGCAGTTTTGCTGTTTAACTGACGGAAATCTTCGATATCATTTAAAGTCAGATCGTAACCCGTTAGGTATAAAAAACTGTACTGTAAAATACAAGCGTGGCCGCACGAAAGGATAAACCTGTCGCGGTTAGCCCAATGCGGGTTTTTAGGGTTGTAATTTAAAACCTTTGACCAAAGTACATGGCCCATTGGCGCAAGCGCCATGGCTGTACCGGGGTGACCTGAATTTGCTTTCTGTACAGCGTCTGCTGATAAAATCCGAACGGTGTTTATTCCAAGCTCTTCGATGGCTGGGATTGCGATTGTATCCATTTTTATTAAACTTATAGTATAACGTATTTGATTAGGTGACTTATTGTGCTGTTGCCGACAGCGTTCCGGTTACAGGCTCTTCATTCATTGTCCATAACCTGGCCCCGCCTTTTATGCCGTCTTCATTTGTAACTATCTTCATATTTTTATCCAACGGAAAGCTGAGTTTATCAGCATTGCCGCCACCTATATATAAAGTGTCATAATTGAATACTGTTTTTAAAACTTCAAAAACCTTTTGCATACGCTCGTTCCATTTCTTTTTACCTTCTGCTGCAAGTGCGCGTTCGCCAATATACTCGTCGTAAGTAACTGGTTTTTTTTCTTTTTTGCTGATAGGGTGATGAGCTATCTCCAAATGCGGCAGTAAATGGCCGTCCATTAACAGGGCAGTACCGAAGCCCGTACCCAGCGTAAGCACCATTTCAAAACCTTTACCGGTAACTACCCCAAGGCCCTGCATATCGGCATCGTTAACAACTTTGGCAGGTTTGCCCAGTTCTGTTTCAAGCTTTTTACTCAGGTCGAAATCTCTCCAGGCATCAGTGCCCAGGTTCGGGGCTGTTTTTATTACACCATCTCTAACGTAACCGGGAAAACCAACAGATATATTAGTATATGCCGGGAAGTCTTTGATGAGGGTTTTTACAGCTGCTATCAGATTTTCGGGTGTGGAAGGCATGGGCGTAGGTATCTTTTCATAAGCCATTTGCAATTTACCTTCACTATTTAAAATAGTAGCTTTTATGTGCGAGCCGCCGATATCGATGGAAAGAACCTGTAGTTGTTCAGAAGAATTTTTCATTAAGATGTGAGTTCAAGGAATATACAGCAGGTTTAAGCCTGTTGGTATACAAATATCATATTTTTAATAATAAATAAATGTTAATTTATATGTTATTTATCGTATGGCAAATAAACACTATAATGAATAAGATTTATAGCGTAATTGTTTTTAATATGAGGCCGTCTTCTGCTTTTTACATAGGAATTGCAAAAAGTGCAATATTAACAATTATAAGTGTATAAACAACAATAATCATTAAGCACAAGAAGAAGTTACGAAAGTAATATGTTTTCGGTAAGTAATACGTTAAAGCTGTAATTTTAAAATTTCAGGTTGCCTTTTATCCATTTCTGAACTTCCTCCTGCGACAGGATGTCGGCAGGCAATTTATCATGAATAAGCTTTTCTATCTTGTTGCCGGTGTTTGAGAAACGGTAATCCCAAAGTATCATCAGCCTGTTTACCAGGTATACCATTTCATTACCTTCTTCTCGGTTAAACGAGGTGCTATCGGGTTTCCCGTTTACATGAGGGTCATTATGCGGGTAAACGCTCCACTTGTAATCGGAATAATGCAGATTTCTTCTTGAAAACAAGATCATATAGCGTATAAAATTTAGTAAATGTACTGATAATTAATGGGTTTTGTATGTATTTATATAGCGATGGGTTTCAAACAGTATGTAAGAGTTAAAGTGCTGGCCCAGTGCGATTCCCGCTTTGGGGCGGGGCGCGGTGAGGTTTCTTCAGGCTGATAATTACTGGATTTGTATTTGTTTTATATAGCGATGGGTTTGAGACAATACGTGTCCGGGGAGATCAAAAAAGCGTAGGTCGGTGCAATTCCTTCCTTCGGGACGATGGAGGAAAGGGTTTATTGAAATAGCCTGATTTGGCGTACAGACCCCTCCCTGCCACTTCACAATCAGCTGCACCCCTCCCAGGGCTACTTGTGTGGACACATCTTTTTGAATAAAATTGGTTTGCAGATCCACTCCGTTAGGAGTGAAATATTGGTAGAAATTATATACGAAGGACATTTTCGCTCCGTTAGGTGCGATATTAATGGACCATGTATTAAAAACAGGCATGACTGGACTAAAAGCGGGCTATGTTATGTACCTACGGCACATATAAATATTTCAAACCTGTTTTTCTACCAATATATAACCCCTACGGGGTTTAAGGCACAACTTGTGTCCACACAGTAGTCCCAGGGGAGGAAATGTCTAAAGGCAAACAAAAAGGGTGATGCTATTTTTAGCATCACCCTTTAATATTCTTTATCGGATCCCGGTATTAATTGCCATTTGGATCGCCCTGGTTTTGGCCCTGATCGTCCTGATCAGGTAAGCCTACAATTTTATAGGTCTTGTTGCCATTAGGATCAACCAATACTTTGAAATAAATGCCATCAGGCGAAATATAAAGCTTATCGCCATTGATACTGATCTTCCTGCTGTTAGGAGGCAATTGAGTAACAATATCGCCTATTTGCGGTGCAGCAGGGGCATTGTTAACATCACCGCCGCCGTCATCGGTAGTTAATTCGCCGTCTTTACCGGCAACCTGGTAGCTTAGCGTGCCATCATCTTTAGTGATAGGCTCATAGTAAACACCATCGGCCTCATAATATTGCTGACCATTGATTACAATTGACTGCGCGTTTGATGGCAGGGTATTTATTTCGGCACCCACAGGTGGTTCAACAACAGTATACTGATCGTTATCATACTGGTAGAACAAGCCACCACTATAAAAATACTGGTAATCGCCATAATAGAAAGGATAATAACCGTATGGTAAGTAACCTATGCTAAAACCTAACCTTGGCGCATAGTATGAACCATAATAACCATGGTTATAGTGATATGCTGTATTGCCTGGTAAATAACCTCCGTGGTAAAATGTACCAACGTGGTTACGGCCATAAGCATTACCCGGATAAGTACGGTAAGCAGTTACACCTGTACGAACAGGGACACCTACATGACCTGCGTAGTTTGGCCTTGCAACAACGCCGTTTCTTTGTGTGTTTACGTTGGGGCGCTGTACATAATTACCATGCCCTGTAGTACCATTAACAGTATTGCGGGTTGAAGGCGTGCTATAACTACGTGGCGCAGATGTTGCTCTTGGTGCAGATGGTGCAACAGATACGTGGCCACCACCGCCACCACCACCAGAAGGACGGCTGCCACCACCACCGCCTGAATGATCGTGCTGAGCACTGGCAGGCATGGTTAATGCAAGGCATAACATACCGCTTAAAGCAGTAGCTGATAGATATTTATATATACTTTTCATGATGATAAAAAATTAATTAAGCCAATACCTAATATTTAGCTTTATATAGTCAATAGACTATTGATTATGCAAACGGTTTAATACTGGTTTATATTATATATACGCAAAAAGCAGACCAGTAATTGTATTCTTTGTTTTATTACAATGGGTTTACAAACCAAACTAATGTAGGTGAGGCTAAAGTAATATTAAAAAGTCAATTACCTATAATACGTAAATGATTTATTACATGCTACATTAAATAAAGCCCAAGCCGGCAAAATTGCGTGTAAGTATCTGGCTGTTGTTTACATTGAGCCATTTATCTAAAAGGGTGGCATAAACATCCCTGAAATCTATTTGATATTTCAGGTCGCCGTTATCCAAAGTTGCCAAGTCGGGAGCTTCATTGTAAATACCCGGCTTTTTAAGCTTGCCGCCATAGATCAGGATATTGTTTGCCGTACCATGATCGGTGCCGTTGCTGGCATTTTGCTCCACACGGCGGCCAAATTCAGAGAAGGTCATTACCAGGGTATCATCCAACTTGCCGCTTTGTTTCAAATCTTTTATAAAGGCGGCAACCCCATCGCCATAAATTTTTAACTGCCTGCCCTGTTGGTTCTGCTGCCCAACGTGGGTGTCAAAACCGCTTAGCGATACATAATATACCCTGGTTTGCAAGCCTGAGTTTATAAACTTCGATACCGTTTTAAGCTGATTAGCAAATGGAGTAGCCGGATAATCGGCAGTTACTTTATATGTTTTGGATGTGTTTTGAATATAATCGGCAGAGGAGGAGGTTTCTATCATGGTTTTATACAGATAGCCCAGGTTGTCTTCGTTCAGATCGGTACTGGTATGATCGTGTACCAGATCTTTAAAAAAGGGTTCGCGGGTGGTTTGGTATAATTTGTAGGGATCCTGTACAGCTATACCTTTCATTTTGGCTCCCTTCATGGCTAAGGAGAGTGTATCATCAACCTCAATAGCCGAGTAGGAGTTTTGGCAGTTTGAATCCAGATAGCGGCCTATCCAACCAGTGGTTAAAAACTGGTTAGCGTCGCTGCCGGTCTGCCATATATCCATGGATCGGAAATGCGAGCGGTCGGGGTTTGGATAACCAACCGAGTTGATGATGTTCATCCACCCCTGGTCATAAATTTCTTTTAAGGCCGATAGGTTAGGGTTAAGGCCCTGCATATCATTCAGCGTAACCACATCTGTTTTATTTATGGCGATGGTATTTCGCTTTTGATAATAGATATCGTTGCCATAAGGCACAATGGTATTGAGCCCATCGTTACCGCCCGAAAGCTGTATGATCACCAGGTTTTTATACCCGCTTAACTGGTTCATGGCCATAGCCTCCAAAGGCTTCAAAAATGCCGGCATCATAAACGCCCCCGATGCTATTGCACTGCTCTTTAAAAAACTGCGTCGTTTCATAGTAATTAGTGATTTAGTGGATTAGTGAATGAGTGATTACCATTTCGGTGTTCGCTAATCCTATTCCCACTTTAATTAATTATCCGCTTTTCATAATTCAGTAAATCACTCATTCACTCAATCACTAATTAGCATTTAGCAAAGCTGATACTCCGGTGTAGATACCAGTTCAATTACCATATCCTTAATATTCGTTGCCTGTGTTACTGTATTTATTAAGGTATTGTTTAGTTTAGGTGTGAGTATAAACTGGGCTATTGCCATTTTTGATGTATCTTTTGGTATGCTGTTTAAAAACTTATCCCAATCGGGTTGTGCCTGTACTTTGGTGGCTACAGCCTGCTGCTGGTTGTGCATGGCGGCAATGTAGGCCTCCTCTTCGGGGTCGGCTTTGCCGGTAAAATCAATTACGCCGGCATTCAGCAGGGTTGATGGTATCTTCATGCGGTACATGAGCGATGAACTGTCTATCCAACTCCTGCCGCCCGGCCAGCCCGCTACATTGGGTGGATTAAATAACACCTGCCCCAAAGCGCGTTCAAATAACAACAAGATCTCAGGCTTTTGGTAGGTAATGTAAAACTGCCTGTTCAATCCCACCAGCAGTTCAACCGGCGATTTAATGAGGTTGCCTGTATTTTTATCATCATAAAACCAATCCGATGTAAAAACATATTCCAGCAGTGGTTTTATTTCATAGTTGGCATTATAAAAAACATCGGCCATGGCGCTCACGTGTGCCGGGTCTGGCATTTCATTTACAAAATACTTATAAAGTTTGTTACTGATGAAGTGCGCGGTTTCTTTCCTCGCGAGGAGGGTATTAATAATATCCTCGCCCTGAAAGTTCCCTGTTTTGCCCATGAAGGTTTTTTCTCCGTTATCATGTGCATAGGGGCGCATTTTAAAGTTTCCGTCCTTATCAAAGCTCCAGCCGGTAAACGCGCGCGCCGATTCTTTCACATCCTGTTCGGTATAATTACCACGGCCGATGGTGAACAGTTCCATCAATTCGCGTGCGAAATTTTCATTCGGGTGCCCTTTTTGATTTTGCTGGTTATTTAAAAACTGCAACATAGCGGGCGATTTGGATACTTCCATCACCATAGTGCCAAAATTACCCAGGGCATTGGTGCGCTGTATGTTATTCAATTGCTGTGCAAATGATGCGCGGTTGCTGCGGCAGGCAAAATGATTATGCCAAAATAAGGTCATCTTTTCCTGTAGCTGGGCATCGGTAGTGCTCATTTTATTAATCCAGCCTATGTTAAGGTCTTTTTCCTGCTGGCGCTGTTGTTCCATAAACATCTTTTTGGCGCCAACGTCGCCTTTCATCAGCATGGTGTAATCCGTGGTATCCTTAATTACATCTATGGGATCGTCGTTTTCAGATGTTTTAAACAAATGTTTAACCGCTGCTTTGGCGCTCAGGTGTTTATCATCCTTTATATCCTCAAACCGCAATCCAAATGCTGCCCTTGTAAACAGGTGTTTTATTTGTTTAATGTTATCCATCTATTGGGTATGACTATGGTGCCTGCAATTGGTTTAATGTGGTGTATTACTATTAGTTATATTTATTTACAATTGATGAAAAATTATTTAACACATCATTCCAACTTTATTATATTTATACCGATTAAACCTTATTGATGAACAAATTTTTTTTACTGATAGCAATATGTATATGCACATTGTCGGTTAAAGCACAATTCAAATATTTAAATTCAAAAACACATTCGTTTGCAAATGTCGATACTGCCGATCTGG
This sequence comes from Mucilaginibacter xinganensis, assembly GCA_026225055.1. Taxonomy (GTDB): domain Bacteria; phylum Bacteroidota; class Bacteroidia; order Sphingobacteriales; family Sphingobacteriaceae; genus Mucilaginibacter; species Mucilaginibacter xinganensis_A. The sequence continues at coordinate 7,368 of JAMFSA010000024.1, read as the reverse complement.
TGTTAACTTCATGTGATTTTGAAAAAGATGCAAATGCGGAAGTGCTTTTTGATAAAGCAAGTGTAGTTTGTGAATATAATTCCATCACAATGGATCGACATCAGCGAATCAAGATATTTAATAATAAAGGCAATTCGGCTGCTAATATTCGGCTATCTTATTTTGAAAGCTTTGAAAACATTAAGGATATTGAAGCGGAGACCATTAATTTAAATAATAATACTATTGAATATATTCCTTTAGATAAAAAGTCTATTTATATTGAAAAAACTAATAAATATATAAAGACAGTAGTTTTTACTTTTCCAGCAATTAAGGCAGGTTCAATTGTTGAATTTAAATATAAATGGCAAACCTTTAATACTTACGATTTTCCTTTTTGGATTTTTCAGAATACTATCCCAACCCGTTATTCTGAATATTCTTTTAATTCTAAAGCTGTAAATAACTATAATATTAATATTCACGTAAGTCAAAAATTTGTGATTGATACGGGTTTTTACAATAACAATTATTATCATGAAATGGGGAAAACCCATATATGGGCATTAGCTAATGTAAGTTCATTTAGAAAGGAACCTTATATGAGTTCTCCGGAAGATAATTTGCAATATATAAGATGTCAAGCCCAACGATATTTAACCTTGTTTGGAATAAAAGATGCTTATTTAAAATTTCAAAGTTTAGGCAGACAACTTAATACAAAGTTAATTACTGATAACAAAGTATTAGACACGCTGAAATCGATAAAAAGTAATGAAGAAAAAATTGCTTATATTTTTAATAGGGTTAAAACTACTGTGGGTTGGAATGGGATAAATACCTATGCTTTACAAGATGGTATTGAAAAAGCATGGGAGAAAAAAGTAGGAAATTCAACAGAAGTAAATATTATACTCTACAATATACTTAAGCAAGCGGGTATAAAATCATACTTAGTGTTATTAAGCACCCGTGATCATGGTGCTGCTGATTTTAGCGATTTTTATTTATCGAGTTTTAATAAAACAGTATTATATGTTCAATCTGATAGCACAAAAAGTTACATTCTTGATGCTACAGATAAAAACAATCTTTATAATGTAATTCCTGTTGATCTGTTAAACTTAAAAGCACTTCTTATTGAAGAACAGAGCGGTAAAGTAGGGGTTATAGATATTAAAAACAGTGCCCCTGCAGCACAATCTGTTTATATTGATGCAGAGATAAAACCAGAAGGAATCATAAAGGGAACATCAACCATATCCAGTTATAATTATAATAAAATCAAAGCCATTAAGTCTTATGAGTCTGATGGAAAGGAAAAGTATATAAATGATTTAAAAGAAGGCAACAATAATTTGAAAATTACTTCTTTTGAACAGGGAAATATGATAGTTGATTCGTTGCCATTGATACAAAAAGTAGAATTCAGTCTTACCCTTGACGGGCCGGATGAGAAATACATTTACTTCAATCCAAACCTATTTACCTCCCTGCGTAATAATCCTTTTGAAAGTGAAACCCGGCTTTCAAACATTGATATGATATATTGTAACTATTACAAAATATCAGGTAATTATAAAATCCCCGATGGCTATAAAATTGAAGCCCTGCCAAAGGTGGTAACGCTTGTTATGCCCGATAATAGTATTTTCTTTAAACGGATAATAGCAGAAGACAATGATTATATAAAAGTAAATTACATTATCAGCTTCAAAAAAAGCACGTATTCAAAACTTGAATATCCGGAATTATACGAATTCTATAAAAAAATGTATGAAATGCTGAATGAGCAAATTGTATTTAAGAAGTCTTAAAATTATTATATTTATACCGATTAAACCTTATCCAAACAATGAACAATTTTTTTACGCTAATTGCGCTAACCGCACTAACTATTTCCGTTAAGGCCCAGCAAGTTACACCCGTTTATGAGTCTTATGGCAAAGTTAACAAGGAAGACCTGGAGTTGAAAGCCTGCGATTTTGATAAAGATGCCAACGCCGAGATCCTGGTAAGGAAGGGGGATTTGTATTATGATCAGAATATGCACATCCTTATGGATTACCATGAACGCATCAAGATCTTTAACGACCAGGGGAAAAACAAGGCAAACATCAGGATAGCTTTTTTTTCAATTGATAATTATGAGTATATAACAGGTATACAGGCCCAAACTATAAACATGGTTGATGGTAAAGAAGAGATTACCAAGTTGGATAAGAAGCTGATATACAGGCAAAGCGTTGATAAGTACATCAGCGCCATAACGTTTACCATGCCTAATGTAAAGGCAGGTTCAATAATTGAGTATAAATACACGTTCAATACCGAGTCATACGCTAATATACCAGATTGGTCATTTCAGGATGATGTGCCGATAAGATATGGTGAATATATCACTGCCATACCTGAGTATTTTTCTTTTTCAACACATACGCGTATGCATTCAGCGTATGCTAAACATGCTACCGGCGTTGGTTCGGGAAGTTTTATGGATGATGAGCATCATACAGTTTCATACAACACATCAACTGAAGACAGGGTTTTGGTTAATGAACCGGCGCTGCATGATGAACCATATATGAGTTCAAGAAAAGATAATCTGGAAAGCATAGGCTTAAATCTAGCCTCAATAAAGCCTACCTACGGCATGATTCATAATTATTCTGAATCATGGACAAAAGTTGGGGAACGGCTTGTTGAAAATGAGGACTTTGGCGGCCAGCTGAAAAGAAAATTAACCAATGAAGAAGCTATTATTGATAAGGCCAAAGCATTAAAAACCGACGACGAAAAAATAGCATATCTTTTTAATGAAGTTAAAAATGATATGAAATGGAACGACGACGACGATTGGTATACCAATGATGGTACCTGCAAGGCCTGGGATAATAAAACAGGTAACTCAACCGAGATCAATTTAATTTTATATCATTTGCTCAAAAAGGCGGGTGTTAAAACTGCTTTGCCTATGGTGGTAAGCACACGCGAGCATGGTAAGGTTAATCCTGCTTTTTCTTACGTGTACCAGTTTAATCGTGCCGTAGTATATATACCTGTTGACAGTACTAAAATGTACATATTGGATGCAAGCGGGAAATACAATTTGTATAATGAGATACCGTACAATCTTTTAAACTCATCGGGTTTGTATGTAAATACCGACACGAAAGAATATGAGTTGGTTTTTCTGGAAAAACAAGCGCCTGTACGCAAGTCAATTTTTATAACCGCTGATATTAAGCCCGATGGGAAAATAGATGGCACAGCGCAAATAAGCGGCTATAGCTATAACCGTGTTGAATGTATTAAGCGCTACAAAACAGATGGCGAGAAAAAATATATCGACTACCTGAGGGATGACGATAATAATTTAAAAATAGCATCACTTAAAATGGAGAATATGGATGTAGATACCCTGCCCCTGATGCAGAATATTAACTTTAATCTTGACCTTGCCGGCTCTGATGAAAACTATATTTATTTTAACCCTAACCTGTTTACATCATTACATAAAAATCCCTTTTTAAGTGATACCCGTGCAACTGATATTGACTTTGGCTACCTGGATGACCTTACACTTAATGGCATGTATAAGGTGCCGGCAGGATATAAGATTGATGCTTTACCCAAAAACATCAGCATGACCACACCTGATAAAAGCATCACCTTTAGGCGTTTAATAGCTGAGCAGGATGGCACCATAGCAGTGCGTTACAGTATAATGTATAATAAGAGTATTTATTTTAAAGAGAACTATGCAGATTTTCATGAATTTTTCAAGAAAATGTATGAAATGCTGAATGAACAAATAGTACTTAAAAAATCCTGATAATTATGCGTAAATTTTTAAATGGCTTGTTGCTAACAATTGTTTTATCGGGTGTTGTTGTTACCGGGGCGCATTGCCAGGATGTTATTCCGAAGGAGTTTTTTACCGCCGCGGGTATACCCGATTCCTTAAAAGAAGATGCAAATTCAATTGTAAGGTATTCAACAGATGAGGTAACCATAAAAGGCCCCGGAGAGGCAGTAATTAAGCACCATAGCCTTGTTACCATTTTAAATGAAAAAGGTGATGATGAAGCTATTACCCGCTATCGTTACAACAAAAAGTATGATACTTATAGTTTTATTAATGTTCGGGTATACGATGCAGCGGGCCTGCAGATAAAGAAATATCACAAGAGTGATTTTTATGATTATGCACTTATAGGCAGCGGAGATATAGCCAACGATGAACGTTTCCTGGTGCTTAAACATACTGTTGCGAGTTACCCAACAACAATTGAAGTGGAGTATGAAGAGGATGTAAGCAGTTTTATAAATATAAGTGGCTGGGATATACAGGATATAGAGCAATCGGTACAAAATGAAACCTACAAGGTGCTTACTAAGCCGGTTATGGGTTTCAGGTATAAATGCAATAACATTAAACTTAGCCCCGTAAAAGGTACTGTAGATGATTATGACACTTACACATGGCAGATAAAAGATTTAAGAGCCATAAAAAAAGAGGAAAATGTGAGAGCATGGTCAGTTGTTCCATACGTTTCCTTTGGTACAAATGCCTTTAATTGCGATGGCTATCCCGGCAATATAAGTACCTGGCAGGATTATGGAAAATGGGTTTATAACTTAAATAAAGATGTTTGCACGCTGGCCCCACAACGCGTAGCCGAGATCAAAAAAATGACCGATACCATTAAAACAGATAAAGAGAAAGCGAAGTTTTTGTATGAATATTTACAAAAAAACACACGTTATGTGAGTGTACAATTAGGCATTGGTGGCTGGAAGCCATTTGATGCGAACTTTGTTGATGAAAAAAAATATGGCGATTGTAAAGCGTTAGCCAATTATATGTATGCTTTGTTAAAGGCTGTAAATATTCCTTCTTACTGGGCGGTGGTATATGGCGGCACGAATGGAATATCGCCGGATCCGGCTTTTCCGGCAAATGAGTTTAATCATGAAATTTTGTGTGTCCCGTTTAAAAATGATACCACATGGCTTGATTGCACTTCAACTTACGGGCAATTTGGCCGCCCCGGGCCATTTACAGAAAACCGTATGGCCCTGTTAATTACCGAAGATGGCGGTAAACTGGTAAATACGCCTAAAAGTAAAGCCGAAGACAACCAGTTTAACAGCGAGGTGCACCTGGTGCTTGATGCTGATGGCGGAGCCAAAGCGCAGGTAAAAATTTTAAGCACAGGTGAGTACAGGGAAGAATACATTTATCTGGCTTTTAAAAAGCAGGACGAACAAAAAGATGACCTGTTAAATGACCTGGGGATTAAGCAGCCTTCGGTTTTTAACTTTCAATATGGTGATGATAAAAATGGCGTTAAGGAGTTGGATATTAGCCTTGAATACGACAAACTGTATGATATTGCAACAGGCGATAAGCAATTTTATCATTCAAATATTTTTGCATTGTGTAATTCAACCGTGCCTATATTAGAAAAACGGAAAAGCAACTATTGCTTTGATTATCCTGAGATAAGAACCTGCGTAACCACTATCGACCTGCCCGCAGGTTTTGAGGTAGAAACCTTGCCAGCTAATCAACAGCTAAAGTTTACGTACGGTAATTACGAGGTAAAATACAGCTACGACGCCGCGAAGAACCAGGTGATCAGCACTGCTAAGTTTAATTTAACAAATCAGGTTATACCGGCTGCAAAATATACCGAGATGCAGCAATATATGGATGCCGTTGCCAAAGCGCAAAATAAAAAGCTGGTAATACACCGCAAGGCGTAAATTTGCCCTGATGATATTCAGGCTTGATGAACGTTTACTGTTTCCGGAACCTGCCTTAGCCGAGGAAGATGGCTTGCTGGCCGTAGGTGGCGACCTATCAACCAAACGCTTGCTGCTGGCTTATCAAAATGGCATCTTCCCCTGGTATAGCGATGATTCGCCTATTTTGTGGTATTCGCCGCACGAAAGGTTTGTGCTTTTCCCGGATGAGTTGAAGGTCTCAAAAAGCATGCGGCAGGTGCTGCGGTCAGATAAGTTTACCGTTACTATGAATAAAGCTTTCAGCGATGTGATTGAAGCCTGCTCAATTGTTGAGCGCGTTGGGCAGGATGGCACCTGGATCACTGAAGGTATGAAAGCCGCTTACAAGCAATTACACGCTGAAGGACACGCCCATTCGGTTGAGATATGGAAGCAGGATGTATTGGTAGGTGGCTTTTATGGCGTGCAAGTCGGTAAGGTTTTTTGCGGCGAGAGCATGTTTAGTCGCGTTAGCAATGCCTCAAAAACCGCGCTGATATGGTTATGCAATAGCGGTTTATATAAATTGATAGATTGCCAGGTACATACCGAACACCTGGAATCGATGGGTGCAAGGATGATACCTCGTGAAGAATATATGCGTTTGCTGCGTGGGAATGGTTAACGAATTTTTAACTTAGCAAACCATCTCCGCCATGTCATTGCGAGCGATAGCGTGGCAACCTCGTCGCTTGCATATTGAACGCGACGAGGTTGCTTCGTCGTTCCTCCTCGCAATGACATAAAGTGAATGACACAACAGAAAATATGGAGCAAATCAACCAAAAAGAGCGGATAATTTTAGGCATCGACCCGGGTACGTCAGTAATGGGTTATGGCCTGGTGAAAGAGGTCGGCTCAAAAATGGAACTGATAAGCCTGGGTGTGGTGAAGATGGAAAAGATTGACGACCATATGCTGAAACTACAGCGCATATTTGAAAAAACCGTTGCCCTTATTGATAACTATAATCCCGATTGCCTGGCCATTGAAGCACCCTTTTATGGTAAAAACATACAGGTAATGTTAAAGCTTGGTCGCGCACAGGGTGTGTGTATGGCGGCGGCACTATCGCGCAATGTTACTATTACGGAATACGCTCCCCGCAAAATAAAACAATCCATAACAGGCAACGGCAACGCCACCAAAGAGCAGGTAGCCAATATGCTGCAAACTTTGCTGGGCTTTAAAGAAACCCCGGAATTTTTAGATGCTACCGACGGTTTGGCGGTGGCTGTTTGCCATTCCTTTCAGCGTGTACCTGTTGGCAAAAGCGGGAAGATCAGCAGCAAGAAAGCCTACTCCGGCTGGGAAACTTTTGTTAAGGATAACACAAGCCGGGTGGCCGGCGTAGCTAAAAAGGCAAAATAGAGCACCTTCTTTGTCATGGGTTTATCACCATTTAGCGGCTATTAATCAATCAATTCGCTCTTGCTAAATGCTTTCTTTGAATTGTGAATTATTAACACTACCTTTGCGCCCGATTTGGCGATGTTGCCAAATTCGTTATTTAAATTCATGAACCCATTTATTGAACTGGGAATCCGTCATGATATTGTTAATGCCATCTCTGAGTTAGGATTTGAAAATCCT
>JAMFSA010000207.1 GCA_026225055.1 Mucilaginibacter xinganensis | reverse complement strand
TTTAAATAATACTACCTATAAGATCCTCGGCCTTGAGCTTAAAAAGGTGAAATATGTGCGCAGCATGAGTTTTGTGCAGGGCACCACCGTTAACTTTATACGCAGCGTGATGATGGTGGTATTACTGCTACTGATATACGACCATACCATAACAGCGGGACAATATTTAAGCTTATTATTCTACTCATTCTTCCTGTTCAACCCATTACAGGAGTTAGGAAACGTGATTGTTTCATGGCGCGAGGCTGAGGTTTCCTTAGCCAATTTTGATCGCATTACCAGTACGCCTATCGACAAAAAACCGGAGAAACCGGTACTGCTGGGAAAAGTGAATACGCTTACTTTTGATAATGTAACCTTTAAACACCTTACCGCTAACCGCAACGCGCTTAATCATATCGGCTTTGAGGTTAATAATGGCGAAACCATCGCTTTTGTTGGTCCATCGGGTTCGGGTAAAACTACTTTGGTGAAATTGCTGGTAGGCTTGTACCAACCGTTAGAGGGTGATATTTTATACAACAATGTATTAAGCAAAGAGATCGATCTTGATCAATTGCGCGAGAAAATTGGCTTTGTAACCCAGGATACGCAGTTATTCTCTGGTACCATCCGCGAGAATTTATTATTCGTACGCCCTGAGGCTACTGACGAGGAATGTATGAATGCTTTGCAGAGAGCAGCTTGCAGAACTTTATTAGCCAGGGCTGATAAAGGTTTGGATACGGTTATTGGTGAAGGTGGTGTAAAAGTTTCAGGTGGTGAAAAACAACGTTTATCTATAGCACGTGCTTTACTGCGCAGGCCCGATATTTTGGTGTTTGACGAAGCTACATCATCGCTTGATTCATTAACTGAGGAAGAGATCACTGAAACTATAAAGGATGTATCTGTATCAGGCGGACATATTACTATACTGATAGCTCACCGCTTATCAACCATTATGCATGCCGATAGGGTGTACGTGCTGGAGAAAGGCCATATCATTGAATCGGGCAAACACGCCGACCTGCTTGCACAAAAAGGCTTATACTACGCTATGTGGAGGCAACAGATTGGTGAGAAGTTAGAGGTTGAGGAAGCGTAAGTAATTTTATAAAACAGAACTCAGGAAAAGGAAGATGGCATTAAACTGTCACTTCCTTTTTTTGTTTCTCATCTTCTTTATCCACGTGTATATCTTTTAACCCTAATGGTAGCAAACTCTTGGTCTTGAAATAGGTAAATGTTACGATCATTAGCGTCATACTGCCGCCAAACAGCACAGCGGGGATGGTGCCAAGGAATTTAGCGGCCATGCCCGATTCAAAATCGCCTATTTCATTTGATGAGCCGATGAACATAGAGCTTACTGCCGATACCCTTCCACGCATTTCATCGGGTACAAGTAGTTGCATTAGTGTGCTCCTGATTATAACGCTTACACTATCAAACGCGCCCTGTGCAAACAGGAATAACAGTGATAAATAAAAGCCGGTTGATAAGCCAAAGGCTATAATAGAACAGCCGAACCCAGCTACAGCTATCAGTAAATTGCGCCATGGCTTGTTCATTGGCGAATACCGCATCATAACTATCATGGTAAGGGCAGCGCCTAATGATGATGCCATACGCATGATCCCTAAGCCTTCAGCGCCTACTTTTAATATATCGAGAGCAAATACAGGCAGCAATGCTACAACCCCACCAAAAAATACCGAGAACAGATCGAGGCTCATGGCATAGAGCATCATTTTGTTATTGAAAACAAAACGCAGGCCCGCTGAAAGACTTTTCCCTATGCTCTCTTTTGGTACAAATACAGCCGGGTATTTTTTTAGCCGGTATACCAGCACTAACGCTATCAGTAAAAAAATAAGTATAAAGCTAAAGGTTGCGGTCATACCGCTTAAGCCCGGTATAATTTTACCTGCAAAGGCATAGGAGAAACCGGCTAACATAGGGCCTAAAATAGAGGCGATCTGCCAGCTGGTACTGCTCCAGGTACTCGCATTTGGGTAAACTTCGCGCGGTACGCTGTGCGTGTATACAATGAATGTTGCCGGGCCATAAAATGCACGGGCAAGGCCATTGCAGAATATCATGGCATACATGATGGATACTATTAATCCCGCTGAAAAGTAGATGCTCATGCTTTTCATGGTAACGGTGAAAATTACCAGCGAGGATATCAAACAGCCCATATAAATGAGCAGCAACATTTTGCGTTTCTCATATTTATCGGCCAGGTAACCTCCATATAGTGCAATACCAACGGCCGGGATAGCCTCACTTAGGCCAACAAAGGCTATGGCTACTTTACTGTGTGTAATTTGATAAATGTAAAAGCCCAATACTGTTGTTTGCATTTGGTATGCAAGCGTAAAGAAAAAGCGCATTCCAAGATATGAGCGAAAGTCCTTATATCGTAAGGCTTTGAATGAATCTGGCTTGGGTTGCGTGTCTTCGTCGGGCATTTGTTTGAATTAGATGAGTTGCAAATTTAAAGATTATGCAGCGGTTTTTTATGTAAAATTATGGTAAGGTTTGAGTTACACACGTATTAATTCAACCCATGCTGATCAATAAGGTATATTAATGAGGCTATTGCGGCTGCGCCAAGTTCCAGTTCGCGTTTGTTTACGTTTTCAAAAACATCGTTGGCGCTATGGTGCACATCAAAGTAACGCTGCGAATCGGGCAGGTAACCTATGAGTACAACGCCCGGCGATTTTTCTTTCAGCGGCCCTATATCACTACCACCGCCGCCGTTGGTAAGCCGGTCGGCACCGTAGGGCTCAAGCAATTTTTTCCATTTTAGGTTGATGTTTTGCACAAAGGCCGGTGATGCTTCACTAAAGCCAAATCCTCGTGGGGTAAACCCGCCGAGGTCCGATTCAATGGCGGCAATATGTTCTTCCTTGTTTTTAGCAGCAAGCTCGGCATACTTTTCTCCGCCTTTATCGCCATTTTCTTCATTAATAAAAAATACCGCCCTTACTGAGTTTTTAGGCTGATAGCCCAGCGCTTTAAGTAAACGCACTGCCTCTACAGATTGCATGATACCTGTACCATCATCATGGGCACCCTCGGCCAGATCCCATGAATCGAGGTGACCACCGACGGTGATAAATTTGTTGGGGTTCTCGGTACCGGTTAATTCGCCTACTACATTATAGGAAAGCGTATCAGGCAAAGTTTTGCAACTCATTTTTAAATAAAACTGTACAGGCGATGTATTCTTTTGCTTTAGCAGCTCGCTCAACTGGTTTGCCGCTATAGTTGATATGGCTGCCGCCGGAATTTTAATGCCTCCTTTATCATAAGATGTAGTTCCGGTGTGCGGATAATTGTCGATGCTCTCGGTTAGTGAACGGACTATTACACCTACTGCCCCATATTTTGCTGCTGCTGCCGGGCCTGCAAAACGCTGATCGCCTGCAGTGCCGTATGCCCGCAAGGTTTCAATAAAACGAGGGTCGAACGGACGGTTAAAGAAAACTATTTTACCTTTTATGGCAGCAGCGCCAAGGGTATCGAGTTCTTTTAGGCTATGCACTTCAATAACATCGGCAGTAATGCCATTTGCCGGGGTAGCTACCGACATACCCAGTGCTGCAATAGCAACAGGTATACGGTTATTGCCAATAACTATCACTCCACTTTCCTTAGCTCCCCTCACCCAATGCGGCACCATTACCGGTTGCAGAAAAACATGGTCGAAACCATAGCTTTCCATCAGTTTTTTGCCCCATTCAATTGCTTTCTGCGCATTTGCCGAACCGCTTAAACGGGGGCCGATGTTTTTGCACAAATAATGCAGGTTACTGTAACATTGGCCGTTAACCAATTCCTCATCGTATATCTTTCGTAACATGAGGGAGTCCTGTGCTTTAAGCAATGTAGTTGAGAAAATAAAAACGAAGAGTAAGGTAAATTTCAATTTCATAGCAAAGGGCGTTTACTACAAATATAATATTGTACAGTAAAAAGCAATGTTTATCAGGATATTTTATCCCAGCTTAGGCCCTGATCTTTTGTTGGAAAGGAGTGGTGCAGGATCTGGTTTTCAGGTAACGCCAGTTGCGGATCGGCCTCAAAAATACCTTCAACACACTTGCGGATCTGTATGAGTAGCTCCTGGTCGGTAATAATATTGGCTATTTTCAGATCAAGTACACCACTTTGCTGGGTGCCCTCAATATTACCGGGGCCGCGTAGTTCAAGGTCTATTTCGGCTATTTCAAAACCGTTATTGGTTTTAACCATAGTGCTGAGCCTCTTTCGGCCATCGGCACTCAGTTTATGGCTGCTCATTAATATACAAAAAGATTGCTCGGCACCACGGCCTACACGCCCGCGCAACTGGTGTAGTTGCGACAGGCCAAAGCGCTCCGCATTTTCAATGATCATTACCGAGGCATTGGGTACGTTAACGCCAACCTCAATTACCGTGGTTGCTACCATTATATGAGTTTCACCCCTTACAAAACGTTGCATTTCATAATCTTTTTCGGCAGGTTTCAGCTTGCCGTGCACTATGCTGATCTGGTACTCAGGCGTAGGAAACTCGTACGACATAACCATCGCGCCATCCTCCAAATTCTTCAGATCGAGCTTTTCGCTTTCCTGTATCAGCGGGTAAACTACATAGATCTGCCGCCCTTTGGCAATTTCCTGCTTCATAAAGCCGAACATCCGCAGGCGCTGGTTCTCATATAAATGGTGCGTTTCAATGGGTTTACGACCTGCCGGTAACTCATCAATGATGGAGATATCCAGATCGCCATATAGCGTCATGGCTAATGTGCGGGGGATAGGTGTAGCCGTCATTACCAAAATATGCGGAGGGATGCTATTTTTTCGCCATAGCCTTGCCCTTTGCTCCACACCAAAACGATGCTGTTCATCAATAACTACAAGGCCCAGGTTTTTATATTGTACCTTATCCTCAATAAGCGCGTGGGTGCCTATTAATATTTTTAGGTCGCCACTTTCCAGGCGCTCATGTAAAACCTTACGTATTTTGGGTTTTGTTGAACCTGTTAACAATGCTACTTCAACAAAATCATCGCCTACTAAACTTTTTATGGTTTGATAATGCTGATTAGCCAATATTTCAGTCGGTGCCATAATACAGGTCTGGAAACCATTGTCAATAGCTATCAGCATGCTCATGAGCGCCACAACGGTTTTTCCGCTACCAACATCGCCCTGCAATAAACGGTTCATCTGCACGCCGCGCTGGGTGTCAAGCCGGATCTCTTTTAAAACCTTTTTTTGGGAATTGGTTAGCTCGAAAGGTAATTTATGGTGATAAAATTCATTAAAGTAATTGCCTACCGAACCGAATATATTACCCTTGAATTTATTAGTACGGTGTAATTTTGTTTTTAACAGTTTAAGCTGCAAAAGGAATAGTTCCTCAAACTTAAGTCGTCGCCTTGCTTCATTAAGCGCGGCAGCATCTTCCGGAAAATGAATATTGCGGTATGCCTCGACTCTTGATACCAGCTTAAACCGGTTAATGATATATAAAGGCAGGTTTTCGTGAATATCCTTCGCATACTGCTCGAGCAGGGTGGCTACCAGTTTTTGGATGCCCTTGCTATCCAGCAAAAAGGGTTTAAGTTTTTCTGTTGAGCTGTAAGCAGGCTGTAGCGTTAAATTGCCTTTACGCGTTAATGCTTCTGCTGAGTAGGGCTCAATTTCGGGGTGAGCCATCTGCACCTTACCGTTAAAAAAGCCGGGCTTACCAAATATGATGTATGCCTTGCCGGGGATCAGCGCCTTTTCAACCCAGCGGATACCCTGGAACCAGGCCAGCTCCATTACGCCTGTATCATCCTGCGCCTGAAAAATAAGGCGTTTGGTATGCTTCTCACCCAGAATTTCCTTACGCGTTAAGCGCGCTATTACCTGTACATGGGGTAATTCTGGCTCAATCTCTCCGATCTTGTAAAAACGGGTCCTATCGATATACTTGTACGGGAAATGGCGTAAAAGATCCTCGAAAGTAGCTATCTGCAACTCCTTTTTCAAAACATCGGCACGACTAAGGCCCATGCCTTTTAAGTACTCGATCGGGGTTTGAAAAGGGTTCAAATAATAAGGATATTAATTATTAACCTTTAACAGCAGTAACCGAGATCTCCACATTAACATTTTTAGGCAAACCGGCAACGGCCACAGTTTCGCGTGCAGGGAATTTTTCGGTAAAGTATGATCCGTATACCTCATTAACCTGTGCAAATGTTTGCATGTCTTTTAAAAAGATGGTGGTTTTTACAATGTTGCCAAACCCAATACCTGCTTCGGTTAAAAGGGCTTTGATGTTTTCCATCACCTGGGTGGTTTCGGTTTTAATATCATCAAGCACCAACTCGTTGGTTACCGGGTTAATGGCAACCTGGCCTGAAAAAAATATAAAATTGCCGGCTTCAATAGCCTGGCTGTAAGGGCCAATTGGCGCAGGGGCGTTAACGGTATTAATAACTGTTTTCATTAAATAAGTGTTTTTAAGCGTGGCTGATCACAATAGTTTTCAGATGTGATCAATGTCTTTTCAGTATAAACCAATCTATCAGTTTCCAGATTATGCCCAGCAGGAACACAGTTATAGCAATGGCATTAATAACATGCATTACTTTAAGGTTGAAACTGGTAGGCCTGTTCGGATCCTTTTTTCTGAAGAAGTACATAATACAAATATAAGCAGAAACAACAAAGCTTAATGCAGAATGCAAAAAGCTTTTCGTTGAGAAAATATGGATGAGTAGTTATGAAATATGGATTATTTTATTGGTGATGCATTTGGTCAGCTGTAAGCATCTTGCAAGTTAGGCGCAGGCGTAATATGTTATAAATGTATTAATTGTTAATTTTGCTACAGATAAAAACTTAAAGATGTCTATAACTACTGAAGCAGAGAGAATTGGAATGCAGGAGGCAAGTGATGCTGTTGCTATTACTTTAAAAAAGATGCGTGAGTTTGCTAAACCGGGCATTTCAACAAAGGGACTTGACGAATACGGCGGCGAGTTACTGGCACAGATGGGCGCACGTTCTGCACCTGCGTTAACCTATGATTTCCCTGGATATACATGTATTAGTATTAATGAAGAAGCTGCGCACGGCATCCCATCAGCAGATAAGATACTGAAAGAAGGTGATCTGGTAAATATTGATGTATCGGCAGAATTAAATGGTTATTGGGCCGATAATGGCGGCTCGTTTGTATTGGGTGAAGATATCCACGGTCATGGCAGATTGGTTGAAGCATCGAAAGATATATTAAGGAAAGCGATCAGCAACATTAAAGGTGGTGTCCGGATATCTGAGATAGGCAGGCTGATTGAGGCCGAAGCCAAAAAGGCTGGCTACACGGTAATAAAGAATTTGACCGGGCATGGTATAGGTCGCAGTTTGCACGAAGAACCTCATGAGGTAGCCAACTACTGTGACAGGTACAACACAACGCGCTTCAAAAAGAATTCGGTAGTAGCGATAGAGACATTTATTTCAACACGATCAACAATCGCCGATACACAAGCCGATGGGTGGACGCTGAGGGGTAACAAAGGTGGTTTTGTTGCACAGCACGAGCATACCATTATGGTAACTGGCGGTCAGCCGGTGATATTTACCGCGCAGAATGGCATTTGGGATTAATTATCGCCAATGGTAATTTAAACAGGAAAGTGCTACGGTTAAGCCATTGATACCAATATTTTCACCAGGGTGTTTTACTATACCGGCACTGATATACAAACCCATCCCCCGACCCCGAATATTGTAATCGGGATAGATCCCACCAGGTAGTATGGCGTTCAAACTTTATTGTATGGCTTCAAGAACGTTATTGAGGGGGCGATCCAAATAATTCAGCTATTATTATAAATAAAAAAAGCCCCGCTTTTGCGGGGCCTTTTTCAATATATTATTTTATCTAATAATTATTGGTGGAATTCAACACGACGGTTAGCAACGCGGCCTTCTTCGGTTGAGTTGTCAGCTATTGGGTGAGTTTCACCGAAAGCTTTGATTTTTAAGTGTTTAGCATCAACACCTGAGTTAACTAAGTAAGTTTTTACTGAGTTAGCACGGTCTTTAGATAAACGCAGGTTGTGAGCAGCAGTACCTTCTGATGAAGCGTAACCAGCAACTGTAAGCGTTTTACCAGAAGCCCTTAAGTCAGCTGAAGTAGCATCTAATACTGGGTAAGAAGAAGTTCTTAACACAGAGCTGTCAAATTCAAACTGGATGTTAGAATAAGGAGCTGCTTTAACAGAATCTTTCTTAGTAGTATCTTTAGGGAATACGATAACGCAACCAGAACCGTCAACTACGCTACCAGCAGGTGTGTTAGGGCATTTGTCGAATTGATCAGCAACACCGTCACCGTCAGAATCTTTCTTAAGATCAGCAACCGCAGTTTCAACATTGGTAACACGGCCTTTTAAAGCTTCAACTTCCTGACGTAAAGCTGCGTCATACAGTTCGTCATACAAAATAGCAATTGGGTTCACCCAATCGATGTTTTTCTTTGCACTTGAACCGAAAGTGTACTCTAAACCACCGTAGCTATATGAGTAACGGTTTTGAGTTGGGTAAGAGTGGTAACCTGCAAAATTGTAACCACCGATGAAGTTAACTTTGTAACCGAAGTTTAAAGCTAACGCGTCAGATAATTTAAATTTAACACCTACACCTACAGGTATAACAACTTCTTTTACTGTATTGTCATATGTATTAGCATAAGCACCTTCAGTACCACCTGCTAAGTCAAATTTAGGTTTGTAGAAATCTAAACCGTAACCAGCGTCACCATAAAAGTTAACTGCATTTGCACGGTGTAAGAAAGAAACGCTACCAAAATTAACAACAGCATTTAAGCTGATAGAGTTTGTGCTGGTTTTGTAATCAATACCGCCAAATTTAGTTCCACCATCGTATGGGTAACCATCATTGTTACCTTTAACTGTACCACCTAAGTAATCTAATGATAAGCTGAAGAAATGAGAGAATGCATCTCTGATTGATGCTCCATAACCTAATTGAGGTTGAAAGTGTGTGGTAACGTTGTTACCAAGTGGAGTTTGACCTGATAGCATACCGGCGTTGATGCCAATGCTAATGTGGTTGTACTGGCCTAAACCACCAAATACCTTGGCAGATGAGGTTGCAGAAGACACCGTCTTGGTAGAATCAGTTGATGTCTGAGCTTTAGCTGCACCCAGAGCCATCAAGGAAACAACTGACAATGCGACTGTTTTCTTTAATGTAGAATAATTCATAGTTTTAAGATTAAACGATTTAATTGTGATTTTTTTCAAAATTAGTAATTATGTTTGAAACGGATACCAAATTTTGTTCCAAATCTTATAATACTTATACAAATAAACTAAAAAAATTGTTTAAATAAAATATCTAAACATATTAATAATGAAATATCTGCCTGTAAATGAGTCCTTATTTACAAATAATAGAAAAAATTTCGTTTCACGAATAAAATTCAATTCTATAGCTATTTTCAACTCAAATGATGAATTTCCGAGGAGTGGAGATCAAAATTTCACCTTTAAGCAGAATGCGGACTTTTTTTATTTAACAGGCATTGATCAGGAGCAAAGTATTTTGGTTTTATTTCCCGATTGTCCTAATCTACTATACAGAGAAGTACTTTTTTTAAGACAAACGAGCGAACACATTGCAGTTTGGGAGGGACACAAGTATACAAAAGAGGAGGCAAAACGTGTTTCGGGCATTGAAAGTGTGTTTTGGCTGAATGATTTTGACGCTATTTTACATAGTATCGTTAACTATACAGAACACATATATATAAATGCAAACGAGAATGACCGATTCAGCTTTGAAGTTCCCTATCGTGATCTGAGGTTTTTACAGGACCTGCGTTCAAAGTATCCTTTGCACCATTACGAACGGTCGGCACCTATAATGCGCGACCTGCGGGCAGTTAAATCTGAAACAGAGGTTGAGCTTACTAAAAAGGCCTGCGCTATAACACGTGATGCATTTATACGTGTACTAAAATTTGTGAAACCCGGTGTTGCGGAGTATGAGATAGAAGCCGAAATAATACACGAGTTTATAAAACAGCGCGCAACAGGGCACGCTTACAGCCCCATTATAGCATCAGGTAAAAATGCCATAGTGCTGCATTATATTGATAATAACCAGGTTTGCAAAGATGGTGATGTAATATTGTTTGACTTTGGTGCCGAATATGCCAACTACAATGCTGATATGAGTCGCTCTATACCTGTAAACGGCCGGTTTACCAAGCGCCAGCGCGATGTTTATGATGCTGTTTTGCGAGTAATGAAAGCAGCAACCAAACTTATTGTAGCTGGAGCAATATGGAACGATTACCATGATGAGGTTGGGAAAATAATGACCAGCGAACTGATTGGCCTGGGGTTGCTTGACAAACATGATGTTGCTAAACAGGACCCTAAAGTGCCTGCTTATAAAAAATATTTTATGCACGGTACATCGCACCATTTGGGTTTAGATGTGCATGATTTTGCCAGCAGGTACAAACCTTTTGAAGCGGGCAATATACTAACCTGCGAGCCGGGTATCTATATTCCGCAGGAAGGTTTGGGTATTAGGCTGGAGAATAATATACTGATCACTAAAGATGGCAACATCGATTTGATGGCTGATATACCGCTTGAGGCTGCTGAGATTGAAGAGATAATGAATGCGTAATTAGTTGATTAGGTTGATTAAGTGAGCGGTTGATTAGGTTGCCTTGTAACTATTCACTCAATCAACCACTCACCCTAAATACCTGTTCACAAAATTATACAGGTTGAACCCCGGCTGGTTCGCTTCCTTTGCAATTTGCTGCTGCAGCTCCCTTTTATTTATATCCGCCATTCGTTTTTGCTGTATCATACGATAAGCTTTTTCGGCTAGCAGCATTTCCCTTCGGATGTTTTGCTGATGCTTTGCCGTAGTAATAAAGCTGATGATGTCATCAATCCCTTCGCCCTGTGAAGCTATCGCCTTAAAAACGGGCAGTTGTCCGTTTTTTTGTTCGGTAAGCTTTTTTAAGTTGTTTGCCAGTAGATCGGCATCCGCCCTGTCGGCTTTATTTACTACAAAGGCATCGGCAATTTCCATCAGGCCCGATTTGATGTTTTGTATCTCATCGCCGCTTTCGGGTACTAAAACTAATAGGGTGATATCAGCTAAACCGGCAATCTCCACTTCCGATTGCCCAACGCCCACGGTTTCAACAAATACATAATCAAAGCCAGCGCCGCGTAAAACATCTGTCATTTCAATGGTTTTGGCTGACAATCCGCCTAAAGAACCCCGTGTAGCCAGCGACCGGATAAATACCCCGGGATCATTAAAATGCGCGGACATCCGGATGCGATCGCCCAATAAAGAACCAAAATTGAAGGGCGAAGTAGGGTCGATAGCCAGAACGGCTATTTTATTGCCCTCTTTTATTAAATTGCTGATGAGCGCGTTAACCAAAGTGCTTTTACCTGCACCGGGCGGGCCGGTTATACCTATTATAGGTGTGTTTTTGGCAAATTGCAGGTTTTTTAATAATTCACCTGCACCGGCAAGGTCATTTTCAACAATGGTGAGCGCGCGGGCCACTGCTTTAAAGTTGTCGCGGTTTAAGGCTGATAATGTATGGGTAGTGGTGCTCACAGGCTATTTATATCTGCAAAACAATAAAATTATCACAAGATAACTTAATATTTGCCCGGAAATTAGTTGTTTCGATAAAAAAGCGAATATTTACAACGCGGCGCATTCGGCATGGCGCAGCAATAATTTATATAAACTCATAAAATGGTGACAAAACCATCCATACTACTCACGTTTGATTCCATGAAATATCCTAACTCAGGTTTTTTTTCCTTCGGGAAAAGCTTGGGCGATGCGGTGCTGAAACAAAACGCGGGGCGTTATAAGCTCTATTATTATGTACACCAAAGGGCGACTTATTTATTTGATAAAAAGGTGAGCCTTGTATTTTTATCAAAGCTGCATAAACTGTTCTTCCCTGAACCAAGCCGCTTTGCGCTGGTACATTTTACCGATCAGTATTGCAGGCTAAAACCACAAAAAGTTAAAGGCAAAAGGGTGCTCACTATACACGATATTAACCCGGTGCATGAGCAGCGAAAGTCGGAACGTAAGATACAAAAGCACCTTAAAAAGTTGCAGGGCTATATTGATGTTTGTGACAGGGTGGTAGCCATATCGCATTTTGTAGCTGATGATATTTTAAAGTATTTCCCCGAAGCAAAAGAAAAAATAAGAGTGATTTATAATGGTGCTGATGTATTACAGGTGGCTGATGATCATACCCCGCGTTATGTGCCACCTACCAAATTTTTATTCGCCATAGGGTTTATTGCACCTAAAAAAAACTTCCACGTTTTGCCGGCTTTGCTGGTAGGTAATGATTATACGCTGGTTATATCGGGTGTGGAAACGCCTTATAAAGTAAAAATAATGGATGAAGCCGAAAAGCTGGGCTGCGCCGACCGCGTTAAAATAACCGGAACGATAAGCGAAGCTGATAAGGCCTGGTATTATAAAAATTGCGCGGCATTCGTATTCCCATCATTAGCCGAAGGCTTTGGTCTACCTGTGATAGAGGCTATGCATTTTGGCAAGCCCGTATTTTTATCAACCTATACTTCACTGCCCGAAATTGGCGGCGACGCTGCTTTTTATTTCGATAGCTTTGAACCGGAAGCCATGCAGCAGGTTTTTGCCAAAGGGATGGAAACCTTCGACACCGAAAACTGGCAACCAAAAGTAATTGCCCACGCCAAGCAATTTGATTGGCAGGAAACCGCAAAGCAGTATTTAGCGTTGTATGATGAGTGTTTAAGCCAGTAAAATAAATGATCGGATCAACTGCTACAGCCCCCGGCGATCTGCCTGAAATATCCATCGTACTGGTAACCTATAACGCTGCCGAAACGCTGCAAGCTTGCCTCGATAGTATTTATAAGCAGCAATACCCCAATCTTGAAGTTGTTGTAATTGATGGTGCAAGTAATGATGGAACGGTTGAGATCTTGAATGAAAACTCAAGCCGGATAGCATTTTTTAAAAGCGAAAAGGACAATGGTATATATGATGCCATGAACAAAGCCCTGGGCCACATAACCGGCGCATGGGTGTATTTTTTAGGTGCCGACGATGTGTTGTTTGATGATTTTTCGGCACTGGCATTTCAGTTAAAAGATGACGGGGTCATTTATTATGGCAGTGTTATCATGAACGGCAAGGAAACAGGGCCGTTAAAATCAGCCTATCAGCTGGCAAAAAGAAACCTGTGCCACCAGGCAATTTTTTACCCGGCTTCGGTATTTAAGAAGTATAGCTATCAAACAAAATACGTTATTAATGCCGATCACCTGCTGAATATGATGTGCTGGCACGATAAGGATTATAGTTTTAAATACATAGATAATACTATTGCCCGGTTTAATGATACCGGTGTATCATCTGTTAAAAGCGATGTGTTGTTTGAAAAGGATAGGCCTGCATTAATATTTAAGTATTTTGGCTTATCGGCCTGGGCGCGCTATATCTTCAGGGTTGCCAAAGTACGCTTATTTGCTAAAAAGTAGTTATTCACTATATGATCATTAAGAATAGAAATTTATTCAGGAT
This sequence comes from Mucilaginibacter xinganensis, assembly GCA_026225055.1. Lineage (GTDB taxonomy): Bacteria > Bacteroidota > Bacteroidia > Sphingobacteriales > Sphingobacteriaceae > Mucilaginibacter > Mucilaginibacter xinganensis_A. The sequence goes on along the minus strand of JAMFSA010000207.1, from coordinate 1,907 downwards.
AACGCGTTTAATCATTTTTAAACTGCCGCCTGTATTTAAATTTCTTGCCCGGTTCAGGAAAAGCGCCCAGCGTATCTTACTGATAAAAACAGATGCCATTGGCGATTATGTACTTTTCCGGAATTTTATTGAAGAGGTAAAAAACACCGATCAGTATAAGAACTTCGAAATAGACCTGGTAGCCAGTGAACTGCTGCGCGATTTTGCCGTAACCTACGACAGTAAATTTGTAAGCGAATTTTATTTCATCAATCCCAACGCGCTTTATGAATCGCCATTAAAATTATTTAAACTGGGCTGGCGACTTTTTAAAAGGAACTATGCCGTGGTTTTACAACCCACCTACTCGCGCATTTTAATAACTGACGGTATAGCTGCTCTATCTGCTGCAAAACAAATAATGGGCTATGAAAGTGACAACGAACGGATAGAAAGAAAATATAAAGTAAAAACAGATAAGTTTTATACTACGCTTTTACCGCTGCCTGCCGGTGTTTTCTTTGAGTTTGATCGCACCAAATTTTTCTTCGAACAATTTTTGCAGCAGCCACTAACTATTAATGGCCCTCATATAGAAGTAACTCCAGGTAAAAAACAAGGCATTGTGATCTTTCCTGGTGCAGGAGTTATAAAGCGCGGATGGGAGCCGGAAAAGTTTTTAGAACTGATCAAACTTATCAAACAGCAGACTGACCAGCCGGTTTACATTGCTGGCGGCCCGGCGGAGGCTGCTGTAGCAGAATATTTAACCAATGCTTTGCCACAGGGCGAAGTAATCAACCTGACAGGTAAAACTACCCTGCCGCAACTGGTTGAGCTTATTGGCGCGGCCACACTGGTTGTAAGCAATGAAACCAGCGCTATACATATAGCAGCCGCCACGCAAACCCCCGCCATTTGTATTTTAGGCGGCGGGCATTTCGGGAGATTCGCACCATATCCGGCTCAAATGCCACAAACAACCGTATGCGCTTACGAAAAAATGGAATGCTACAACTGCAACTGGAATTGCATATATGAAACCATGCCCAATGCCCCTTACCCATGTATAAGCATTGTAAGTTTGGATAGGGTGTGGCTAATGGCACAACATGCACTCAACCAATTATAATACAATTTACTACTAAGCGTTTTATGATTTAGTAATTACTAAATTACTGTTAGCTTTGCACACTTTTTATTTTAATAATTAATGAAGACATATTTCAGGCTGCTATCATTTGCCAAACCAATTGAAAAGTTCGCCATCCCTTATATATTGTTCACCCTTTTATATGTGTTGTTTAGCACGCTTGTGTTTCCGTTGCTAATTCCATTGCTTAACCTTCTTTTTTTATCTGATAATAATCAGTTAGCTCACAAAGTTGTTCAGGCCCCTGGCGCACTTGATCTTACAGGCTGGTTTAATTACTACATGTATTACTTTGTAAATACTTATGGTAAATGGGGCGCGTTACGCTTTGTGTGTTCTGTACTTATAGTAACCATATTGCTGGGTAACTTATTCCGCTATCTATCAGCACGGATAATGGAAAACCTGCGGGTACATACATTACTGAACCTGCGCCGCAGCGTTTTTAATAATGTGATGGACCTGCAATTAAGCTATTTTAACAATGAGCGTAAAGGTAATATCATATCTAAAGTAGCATCGGATGTGCAGGTAGTGCAATTTTCTGTTACCTCAACCTTACAGGTGATATTTAAAGACCCCGTGCAGTTAATAGCCTTTTTGGTTACCCTGTTCTGGATCTCGGCAAAACTTACTTTATGGTCATTATTGGTAGTTCCTATAGCAGGCTTTATTATTTCACGAATAGTTAAAAGGCTTAAATCGCAGGCAATTGCCGCCCAGCAATCCTACGCCAACATGATCAGTTATCTGGATGAGGCCCTTTCGGGGATTA
>JAMFSA010000206.1 GCA_026225055.1 Mucilaginibacter xinganensis | reverse complement strand
TGATGGACCACCGGTCCAGTACAAACGAAACGTATACAGTTTGTATGGGGGTCGCAAGTAGCTCGTAGGGCAAAAGTAACTGGGACATCAACTACAAGGAAAATATAATGTAGTTGATGTCCCACTTGTGTAATTGGCTCGCTTCCCGTCCGCGCTCGCTCACTCGCCCGTCCTCTGTCTGTCCCACCTTAAATGTCAGGCTACCTCCCTCCCCCTTCGTGACGGTCGCTGCGCTCCCTGTGTTGGGTCGAGTACCGCCCCCCAACTTCGTTGGGTCCCCCATTTATTCACATTCTCATCCTCCCTGGATTCATTCTAATTTCTAAACACAACTATCTCAAACCCTTTCTTTTTTAAACCTTCGTTCACTTCCTTTCTCAATCTCTTTCACCAAAATCACTTTGTTCATAAATACCACCATTTAATTTACACCTACATACTCTTCCAAACAACTTCCAGCTTCTTCCTCCATATTCTACTCTAAGTATATCCTCATCCTTCCTCCTACCCCCGCTTACCTAAGCGCTCCACCACCATTTGCCTCCTCCACAAATCACTTTCATTCCTTTCCCTTCATCCTCCTCGCTTACTCTCACTTAACCATACGTTCTCTTACCGGCTACCTGCCTTCCACTACTTCACCACTAACCTCAACAATCCCAACCCCATCATACCATAACATTACCCTCGCTCCACTTCGACCATCCGTGTATCCACACCACCACACTACTGTCAACCAACTGCCTCCACTGGCAACAAACCACTTACGAACTATAACTCACCTTTCACAAAGACTCCACAAATCAAGATACACTCCCTACTTTCTTCAACCGTTCCGTCTCAACACCAGTGAACTTCAAACAACCAACCACTCCTCCTACACCACCTGCTTCGCCAGGAGTCCCTCAAAAACACCCTCCTCCCCAAACCACCCAGAATTCTCCTCCTTCTTCACATGCCGCAACCTTGACTTCAAAGTCTCATCCCATGCGTCCATACCCCTCGACGTATCCTCCGCTCGACCTGATAAAATAACGTGCATCACGCCCACTTCTCTCCTAATCGCACCACCGACTAACAATCGCATCTTCTTCCAGTCCAGCTCGTACAACCCACCTCGCCCCTCCGGTGCCTCACCAACACCCGGCACCCCTCGCGAGAAATACACTACTGCATGCTCATACTGTTCTCCATCGTAAACTGTCCGTACTGAACCAAACAAACTCCAATCCTCATCTCCGATTCCTTTCACCCATTCATCATGGTCTTCGCCCACCAACCACGACACATAAAATATCTCACCATCCATCACCAACACTTCACCCCACCATCAATAGTGAATCTTCCAGAAAGACTCTCGTAGAGAGCTCGTGCGTATATCCAAAAGGATCCCGAATGGAACGTAAAAACAAGAATAAACAGAAAATGAATCCGAGAGTGCTCTGAACAAGAAATGTGGGCGGTGCCCCAACTATGTAGTTGGGCGTGCCCGCCCGATATGGTCAAGCGCCCCCCGCTTAACACCTACGGGTTTACGTGTAAGGACTTACGTACAAGGATTTACGTGGACGTATGCATGAAGAGCACGTGAGGTTCGCG
>JAMFSA010000205.1 GCA_026225055.1 Mucilaginibacter xinganensis | reverse complement strand
TTTACGTTTGAGTTAGAAACGTTGTTACCAACCAGTGAACCTTTTCCTGTTAAATCACAAATTCTTGACATGACAATCGATTTAATTCAATCCCTTTATTAAAGAGTTTGCAAATATCAGGATTTTATGTGAAATAGTCAACACCGTTTTTATTATTTTTTTAAAATAGTTTAGAGAACGATGTTTTAGACTGTGCAAGAGGTCTAAAAACCTCAATAATAAGTGATCTCACGCAATTTAACACTAACATCCTTATGGATTTTTGCCTTATTAAATTCCATATCTAAGTGTGTAATTTGCTTTGTCCAGTTTCCATGCTGATCAAAGGTTACATAGGTATAGTGTATAATATAATCAGTAGTGCCATTATGCTGATAACAATCTATTTCAAGAGGCTTGTAATCATCTTGAGTATATTTAATTACCAATTTATACTTGGTAGAATCATTTGCATTCTGGCTTACTTCAATTACATTGCCTGCATCTCTATAGTTTCGCAATATGGTTTGATCTTTTAAAGTTCCATTATCGAGATATTGATCAAATTCTATTTCATCTCCGTTTTCATCGTATTTACTAACGCTTTTTTCGCTTGTTTTAAAGCTATATACATCGCATGCTGCTATTTTGCCTTTTTCGTTATATTTAATGAAGCCTTTTTGTAATGGAGTATGCCAATATGTTTTTAGCCTGTTACCTTTACTGTCATATACAGTTGTATAGGCTTGTTCTTCATTAGCTATTAAATGTTTACTGGCAGGGTTGTGCAAATAGCTGTGTGACGAAGTTTCATCGCCTTTTTCATTAAATGTATATATAGCTTTATCAACTGTGTCCTTATCGATTGGTTTTCCAAGTTCATCAGGGTTAATAGAATATTCTTTGATGGATTTAACCTGGCCATGTAAAATGCCTTTATGAAAAAGCATCCTGGTATTTTGCGCATAATTTTTATGTATTAAAAAGCACAATATGATCAGCAGAAATGGAAATTTATTAAGATTCATTGGTTGATTTTAAAAAGATGGGTGAACTTATTAAAATATTCATAAAAGTATATTTGATATGGGAAAATTACTAATTTACACCGCCAATTATAATAATCAATATCATGAAAATTAAGTCGTTTCCTGAGTACGAGATAGCCTACAAAAAGAGTGTTGAACAACCTGAACAATTTTGGAAAGAAATTGCCGACAACTTTTTATGGCGCAAAAAATGGGACAAAATATTAAGCTGGAATTTTAGAGAGCCTAAGATAGAGTGGTTTAAAGGTGCAAAGTTAAATATTACCGAAAACTGCCTCGACCGCCATTTGGAAACAATGGGCGATAAGCCTGCCATAATATGGGAGCCGAATGATCCGCAGGAAGATCACCGGGTGCTTACTTATAAGCAGCTATATGATAAAGTTTGCCAGTTTGCTAACGCTTTAAAAAATAACGGCGCAAAAAAAGGCGACCGTATATGTATATATATGCCAATGGTACCCGAGCTGGCTATAGCAGTTTTGGCTTGCGCCAGGATAGGGGCCATCCACTCGGTTGTTTTTGGTGGTTTTTCGGCACAATCAATTGCTGATAGAATATTGGACGCGGAATGCAATATCATCATTACTACCGACGGCGCTACCAGGGGCGACAAAAAGATCCCGATGAAAACCGTTATTGACGATGCCCTGGTGCGATGCCCATCGGTTAAACGAGTAATTGTGCTTACGCATACGCGCACGCCGGTATCCATGATAAAGGGGCGTGATGTATGGTGGGAGGATGAAATTAAGAAAGTAGAAACACAAGGCGCTAAAGAATGTATTGCCGAAGAGATGGACGCGGAGGATATGTTGTTCATCCTATATACTTCCGGCTCAACAGGCAAGCCTAAGGGCGTGGTGCATACCTGCGGCGGTTACATGGTATATACTGGTTATACCTTTGCCAACGCTTTTCAATACGAACCGGGCGAGGTTTATTTTTGTACGGCTGATATTGGCTGGATCACCGGGCACTCCTATATAGTGTATGGTCCGCTTTCACAAGGTGCCACTACCGTAATGTTTGAGGGTGTGCCAACCTGGCCGGATGCAGGTCGTTTTTGGGAAATTATAGATAAATATAAGGTTAATATATTTTATACCGCGCCAACAGCTATACGCTCATTAATGAGTTTTGGCGATGAGCCATTAAAAGGAAAAGACTTAAGTTCACTTACCAAATTAGGGTCGGTAGGTGAGCCATTGAATGAAGAAGCCTGGCACTGGTTCGATGAGCGTATCGGCAAAAAGAAATGCCCTATAGTGGATACCTGGTGGCAAACAGAAACCGGCGGCTTTATGATATCGCCCATAGCAAATGTTACCCCATTAAAACCGGGTTATGCAACGCTGCCATTACCAGGCGTGCAACCTGTTTTGGTTGATGAGAAAGGCGATGTGATTGAAGGCAATGGCGTAAGTGGAAACTTATGTATCAAATTCCCGTGGCCGGGGATGCTGCGTACCACTTATGGCGATCATGAGCGCTGCCGCACCACCTATTTTGCTACTTACCCTGACCTGTATTTTACAGGTGATGGTTGCTTACGCGATGAGGATGGTTATTACCGTATAACCGGTCGTGTGGATGATGTGCTGAATGTATCCGGTCACCGTATTGGTACTGCCGAGGTAGAGAATGCCATTAATATGCACAGCAGCGTGGTTGAATCAGCCGTGGTAGGTTACCCGCATGATATTAAAGGGCAGGGCGTGTATGCTTTTGTGGTAAGCCCTAACCAGCATGGCGACGCGGAGATAACCCGCAAGGATATCATCATGACGGTATCGCGTATTATTGGTCCGATAGCAAAGCCGGATAAGATCCAATTTGTAACCGGCTTGCCAAAAACACGCTCAGGCAAAATTATGAGGAGAATATTAAGAAAGATAGCCGAGGGTGATACTTCTAATTTGGGTGATATATCTACTTTATTAGATCCGGGTGTGGTTGATGAGATAAAGGCAGGAGCTTTGTAAGGGGTTGTAAGTTGAAGGTTAAAAGTTGACAGTCAAAAAGTATTTTTGATTGAACTATATAAATAATATGAATGTTGAAACAGTAACCCTGTTTAGGCCAGTAGGTCCGAAAGAATTAGCTTTGATAGAGCAATCGGGATGGAAGGAATTTCCTCCGAGACTTCCGGAGCAGCCCATATTTTATCCAGTAATGAATGAGGAGTATGCCATTCAAATTGCACGGGATTGGAATGTGCCGGCTTCTGGTTCGGGCTTTGTGACAAAATTTGCAGTTTCAAAAGACTATTTAAAGAAATTTAAGATAGAAAATGTTGGTGGTCCAATTCATAACGAGTTGTGGGTGCCAGCTGAAGAACTCGATGAATTTAACAATAATATTGTTGGGGTAATTGAGATTACACAACGTTTTTGATCTAATTCAAACCAATGATTTTAGGGCCACGGACACAATTCCGTGGCCTTTTCATTTTCTGCTTAATGTGTTGCCTGGTACCAGGTATATAAAACAGGCAGCAGTATCCCTGCAATACGAAGGATGGTTTTTGTGCTTAGCCTAACTGAATTGATCGACAAGATATTTGATTGTGCTTTGAAGAAGAATTCTGCCA
>JAMFSA010000204.1 GCA_026225055.1 Mucilaginibacter xinganensis | reverse complement strand
CTTAAGAAACATATCTGGCAAAATCCCAAAGGGATAAATGATAAAAATCTTATTCAACAATCAAACAAAAAGGAGGACAAGCAATGAAAACGCGCATAAAATTAATCAAAGAGTTCTTTTGGATGCTATTGATGTCGGCATTGTTGTTTTGCTGCGGAAAGGCTGAAGCACAGGTATTACCCGAGTACAGCGCATTTTCAACATCATCCCTTGGATTGCAGTTCGGCGTACAGGGAGTAGGATTGCAGGGCAGCTATAGTTTTGCCCGGTCATTTAATATAAGGGTAGGGTTTGATGCAACACCCGATGTAACCTTTATATACAATAGCCGCAACCTGCGGGTCGACCGCAGTGCTGTTTACGCCCTGGTCGACTGGCAGCCGATGTATGGCAATACGCAATGGTTTGCCACCAAATGGTTTATTACTACAGGCTTTGGCTACTACTTTAGCAATACGCTGTACAGGCAGGGCATTGGCCAAACGCCGGATTACTCGGTATCCATGTCGAAATACAGGCCATATATAGGCACCGGGCTCGGCAATCTCTACTTGTTTGGTGATGTAAGGCTCAGGTTGGATGTCGGCAGCTTTTTGCCAACCAGTGCACCTACATCATCCTATGAAAATAAGGCCAATACTATCACCAACGGTTTAAAGGGGATCATGCCCGGCTTAAATACTGCGGCTACTTTCTACATAAAATTCTAAAAAAAGATTAACCATTTAATATTTAGTATCATGAAAAAGACAAGAAAATTCAATGGGCTTCATGTAGCAATTTCATGGGGTGCCAGCATAGTTATACTTGGTGCAATGTTCAAAATTAATCACTGGGGAGGCATAGCCGGTACCTATATGATAGGCCTGGGCCTTTGTGTGGAAGCTATACTATTTTTTACGCTGGGATTTTTCCCTCCTCCGCAGGATCCCGAATGGGAAAAGGTATATCCCGAACTATCTGTCGACTATACCGGCGAATTGCCAAAGCCGGGTAACAGGCAAACTGTACCAATAACCGGGAACACAGCTGCGCTTGATAAACTGTTAACACAGGCCGAGGTAAGCCCCGAGGCGATCAGTAACCTGGGCGAAGGCTTGAAAAAGTTCAGCAGTAAAATGGAACAGATAAATACCATAGCCGATGTTTCATTAGCTACGGATGAGTTTTCGGCCAAGTTGAAACAGGCGGCCTCAAAATTTGATGTGCTCGGCCTGGCATTTGAAAGGGCATCGGCCGGTTTGGCTGCCATGGCAAATAACCGTAACGATGCTGAATTATATAATCAGCAGGTATCAAAGCTCACTTTTAATTTATCGCAGTTAAACCTGGTTTACGAGGCCGAATTAAAGGGCGCAGATACCAACTTGAGGCAGATCAACCAGTTTTATACAGGCTTAAGCGATACGCTCAGAAACCTGAATGAATCTGCCGATGATAGCAGGCATTTTAAGGACGAAGTAAATAAGCTGGCCAAAAATATTTCGGCACTGAATGTATTTTACGCTAACATGCTATCGGCCATGAACCAGCCAAGGCTATAATTATGATGTTGAAAACAGGGGGATATAGTTTAATATCAAATTTTAACAAATAATAAGATGGCTTCCGCAGGAAAAGAAACAACCAGGCAAAAGATGATAAACTTTATGTACCTGGTATTATTAGCAATGCTGGCCCTGAATATATCAGAAACAATTTTAGATGCGTTTAAAACCATAAACGATAGTCTTACTGCCACGGCAGATAACGTTGATAATTCAATACAGCAACAATTTACCGCTTTTGAGCAAACCCGTTTAAAGGAGTCGCCCGAGCGTGCCCGGCCCATTTATGCAAGGGCCAAAGAGGCGCAAAAGATAAGCCGTGATCTGGATGGCTTTATAAAAGCCATAAAAACGGAACTGGTGAGCCAAACGCGTGGATATGATGCCCAAACAGGCGACCTCGTAGAACGTGATAACGTTGATATTGGCTATGATATAATGATCAATAAAAAAAGGGCACAGGCATTAAAGCAAAAAATAAATGATACGCGCAGCCAGCTGCTCGCGGTGCTTGGTAAGGACGATAGCCGCAACATATCATTTACCCTCAATGCCAACGACCCGGTTAAGCGTAACGTAAATGCCCGCAACTGGGAGGAGTTAAATTTTGGCGAAGGAGTGCCGCTAACAGCCACGTTTACCATTCTATCGCGCATACAGGCCGATAATATGAATGCAGAGGCTGAAGTGGTAAAAAAGATTCTTGGCAAAATGGATCAGGCTGTGGTAAACCTTGATAAGTTTGAGGCGGTTGCCGTAGCGCCTACTTCGTATGTTATACAAGGCCAGCCTTATCAAGCCCAGCTTTTTTTAACGGCTTATGATTCAAAATCGAGCCCGGTTATGCAGGTTGACGGCGGCGCCATAAGTGTAGTGGATGGCAAAGGTGTATATAATGCGCCAACCTCGCGCGAAGGTGTATTTAGCTGGCATGGCATCATTAATGTAAAACAAACCGATGGTACCATTAAAACCTATACCACACCCGAGCAGCAATATATCGTATCGCGCCCATCAGCAGTAGTATCACCCGATAAGATGAATGTATTTTATATCGGGGTTGATAACCCGGTGTCGGTATCGGTGCCTGGTATCCCTTCCAGAAACATCAGGATAGGTATCTCAGCAGGCTCGTTGAACGGCACCAACGGCAAGTATACGGTAAAGGTAAACAGCCCCGGCACGGTGAATGTAACCGTATCGGCAGAAATAACAAAAGGCAGGACTGAGTTACTTAGCCGTACATTGTTCAGGGCGAAAAGGATACCCGACCCTATTGCCAAATTTTCAGGCAGATCAGGCGGGAATGTGCCAACAGTGGCATTAAAAGCGCAGGATGCAATATTTGCATCGCTGGATAATTTTGATTTTGATGCGAAATTCAGGATAACCCGCTTCAGCCTGATCATTGCTAACCCCCGCGAAACAGCATCAATACAAGTTACCTCAGGCAATGAGCTCAGCCCCGAGATGCACGCCTCATTGGGAGCGATAAAACCCGGCTCTCATGTTATTTTTGATAATATTATAGCCGTTGGTCCCGATGGTGCCTCCCGGCAGCTGGCTCCGGTAGCCCTGACGGCTAACTGAGTCTGTCCCAAGACAATGATCTGATCAGTATTATGCTGATCGCCTCAATATAAAGGATGGCACCGGGGACCATCCTTTATAAATATCCTTATGTATTATTTTTGTTTTAGAATCATAGGTGTTCGGGAGATTAAAGAAAGGGCCATGCTGAGGCGCTCGAAGCATGTGGGCAATGGCCTTTACGTTTACCCTTCGAGTGCCTCAGGGTGAACCCTCGCTCAATATTTGCAATAAAATAAATCTTCCTAACACCGATGGTTGTATTAATTGTAACGATATAGTTAATTTGCTAAACCGGTTTTATAATTAAAATTTTATTTATAGCTTTACCCTCTATAAACCAAAATGTGCCTCAATTAAGGCTTCAACATAATGAAATACCTATATATCGCGATCCTTGCTTTTTCTGGTCTGTTTTCCCCTGGAATTACCTTTTCTCAATCCATCAGCGCCATTGATGCGCAGCGCCCCTGGAATTCCAGTTGGATAGCCGCACCAATGGATCCTGGCGTTGAATATGGCATATATTATTTCCGCAAGAGCATTGACCTGGCTGCAAAGCCTGCTTCGTTCCTAATCCATGTTTCGGCAGATAACCGTTATAAGCTATATGTAAACGGCACGCTTGTTTCTCTCGGTCCTGCCCGAGGAGATACTTATTTCTGGAACTATGAAACGGTCGACCTTGCGCCTTATCTTACCGCAGGTAAGAACATAGTAGCCGCTCTGGTTTATAACGAGGCTCAGTTCCGCCCCGAGGCGCAGATCTCTGTCCGTACCGCTTTCATTATACAAGGCAATTCGCCAACCGAAGAAGTACTGAATACCAACAATACCTGGAAATGTATCCGCGATGCCGGGCATCAGCCGGTACCGGGCTTTTTCTTCGCGGCCAGCAAAGGCGAAATGGTTGATATGAACCTGGCCATAAAAGGCGACTGGACAGCCGCTAATTATGACGACACTACTTGGCCAATAGCGGCTAAAGTGATGGATGGTACATTAAAAGGTATGTCGTGGGGGATTGATTGGGCATTAGTGCCATCAACACTGCCTGCAAGAGAAATGACCTATCAGCGCATCCTTAAACTACGCAGCGCGGTTGGTATCAATACCCCGGCTAAATTCCCGGCTGAAAAAGAGCCGGTAACTATCCCTGCTAACACAACCGTTACCTTACTGCTTGATCAGACCTTCGAAACAAATGCCTATATAACCCTGAATTTCAGTGGCGGTAAGGATGCCGGGATCTCCTTAGGCTACGCCGAAACCCTGTACGATAAAGGCACAAACCGCAAAAGCAACCGCAATGATGTGGAAGGGAAGAATTTTGTAGGGCGAATAGACAGCCTGATCGGCAACGGTACCGATGGGCAATCCTTTACTACCTTAAACTTCCGAACCTACCGCTACATCAAGGTTATTGTACATACCCAAAATGACCCGCTTACTATTAATGACCTTTACGGAACTTTCACCGCCTATCCTTTTAAACGAACTGCTGTATTTAATTCGGATAACACCGAGATCAAACAAATACTGGATATCGGCTGGCGCACGGCCCGCCTTAACGCCTGGGAAACTTACACCGATTGCCCTTACTACGAACAATTGCAATACATCGGCGATACCCGCATCCAGGCATTAATATCGTACTATAATACCAACGATGACCGCCTGGCCCGCAATGCCCTTAACCTGATGGATCATTCGCGCATTGCGGAAGGTGTTACCCGTAGCTGCTATCCTACTAAAGGCACACAGATCATATCCACATTTTCGCTCTGGTACATTTGTATGCTGCACGATTACTGGATGTACCGTAACGATAGCAGATTTATCAAGGATAAACTGGTTGGCGAAAGGGCGGTGCTCGATTTCTTTAGCAAATACCAGCAGGCTGATGGATCGTTAAAAGATACCCCATACTGGACTTTTGTTGATTGGGCCGGTAACTTAGGCGGACAGGTTAAAGGCTCAGACGGCAGTGCGGCTATTTATGACTTGCAACTGCTTTGGGCCTACCAATGGGCCGCTGAAATGGAAGCAAAGATTGGCCTGCAGGATTATGCCACTATTTATAGCCAAAAAGCCGCGCAGTTAAAAGCCACCATCCAGCGCAAATACTGGGATCCGGTTAAAAAACTGTATGCTGATACCAAAGAAAAAACAGGCTACTCACAACACGTTAACTCGCTGGCCATACTTACAGGCATGGTAAGCGATGCGGATATGCCTGCTATGGCTAACCTTATGCTTAGTGACAAAAGCTTAACCCAATGTACCGTATACTTTAAATATTACCTGAACCAGGCACTGATAAAGGCGGGATTAGGCAACGATTATATGAACTGGCTCGATATCTGGCGCGAAAACATAGCCATGGGCTTAACTACCTGGGCCGAGGATTCGAGCCTGCAAACCGTACGTTCCGATTGCCACGCCTGGGGCGCGAGTCCGAATATTGAATTTTTCAGGACAGTTTTAGGTGTCGATAGCTATGCGCCCGGCTTCAGGAAGATAAAGGTAGAACCTCATTTAGGTACGCTGACAAACGTGAGTGGAGATATCCCGCATCCGGATGGAAAAGTAGCGGTAAGCTATCAGCTTGAAAAAAGTAAGTGGCGGATAAAGATCAACCTGCCCGCGGCTACATCCGGTATTCTGATATGGAAAACAAAAACTTACCTGCTTAAAGCGGGCGATAATTCATTTATAATATAAGTCGATTTACAATAAAGACATGTACAGGAGATTACTGGTTCTTACCCTCATCTTATTTTCAGTTTTAAAAGGATATCCTCAAACAAAGCTTAAGCCTTTTGCACAGGGCGACAGGGTTGTTTTTATGGGGAACAGCATAACGGATGGCGGGCATTACCACTCCTACATCTGGTTGTATTACATGACCCATTTCCCTAATATGCGCATCGATTGTTTTAATGCCGGGATAGGGGGGGACGTATCCAAACAAATGCTGGAACGCCTTAATACCGATGTGTTTGCAAAAAAGCCAACCGTTATGACCCTCACTTTTGGTATGAATGATACCGGATATGAGCTTTATCCTGCTGCTAAGGCTGATTCTCTCTACGGACAAAAAGTGAAGGTGTCCTTACAAAGTTTTGAACTGATCAAAGCCGAGCTGAAACAGCATCCCGAAATAAAAAAGGTCATGATCGCCTCATCGCCTTATGATGAAACGTCGAAAATTAAGGTCAGGCCGCTTTTAAAAAAGAATTCGGCCATGTTGGTTATAGCCGCCGAACAACAAAAAACAGCCAAAGAAAATAATTGGGGTTTTGTTGATTTTAATACGCCGATGACACAGATCAGCCAGCGTGAACAACGCACTGATTCAACCTTTACCATGCAGGATGCCGACCGCATCCATCCCACAAACGACGGGCAAATGGTTATGGCCTACGTTTTCCTGAACGCGCAAGGATTAGCCGGTACCAAGGTGGCTGATGTGGTAATCAACACTAAAAACAATAAAATTGAACGGCAAATCAACTGCAAAATAACCGGATTGGCAGCAAATGGTAGTACTACAAAATTCGCATACCTTGCCAACTCATTGCCTTACCCGATTGATACCATCCCAAGTGGTTTCGGCAGGCCGCAACGGTCGCAGGCACAGGCTTTAAAGCTGATACCATTCATGAATGATTACGACCAGGAAATACTGCGTGTAAAAGGCCTTGACCAAACAAAAACCTACGCCCTTACTATTGACGGTAAAGCCATAGGAACATGGGATGGCAAGGCTTATAACGATGGCATTAACCTGGCGCAGCTAACCGCTACACCGCAATACCAGCAGTCACTAGCCATAATGCACCTGAACGAGGAACGCTGGGAAATAGAGCGCAGGTTACGTGAATATTACTGGATCCATTATTCCATTTTAAAGCCAAAAGGCATGTTGTTTAATGATAGCGAAGCCACAATGGATTCATTACAGAAATATGCCAAAAAGGATTTTTTTGTAGGCGTTACCATCCCAACCTACCAAAAAGCCAGGTTTAAAAGCGTACGCGATGCATGGCAAAAAGAGATGGATTTGTTAACCGATCAGATCTATTTAATTAATAAACCGGTAGCGCATAATTTTGAGATTGAGTTGTTGAATTAATTACCAGCCTTGTGTTTACCATCTTGTCATTTCGAGCGATAGCGAGAAATCTTTTTCGCCAGGCATTTGCGCCATATATTATTGCAGAAGATTTCTCCCTCCGGTCGAAATGACAAGAATTGTTTACCCAGACTTACGAAGTTTTTAAAACTTCGTAAGTCTTTTTGCTTCTTTAATTTAATTATTATAAGTCTTCATATCCAACCTATAACCCACCCCCAACAGCTTCGGATCAATCTCCACAGTAAGCACTTTTGATTCGCCCTGCATTAATGAAAAATAGCCATCGCTGTATATAGCAGGCAGAATTTGTTTGCCTACACTATTCAACATTTGCGCCCTGATGCCAAATGCCGCGGTGCTTTTTGAGCTGTTGGTAATGGTATAAGTAAGCAGCTTGTTAATCCCGTTTTTTGCAAGGGTTACTTTGGGTTTACTTGCGTATAAACCGGCACCCACCGATGGCATTTTGTTCAGATCGGTGTAGTCTAAATATGTATTGCCGATCCAGTAAAAGTTATCCGATAGCACATGGCCAGTAGCATCATACAATTTCAATTTTAAAAAGTGAACGGCTGATAATTTAGGTAGATTTCCGCTGCCCTTAAAAATCTCAAAAGCCTCGGTAGCTGAGGTTGAGCTTACATCCAACGTCTTTTTCAACGTATAGGCAGGTACAATTTTACCGTCCATATTATAAATAGTGGCTTCTGCTGTTAAACCTTTCAGGTCGTACGGTTTATTGTTGATCACCTTTACCGAATTTGTGGCGGCATTCCATTGTATATGGATAGGTTCACAAGCGGTTTTGGCTCCGAAATAAGCACCTGTAAGGTCATAATAGTAATCATAGGTTTGCCATATCATACTCGGGTAAGCGGATTGGCTCATCCATATCAGCATACCGGTAGCATCTTTCCACATGTGGTCGTTCCATGCTTCGTACATGGCTTTCATGGTTTCCATGTTCATTAGCTGGGCCTTTTTACAAAAATCTTCCAGCGATGTAGCATTGCCATAACTATGGTTAATATCATTTATATACTTCACCGGCTGCGATCCACCGCCCAGCTCGCCATTGGTACTGAAATAGTGTTTTGCCCACATATTAGTACTGCTATTCACCGATTCGGGGGTAGGGGCAACCCAATAATCCTGCGGCATAAACTTCTTAAAGCTCTCTACATTCACAAAGGTTGCCGTGCCCAGTTCGCTGCGCATCCCATAGGAATCCTTTGAAAATAAATAGCCATTTTTGGGATCAGTAAAATATGTTTTCGGATCAACATTACCCCATATCCCGCTGCCCGACAAGTTTTTGCTGCCGCCATGGATAGAAAAATTAGGATTAGTTACCCCCGCGTTTGAACGGGGAAAATATAGCCTGTCTTGGTTATCATTATCCGCAATCGCATTTTTAATGACCGTGCTCAGCGGACCGTTCGGGTCACCACCGGGCACACCCTCATTAGCGCCACACCATATTACAATTGATGGATGGTCGCGCAGTTTTTTAACTTTTTCAATGGCATTACTCTTAAATATCGCCAAACTATCAATCGGACCAAAGTTATTTAGCCAAAAATCATCCCAAACCATAATGCCATACTTATCGCAATAATTATAGAAAGCATCGTCGGTTACTTCCCCGGTCCAGTTCCTGATCACGTTAAAGTTCATATCCTGGTGAAAACGGATGCGGGTATCATAATCTTTCCCGCGTACCTTCAGCATATAGTCCGACATGCCCCAGTTGCCACCTTTCAGCAGCACAGGCACATCATTCACATAAACACGCACCGGCCCGTTAAGCGTCGTAGTATCCGATGTTATTTTCCTTATGCCGAATGTCTTAACCACCGCGTCGGACGGTGTTGTACCGTCAACCTCGAAATTAACCTTACAGGTATACAGGTATTGCGTTCCGTCGGCTTTGCCACCATAACCATTGGGCCACCATAATTTCGGTTTTTTTATACTTAGCTGCGCGAATTTAGTTCTATCAAGATCAACTGATTGGCTGCTGCTCCCTGCCAAAGTAACCGGAGTATTGATGATGATGTTTCCCGGATTGATGGTCACTTTCAACTGGCCTTTTACGGTTTGAGTCGTTGCATTATTTAGCTTAACATTAACCGTTAAGTTAGCCAGGTTTTTATTGGGTAGTTCTGTGTGTATCCACGGGTCTTCAATAGTCACCGGGCCTGTAGTGGTAAGGGCAACGGTATCGGTAATACCACTGTTCAGGCCGGGTACGGCGGGCATCCAATCCCAACTGCCGCTGCTCAGGTAAGTAGGGCTTTCACGGTTAGCCAGGCCGTGATCGGTATTTGGCGGCACTATTAACACAGCAATAGCATTACTGCCGTTTTTGTTGATCAGGCGGGTAATATCATAATTGCCGCGTTCCATTAAACCTTTGATCGTACCTATATGCCTGCCGTTAAAGTAAACTTCAGCGCGTTTATTAACCCCGTTAAAGTTGAGCCACATTCTTTTTCCTGCCAACAGACCTTTGCCCGAAAATTCAGTTCGGTACCAATAGGGTTTGTTGTATTTCGCTTTGTCAACCTTATAAATGTTATCGGCATAATCAGGGTTGCTTTCTTTCCCGGCTATTACGTACGAGTAAAATACAGTCCCCGGCACCACGGCATCAATCCAGTTACCGGTATGGAAGCCCGCTGTTGATACCTGTGTCGCAGTATAAGCATCACTTTGCGGCATCAGCTTCCATTTTAAATGAGTGAATACATTATTTTGCGCATTCGCGGAGATTTTCAGCAGCGCGAAGCAAATAACAAGAGCAATAAGCCTGAAAGTTGGTTTCATGTTTAAGTATTATTCCGGTTTATAACGTAGGTTTTGTAGAGCGTTGCAATTTATAAATATTTTGCTAAATCGTTTCTTTAGTCCAAATATTAATTTATTTTTACCACGCCAATTATAAATAGTCCAATAAAATCAACCCCTGCCAGGATTATTTAAACTGTATTAAATAATTAAATTTGAATCAAAAGCCGTTAGCTTAAACACAAGGTTTGTAAAATGAAGACTTCATTATTTTTTGCCCTGCTTATTTCGGCATATGCAACAACCGGTTACGCAGGTAATACTAAAATAAATACGCATACACATAAGCCTATTGAGGTATCGCTTGCTAATAGTTATGATACTTATACTATCTCAACAACCGAAGAAACCGGGTTTATTGAAGTTTCCGGGGAGACCGTGCTGGGCGACAAGCTCAAAGACGGCACCATGCTAAAAACAGCTAAACCTTCAGTTAACGAACTAAAATCAACCGACAGGTGGCAAAAATGGCTCATCAGTAAACAGACCAATGGTTATTTTACCATCATGAACCTCAACAGCGGTAAATACATAACCGCTTCTGCAGGCAAGTCAATCACCCAGGCGAGGGCAAACCAAACCGACGCGCAGTATTGGCGAATCACTAAAGCACAAGGCAATTATTATAAGATCACCAATAAAGGGAGCGGACTGGCTATTAGTAACAACGCCTTATCAAAGGATAGCGCTTTAACGCAATCTGCCTATATTAATTCCGCCGCTCAGCATTGGAAATTAAACGCAATTAAGGCCGATAGCTACCGCGATGATGCCGTAGTTGGCTTTTTTCAGCGTAATTCAGGTTCAAGCGCCTTTGATGAGGGTTCATCTATCCCGCTTTATTATAGCCTGAACAAAGGCAAAGTACTATGGGTAACAGGCGATACCTTTTATAATCAGGTTGATGCGAAGGGTGAGTTTGACTGTAATCTTTACTTCCCTTACCACAATTCGGCATTATTGCAGCCTGCCGATCACAGCTGGGGTCCGGAAAAAACAAAGAACCTGATCTCAAGCGATGGCCCGCAGATCTTTCGCCCGGCAAACCCAAAGAACTTGTTTTGGCCCGGCGCGGGTATTGAAGTTGGGAATAAAATATATGTACATAATATTGAGGTGATTGCCGGCACATTAAATACCGTAAACCAGTACCTGGGAGTGATCACCGAAACAAGCACCTACAACATTCCTCCTGTTGAAGTGGTTCCCGTTCCCGGCATGACCGGCCAAACTGCCATCGTGTACACGGTTGGCATGGTTAACAACCCTAAGGATGGATGTATTTATGCTTACGGCATTGGCGGTTACATGGCTGCCAGTGTATTCGTGGCCCGTTTTGCGCCAGCCGCACCCACCAAATGGAAGTTTTGGGATGGAAAAAACTGGGCGGATAAACCAAGCGTTGCTGCAAGCGCGGCAGTAGCAAAGGCATCAACCAATAATATTGCGGTAGGGTATGTTAACGGCAAGTTCTTACTCATCAGCATGGACTTTGGTTTTACCTGCGATGTAACTACCCGCAATATGTATTCATCTGTAAGTAACAGTCCTACAGGTCCGTTCATCAATAAAAAGACCATCTACACTTTGCCTGATTACAAACAAAACCATGCCCCGGTATATTATAACCCAACCATCCATGCTGAGTTTAAAAACGGGCATAATGAACTGCTGATCGCTTATTGCATCAACTTTTATAACAGGAACGACGATAAAAATACTACCTGTTTAACCCCCTGCTCAAACCCCGATGGTACTGAAGACCCTAATGATTATCGTATAAAAGGTATTCGTGTGCCATTTTCTTTGATGGGATTATAAGAAATTAAAATTTTTTCTTGTTTTGCTAAACCGGTTTTGTATCTTTACAGACCATATAATTCTTATAAACCTTTTTAACCAAATGTTTCGGGATAAAATAATAGCTGTTAAAGGATGCTTCCGCTTTTTGGGGATAGGCATATTCGCGTTAATTGGCTCCAGTCAGCAGGTGCATGCCCAAACGTCTTATTTTATCGATGGCTATCATGGCGGTATCTGGGGGCATTACCCCGATTGGAACACACGTTTCATGGCAGATCAGCTAAAGCAACACCCCAACTGGAAAATAAACCTTGAAATTGAACCCGAAACCTGGGACGACGCCAAGGTTAAAGATTCCGCGGCTTATAATGAGTTCAGGGCCTTATTTGCAGATCAGAACTCCGCTACCGCCCGGATAGAATACGTTAACCCCGACTATGCCCAAAGCTATTTGTTTGATATAGAAGGAGAAAGTATCATCAGGCAGTTTTATTATGGTATGAAGATGGTAAAACGCCACTTTCCTACTGCTGTATTCCCGGCTTATTCATCAGAAGAACCTTGTTTTACCAGTGCCTTGCCTCAGATCTTAACCTCCTACGGGTTTAAATATGCTTCGTTAAAAAATCCAAATACCTGCTGGGGCGGCTACACCACTGCTTATGGCGGCGAATTGGTTAACTGGGTTGGCCCAGATGGTACAAAGATCATCACATCGCCACGCTATGCTGTTGAGACTTTACAGCCGGGCTCCACATGGCAAACTATCGCCGCATATAATACGCCCGAATATGTGAAGGCTTGTTTCGCGGCAGGTATCAAACATCCTGTGGGCCTCACTTTGCAGGATGCCGGCTGGAAACAGGGCCCCATCATCAGGAACAATCCATCCGTAGTATCAACCACATGGGCCGATTACTTTGAAAACATCGCCATAAAAAGCACTACCGATAACTGGAAATTTACCCAGGAGGATGTATTGGTTAGCCTGGTTTGGGGTTCGCAGATCCTGCAGCAGATAGCACAGGAAGTACGCTACTCAGAAAATAAACTCATCAGCGCGGAGAAGTTGGCTGCGATAACTAAAGTATATTCGGGCATCTCATACCCTCAAACTGATTTTGACGCCGCCTGGAGGCCTTTATTGCTCTCGCAGCACCATGATTGCTGGATAGTGCCTTATAATGGCAGCAAAGGCAATACCTGGGCCGATAAAGTAGTCACCTGGACCGGCACCACCAACCGCATTGCCGATAGTGTGGTAAACCTCGAAATTGCTGCATCTGCCAAAGGCAACACCACTGCTGATACTAAATTCATCAGGGTATACAACACCCTTGGTACAGTGCGTAACGAATCGGTTGCTGTTACTATTCCAGCTGAATGGCAGGGCAAAACCATCAGCGTTTTAACCAGTGCAGGTAAGCCTGTCGGTTCACAAATTGTTAGTGATTCTGCTTTGGCTGTTCCGCAAATTGTTTTTAATGCTGAGGTTCCGGCAATTGGCTATAATACTTATCAGCTTAAACTCCAAAAAACAACTGCTGGTAAAAATCTAACTGTTACTGTGCTAACTAATGGCAATTACAAATTAGAAAGCGACCTGTATACCATCATCCTCGACCCTAAAAAAGGTGGCGCAATAACAAACCTCATTGCCAAAACATTAAATAATAAAGAGTTTGTTGACCAATCTAATCCACGAAGCTTTAACGAACTGCGCGGCAATTTTTACAACGATAGCGGTTTTCATTCAAGCACCGAAAATTCTGCCGTAATAAGCGTTGTTGAAAAAGGCCCCGAACGCATTAAACTGCAAATAAAGGGTACGATAGATGGCAGTCCGTTTACCCAATGGCTAACTGTGGCGCAGGGCCAGCGAAGGATTGATCTGCAAGTGAAAATAGACTGGAAAGGCAATCCCGGTATAGGCGAATACACCGAACCCGGAACGTTCAAATTTACCAATTACAGGAAAGCTTTTTATAACGATAAGGAAAAGCTGCTGACCATGTTCCCGCTAAATCTTAAAAACCAAAAAGTATATAAAAACGCGCCCTTTGATGTACTACAAAGCAGGCTGAAAAACACTTTCTTCACCCGTTGGGATAGCATCAAAAACAACATTATTTTAAACTGGGTTGATGTAACAGATGGCAACGATAGCTACGGAATGTCTCTGTTAACTGACCATACCACTAACTACACCCATGGCGAAGATTTCCCGTTAGGGCTTACTCTTGAATATTCAGGCGTAGGCTTATGGGGCAGGGATTACAGCATCGCCGGGCCAACCAATGTGCATTACGCTCTGATACCGCATGCCGGTAAATGGGACAAAAGCGGTATATGGACCGAAGGTACCAAATGGAATGAGCCATTGATAGCTAAAGTACTTGATGTAGCCCCGGTTGCTAATGATCTGTCACGTTCTATGCTAAGCTTAAAGCGTACCGGTTATGATATCACCGCTCTTAATGCCGATGGCAATGATCTTACAATTCGCCTATTTAATGCAGAGGGTGACAGTTCGCCGCAAAAAATAACTTTTGATGGCGTTGCAAGCAAAGCTGAATTAATTGAACTGAACGGACAAAAGAGGGAAGACCTGGTTATTCAAAAGGATATTCCCGGCAAAACATCGGTTATAGTAAGTATGCCACGTTTCGGCATCCGTACCATAAAACTGTACGCTATAATAAATAAGGATAAATAATTAAATTATAGTTGCTAAACCGTTATTTTTTGTATTATTGAGGTTTATAACCAATTATAGTTTCTCAACAGGATTTTTACGCTCCGCTTACCGGGAGCATTAATATAAATATGATAAAACGATACTTATGCTGTATTACGGTGCTTTGTTCGCTTATGCTAACCGCAAAAGCGCAGCAAAAAACACCTGCTGATTATGTAAACCCGTTTATTGGTGCCAGTACCAGCGCTGCCGACGCGGGTATTTATCATGGCCTGGGTAAAACCTTCCCGGGCGCGGCTACGCCTTACGGTATGGTGCAGCTAAGCCCCAATACCATGACCGGCGGCGACAATGGTTCAGGCTACAGCTACGAAGTTACCAGTATCGAGGGTTTCGACTTCACCCAAATGAGCGGTGTAGGATGGTATGGCGATCTCGGTAATTTTTTGGTGATGCCAACAACCGGCAAAATGTACACCAACTCGGGCCGTTATACCGATAAGGTAAAGAACGGTTACCGCTCGCATTACCTTAAATCAAGCGAAAAAGCTTCAGCAGGCTATTATTCTGCTTTGCTAACAGATTATAACATTAAAGCCGAAGCAACTGCCGCGCCGCATAGCGGGATATTAAGGTTTACGTTCCCGCAAAACGGACATTCACGTATCCAGATCGATCTTGCGCGCAGGGTAGGTGGTACATCAACCTCGCAATATGTTAAGGTGGTTAACGACCACACCATTGAAGGCTGGATGAAATGTACGCCCGATGGCGGCGGTTGGGGCAATGGCGACGGTCATGCCGATTACACCGTTTATTTTTATGCTGAATTCAGCAAACCGCTAAAAAACTATGGCGTTTGGAGCGCAGATATCCCCGATAGCTGGAGTCGTAAACGCGAAGATGTAGAGAGCGATAAATACCAGCATGCCATAGCCAACGCGAAGATATTAAAGGGAATAAATGAAAAAGAAGGCAAGCATTTAGGCTTCTATACCGAGTTTGCTACCAAGCCTAATGAACAGGTGTTGCTAAAAGCGGGCATTTCATTCATCAGTATGGATGGTGCTAAAAATAACTTGCAATCAGAGATTAAGGATTGGGATTTTGATGCAGTGCACACCAAAACCAAAGCACTTTGGAATAACGCCCTGGCTAAAGTAAAAGTTAGCGGCGGCACAAGCGAGCAGAAAATAGTTTTCTATACCGCGCTGTACCACACCATGATAGATCCGCGCATTGTTGAAGATGTGGATGGCAACTATCCCGGCGGCGACGGTAAGGCCCATCGTTCTGCAAACTTTACCAAACGCACCATCTTCAGCGGCTGGGATGTTTTCCGCAGTCAGATGCCTTTGCAAACCATTATCAACCCATCGTTGGTTAATGATATGATCAATTCATTAGTTACCCTCGCCGATGAAAAGAACAAAGATTACCTGGAACGCTGGGAAATGATGAATGCCTATAGCGGCTGTATGATCGGCAATCCGGCTGTTTCGGTTATTACCGATGCCTATGAAAAGGGCATCCGCAATTTTGATGTGCCTAAAGCCTATCAATTATCGGTGAACTCGGTTGAGAAATTTGGCAATGGCGAAAAAGGCTATACGCCCGATCCGCTGGGCGTATCTTATACTTTAGAGTATGCTTATACCGAATGGTGTGTATCTCAATTAGCAAAATCATTAGGCAAAACTGCTGATGAAACAAAATATGCCGAAAGGGGCGAAAGCTTTAAAAATATCTTTGATCCGGAACATGGCTGGTTCAGGCCAAAGGATAAGGATGGTAACTGGGTGGCATGGCCAGCCGATTCAGCTATGACCAAATCATGGTATGGCTGTATTGAAAGTAACCTGTACCAGCAGGGCTGGTTTGTACCACAGGATGTACCCGGTATGGTAAAACTGATGGGCGGCAGGGGAAAAGTAATAGCCAACCTGCAAAATTTGTTCGAGAAAACACCCGAAAACATGATGTGGAACGATTACTTCAATCAATCCAACGAGCCGGTTCACCATGTACCGTTCCTTTTCAACAGACTGGGTGCACCGTGGTTAACGCAAAAATGGTCGCGCGCGGTTTGCCGCAGGGCCTATCATAATGGTGTTGAAGGTTTATGCGGAAACGAGGATGTTGGTCAGATGTCGGCATGGTACGTACTGGCCGCCAGTGGTATACACCCGGTTTGCCCCGGCGATACCCGGCAGGAGATCACCAGCCCTGTATTTAACGAGGTTACTTTCAAGCTCGATCCAAAATATGCAGCAGGCAAAACCTTTACGGTTATCGCCCACAACAATTCTGATAAAAACATTTACATACAAAGTGCTAAGCTAAATGGCAAAACATACCAGCACTGCTATATCGACTATAAAGATATTACAGCAGGTGGTACACTTGAACTAACCATGGGGCCGCAGCCAAACAAAAACTGGGGAACTAATTAATACAACACAATGAAAAAAGGGAAAAAAATATTGCTTGGCTTAGCCTTGTCTTTGGGGTCGTTAACCGTAGCAAATGCGCAATCTGTACCAGCTTTTAAGGCTGGTGATAGGGTGGCATTTATGGGTAACAGTATTACCGATGGCGGCCATTACCACTCCTATATCTGGTTATATTACATGACGCATTATCCAAATATGCGCCTAACCATGTTTAACGTAGGCATTGGCGGCGACAACGTTAAGCAAATGAGTGATAGGTTTGAGTACGAGATTCTCACCAAAAAACCAACCGTGATGACCCTTACCTGGGGCATGAATGATAGCGGTTATTTCGAATGGTTCAGACCGGATGCAGCTACCAATTGGGCTATAGCATCGGTAGATACAGCCGAAGCCAGGTATGCAGTGCTTGACGCAAAATTGAAAAAACACCCTGAATTTAAGAAAGTATTTATACTGGGTTCGCCATACGATGAAAGCACCAAAAGCAATAAAAAGAACTATTACCCCGGCAAAAGGGCTGCTTTTGCAAAGCTGATCGATTTTCAGCAGGCAACAGCTATTAAAAACGGCTGGCCTTATGTCGATTTCAATCACCCGATGACGGAGATAAACACAAAATGGCAACAAAAGGATTCCCTGTTCAGTTTAACCCCTCATGATCGTATTCACCCTGATTATGAAGGTCACATGGTTATGGCATACCTGTTCCTGAAAACCCAGGGACTGGCCAACAAACCCGTTGCTGATTTCAGCATAAACGCGAAAAGTAAAGCCGTTAGCAAAGCTGTTAATTGCAGCATCACCAATGTTACCGGTACCGATGATCGTATTTCTTTCAATTATTTAGCCAACTCACTGCCATACCCAATGGATACCGTTGCGGTAGGCGGTGACTGGGGTGCGCATAACAAACAAATAGGTGGTACAAAGTATGTGCCTTTTACACAGGAGTTTAATCAGGAGATCCTTACCGTTAAAGGATTGAAGGACGGCAACTATAAGCTGATAATGGATGGCCAGGAGATAGGCCAATGGAGTGCAAAGGATATAAGCGAGGGTATAAATCTTGCCGAGCAAACCTATACGCCTGAATATCAACAAGCTTTAGCAATCATGCACATGAATGAGGAACGCTGGGATATTGAACGCAGGTCACGTAACTATGCTTATGTAGAGTTCGATCTGTTGAAGCAAAAAGGGTTGTTATATGCTGATAATAAGGCGGCTATGGATACAGTTACCCATGAAGCGAGAAAGAATCCTTTCATAAACGGCAACAGGGATAACTACATCAAAGCGCAATATAAAGCTGTACGCGATGGATGGCAAAAAGAACAGGACGCATTGGTTGATGAAATATACGCCACCAACAAACCTAAAACACATAAAGTAACCTTACAATTAGTAAAACAATAAACCTTACACAATGAGTATAAAATACTTACCTGTTAAAGCTTTGATGGTAGCGCTGCTGTTTTTCGCGCTGCGATCAAATGCCGCTACGGTTGATACGGCGCTAACCTACAGTGCTGCTATGCACAAAAACATAAAGGCAGTTGTTGTTAAGCCCGATGATTATTCAACCAGTAAAAAGTTTCCTACAGTTTATTTGCTGCATGGCGCGGGTGGTAAATATTCAGATTGGGTTACCAATGTGCCTGATAAACAAACCGTTCAAAAGCTTGCCGACTTATACGATGTTATAGTGGTTTGCCCCGATGGTAACACAACCAGCTGGTATTTCGATAGCCCAGTTGACCCAACTTATAAATATGAAACCTATATCTCGTCGGAGTTGGTGAATTATATCGATAGCCACTACGCTACTATAAAGGATCGTTCAAAACGAGCTATCACAGGTTTAAGCATGGGTGGGCACGGTGCTTTGTTTCTTGCATTTCGCCATCAGGATATATTTGGTGCGTGCGGCAGCATGAGCGGTGGCGTTGATCTGACTCCTTTCCCTGATAACTGGGATCTGGCAAAACGCCTTGGAAAGTACAGTGAAAACCCAAAAAGGTGGGAAGAAAACAGCGTAATAAATATGATCTATTTGTTAACTCCTGATAAGCTGGCTATAACGTTCGACTGCGGAAGCAGCGATTTTTTCTACCAGGTGAATAAAAATTTGCATGAGGCCTTGCTTGAACACAATATCCCGCATGATTTTACCGTACGCCCAGGTGCGCATACCTGGGATTACTGGGGAAACTCAATAAACTATCAAATGCTCTTTTTTAGTCGTTTTTTTAAGAAATAAGTAACAAATCCATTTTTTTAATAAGGTATTTATAAAAGTTAAGTGGCGTATATTATTATAAAGTGAATTAACCATTTAGTATAAAATATGCCGCTGAAAATTATTTGATATTTTTTCAAATAAAATTTGCTAAACCGTTTTTTAATACTACATTAGTAGTAGATTCTGAAAAATCTATTATAAACCAATTAATAAATATTATAACCGGCTACACCTCAAAAAATAAGTAAAGCGCAATAATAAGCCACTTATACAGTGCTTATTATTTATCGCCAATTATTTAAGATGTGGTTTTGATGTACTACTTATTTACAAGAAATAAAAAAGTGCTTTGTCGTATTCTATAACCAATTTAATATGAAGAAAATTTACATTCGTGTTGTTGTATTTGCCCTTTTTGTTTTTGCTTCGGGCTTACTATCATGTAAGAAAAACTTTCTCGGGCCAACCACTATCACCAATCTTAACCAATCCTCTGTTTTTGCTGATAGTACCAATACTACTGCTTTCCTGGCAAATATTTACAGCAATATAGCTGTAAGTGAAGCCGCTAACAGTATGGTAAATGGTGGTTTGGATGCCGCTGGCGATGAAGGTGCGCCGGGAACATTATTGCCATCGCAGGCTACTTATTGGGCCTCGGGTATTATAAATGCCGCCAATGTTGCCGATAGTGTGTATAAGATCTGTTATATACAGATCCGGGCGGTGAACCAGTTGCTGGCCAATATCAGTAAAACCAAGCTGACCCTGCCTGATAATCAGCCGGGCAGCAGGGCGCAAATGAAAGCCGAAGCGCGGTTTTTGCGAGCCTGGTATTATGCTTTGCTGATAAAACACTATGGCGGTGTGCCGCTGGTGGGTAATAATATCTATAATTATACCGATCCTATACCTGTAAAACGTGCTACTTATGCGGCCTGCGTTAGTTATATAACCACCGAATGTGATTCGGCCGCAATGGTGCTGCCTTATACACAGGCCGGGCCAAATTATGGCAGGGCCTCGGGTGGGGCATGCCAGGCCTTAAAAGCTCGTGTGTTGTTGTATGCGGCTAGCCCGCTGTTTAATGGCACTACGCTGGTTGGCGAGGCGGGCGGTTCTATTGATGCTTCAATAGTTGGCTATCCTGTTGCCGATCCGCAAAGATGGGTGCTGGCTAAAAATGCTGCTTACGCTGTGTTAAGATCCGGAGCTTATGCATTAAATGTTGATAGTTCAAATAAGAGCAGGCCTGGCCTGGGCTTTGTTGGCCTGTTTTGCGAACGCTCTAACCCCGAATATATTTTTCAGTTAATGTTAAGTGATATTGATTACAGCCATCAACTGGAAGGATTCTGGGATCCACCGACACGTGGTGGCCAAAATGGCGCGCAGCCTTACCAGGAAATGGTTGATGCCTTCCCAATGCTGGATGGTAAGGACACCCTTACCTCGGCCTATAAATATAACAGCCAAAACCCGTATGCAAACCGAGATCCGCGCCTGGGGTATACCATTATACATGATCAAACTGTGTTGCCGGTGAGGCTTAAATCACCTACCAGGACTCCGGTTGATATTTATCTCGTCAAAGGGTCTGACGGATCTATTTCCCCCGTTGGTCCGGATGCAGTTACAGCCGGAACTACTACCGGCTATTACGTTAACAAGATGCTTGATACCAATGCCTGTGCAACAGATGCGACACAACGTACAAGGCGTTGCCAGCCGCTAATGCGCTATGCCGAAGTATTGTTAAATTATGCCGAAGCCTATAATGAATCAAAAGGTACCGACTCAGCTTACGTAGTGTTGAAAGCGCTAAGAGCCAGGGGCGGTATTCAAGCCGGATCAGACGGTATGTATGGTTTGGCAATAGGCATGGGCCAAACACAAATGCGTACAGCTATACAACTGGAGCGCCGTTTGGAGCTTGCTTATGAGGGCTTCCGTTTCTGGGATGTGCGCCGCTGGAAAATTGCCACTACCGAAGAAAATAAGGCATTCCATGGTATGAAAGTGATCCATTCAGGCTCCGCGGTTACTTACAATGTGTTTACCATTCAGCCCCAGCACTCATTTTCACCACGTATGTACCTGTGGCCATTGCCGCAGCAGGAGATAGGTAAATCAAAAGACCTGGCGCAAAACCCGGGTTATTAATCACACTTATTATAAGCTATTGCACAATATGAAATTCACTAAATTTTTTATTCCCTGTATACTATTAATAGTAATGGTATGGGCATCCTGTAAGGTTGAAAGGGTGAGCCCTGTTAATGAATCGGTAAAGGATATTTCAGGTACCTGGAAGGTGGTTAAAGCTACCAGGAACGGTACAGATATAACCGCATACAACGGTGTTGATTTTTCCCAGTTCAACATTGTTTTCAAATCCGGAACATATACGCTTAATAACCGGTTGCCGTTTCTTGCCGATACCAGCGGCACCTATACGTTAAATGATCCGCAGTACCCCATGCAGATCACGTTTACCCCCACAGGTGAGCCGGTAATTAAAACAGACTTTGTTTACCCTATCGTTACGGGTGTGAGAAACATCGACCTCACATTTTCTGCAAATCCGGGCTGTAACTCCAACATATACATTTACACGTTACAAAAAGTTAATTAATACTAAGGAGCTGATATATGAAATCAAACTTACATATAAAAATAAAGGGTAGTTTTCTCTGGAAAATCTGTGCAGTTATTGTGCTGGTTGTTGTATTAACTTGCTGTTCTACAGATATTTTGAGCGTCGACCAACCATCTACCGCAACCGTTGGGCAAACTATCCCCATCACCATGAAGGTATTATATACTAATACCAACGTAACTGCCAACATGGTGGTAGCTGTATTATTGCCCGTAGGGTGGAATGGCGCCAAAAACCTCACCATGACCTACAGCAGCCCTATTGGTAACGGCACATTTAGTGTAATGCCAAGTACCACTACCGAGCCAGCGAGCGGTGGTTTATACAACTGGCCAACCGCGTTAATGAACAAGTTTGGCATTGTAAATAATTACATAAAGGATATGGAATGGGTTGTTTTTATATCAGATAAAGCCTACACCAATCCTACTACAACAGTAACCGTTAACATGAAACTTACAGTTGGTGCCGACGGTGGTAACGCCAATGTGGCCCTGGCTTATGTTGTAGCCGAAACCAATGACGGCTTAAAGGCCAATGACGGCAATATAGAGACAAGCCCTCCTGATACTTATGAGTTCTATGAATTATACTCAACTCCTTGTCTTGACGTATCAGGTTCATCCTCAGGAAGTATCGAAGATTTTTGCGATGCACCGCTTACCACGGTTGATCCATTTAAAGCGCTGACTGATGACTTTGTGACCGTTAATTTTGATGCTACCATATTAAAGAATAATCTGTTAGGTGCAGCCAATGTGTACCTGAAAGCTACCGCCCAGGATGAAGCGGGTAATACTTATAATGGCCCGGTAACACCGGCAAAATCACTGATGACGCAGGTTAGCTCAAATAAATACCAGGTAACCATTTGGCCGCGATCTTATTTCAACGTGCCTAAAGCACATACACTTAGCATCATGAAATACGTGATTACTGATGTAACAGGTAACACGGTTGTTGGCGCCAACGCAACATCCGAACCTATTATATATGGGTTTACCTGTAAATAATATATAAAACCAAAATTTAAAGCCATATGGTTTGGTGATGTTCTTCATGATCATATCACTTACGGATGGGAGACTTATTTTTTATTAATAATAATTAAAATCTGATTCTATGCTTAATTGCTACTCAAAAAAATGCTTTACCGGAATCATCATTATACTGATGCTTATACTGGCAAAAAGCAGTTATGCCGCCATACAAAAGGATACAACGGCTAAAAAGGCAACTAATCCGCCGGGATTAATTACAGGCAAAGTAGTTGATGAAGATAATCGCGCTTTAAAGGGAGTGAAAATTGTGATAAACGGTCGCGGTGATTCTTCAAAAACCGATTTGGCCGGGCACTTCTCTGTAAGTGCTAAAACTGGCGATAAACTGGAGTTCAGGTATCCGGGCCATTATGTTAATAATTTGATCATTAACAATGCTGCCGATACCCTGAGTGTGCGTTTGCTTGATCATTACCTGAAAGCGCCCGAAACGATAGATGTGTTATATGGCACAATAAACAAGACAAATGAGCTTGGTTCAATCTCAACCATTTACAATAACCAAATTACTACCACGCCGGGGCCAACCTATATTTACGCGCTGCCAGGCCAGTTAGCAGGTTTATACACCCAGCAAACCAGTGGTTTTACATCTGCGCAAAACGTGGCCATCTTACAGCACTTTCTTACCAATACCGCGGTAAATTATGCACCGGCACACAACGTTATACCAAGCGACAATACCGAATTTACGCTTACATCACGCGGGCAAAATGTAACTACTATTATTGATGGTATCCAGCAAAATATTACTGCTATTGATCCTTCAAGTATCGAGTCTATCTCCATATTAAAAGATGCGTTATCAACCATCTTGTTGGGTATAAACAGCTCCAAACCGGTATTGCTCATCACCACTAAAAAACCCGATCTGGGCGATCCCCGCATAACATTTACTACCGAAGCAGGCGTACAGCAATCACTGGGTTTACCAAACGATCCGTTGCCAGCTTATCAATGGGCCTATTTGTATAACGAGGCCTTACAAAATGATAATAAGCCTACTTTTTATACTAATGCTGATATAGAAGCCTACCGCAACCATACCGATCCATACGGTCACCCGGATGTTAACTGGTCTAAATTATTGCTTAAATCATACTCCCCGCTGATGACAGATAAACTGAATGTTAGCGGCGGCACCGAAACGGCACGTTATTATGTATCACTGGGCTATCTGGATCAGGGCGGTATCTTCAACGAAGCTCCGGGCCTCGATTACAGCACCAATAACAATATCAGCCGTTACACCTTAAACAGTAACATCAGTGTCGATGTAAACAAGAACCTGAATGTCGACCTGCAAATGTATGGCCGCGTTCAGCAAATGTTTGAACCGGGGAGTGGTTATGCCAGTATCTTAACAAACATTTTTACCACGCCAAGCAATGCTTACCCTGTGTATAACCCCGATGGTTCATTCGGTGGGTCATCAACCATTTCAAATTTCACCAATAATTTATTGTCGCAGGCGCAATATTCAGGTTACACACAAACCAATATAAAGGATGTATTGGTAAACCTCGATCTTAACTACAAACTGAATAGCATTACGCAGGGCCTAACCTTTAAAGCAAAAGGTAACCTGGCTATTGAATCGCAGGTATATATCACCCGTAACCAGCAAAATAACGCTTACAGTTATGCTATTGTTGATAGCGCTGTAAAACTTAGCCCGGTAGGTAAAACAGTACCATTAACCAACGTTTTTGCTACCGAGCTATCGGCCCGCTATTCATTTGCACAGGCCAACCTTGGTTACGACAGGCAATTTGGTAAAAGCAGGTTCGGTGGTCAGTTACTTTATGATACCAAATCATCAGTAGTAAGTTATGACCTTGCATCTGTAACCACCGATAAGGCCTTAAAAGTAAATTATGGCTATGATGATAAATATTTGTTCGAAGGCGCTATAAATAACAGCAGCTATAATAGGTACACACCGGGCCACCAGTCAGGCTGGTTTTATGCAGCCGGGCTTGGCTGGCAAATGGGTAAGGAAGATTTTATGAAAAGTATAAAATGGATCGACTCATGGAAATGGCGCCTTACTTATGGTAAAACAGGCGACAACTCAAACGCCGGTTATTACACCTACAAACAAACCTTTACCAGCGGCGGAGGATATCCACAGGGGCTGAATTACGGAACGGGCGGCGGCTACCAGGAAGTAACGCCTATAGCCGATCCAAACCTGAGCTGGGCAAATGCTGATAAGCTGGATTTCGGAACAGATATTTCATTACTGCATAATCATTTACAGATCGAGGCAGATTATTACCATGAAAAATATTATAACCTGGTTACCACAAGGGGCGCTACAATTGAATTGTTAGGCACCGCGTATCCGCAGGAAAATATAGGGATCAACCTGTATAAAGGCGGCGAGATCACTTTAACCTATAAAAACAACATCGATAACTTCAACTACTTTATTACCGGCAATGGCTCACTGGTATCATCAAAGGTTTTATATTTTGATGAAGAACCTCCAAAATACCCGTGGAACGCGCATACAGGCTTACCAGTAACTGCTATATACGGTTACAAAAATGTAGGGTTTTACACCACAGAGGATGTTGCAAAACATGCTGCCACCATCGCGGGCTATTCAGCACAACCGGGCGATCTTAAATATGCAGACCTTAACGGCGATGGTGTTATTGATCAGTACGACCAAACAGCTATCGGCGGCTTAAAAGCATTGGTGTTTTATGGTGGTACTATAGGCTTCAATTACAAAGGCTTAAGCTTTAGTATGATACTGCAAGGCGTATTTAACCGCCAGGTAAGCGTTGATAATTCTTACGATGCACCGTTCCAGGGGCTGGGTTCTTTGGGTACAGGTTCCAGTGGCCAGGCTTATGCCAATGCTGTAGGCAGATGGACACCTGAAACTGCCTCAACTGCCACGTTACCGCGTTTATCAATTGTTCAGGACGAGGCAAATGGTAACAACGTTCAAATGTCGTCTTTCTATGTTAAATCAGGCGATTATTTCAGGGTGAAAAATGCCGAACTCGGCTATGAGTTACCATTAAGATGGGCTAAAAGTTTAAGGTTATCAGGTATAAGGGTATTTGTAAATGGCGAAAACCTGTTTACAGTAGCTGGTTACCGTGGCTACCCGGGCTACGATCCGGAAGTTAATACGGTTGGAGCTTATCCGATACAAAGGGTTATTAATGCCGGGCTAACCGTGAAGTTATAATTTGATGATTATAAAATTTAAGATGATGAAGAATTACAAGATCGTACTGTTGTTAGCCGGAGCTGTTTCGCTGGTTACAGCATGCAAAAAATATGAGACGTTCCCTATCGCGCAGGTCACTATCGACCGTGTGTTCGATCCACGGGATTCGCTTGGAACAAATGCTTACGCATTTCTGCAAAACGTGTATGCTACCATGCTCAATGGCCATAACCGTGTAGGCGGCGATTATCTTGATGCGGCAACCGATGACGCAGTGTCATCAGCAGCTTCAAGCTCAAACCAGGTTACGCAGTTATCAACAGATTCCTATAACTCAGGCACATTTGCCGATGCTGCCGGTGATAACGTATGGGCAAATTATTATGCCGGTATCAGGCAGGCAAATATATTCATAGCTAATATTGGCGTGGTGCCTGTTGAGGCTACCCTGCCGAATCATCCCGAAATATCAATGAAATATGCCTGGAAAAACGAAGCGCGTTTTTTAAGAGCTTACTTCTACTTCGAGTTGGTTAAGCGTTATGGCGGTGTACCATTATTGGGCGATAAAGTTTATAATGTAACTGATAATCTGGCATTACCACGTAATAATTTTTCTGATTGTATCAACTACATAATAAGCGAATGTAACGCCATAAAAGGGGATAGTATATTACAAGCCCCATATGCTTCAACAGCTAACTATGGTCGCGTTACTAATGCTGCTGTGCTGGCTTTAAAAGCAAAAGTGTTATTATATGCCGCCAGTCCATTATTTAACGGTACCACTTTGGTTAAGGATGCCGGTACAGGTCAGGGCCCGCGCAACACAACCAATGCTGCAATTGTAGGTTACCCAAGTGCCGACCCTAACAGGTGGCAATTGGCTGCAGCTGCCGCGCAGGATGTAATAAACCTGGGCGTATTTAGCCTGGATCAAAACGGTTTCCAGGATATCTTCCTCACCCAAAATAACCTCGAACTTATCTTTATCCGCCAGGGCGATAACGGCTATGGTGTAGAAAGCAACAATGCGCCTATCGGTTTCCCAAGCGCGGTATCAAAAGGTATAACCAGCCCAACGCAGGATCTGGTTAATGCCTTCCCAATGGTAACGGGCCTAAATATTAACGATCCTAATAGCCATTACAACCCCGATTCGCCATACACCCGCAGAGATCCGCGGCTTTTATACACTGTATTTGTAAACGGACAGCAATGGTTAAATACAAATTTACAATTATACCAGGGCGGCCAAAGCATACCTAACAGCGGTGTGCAGCAAAGCATAAGCGGTTATTACCTGCATAAATTTATGGGCCACTCAGAAGCGCTTAATTCATTTGCATCGCACAGCGAAGATTGGGTGATCTTCCGTTACGCCGAAATGTTGCTGGATTACGCTGAAGCCGAAAACGAAGTCGCTGGCCCTAACGCTGGTGATTACCAGGTGCTGAAAACCATAAGAGCCCGGGCAGGTATCAACGCCGGATCTGATGGTAACTACGGTATCCAATCTTTATCAAGCATAACCCAGGACTCATTACGCAGTGCCATACACAACGAAAGGCGCATTGAATTCGCGTTTGAAGAACAACGCTTCTTTGATCTCCGTCGCTGGAAAGCAGCCGCTACATATATGAACAAGGAGCGCCTGGGCCTGCAATTAGTATTAAGCGGCCAGTTAACCTACAATTATGAGCCAATACTGCCAACGGTATTTAAGGCGAACAGCTTTACGCCGAAGCAATATTTGCAACCTATACCATATGGTGAAGTTGTCAAGAACCCACAAATGCAGCAAAACCCAGGATGGTAATAATTAATAAATATTCAATTTAAATCATTAATTAAACGGTTATGAGAAAAATAATACTTTTCTTTCTAGTTATAATTACCATACTCCCGGCTGCTTTGTACGCGCAAAGTGTTACGGTTACTGGTACCATAAAAGATGTTGAAGGGGTGTTGCCGGGCGCCACTGTTTATGAAAAAGGCGAGCCAGCAAACCTGGTGATAACAGGCTCAACAGGTAAATTTAAATTAACCTTAAAAGGCCAGTCAAATACACTTGTTGTAAAATTCATCGGTTACTCAACACAAGAGTTCCATGTGGGTGCAAGAAAGAATGAGATCGACATCATATTGCAGCCCAATGCCGAAGGTTTGGATGAGGTTGCCGTAGTTGGCTTTACAAAAAGCAAACGTGTTACATCAACAGGGGCTGTAAGCTCCATACAGGCCGCAGAGATTCGTACCGTGCCAACAGCAAACGTGCAGAACGCGCTTGCAGGTAAATTACCGGGTTTCTTTTCGCAGCAAACTTCAGGTCAGCCGGGTAAAGATGCATCCGACTTTTTCATCAGGGGTGTAAGCTCATTAAACGCGTCAAACCAGCCATTAATTTTGGTTGATGATATCGAGTATACCTATGATCAGTTACAACAGATAAACGTAAACGAAATTGAAAGTATCAGCATCTTAAAAGATGCTTCTTCAACTGCTATATATGGTATAAAAGGAGCCAATGGTGTATTGATAGTAACTACACGCCGCGGTAAAAAAGGCGCGCCTCAATTCAATTTCCGTGTTGAAGGTGGTTTGCAAAGCCCTACCAAAGTGCCTAAATTTTTAAACTCTTATCAGTCGGCACAATTGGTTGATGAAGCTGAAACAAATGACGGCATAGCTCCCGACGCTTTAACTTTTCAACCTTCAGATCTGGCAGCGTTTAAAAATAACACCGATCCTTACGGCCACCCCAATACCGATTGGTACGATGAGATCTTCAGAAAATACACTTACCAGGCTAATACTAACCTTGATATATCAGGCGGTAATGATCGCGTGAAATACTTTATATCCGGCGGTGCCTTCACCCAAAATGGTAACACCAAAAATTTTAACGATCCGCAGGATCTGGTAAACACCAACTATTATTTCACCCGTTATGATTTCAGGTCGAACCTTGATTTAAAGGCCAATAAAACACTTGATTTAAGGTTAGATGTAACCACCCGTTTCGGCGACCTTAATGCGCCTGGCCTTAATTCGCCTATCAGCACCATTTATGATTTTAGAACGGAGAACCCATTTTCGGCCCCGTTTATCAATCCTAACGGCACATATGCTTACAATAACTCCGTTTTTAATATATCAAAACAACCCACACTTAATGCTCAATTGGCAAATGGTGGTTACCAACATAATCGCAGAACCGATTTTAACGTGTTGATTGGAGGTGTACAAAATTTAAGCTCCATAACAGACGGCCTTA
The DNA here is from genome assembly GCA_026225055.1 of Mucilaginibacter xinganensis. Taxonomy (GTDB): domain Bacteria; phylum Bacteroidota; class Bacteroidia; order Sphingobacteriales; family Sphingobacteriaceae; genus Mucilaginibacter; species Mucilaginibacter xinganensis_A. Next base: position 38,486 of record JAMFSA010000204.1, on the reverse strand, counting down.
CATTAACGGCGAGGGTAGCATTTGCCAGCAGTGAAGATTATAGTATGTACACAACATACCTGGCGGGAAATCCTAACGTAACTTTCCCAACTTACTATTATAATTCAGCAACTAAAACCTATACAAAAAACCCTGCAGCGCCATATGTGGTACAACAGTTCCAGATTTTTGGCGGTACCGATCTTTATACCAATAATACCAATATCCAGGTATTCTCAAATTACGACCGCACCTTTGGCGATAGCCATTTCACAGGCTTGTTCCTGGTCAATCAGCAGGAAATAAACGACCAGGCCCTGGCACCGCAAAACTACAGGGGGCTATCATTAAAAGTTGGCTACGATTATAAACAGAAATACCTGCTTGAAATAAACAGCGCCTACAATGGTACTGATAGGTTTGCAGCCGGTCATCAGTTCGGGTTTTTCCCGGCCTTTGGTGCAGGTTATGTGTTGTCAAAAGAGAAATTTTTTAAAGATGCCTTGCCAACTTTCAGCTTATTTAAATTGAGGTTCTCTTATGGTGTGGTAGGTTCTGATGGTGCGCCGGGTAACCAGTACATCTATCAGCAAACATACAACCAGAGCGGCCTTTATGGCTTTGGCGAAACCGCGCCGCAAACACCTATCACAGGAATTACCGAAGGTACATTAGGTAACCCTGATGTGGTTTGGGAAAGAGACAAAAAAGCCGATCTGGGTATTGATATGAACTTATTGCACGATAAGCTTTCCGTAACCTTTGATTTGTTTCATGATGTTCGTTATGATGAATTTGTGATCCCCGGCGCTATACCCGAAGTGCTTGGCGTAGGTGTTCCATACATCAACGCGGGCAGGGTATCCAATCATGGTTATGACGGGCAAATAAGTTATCATGACAATATTGGCAAAGTGCAATACAATGCCAGCCTGGTGGTTTCTTATGCCAAAAACAAGATTTTGTATGAGGCAGAAACACAACCGGCTTATCCTAACCTGGCCCGTACAGGCAACCCTATTAACCAGCCATTCGGGTATCATTTCCTAAACTACTATACACAGGCGCAAATTAACCAGGCAACCACTTATATCACTACACATGGCAATAATGCGCCGGTGCTTCAAAACGGAAAAGTAGTAGCTTCTGACCCAATTGGCGTTCCTGCTTATGCCGATAGTCCAAATGGTATAGCTACCCTGCACGCAGGTGATCTGCGTTATGCTGATTTAAATGGCGATGGAGTAATTGACGCCAACGATCAAAAAGCCATCGGCTATCCAAATCTTCCAAATACATCCGCTGGTTTAACGCTTGGGGCTGCTTATAAAGGTTTCAGCATAAGTGTGCTGTTCCAGGGATCATGGAATTATAGCGTAATTATTACCGGTAACGGTATCGAACCATTCGAGAGCCAGTTCCAGCCTATCGACCTGAAAGCATGGACGCCTGCCACAGCAGCAACAGCACAGTTCCCGCGCCTGAGCACTAATTTTTCAGGTACAGTTGATAGTCCTTCAGGCTACCCGTCTGATTATTGGTATATCAACGCGAGGTACCTGCGTTTAAAAACGGTTGATATTGGTTATCAGTTGCCTACCAATTTATTGCCTTTTCATGTTAACAATGCACGTATCTACCTTAGCGCGTACAACTTGTTTACATGGGATAACTTTAGCAAAAAATATCAGCAGGATCCGGAAGTTTCCTCAAACACAGCAGGCGACCAATATATTAATGCACGTGTACTTAACCTCGGTATTCAGTTAGGATTTTAATGTTACTTGTGTATAAGCCGTATATTTATTATGCGGCTTATACACAAGCTTTTTGTTTAATGAGATGCTTCCCAACAATATCCGATCTTTTTGAATATCTGTTCCATATTCACATAGCCATACCCATACAAACGTTTGGCTTTTTTGTGGCAATGGCATTTATCCTGTCGTACCAGGTATTCAGGTCCGAATTAAAAAGAAAGGAACGCGATGGCGATATCCACGCTATTAAACGGGAAGTAGTGGTTAATCGCTCATCACTATCAATTGAACTATGCCTTAATGGCCTGCTCGGGTTCTTATTAGGCTTTAAAATATTAGGCGCGCTACTCAATTACGAAGCTTTTAAAATTGATCCTGCCAAGTATATTTTCTCCCTGCAGGGAAACATCATAGCAGGCCTGCTTTGCGCCATTGGCTACATGTACTGGATCTATAAGGACAGAAAATCATCACAGAATAATACACGAACCACCGAAACAATTCACCCTTACCAGCTAATGGGTAAGATAGTTTTTTACGCCGGTTTCTGGGGCTTTATAGGTGCCAAATTGTTTGATATGGTTGATTACCTGTATCAGCATGGTTTCACGTCTCTTCACGATATCATATTTTCAAGTGGGGTAACCTATTATGGTGGTTTCCTGTTCGGCATGCTGGCCTATTTTTACGTAGGCCTGCGCAACGGTATGAAACTGCCCTACGTATCCGATATGGGCGCGCCCGGTATTATGCTTGCATACGCGATAGGGCGCATAGGCTGCCAGCTCTCTGGCGATGGCGACTGGGGCATTGTAAACACGCACACCAAACCCAGCTGGCTAAACTGGCTGCCCGACTGGATGTGGGCCTTCAATTTCCCGCATAATATCCTCAACCAAAATACCCGCATCCCCGATTGTTACGGCAATTACTGTTATCAGTTAAGCAAGGGTGTTTACCCAACCTCCTTTTATGAAACGGTAATTTGCCTGTTGCTATTTCTTTTTTTGTGGATGATCCGCAAGCACTTAACCGTCCCCGCGACGATCTCATATGTCTACCTGATCCTTAGTGGTACCGAAAGGTATTTTATCGAGAATATCCGCATCAACCCCAGGTATCACTTTGGTAGCCTCAATTTATCACAGGCGCAAATTATAAGCCTGGGTATGATACTGGTTGGCATTGGCGGCATAATTTATTTATACCTGGTAAAACCCAAACTACATACACTTACCTGAAAACATTTTGATACGATTATGAAATTTAACAGCATATCCAAAAGCAAGCTGCTCACTTTAAGCTTGATATTAATAGGCGGCAGCCTGTTCGCCCAAAAGCCCGACCTGGTACAATACGCAAACACATTGCAGGGTACCAACTCTAAATATGAGGTTTCATGGGGTAACATAAACCCGGTTACATCATTGCCATTTGCTATGAACGGCTGGACCGCCCAAACCAATAAAGACGGCGAAGGTTTTAAATACCAATACTTTGTCCATTCCATCCGTGGCTTTCAGCAAACACACCAGTGCAGCCCCTGGGTAAATGATTACGCGGTGTTCTCCATGATGCCGGTAACAGGCAAACTGGTAGTGAACGAGGATGGCCGTGCCGCTACTTTCGACCATAAAAATGAGATAGGCAAACCAAATTATTACAAGGTAAAACTGGATAATAACATCACTACCGAGATCTCCCCAACCCCTCGTGGAGCGCATTTAAGGTTTACTTTCCCTAAAGCGGGTTCATATATCGTACTTGATGGCTACACCAAAATGAGCATGGTAAAGATCTTCCCCTCCGAACGCAAAATAACCGGTTATGTAGATAATGTACGTTGGGCGCCAAAAGGATTTAAGAACTACTTTGTGATCGTATTCGATAAACCTTTTGAGGATTATGGCACCTGGGAAAACAAGCACGACAGCATCTTCAACAAAAAAACAAGTGGCGAAGGCCAAGGAGTAGGGGCATACATCAAATTTAAAGATGGCGCGGTGGTGCAGGCCAAAGTAGCCTCATCCTACATCAGCCCAGAGCAAGCCGAAGTTACCTTACAGGCTGAATTGGGTAACAAGAAATCCTTCGACGATACCAAAAACGCTGCCTTTAAAGTTTGGAACGACCTGTTTAACCGGGTATTGGTTGAAGGCGGTACTGAAGAGGAGCGTGCCACTTTTTACTCCTGCCTATACCGGGCAAATCTGTTCTCGCACGAGTTTTTTGAGTACGATAAAACAGGAAAACCTTACTATTACAGCCCATACGACGGCAAGCTGCACGATGGCTATATGTACACCGATAATGGTTTCTGGGATACTTTTCGCGCGCAATTTCCTTTAAACTGCATACTGCACCCAAAAATGCAGGGCCAATATGTAGAGGCTTTGTTGGATGCCCAGCAGCAATGCGGCTGGCTGCCGGCCTGGTCATTCCCGTCTGAAACTGGTGGGATGCTGGGTAACCACGCTATCTCCTTATTAACTGATGCCTGGGTAAAAGGTATCCGTACATTTGATCCTCAAAGAGCACTGGAAGCTTACTTTCATGAAGCCAGCAACAAAGGGCCCTGGGGAGGCGCAAATGGCCGCCCATTATGGAAACAATACTGGCAGATCGGCTATATCCCTTTCCCGCAATCGCAGGGCTCGGTTGGGCAAACGTTGGAGTCGGCTTATGATGATTTCTGCGGATACCGATTGGCTAAACTAACCGGCAATTCTTTTTACGAAGGCATATTTGCCAAACAGATGTACAACTACAAAAATCTGTGGGACCCGTCAACCCGCTTTATGCGCGGCAGGGGCGAGGATGGCAAATTCACACCTAACTTTGACCCGCTGGATTGGGGCGGCCCGTATACCGAAGGCAATGCCTGGCACTGGGTATGGTCGGTTTTTCACGACGAGCAGGGGTTAATCAATCTATTCGGCGGCGATAAAAATTTCACTGCTAAACTGGATTCAGTATTCAGTCAACCCAATACCATTAAAGTAGGTGCCTACGGCCAGGTTATCCACGAAATGACGGAGATGAAACTTGGCAACATGGGCCAGTATGCGCAGGGCAACGAGCCAATCCACCACATGATCTACCTGTATGATTACGCAGGCCAGCCATGGAAAGCCCAGCAGCACCTGCGTGAGGTAATGGATAAGCTCTACAATTCCACCGAAAACGGTTATCCGGGCGATGAAGATGAAGGCCAAATGTCGTCATGGTATGTACTCAGTGCAATGGGCATCTACAGCGTTTGCCCGGGCACGGACCAATACGTGATCGGCAGTCCTGAATTCAGCAAGGTCACCATTACTATGGAAGACGGCAAAAAGTTCATCATCGAGGCAAATAATAATAATAAACAGAATGTATATATCCAGTCGGGCACACTAAATGGTACGCCATATACCCACAACTGGATAAAATACAGCGATATAGCAAACGGCGGCACACTCCATTTTGAAATGAGTGCCCAGCCTAATATGCAAAGAGGATTAAGCAAAGAGGACAAGCCATTTTCACTAACAGCGGCGGAGTAATAAATTTACGAGGAGGGTGTCACAGGCACTCGAAGTGTGCGGGCAAAGGCCTCTACGCTTATGCTTCGAGTACCTCAGCATAATCCAGCGCACTCACTCACCAAGCGTCATTGCGAGGAACGAAGCAATCCCCGATTAACAGGTCCGCCCTGTACAGTTTGGGATTGCTTCGTTCCTCGCAATGACGATTTGTTAAATAAACGCTTTATTCTATCGCTAAATCATTTTAATAACACAACCTGCAAATGAAAACACCCATCATACCCAAACCCATTCTCCTGGCATTATCAATCAGCGCCATTATCATCTCCTCCGCATCAGCGCAGCAAAAAACAAAACCTGTTAATTATGCCGAAAAGGTAAATACGCTGATCGGCACCGCGGGCAAAGGGAAAAGTCCGCAGGAAATGTATCTGGAAGCAGGCTTCACCTTTCCCGGTGCTACTTACCCGTTTGGCATGGTACAATTCACCACCACTTTTTTTGATGAAAATAAGGGCTTTGTAGTGAATCAGCTCAGCGGTGCCGGTTGCCCGCATATGGGTAATTTCCCAACCCTGCCATTAAACGGCGATCTGCAGGTATCACCCAATGATATGAAGGGCTATAAGCCGCAATACCATATGCAAAAGGCTATGGCGGGTTACTATAAAGTGAACATGGGCAGCAGTAATATTACTGCGGAGCTAACGGTAACCAAAAGAACAGGCATGGCGCAATACAAATTTGCCGATACCGCTAAACACGCCACCATCATCATTGGCTCTGGCATAAATGCAACTACCATTAATGAGGCATCGGTTAAAATAACTGGTCCCGGTGAATGCGAAGGTTATGCTGATGGTGGTTCATTCTGCGGCATCAACACTCATTTTAAAGTATATTTTGTAGCTGAGTTTGATGCCACGCCAATAGTTTCAGGTACATGGAAAGACGACAAGATCAATATTTCATCCAAAACAGATACCGGCAAAAACTCCGGCGCTTATTTTACTTTTGATGTATCGGCAAATAAGATCATCCACTATAAATTCGCTTTATCCTACGTTTCATTAGCTAACGCGAAAGAAAACTTGGCTGTTGAAAACACAGGATGGGATTTTGCCACGGTTAAAACCAACGCCATCAACGCCTGGAACCACCAGTTAGGTAAAATAGAAGCCATCGGCGGCAGTAACGATCTTACCACGCAGTTCTATACGCATTTATATCATGCATTAGTGCATCCGAGTCTCTCAAATGATGTGAACGGCGAATACATCGGCGCTGATAACAAGATTAAAAAAGCGGTTGGCTTTAATGATTATACCGAGTTTAGTAATTGGGATACTTATCGCACAACTATTCCGCTGTTGGCTATGCTGGCGCCCAAGGAAACCAGCGATATGATGCAATCCACCGTGAAATTTGCGGAGCAATCAGGTGGTGGCTTCCCGCGCTGGGTAATGGTTAATATAGAAACAGGCATTATGCAGGGCGACCCAACATCGATAGTGGTGGCTAATGCCTACGCCTTCGGCGCGACTAATTTTGATGCCAAAGCGGCGCTTGCCATTATGCGTAAAGGAGCAGAAGTGCCGGGTACAAAATCGCAGCAGGAGCTAACCCGTCCGCAACTTGAGCAATACCTAACTAAAGGCTACGCCCAGGCATCCATGAGTTTAGAATACAACTCAGCAGATTTTGCCATAGGTGAATTTGCCCGTCAAGCTGCTAATGATAAAAGTCTGTATAGCAAATACGTGCAGCGCGCGCAAAAATGGAAGAATATCTATAACCCCGAAACCGGCTGGCTGCAGTCACGTAACCCAGATGGCAGTTGGAGACAAAAAACCGATGATATGCGCGAGGCCAGTTATAAAAATTATTTCTGGATGGTGCCTTTTAATTTAAAGGGTTTGATAGATACTATAGGCGGTAAAGAAGTAGCCGAAAAACGCCTGGATGAGTTCTTTGTAAAACTAAATGCCGACTATGCGCAGGAATGGTTCGCGGCAGGCAACGAGCCCGATTTCCAGGTGCCATGGATTTACAACTGGGCAGGTGCGCCATATAAAACGCAAACCCTTATTCGCCGAATTATAAAGGAATCATACAGCAACCGCAATAATGGTTTGCCGGGTAATGACGACCTCGGTGCGATGGGTGCGTGGTATGTATTCGCAGGCATAGGTATGTATCCCATGATCCCCGGCGTTGGCGGCTTTACGGTAAACAGCCCGTCATTCCCGATGATCAGGATCCATATAATCACAGGCAAAACGCTTACCATAACTGGTGGTTCAGAAACCAAACCTTACATAACATCACTCAAAGTAAACGGCAAGCCGTGGAACAGCACCTGGATACCTTACAGCGCTGTAAAAAATGGCGGGACGATCAATTATAGCCTATCAGCCGAGCCAAACAAAACCTGGGGAAGAGGTGTAGCGCCGCCATCATTTAATTAAGATTTATGCAAAAGATATATAAATTCTTCCTTACCATAGCGATGGGTTTCAAACCCATTGCTATAATGATCATCGTGTTGGCGACAGTGAACGCGGCAAATGCGCAGGTAACCAAATTACCCTCATGGGCATTCGGGCCATTCATTCGCCCTGCAAACTTAAACCCGATCATCTCGCCCGACACCACCAGCCAATTCTTCGATCCCATGAATCAAAAGCAATGGCACTGGGAATCCAACGATACATTTAACCCGGCTGCCGCAGTTAAGAATGGTAAAATTTACGTGATCTATCGTTCCGAAGATAACTCGGGCAAGGGGATCAGCCAGCGTACCTCCCGCTTGGGCATTGCCGAAACTACAGATGGAACTACTATGAAAAGGTTCTCCAAACCGGTACTTTTTCCTGCTGATGATAATGTGAAAGAATACGAATGGCGTGGTGGCTGTGAAGATCCGCGTGTGGCTGTAACTGCCGACGGTACTTACCTCATCTTGTACACCGAATGGAATGGCAAAGTCCCCCGTCTCGCTGCTGCTACCTCGCGCGATCTGTTCAAATGGAAAAAGTATGGCCCTGTTTTTAAACAGGCTTATAATGGGCAGTTCTTTGATATCCAATCCAAATCGGCCTCCATAGTTACCAAACTAATGAACGGTAAACAGGTAATAGCCAAAGTACAGGGCAAATACTGGATGTACTGGGGCGAAAAGAATGTTTACGCCGCCACATCAACCGATCTGGTTAACTGGGAGCCATTAGTTAATGCGGATGGCAGCCTGAAGATACTATTCTCACCCCGGGATGGCTATTTCGACAGTATCTTCACCGAATGCGGTCCGCCGTCAGTCATCACCGATAAAGGCATCTTATTGTTCTACAATGGCAAAAATAGCGATATCAATGGCGATAAAAACTACGCCTCAAATACCTATTGCGGCGGTCAGGCATTGTTCTCACTAAATGATCCCACCAAAATTATTGCGAGATTAGACAAACCTTATTTTATACCTGAAGAAGCTTTTGAAAAAAGCGGACAGTATCCCGCTGGCACGGTTTTTACCGAGGGCCTGGTATATTTTAAATCCAAATGGTTTTTATACTATGGCTGCGCCGATTCGAGGGTGGCTGTGGCTATATATGATCCGGCTAAGGTTAAATAAGATTACTATTGAATAGTAAGTCGATAATTGCTTATCGTACAAAAACCAATAATTAATTTACAATGTGTGAAAATCTAAATAAGATTTAATTAATTTACAGCACCATTTATAAATTGATTTAAACTACGGAATGGATCAGAAACCGGCTTTTACGGAACCTAAATACAGGGTGATCTTATTCTTTGTTACCGCCCTTTTTATGCTTTGGGGTATCGCCATTACCCTTGGTGATGTTTTAAACAGGCATTTTCAAAACGTACTGCATATTTCAAAATCGCACTCGGGTCTGGTGCAATTATCAATTTTCGGGGCTTACGCGGTAATGGGCATACCCGCAGGTTTGTTCATGAAAAAGTTTGGCTACAAAAATGGGGTGTTATTGGGCTTGTTCCTTTATGCTTTCGGCGCATTTCTGTTTGTTCCGGCTGCCGATGCTGAGTCATTTGATTTTTTCAGGATAGCACTGTTTATTTTAGCTTGCGGCCTGGCAACGCTCGAGACTGTAGCACATCCCTTTGTAGCAGCCCTTGGCGATCAGCGTACCAGCGATCAGCGTATAAACTTTTCACAGGCTTTTAACGGTTTAGGAGGAGTTATAGGACCGGTAATAGGCAGCTATTTTATTTTAAAAGAGGGTCAGGTGCACTCCAACGATCTTATTGGGGTTAAATATCTGTACGTTATTATAGGTTCGGTAATAGTGTTGATAGGCATTTTGTTTCTGTTTCTGAAAGTGCCCCACTTAAGCCACGCGCATAATGAGGTGATAGATTATGAGGATACAGGAGGCAAACAACGGGTTGAAAAAAAACTGATCCATCATAAGCACTTTGTTTTTGCGGTGATAGCCCAGCTATTCAACGTTGCCGCACAGGGTGGTACATGGGCCTACTTTATAAATTATGGGCATGAAATTATGCACCTGAGCGATGAAAAGGCAGGTTACTTTTTTTCATTAAGCATGATCATGCTCATCATCGGGCGGTTTACAGGTACCTTTTTAATGCGTTATATAGCCCCGTACAGATTGCTATGCATATTTGCCGCAGCAAATATAGTTATGTGCTTAATAGTCGCCCAGGGAGCAGGATGGGTGTCATTTACCGCGTTGCTATTCATTAATTTCTTTTTCAGCATCATGTTCCCTACCATATTTAGTCTGGGCTTAAAAAACCTGGGAGGGAAAACCCAGCAGGGCTCATCGTTCATTGTTATGGGGGTAATCGGCGGCGGCTTATTCCCGCCTTTAATGGGCCTTATTGCTAACCATGATATCGCGGCAGCTTATTATTTGCCTATTATATGTTATGTGGTAGTATTTTTATTTGGCTTCTGGTACCCGCGTTTAGCTAAACCGAATTAATACCAGTTAAGTTTTAACTATATTTGATAAGAAAAATATTTTTTTAGTGAAAAAGAAACTTTCAATAAACGACATTGCTAAAAGCCTAAACGTATCTAAAACCACCATTTCCTTTATCCTTAACGGGAAAGCACAGGAAATGCGGATAGGAGAAGAATTGGTTGACCGCGTACTGAAATATGTAAACGAAGTTGGGTTTAAACCAAATTCTATCGCGCAAAGCTTGCGTACCGGTAAATCAAATACTATAGGATTGATGGTTGAAGATATTTCGAACCCGTTTTTTGCAAAAATAGCAAGGCTTATTGAGGATAGAGCTTATCAAAATGGTTACAAAATAATTTATAGCAGTACCAATAACGATACCAAAAAAACCAAGGACCTGATCACCATGTTTCGTGAAAGGCATGTTGACGGATATATAATTGCGCCGCCAGAAGGGATTGAAGAAGATATTGAATCGTTATTAAAAGATAACCTGCCGGTTGTGTTTTTCGACAGGCACCTGCCAAAAGTAACTACGGATTATGTTGAAATTAACAACAGGTTCAGCACTTACAATGCAACCAGCCATTTAATTGGCGAAGGCAAAAAGAATATAGCCTTTGTTACGTTTACTTCGCCGCAAACCCAAATGCAGGACAGGCTTAAGGGCTACCGGAACGCAATGAAAGAAAGCGGGCTTGAGCCTGTAGTAAAAGAGATTGTATTTAACCAGAACGAGGAGCTTATTATTAAGCCGATAACGGAGTTCCTGGCTAAACATCCGGATCTGGATGCTATACTTTTCGGCACGGACCATATTGGCTCATGTGGCCTTAAAGTGATAAAAGAATTAGGTATACAGGTGCCATCGCAACTAGCCATTATATCATTTGATGATTATGACGTATTCAAACTTCACTCACCGCCGATAACGGCTATCGCCCAACCCATCGAAAAAATTGCTGAAAGCGTGATCAATGTATTGCTGAATAAATTAAATACACCACAGTTAAACCAGCAACCCCAATTTATAACCCTTAGTACAAGCTTAAATATCAGGGGCTCTTCAAAAAGCTGATTATTTGAATAAATGTAAGCGTGGTGACTGGTATCTCCATTGAATTATGACCGGGGGACTTCTGTGTGTATTTCTTTAATATGCTTCATTTTCGAAATAAAAAGAAACAAAAATAGCCTTCAACTGAAGGCTATTTTTGTGAAATGGATGATATAAGTATCAACCTATTTTTTGAAGAGTTAGTTTAACTGTTTTCTCAGATTAATTGATATTTTTCCTGAGTCGATCCACTGTCACTAATTTCGGTTGTCTTTACAACCGGCTCCTCTTTATCTATATCTATACGAACCATTGGCCCATCGGCTGCCAGCTCACTGCCCTCAACCTTCGATTTAAATATCGGCCAAAGTAATTGCGCATACCATTGGTCGCCTTCATAGTGTGATATGCCGTAAGCCTTTGGATATTGGCGCGATATCAGCGCTGTACCAAAAATAATATCCCATAAAAAGAACATATTGCCAAAGTTGCCTTTGTAATGGCCTACACCATCATCAGTAGTAGCAGCATGATGCGCATGGTGGGTTGCTGGGGTTGATATTAATCGTTCCAGTACCCATGCGATAGGGTGTAATACCTTATACTTATAAAAAGGCTTGTCCCATGGGATGCTGGAGTGCGCCAGTGTGGTAATGGTTGATTTAATGATCCTTACCGCAATGGCCGGGATACCTAAACCCAGGTAAACTAATGCCGCAGTTAAATAGATCTGCGAAAAGAAAAGGGTGTAGATAACATTTTGCCTGCTGGCCATAGCCATACCCATGTATGATGCCGAGTGGTGCGTGCGGTGAAACCTCCATAACCACGGAATTTGGTGGTGCAGGCGGTGGTACCAATATTGGGTAAGGTCATCAGCAACAGCAATGATGGCAAATCCCCATAAAAAGGGGACCCAGCTAAATACATTCTTGGCATCAGGGAATATATAAGGTAAAAAATGAAGTGAGTAATAGGCTACCGCCGGTTGTACAACAAGCCGCGGCAGGGTAAAGCAGGCAATATCAACCCAGCGCTCGTTTTTCGGCCATTTCCTTTTATATAGCCCAAATGAAAATTCAAGTACACCTATAAAAAATACCAGGAACGGAAACCCAAAACCATTCAGGTTTTCCACTACTTTTTTGATAAACTCAATCGTTGCTTCCATTGCTTAAATTAGTTTTGTTGGTTATTGATTTTACGTTTTCTTTTTGATGTGCCTTCTTTTCCCATGGCCGCTGACCGGTTATGGAGAACGTGATAAACATTAATGCTATTGGCAGCACATAAATGAACAGGCTTAAAAGCACGTTCCTTATGATCTGTTTTTTTGTGGCCTCATCTATCTTCATGGCGTATTTGTTTTACTTGGTTTTGAAATCTGTTGCTGCGGCACTGTATCGCCTGTTAATGCCTTTTGCGTAAGCCACAGGCCTCCTGAAATAATAATAAAGGGGATCAGGGTGATAGCTATACCAACCAGTATCTTCTTCCCTATAAGGGTTACATCTGCTAGTGTCATATATTTGGTTTTTAATGATTTATGAATTAATTATAGCCCGGGTTCTGTGTCAGTTTCGGATTAGTCTGAATATCGACCAAAGGGATCGGGAACAGCGTGTTTTTAGAGCTTGCCGCCGATTTTGCCGGGAGTTTATGCAGCGCATCAACTAATGTGGTACCGCCCTGGCGCACTAAGTCATACCAGCGGTGGCCCTCCTGTATAAACTCCTTTCTTCTTTCCAGGAAAACTGAATCACGGAAATCAGATTGACTTAAACCTGCGGTAAGGTTAGCAATGTGCGCCCTTGTGCGTACCTGGTTTATGGCCGTGTAAGCATCGCTTGTAGGGCCGCCGTTTGTTTCATTCAATGCTTCGGCCTGCATCAGCAATACATCCGCGTAGCGTAAAACAGGGTAATTAACGCCGCTTAATGTTTGCGACGACAAGGGGCTAAGGCTATAATCAACAAACTTGTTAAAATATGGGGCATATGGGTTGTTGAATACCACCGTTTGCCCGGTAGCTGCGTTATAAACCGAGCTGTAAAAAGTTACCGCCCTGCGTGTATCATTAGCACTGAATAGTTTGTATACACTGCTATCCGCCGGTATATCAATCGGGAAAGTACCGGTGTTGAATGACGTGAAACTTTCACTTAAAAATTGAGTACTGTTTGCTTCGCCTAAATTGGTTTCAAATTGTACCGAGAAAATGTGTTCTACGCCATTTTTTGTTGCTTTTTGAAAAGCATCATAATAGTTAGTGAACAGGGCATAGCCGTAACCGCCATTAACAACCAGGTTAAGTTGGGTGAGTGCATCGGTCCAATCCTGACGGGTTAAATATACTTTGGCCAATAAGGTATGCGCGGCACCGCCGGTTGCCCTGCCCAGGTCAGCAGTTCCATATGTTTTCGGCAGGTTAGTGGCGTCCTTTAAATCACTAACAATTTGTGTATAAACGTCATTTGCAGGGGTACGGGCAATCAATAAATTAGCAATATTAGTGCTATTTGGGTTGTGCAGTATCAGGGGCACATCGCCATATAAACGTACCAGATTAAAGTATAGCAAAGCTCTGATAAATTTAGATTCCCTTACCAAACGAGCCCTCAGCGTGGTATCCATTTGTATAGCAGGTATGTTATCAATTGCTATATTAGCCCGGTTAATACCGTAATACAATTGCTGCCAAACCTTTTGCACACGGCTGTTTGATGATATGTAGGTTTCTGTTCCCAATGCTCTTACATCGGGGTTGGTATTACTTGGGCTGTAGGTTTGGTTATCGCTGGCGTTTTCAACCAATAAGTTAAGCTGCCTGCCGTACAAAGGAAAATCGGCTGCAGGGTCGCTGTTTAATGTGCTGTATACCGAATTTACCGCCGAAGTGGCGTCTGACGATGTTTGATAGAACTGGGAAGAAACAATAACTGATTTTGGATTTTCAGTTAGTTTATTGCACGACATCAGCGTGCCTAAAGACCCGGTTACCAGCAGTAATAATATTTTATATGATGATATCTTTTTCATTTTGTTGTGTTATAGATCTTAATTAAAAAGTGACATTAACGCCCGCCAGGAAGGTTCTTACCGGCGGATAAGTGCCGTAGTCGATACCTTGTTTGGTGTTATCGTTGTCATAAAAATTCACTTCCGGATCAAGGCCGCTGTACTTGGTAATAGTTGCCAGGTTTTGCGCTGAAACATATACCCTTATTTGTTTTGCTTTAATTTTTGAGGCAAGTCCATTAGTGAAAGTGTAACCCAGTGAAGCATTTTTAAGCTTTAAGTATGAACCATTCTCAATATACCTGTCAGTAACCTGTGGCACCGGTGCATCAGTAGCGCGGGCAACAGTACCGTTAGGGTTTGATGGGCTCCATCTGTTTAATAAGCTAGCTGAAGCATTTTGAGTAAGCGTTGGTCTTTCTAACGTTTGTTGTAGCAGGTTGAAGATCTTATTACCGTATGAACCGGTAAAGAATACCGACAGATCAAACTGCCCGTAAGTAAATGTATTGGTGATACTGCCTGTAAACTTTGGCTGCGCGCTACCCAGGTTGTGTTTATCAGCAGTGGTAATCTGGCCGTCGTGGTTGCTATCAACATATTTTGTATCGCCAACTTTTTGCGGTACGCCGTTTAAAAGCGGCACTCCTTTCGCAATATCTGCAGCAGTTAAAAGGCCGTTGGTTGAGTAACCCCAAAAAGTACCCACAGGCAAACCTACCTGCACAATAACCGGTGAAACCTGCCCGGTTGGCGCCAGCGGATAGTAACTGGTAACACCTGGGCCCAGGCTTAAAACTTTGTTGTTGTTTGTAGCAAACTGCAGGTTAGTTTTCCAGCTGAATTTTTCAGATCTGATATTATCTGTATTAATGCCCAGCTCAATACCTTTGTTTTCAACACTACCTACGTTTTCAAGCTCGCTTGCATAGCCCGAATAAAGAGGCAATGGTACATTCAGCAAAAGGTCTGTCGTTTTTTTATAATACGCATCAAAGGTTAGGTTAATGCGGTTATCAAATAAACCAAGGTCTAAACCTCCGTCATATTGGGTAGTAGTTTCCCATTTCAAATCCGGATTATCTATTTGTACAGGTGCAATACCGGTAACCAGCTTACTGCCGAAGTAGTAATTGGTTGGCGCTAAAGCTTCTAATGAGCTATATGGCGGAACCTCCGAGTTACCTGTCTGGCCTGCGCTTAACCTTAATTTAAGGCTGTTAATGGTTTGCTCAAGCGGCTTAAAAAAGTCTTCCTTATTTACATTCCATGAGAAACCTGCTGATGGGAAATATCCCCATTTGTTATTTGCACCCAATTTTGATGATCCGTCGGCACGGGCAGAAACGGTTACATTGTATTTATGTTCATATGAATAGTTAACCCTTGCTAAATACGAATCTAAAGCCTGGCTCGAAAAAAGTGACGTTGGCAAATTTGCAATACCGGCATACGAAAGGTTGTTATAAGTAGTAAGGTTGTTCGGGAATTTTTGGGCCGATGCTACTGATGAATTAAACTTGGTATACTGTGTGGTATAACCTGCTAAAATGTTTAAGAAATGAGTGTTGTCAAAAGCGTGATCGTAAGTAAGCGTGTTTTCATTTAACCAGCTTAATGAGTTACCTGCGCCAATTGAAGCATAACCACTTACTGCATAACCGCCTGATGTATTTGAAGGCGCGTAATAATCCTGCTGGGTATTTAACAAGTCTATACCGGCTGTTACTTTCAGGGTAAGGTCAGTTAGTAATTTATATTCGCCCGCCACGTTGCCTAACACACGGGTTAGCGTGGTAGTATTAGTAGTTGCGGTTATATCCTGCAAAGGGTTGGTTGGAGTAGGGTTGTAGGGGCTGGTGGTATTATAGCTGCCATCAGCATTAAAAATCGGCGCTACCGGTGAGGTTTGTATTAAACTCGCAAATGCATTGCTGAAGTTTATGCTGCCGTATGTACTCCCTACCAGCTTATTCTCTATCGATTGGCTGCCGAATACATTGGTTGATATTTTAAATTTATCAGAAACGTTCTTTTCGTAATTAACCCTGGCCGAATACCTTTTAAAACCTGTATTTAAGATGGTGCCCTCCTGATTGAAGTAATCTCCGGAAACCAGGTATCTTGATTTTTCGTCACCGCCGGATATGCTCAATTCACCGTTAAACTCCGGTGCGTTGCGCAATGCTGCATTTTGCCAGTTCGATCCTGTACCTAAAGCTGCCAGTTGCGCATCGCTATAAGTTTTGGCAACACCATCACTTACGTTAATGTCGTTAACCAACGATCCCCATTGCGAGGCGTTTAAAAGATCGAGCCTTTTAGCAACATTTTGTGTACCATAATAACTGCTGAAATTTACGTTATTGGTTCCTTTTTTACCTTTTTTAGTTGTGATGATAACTACGCCATTTGCACCATGTGAACCATAAATTGCGGTTGCCGACGCATCTTTTAGTACCTCTATCGATTCAATATCATTAGGGTTGATGGTTGAAAGCGCATTTGTACTGGTACCGTTTGAGCCTACGTTTACATAGTCGTTATCATTATAAATGATAAAGCCATCTATTACATACAAAGGCGCGTTTCCAAATGATATGGAATTACCACCGCGTATCCTTATGGTAGCAGTACTGCCCGGCTGGCCTGAGTTTTGCGTTACCGCAACCCCCGGGACAGCGCCTTGCAATAAATTATCAAATGCTGCTGCCGGCTGGTTAAGTATATTTTTAGGGACTGAACCTACCGCGCCCGTGATATCGGTTTTTCTCTGCGTGCCATAACCCACAATAACAACATTATTTAGCTCGGCTATGTTTTCGGCGAGCTGTATGTTCAATGGGCTGCCGTTAGCTACAACCTCTTTGGTTTTATAACCAACAAAGCTAACAACTAATGTATAGGGGAATTTTTGGCCCGTTACAAAGGTAAAGCGACCATCGCTACCAGTGGTAACCGCGTGGGTAACGTTTTTTATTCGTAAGGTAACGCCGCCTATGGGCTGTTTGGTTACACTATCGGTTACCCTTCCCTCAAGCCTTGAATTTATGATAGGGGTTTCTTGTTGCGCTAAAGCTGAGAATGGTATAATTAAGAACAGGAGAGCTTTTAGAAACTTATTTAATACGTGTTTGGCATGGATATATATTTCCATATATTTAAATGTTTTATGTTAATGATTTAGTTCGTTAGTAAAGCTTTGATGATCAGTATGTGATTCGCAGTCAGGGCTGATCCATCATGTAATTTACCGGCAAGGCTTCCTTGTCGGTTTATTTTTTCAGGGTCTTTTTTAAAGGGTCATTTTGGGTGCTAAATTTTAAGATTAAAAAGGTCAGGACTGAGCATAAGTATTGCCTTCGCCTTCAGACTCACGTATTAACCAATAAGATGAATGGTAATAAGTTGTGTTATTAGTAACAACAACAGGTAATACACTGTACCATTTTGGTACATGAGGAGGTCAGTAAACCATTGTATGAATGTAGAAATGCTTTCATCGCGTTTGTTTTACAATGGCAAATATATAAATATTTTATTAATACTACTAAATATATAGATTTAATGGATTAAAAAATATATTAATAAACATAAATCATTACGAATAAAACAAAAATTGAAGAAAATATGATTTATGTAAGGTTTTTCGGCTAAAAAATCATATAAATAATTTGCCTGACATTGTAATTACTGATGAACCACTAACCCAAATGCCCTGTTGTTCAACATTTACGTGTATTGTGGATGATTGATTAATATATTTCCCCTGCAAAAAGTTGTAATCCTGATTTTTATTGATAAAGCCGAGCTTTTCAAGATAACCGGCGAGCGGCCCCGCTGCAGTTCCCGTAGCCGGATCTTCATCTATGCCAATGCTGGGATTAAAAAAACGGCATTCAGCTACTGTGTCATTATCTACCCCATTTGTTGTAAACAGGTAGCAGCCTTCAAAGCCAAACCTATTTGAGGCGTGCTTCAAAAGCGATTTGTTTAGGGTAGCATTTTTTAATGCTGATAGGTTACTAACAGGTACCATTAAATGCGCCACCTCGGTCTTTACAATATTAATGGCCCACCCGTTCAACAAAAGATCATCAAGGCTTAATCCTATCGCTTCTGAAATGATCTCCGCAGGCACAGTTCCAATAATGCTGGCAGGCCTTTGTTGCATACCGACGTAAGGGAGCCCGTTCTTTTCTGTTATTCGTAAAGGGATTTCAATGTCCTTAATTTTAACCCTTGATGCACCTCCCTGATTTTTAAAGATATCCCATACTTTTAACAAGGCGAGGCAAACTGCTCCCAACAGGTTGTGCCCTGCGCCGGTCACCTCAAATTTAGCAGGTGTAAATGACCGTACCTTAAACATATTTTCTTTTTCAGAATAATGTACAAAAGAAGTTTCCGAATAACCAAACTCCCTCGCGATATTATGATACTGATCCGGGTCAAGTTCTTCATTTATATAAACCACAGCTAATTGGTTGCCTTTATATTGGCAATCGGTAAATACATCTAACACATAGTAATCAAGTTCTTTCATTTGCTTGTTTATTTGTAATTTCAAAATTAAAATGAATTGGCTTTCTTTCTTTATCGGTTAACAAAAGGTAACTAGTTACTTATTGTTAACTATCATATATTTGTTATATGGAGAATGAAGGCAGACAAGATGTTACGTGTGAACATGAATTAGGAGCCATTCGTGACAGCCTGGAAATTTTAGGTGGAAAGTGGAAATTAAGGATCATGCGGCACCTGAATAACCATATTAACGAAATCAAAACCTTCAAAAAAATTCAAAGGGAGGTTGATGGCATATCCGCCAAAATGCTTTCAAAAGAGTTGCAGGAGCTCGAAATTAATCTGCTGGTAACCCGAACAGTTATGGATACGAAGCCGGTAAAAGTAAGTTACGCCATAACAGAATATGGGTTGAGTGTATTTCCGGTTACGGATAGCCTGGTTAATTGGGGCTTAAATCATCGAAAAAAAATAAAATAATAGCGGATGCCCCTGATGGCTTGGAGAAGATAGACATGATTTTTGACTATTGTAAAATAAAGACTAATAAGTCTATGTATTTGGTAGTGTAAATTGCTATAATTGTAATAAGTATATATTATAAAAAACAAAAAGCAATTTTCCATCAATCCCTATTACCATGGCAGATCAAAAACCAAAACAAACCGCATTAGGCGATGTTGCTGCGAGGCAGTTAGCCATTGCTACACGTACTGTTCCTCAATTATCAAGAATTACACCGCGCTGGTTGCCGCAACTGCTCAACTGGGTGCCGGTTGAATCAGGCGTATATCGCTTAAACAAAGTAAAAGATGCGCAGAATGTAGAGGTCGACTGCTCTTCGCGTGATGAGCGTGAACTGCCATCAACATTTGTTGACTACGTTGAAAACCCCCGCGAGTATAATTTAAGCGCGGTAAACACCGTGTTGGATGTGCATACACGTGTTTCAGATCTGTACAGTAAGCCTTACAACCAGATCAGTGAGCAACTTCGTTTAACTATTGAGATTGTCAAGGAACGCCAGGAAAGCGAACTGATCAATAACCAGGAGTATGGGTTATTACACAGTGTTGTTCCAAGCCAAAAAATAAAAACAAGATTAGGCCCGCCTACACCAGATGATCTGGACGAACTGATCACTAAAGTTTGGAAAGAGCCGGGGTTCTTTTTACTTCACCCGTTAGCTATTGCCGCCTTTGGCAGGGAATGTACCCGCAGAGGCGTACCACCGCCAACAGTTTCTCTTTTTGGTTCACAGTTCATTACCTGGAGAGGCATCCCGCTTATCCCTTCTGACAAATTACCTATAGAAAATAATAAATCAAAAATTATCCTTTTACGCACCGGCGAAAGCAGGCAGGGTGTGGTTGGCTTGTTCCAGCCAGGCTTACCGGGTGAGCAGTCTCCGGGCCTTTCTGTTCGCTTTATGGGCATAAATAACAAGGCTATTGCATCGTACCTGGTATCATTATATTGCTCTTTAGCGGTATTGGTTGATGATGCGATTGCCGTTTTGGAGGATGTTGATTTAGGAAACTATTATGAGTACAAATATTAACCCCGGTAATTTACCCGATCTTCAGGAGTTGCAAAGGCTGGCCAACCAGTTTTTTAAAGCGCAGCCTAATGAAGATATTGCCTTGCCTGATATTAACCCTTACGATGCGGCTAAACCGCCTGTATCAGTAGCGGGTAGCGGTGTTTCACCATCGGCTATCCATCATGGTAACGCGGTAAATTTGGAGAACCCACAAACCAGTTTCAATGATCCTGGTTTAAATGCCTCCATTCAACCCGAGGAACATGACCTTGGGCGTAGCTTTTTGCCTTTTAAACTGGTTCCTGAAAGCCTTTTTCATCTGCCTTTTCAACAGGAGCAGCCTTTTGAAAAACAATTGCATGATATATTAAATCATATCAGCACGCCATCGCAAGCACCACAAATACCTGCAAGCGGTTTTGGTACAGATGCGGCTGCCTATTATTTTTTAAAGGATAAACCGGCAGCAACCGTTCCGGGCTTTGATGTAAATTTCATCAGGAAAGATTTCCCGATACTTTCAGAAAATGTAAATGGCAAACAACTGATATGGCTGGATAACGCCGCTACCACGCAAAAGCCAAAGCAGGTTATTGACCGTATCAGCTATTTTTATGAGCACGAGAACTCCAATATCCACCGTGCCGCGCATGAGCTTGCCGCCCGTGCTACAGATGCCTATGAAGGTGCCCGCAAAAAGGTGCAGGCTTTCCTTAATGCAGGGTCGGTAAATGAGATCATATTTGTACGTGGCGCAACAGAAGCCATAAACCTGGTAGCAAAAAGTTGGGGCGAGCAAAATCTGCATGAAGGCGACGAGATCATTGTAAGCCACCTGGAGCACCACGCCAATATTGTTCCATGGCAGCAACTAGCCGCTAAAAAGAATCTGAAGATAAAGGTTATTCCTGTTGATGATGACGGTCAGGTCCTGCTGGATGAATATGTAAAACTGATTACCCCTAAAACCAAACTGGTTGCCTTTACGCAGGTATCAAACGCGTTGGGAACAGTAACGCCAGCAGCGCAGATAGTGCAGATCGCGCATTCGGCCGGGGCAAAGGTGTTGGTTGATGGCGCGCAATCCGTTTCGCACATGCCTGTTGATGTACGGGCGTTGGATGCCGACTGGTTTGTCTTTTCAGGCCATAAAGTATTTGGGCCCACAGGTATTGGTGTAGTATACGGTAAGGAAGGTTTATTGAATGCCACCCAACCATGGCAGGGTGGCGGCAACATGATAAAGGATGTTACTTTTGAGCATACCACATATCATGATGCACCGGGCCGTTTTGAAGCTGGTACCGGAAACATTGCCGATGCAGTTGGCTTAGGTGCCGCCATTGACTATGTTACCCGCATTGGTATGGGAATTATAGCGCAGTACGAACATTTTCTGCTTGAATATGCCACAAGCCTGTTGAAGCAAGTACCGGGTATACGCCTGATAGGTACTGCTGCTGAGAAAGCAAGCGTACTTTCATTTGTATTAGAGGGCTATAAAACTGAAGAGGTAGGTACTGAGTTGAATAAACAGGGAATCGCCGTACGTTCAGGGCATCATTGCGCGCAGCCTATTTTGCGCCGCTTTGGTGTGGAGAGCACCGTAAGGCCTTCACTGGCATTTTATAATACTTGTGCCGAAATTGATGTATTGGCAAATACATTACAGGAACTTAGCCGTAAAAGAAGATAACATATCCGGGGCTGAGCAGCAAATTTGCTCAGTTCCGGATGTTTTTTAATTGGCACCCGGCAGCAATATCTCTCCCAATATCATACGTGGCGGATTTATAATGTAAATGCATTCCTTTTCCATCAGCTTAAAAACTTCTTTTTTTGCTGCTTTCAACAAAAAAATTATCACATCATCCCCCTTTACCTCTTCTTTTTTTAACCATAGCTGAAAAAATGCTTCCTGCGTTATTTGCGATGCCTTTTGAGGATTAGATAAACGTTTAAAAGTTGATGTATATATAGATAGCCAATACCTTTCGTAAATGGTGTCAAAAGTATTTTTATCCATTATTTCCTCCTTTTCTGCTCCGCTATTTCCTGGCGGATCGCTGTAGCGGAAACTTTAATTTGCTGCAGCGTTAAACGCAGGCGGGTACCAGCGGCGTTATTTCCTTTTCCATAAAAAACAACGGCATCTTTTTCAGCCGTTGCTATCAATTCTTTTAATATTTTGAAATTATCCATATAGGTCAGTTATTTAAATTGATCAGCAGATCTTTGGTGTCGCCGGTATCGGCATTGTCGAATTTACCGCCGAGGATACTTTGCCCGGTAATCGCGGGATTATTACCGCTTCCAAGGGGCCAACTGCCTTTTGTGTCCCGGATATCAAGTCCGGCAAGTGCTGCTGCTTTTAAACCAAAATCCGTGCAGTTATTTTTTGAAAGATGATAAGCAACGTTGTTATATTGCTCTGTAAGTGCCAATATTTTCACAAAGCGGCGTTTCGATATGAATTTGCCAACAACCTCGTCCCATGCATGCTCCGAGTCGTCCTTAAATGTGGAGGAAGTAGAAGGCAGAATAGGCGTGGCCGATAGCAGGTTATCTTTTTTAGGATAAAATCCAAAGGAAATAGATGCGTAAGTTGAATCTGAATTATACTTAATAAGTGTGATAAAGGTATGGCCGGTATTTGCGAATTTAAATATCTTAGGTTTCCCCCTCACCGGTTGTTTAACGTGGAATATTAAAGCAAAAGCGATTGCTGTTTTACCATCATTAAAGGTGTTAATGATCCTATCGCAGCTGATAGCTTTGCTTCTTACATTTTTATTGGTATCCGGCCCCAGCAGATTAACTTGTTTTTCCAGGGCAGAATCATCAACAGATGTAATAGGCAGATCTCCGGTGCTAATGCTATCCGCGTCAAGCTGAATAGTTTTAAAAAAGCATTTCATCGCAAGCGGGTACAAACGTAGTTTTGTAAACAAATTTGCCAGCTTGTACAAATGCCTCACCCGGGCTTGATTATAGTTTACGTCGGCTGCTTCAATACCTTTGAGATACACCATCAGCCTTTTTCTTTGTTGTGGTTTGCTCAGGTTGTCATCCAAATTTTCTGCAACCATTGGTTTCTCAATGGTGTTTTTAAGCTGCTTTTCAACAGCAGCTAAATAAACAGGCGATTGCGCTTTAACTGTGCTGGTTAAAGAACAAATGCCAAACAGGAGAAACAGGAAATAATATCGAAAGGCCATGACGCTATAAATTATAAAATTTGTTTCTTTTATAAGGCCCGCTGCCGTAACAGCAGGCCTTATATGGTGTTATTGACTATCCGGAACCCTAAAGGTTGCATTGTCTACTACTTTTATTGCTTTTTCAGCATGCGCAGTACCATCCGGAACCCAGTTGTAAGGAACCGGCTGAGCACGGTAAACCCAGTTTGAGCGCACCGTTCTGGAAATACCGCCTATTGGCGAACGTCCGAAATAAGGGTTTACGTATTCCCATACAATTTCCCCTTTAGGTGTGATCTGAAAGAAACGCCCATGCATACCTTCATCAATCAGTGTATTGCCGTTTGGTAACCTGCGCGCGCTGCTGATGAATGAACTGTAAAAGCTCCAGGTAGGTGCATCCGAATCCTGACCTGTATATTGCCATACAATTGTTTTAGTAACCGGGTCTATCTCCAACACACGCGAACCACCTGTTGGCTGCAATGTTGCCGATGGGTAGCCCGCCTCGCCCTGGTTATCAAATACAATCAGGTTACCGGCACCAGGCAGCCCCTCTTCAATCAGGTGGGCATCATGCTGGCCGCTGATCTGGTCAACAGGCCTCGGCACTGATGAATTTCGTTGACTTATGGCAGGGTAATTAGGGCCAAGGTTCCATACTACCTTGCCTGTTTTTTTGTCAATAATAATAATAAAATTGGCATTGCGCGAGTCGATAAGGATGTTATCCGGGTTAAAACGCTCATCACCTTTATCATACCAGTGGTTTGGCCCAAGCGATGTCATGTTATTTACGTGCAGGTAATCTGCATCTGATGAGTTCTTAACCAGTTCAAGTTCCTCTGGGGTAAAGCCAAATTCCTTTAAGTGGTCAGAGGCATTCCATGTCCATACAATATCCCCGGCAGGGTTTACCTCATAAATAATATCATCAAGCAGCTTTGGTAGTTTAAAACCTGGTATAGGGCGCAGGCGGTTGGCAAGTACCAACGTGTTGCCGTTAGGCAGGCGTTGCCAGTCATGATGCTGGCGGGCAGTACTATCAGGCGCTTTATCGCCCCATTTCCATACCACGTCACCGGCCCAGTTAAGCTCTGCTATACTTTTATTGCGGAAGATGGTTTGCCCGGGAGTTTCTGATGTCCCGATGCCTTTAATACTTTCATATTGTATCAGCACGTTGCCTTTTTTTCCTCCGGTTACTGCAGGGTCAAGCAGTTCACCGGGAAAACCTGCATAATTCCAGGTATGTATCTCATTGCCGTTCATATCAATAAGATGGGTTTTATTATCAGGGGCGCTAAATATAATGTAGCTGTTATAAGCGCGTGCCGGATCATAAACGGTAACACCTGTAGGGTAAACAGATTGAGCATTGGCCCTGGTAAGCCCTACAGTTAGCAGGATTAATGAGGCGCTGTATTTAGACAACTTTTTAACTTTTTTATGTTGAGATATTAAATTCATTGGTACTTATGTTGGATTTTTTTTAGTAAAATATGTGTTAGTTGTTATTAATTATCGGGGATTTAAACGGCGTTGATAGGTTTGTGCCCGTTCCGTTAAAATATCTTTGCCCGATTCAGGTGTTTCCTTAGCTATATCGCCCGGCAATGCCTGATCCAGGTTGGCCAGTTTAACAACCTGCTGTTTTACAATGGCATCATCAATTGCTTTTACATTGTCAGTGAATGCCTGCCATCTGATGAAAAGGCTGCCCTCTGTTAGGCCGCGTGTATCCAGCCAGTTATGTATGCCGGGGTCAACTGCCGCTATTACATAGGTATAATTACCATGCATATCGGGTTTAGCCTGGGTGATATTTAAACTGCTGGAGTGTTGTATATATTCCAATGAGGCCAGCCATGGATCCGCAAGCTCAAATCCAAGATATTTTGCACCTTTTGGGTTAAGCGTGATCACCCATGCTTCATCTTTGTTTATTTTAAAACGCCCGGCTACAGCAAATCCCCAGCCGCCATCTCTTGAAAAAGGTTTCCTTAAAGTGTTTACAGGCACGGTAGTAGTGAGTGCCTTAATTTTTAGAAGAAAAGCTGAAAATATTTTAAACGTAGCCACCGATTGGGTAACCAATTCGGGTTGTGATATCGCCGGGAATCTTTTGCCGCTAACTCTTTTTACAGTTATAACCACCGGTGTTTGGTCAGCCCAGTTTGAGTATGTGTTCCTGTAGATAATATTTACAAGTGGTTTGCTGATCTGTAAATGATTAGGGTTAGTTGGCTCTGCCTGCGGGCCGGCAGTAAGTATATAATCGCCATTACTTTCAGGCTTCAGGTCTTTAACCTGTACAAAGCCGAGATGCTTGGCGGTGGTAATAGATCCTGTGTTGCCATCAAACCATTCAAATGATTCCTGTACAGGTGCTTTTTCAAGATGATGTAAATGGATCTCGTATTGCGATGTGCTATCTAAATAAGCTGTACGATAAACATTATCGGGGTTATCAAGACCAAATTGTGAGCCTGGAACATCCAGGCCGTTCCAATTACGTGGTGCATGGTCTATCCATAAAAACTGAGGTTCTGCCGAGTATTTTATGCTGGTTTCTTCAATAGCGGCATAAGCCAGCCTTTCAATATCCTGTTTTAAAGTTGCCTGTGCATCAGGAATTTTATAGGTCGAATCCTGCTTATATAATTTTATGACTTCATTTTCAGCGCTTTTTATAGCTGTATCATTACTCAGTTTTATAGCGGTGCTGTCCAGTTGGAGTTGTGCCTGTGTTTTTAAAGGGTTTAATTGCACTGAAGCTTGCTTTTGCTTGCACGAGCTTTGTACTAAAGCAGTTATAAGTAAAGTTGCAATAAAGAAATGATTGAAATATTGATGTTTAAGGTGAATTGTTTTCATGTTGTTGATTAAGTGGTATGATTGAATCTGTACCATCATATAGCTGCAAATCGTGGGAAACTTTCAACTTTGTCAGCCGAAAATCAGACCGGTTGATTTGTCATAAGCCGCATGCGGTAATATTAAAAATATGGTTAAAGAGGAGTGGGGACAGGCCCTGTATCAGATCAACAACAACAATAAAAGAAACCGGCAAACGCAGTATGCTGGTTTTTAATGAGCAAGCCCGGGGAAAAGACCTTTTGTGTGATAGTAAACATTATAGGGTTATTATGTGAAACTTTACAAGTCTGCAACAAATATACAAACACGTATAATAAAATCAAGTAAATCTATAGATTTTATAGACTAATATGAATATTGATTGACAATACATGCAAAAGGCCATAAAAAGTAAGGGTTCCTGATGAGCAGGAACCCTTTACAACCAATTATAAACCTAGTGATGAGAAGACAATTATTATGAGGTCAGCAAAATAAATTCTTTCATTATGTTGGCAAATATATACATTATATTCTATAATGCCTATAGATTTAATAGAATAAATAATAAATTTGTATGATATTCATAAAATATGCTGCGTTTCCTAATTCTTCGGTATACTATTCTACTTGTTTTTCTTTGTTTCATTCGTATAAATGTAAATGCTCAAAATAATGGAAAAGGCCCTCATGTACTGGTAGTTATCGCTCATCCAGATGATGAAAGTGTGTTTTCGGTAACCTTATATAAAATTGCCAAAGAGCATCATGGAATAATTGATCTTTTTGTGATTACCGATGGTGAAGCCGGGTATAAATATGCTACGCTGGCCGAAAATTATTATGGTGTTGCGCTTACAAATGAGAAAACGGGTAGGAATGAGCTACCCCGGATCAGGAAACAGGAGTTAAAAAATGCCGGAAATATTTTAGGAGTGGCACATTATTATTTCATGGACCAGCGGGATAGTCACTATGGTTTAAATGAGCATGACCCATTGGATACCAGCTGGAATGTAAAGGCAGTTAATAAAAAGTTGGATCAACTGCTTGCTGATAATCATTATGACCTGGTATTTTGCCTTTTACCCGAACCCTCAACACATGGTGCGCATAAAGCCGCGTCATTATTGGCTTTAAACGCTGTAGCAAAGGTGCCTGCTGATAAAAGGCCACTTATATTAGGAGCAGATTTACGCGATAAGGCTGATGAGCCTATTAAATTCTCACAATATAAAGATTACGAAATTACACAAACTGTAACCGATACACCACTTTTCAGCGTTGACCGTACGGCATGTTTTAGCTACAAAAACAGGGTGAATTATAAAGTTGTAGCCAATTGGGAATTAGCCGAACACAAATCTCAAGGTGTTACGCAAATGACCATGAATGATGGTGATCTGGAAGAATTCTGGTATTTTAAATTGAATGGCACAGCTGGTATTGCAAAGTGCGACAGCTTATTTAAAATGCTCCGCCTAATACCTTATGCGCAAAAATTATATTAAATGAAACAGCTCCGCTCCCCAGTTATATAAGCCAAAATGGGTATAAACAGCAATATGGGGATTAATTTAATGGTAAGCATTAGTCGTTTTGATGTCGGCTCATTTCAGGCTGATTGCGCTTCACTAAACTTGATTTCATTGAAGCAAATTCTCATAAGTGTGAATAAATACACAATATGAAAGTAAATGTCTAATTATTAGGAGTTTATAAAGAATGTTCTTAAATTAGATATAAATTCTTAAATGGAGAAGTGATGATAATTGAACCAGAAAACGAAGAAAGCAAAGATGATGAGGTTACGCATGAAGCGACCGAGCAATCTGCAGAAAGTATTGACTTGTTTCAACCGGCTATGCTTTCAGATACAGTAGCCGTTCCCGATCCTAAGAAAAAGCCTAATCTATAAAAGGGGCTCGGGAGAATCTGCGGTAGTTTCAGCTTGAGGTGGCTGTACCGGTGGCATGGCCGCGGGGTGATGATGGTGCGCCGTTAATTTAGTCAGCATCCAATGTTCCAACCTGTGATGCGCAGGTGTCAGTACTGCTGCCACGGCAACAAATATCATGATCTCCAGGAAAGGGGAATCATCTGTCCAACGTTCAACGGCGGGGTGCAGCAGAATCGTTAGATATTCGAAAAGCAGCAATAGCGAGATCACACCCGAGAATGCGACTATTTTTGGATGCATTTTTCTTTTACTCATTACCAGGCTCACCAGAAAGGAAAAAGGGATGAGTAACCCAATCAATAACATATTTAGTACATAGGTGCGGTGGCGGTCTTTTTCAGCTTTTTCTTCCAACAGGTCTTTTTGCCGCAATTGTTCAGTTAGTGTGAGGCTGGCTATCTGTTTTTCTTTGTCCTGGCTATAAACGGAATCTTTCATCACTACAACCTTCCCAAGGTAGGCTAGTGCACTATCTGGTTGATGCTGCTTTTTATACACCTCAGTTAACAATTCGCATGCCCTGATATATTTTTCACTAAAGTTACGGTCGATAGCCAGGGCCAGCGATTTTTTAGCGTAAACCAACGCCGAATCCGGCTGGCCTGAGCGAAACTTGATCGTGGCTATTCCCTGGTAGCTCTCGCACAGAAAACTGGCATTCTGGCCGGCTAAAAGATAAGGAATGCCCAGGCGATAATGCCGCAGGGCCTGTGGTAAGTTGCCTGCTTTAAGGTAGGCGTTACCGGTATTGTTTAGTGACATGCCCAACCATGCTTTATTACCATTGGCCAGCGCAAGCCGGTAAGCGAGGTCATCATACACCAATGCCAGGCGAGAATTATTCATTTTTTCATATATCTCACTGAAAACCATATCGTTGTACCAGCGATAATCTTTGAACTGACCGCGATTGATCCGTTCTTCGCCTTTTTTTGCATAATTAAGTGCCTGCTGAAAATCCTTTTCGGATAAATAAAGGTTGGCCACACTTAACAGGGTAACTACTTCTTCTTCAGAACCCAGGTATTGCTCATCAAGCTTTAATCGTTCCAGGTAAAATTGCAATGCCAGCGGATAATTGCCCATAAACTGGTAAGCTTCTGCCATTTGTTTTAAGGCCCTGCGTTCGCCCATTGGATATTTAGCCTTCCGGCTGATAAATAGTGCTTGTCGGGCTTTAAATAATTCCGAGTCTGGTTTATTTTGTGCGTACAGGTCGCCGAGCTCAATCAAAATATCCACCCGGGAGGTATCAGTTTTAGCCCTGGCATAGGCTGCAGAAAGACTGTCAAGCTGATGGTTCTGTGCGCTTGCGGGCAAAATCATCAGTAACTGGAGCGACAGAAAAAGTAAATACTTCATGAGCCGGCGGGTTATTCTGTTAAAGTTAAAAAATTGCCAGCTTTTTCGTGTCATATGCGAAGCAATTTCGGTAAAATCTATGCTAAAAATCATTATGTTGAGTAGATTTATATAAAGTTGACACTTGATTTATTGTTAGATTGGTTAAGTCGACCTGAAAACGTTATTTTGCCGAAAATATAAAACACAGCTTGGCAATGATGCGTACCTACCAATGGCAGTTATGTAAATTCCTTTATCTATCGGGATTCGCGTTGCTTTGTCTATTTTCGTGTGGCCATCAACATTCTCAAAATAATCAAACAGGCGTTATAGAACATCAGGGTAGTATCAAAAAGTAGTCCGTCTCTGATCGACCGAATATCATATTTGTATTAACCGATGATCAGCGTTTTGATGCGCTCGGTGCAGCTGGTAATTCTATCATTCACACTCCAAATATGGACCGCCTTGCCCGTGCCGGGGTGCTTTTTCAAAACAGCTACGTAACTACCTCCATCTGTTGTGTCAGTCGGGCAAGCATATTTACCGGGCAGTACCAGTCCCGGCATCATATCAATAATTTCGATATGGACATGTCGCCGGCAACTATTGCGCAAACTTACCCGGCCTTACTCAAAAAGGCTGGCTATACACTTGGTTTTATTGGCAAATTTGGCGTAGGCAAAAAACCGCCGGCTTCCTTATTTGATTTTTGGGTGAATTCCGAGGCCGGCGAAAAACCACAACCAGATTATATCACCGTTGGGCGTAATGGTAAGGAAATTCACGATACAGATACCATCGGACACGCTATACAGGACTTCCTGGATCAATATGGTAACGGCGGCCCCTTTTGTCTTTCGGTGAGTTTTAAGGCGCCCCATGAGCAGGATGGTGATCCACCTAAATATATTATTCAACCGCGATATAAAGACCTTTATATCCATGACACTATACCAATGCCGGTAACTGCCAATCCCAAATACTGGAACCAACTGCCTGATTTTTTCCGCACGGAATCTAATTTTGGGCGTTCCAGGTGGCGGGGGCTGTTCGGATCACCCGAATTATATCAGGAAAACGTCAAAAATTATTACCGGTTAATTACCGGTGTAGATGACGTGATTGGGGAAATGGTGCAAAAACTGGCCAAATTGGGAGTTACTAAAAATACGATCATTATCTGTATGGGAGACAACGGCATATTTTTAGGTGAACATGGCTTGGAAGGCAAATGGTATGGCTATGAGGAACCTATCCGGGTTCCCATGTTCATCTACGATCCAAATTTACCGGACAAAATAGCCCAGTACCGACCCTCACAAATAGCCCTCAATATCGATATTGCCCCCACTATTTTGTCAATGGCCGGTGTTCCCGTTCCACAAGGCATGCAAGGAATCAATCTTGTAGATATGCTGGAAAACAAGATACCTGAAAGACAAGATTTTGTGTATCAGCATTATTTCTCTGGCAGCCCGCACATTCCCAAAGAAGAGGGCGTTGTAACCCAAAGATTTAAATACATGATTTTCATAGAACATCACTATGAAGAACTGTATGACATCAAAAATGACCCTCACGAAACGACAAATCTTGCAGCTGACCCCATGTATGCTTCTACGCTGAAATCACTGCGTAAAAGGCTGACGGCTTTGAAAAAGTCCATTATTTGACAACTTTTATCGTCTATATCATTCCTGGCTTTGAACTATTACGTTATTTTTTCAATATTAAAATATCCTGGAAGAATACACCCGGCGCTTCCTTCCAGTTTCCTGGATAATACTGTTCCAGGGTTAAACCGGTGCTGGTTAGCAACATTTTAATCCCATCTTCTGTTACACCAATGGCGTCTTCGGGGGTTTGAGCTGATGATATGGTGAACCAATTTTTTGAACCGTAGGCGCTCACCTCAAAAATCCAGGTCTGTTGGTTGGTATTATGGAATCTGCCAATATGGTTTGTTCTCTTTGGTAATGACTTTTCATAATCCTTATTCAGGTAGAAAAAGGTAATCACAGCTTTGCCGCCTTTTTTTAGTACCCGGTGAATTTCCTTCATGTAAAATATTCCATCGTCTTCACTCAGGTGTGTCCATACCGATAATGCTGTAACCAAATCCTGCGAATTGTCTGCAACAGGCCAGGGCTTTAGTATTTTTGATTGATCGCTTGCATAAGTAGGGTTAGCTACATCTAAATGAATAAAATTATAATTTGCGGAATTATAATGCTGTTTGCAGAAATTAATGTCCTCAGTCATTACATCAATACCAGTATAGGTTCCGCCATCGGCAGTAAATGGTTCAGCCGATATTCCCAGCAAACCTGTACCACAGCCAATATCCAGTATATGATTTCCCGTTTTATTTTCAAGCGTTTGGTAGATCACGGTTTGGAAAATGCCAATAACATGTGCCCACTCCCCATAGGAAAGCTTTCCACCTCTTCTATTCTTAATATCAGGTATTAATCTGATATTCTTTGTTCTTCTGATGTCTCGTTTATCAATATCACGAAATGCCTTGTCTATCCAGGGAAAAAATTTACTTATCATTTGTTTATTATGCGTTAATCGATGTTTTGAATGTTTGGTATGGGTAAAAATATTTATTGCAGGTACCCAAAAATAAAGTCGATATCTTGTGTATAACCGGTGGTATTGGGTACATCAGGAGCAATGCATACAAAGTGGTCGTCATTAGAACTCCGGTAATATTTAGTAAGTGACCTGCTTAAGGAGGCTGTAGCGCTGGTACCTACATAGCCCAGTATCTTTTCGAAAACAAATCCACTGTAAGTGCCGGCCAGGTCAGTAGTAAAATGTGAACCGTCGGAACTTTTATAATATCGGTAAATAGGTTTTAAATTCGTGGCTGATGATGCTGAAGGATAAGTGTAACCCAGCACTTTTTCAAAACTATAGCCCACGTTCGTGCTACCCAACTCTTCCCAGTCATAGGTACAAATATGCTGTCCGCTCGTTGAGTTAAAATACCGGAATAAACAGATCATACCCGCAGGCGCGGTGGGCTCTGCCACAATGGTCAGTGTAGGTGTCTGCCAGGTCCAGGTTTGTCCAACCCCCACCGCATTTTTCAGGGCCTGAATAGCGTCAAACAATTGATAATATTTAAGTGGGTTGAAATAACCGTTACAGGAAACTCTGCCAATGAATTTCTTAGCGACATTATTTGTTGGATAAAAATGCATTTCAGATTTCTCAAAACCACAGAAATGTCGATGAAGTTGGTTTTTGTGTCGATAAATGATGCCTATCAGTAAGCGGATCAAAAATATTAAGATGAAAATGGTTAATATTCTTCGAATTTGGGGGCTGGGCTCACAAAAGGTTAAATTGATGATTGAAAACGAATTGCTGCGCCTGAATTGCGGAATTCTGCCCGGTTTGGGGACTAAATAAACCGAGGCGTGTAACCCAAAATTTGTGAATTGCATAGGTATTTTTAGGTGGTTAAGCCATCAGCTAATGCAAGGTCGAATCTTAATTAAGTGGTTTGAAAAAGCAGGCGTTGCCCTGACTGTTATTCGAAAGATAGAGCAAGGAAAGGGTAATTTGAATTTAGAAAAGGCAAACCAAGTATTAAAAATGTTTGGTCATGAATTAGCGCCTGTCAATAGTAAAGAGTTGTTGCAGGCAGCTGAGTAAGTACAACCATGAGAGAAGCGCGATATTTTATAAGGAAATCTAAGCTTACTATCGCGGATACTGCTTTTTAACCCGACTCCATGTTGCGGCGAGTGATAATGGATTTATGTTTGCAGTTTCATCCGGAAACCTGAAAAGATTAAACTTGAAAAATTAAAGCCTTAGCAGCGATTTAAATGCATTGCTTTTATGGTAGAAAATAGAATTGGAATAAATTATGTTGGTTCATATCGGATCGGAAAAATATAAAGTTTGAAAAGCTAAAATTACCGTAGCAGAAAATTGGCAATTTTAAGTAAAGAGATTAATCGGCTTCAAAATTTACAGTCGATTGTAAAGTAGCGCTGATATAACTTAAATTATCTGTAATTGATTAATTATAAACCATTTAGAATATGATTTATAGTTGTAAAATTGAATAATTCATATGCTCCTACCTTTTCATGTCTTTCAATTTGTTAGCGTAATTCCGCTTAAATTCCTGAGTCTGGCGATAATGCCCCAACTGTAAAAGTTATTGACCACACCGATTAATAAAGTATTAGCTCCGGCTTTAAGCGGGATGTTTACCATCGAATTATCAATATTCAGACACCCATTCGGAAACTTGGCGAGCGGCAGCCCAAATTGATTTTTATCCGCATCAACTAATTTTTTATTCACGAAAACGTACACTTCATCACAAAAACCAAGTTGCATCTGCATAACCTGATCCTTTGTTGAATTAATGGTGGTTTTTAACCAAACGTAACGGCCGGTGTCGCTTGCTCCAAATTTTCGGGATAAGTTGATAACCCCGCGCCTTTCCGCAGTGATCTTGTTCCATTGGGTAGAATCTTTTGGTAGATCATCGGTGGTTAATTCTTTTCCCCGTCCCATGATGCTTGAGGCAGTAATATCCCAATTACGGATGTAGTTCATATCATGTTTAGTAGGATCTATTCCTTCCAGGGCAGATAAATTTCCTACATCATTTGGCTTAACCGTCAGGTTTGCAAAATAGGCAAGCCCGTCAAATCCAATTGTTCCGGCTTTACTGATGCTTTCCAATCTTGGAATTTCCAATACAGGTTCATTCATATCATTTACATACACGCGCATTTGCATACCGGAAACTATCAGCTTAACATGGTTCCATTCCTTGTTGTGTACAGGTGCCGGCCCATCATAAGGCGACATCATATTAAATAGCAGCACACCATTTATAACCGGTGCATACTGGATATCGTCATCGTCACGCTTGCTGTCATCCCTTTTGGTACGCAGATAAACGTATTCGCTTTCCTTTGCATTCTGCTGGCGGAAGTATATGCCTATCGGACCAAAACCCCTTGTTTCCGCATCGATCGGCTGCGTATCGAACTCAATTGTGCCGTTGGTAAAGATTAATCCTTTAATATTTATTTGCCCTCCGTTGGGGTGCATTTTAATAGCCTTTACACCTTTGTAAGTGACAAATTCCGCTTTTGCGCCAGTAGTGTCCCACTTGGGAGATTCAAAAGGAATTATGATTGCTTTTTGATTGTTTTTGATTTGCGCATGGCAACCAAAGCAAAAAAACAGCATTAAAGGCGCGGTCAGGAATAAATTTCTCAAAATCATGTTTTATAATTTTGGATAAAGGAAAAAATATTTTAGGAAGGAATTTTCCTTTTTTGTTCAATAGTGACTTTTACCTTACCAATAGGCATTATCCACCGATGAAATAGTTTTAAGATTTATTAAATTTTCTAAATTGTGATAGTTTACTAGGCGCGCTGGCTTCCCTCTTCATCGGCGGTACTTCTTTTCCTTGTGGCTTTAACATTGTTGCCAAAGCGATAAAAGCTAATCAAAAAAGTATATGTATTCCTGAGCGCATCGGATTCATTGAAGTCGCTGGAGAAACAAGGCGATGCCCCTTGCAAATTGTTATATGCAAATGGATTATTTATTAACGTACTGACTTCTGACGCGGCTCAAAGTTTCTCTTGAAACGCCTAAATAGGAAGCGATCATATGCAAAGGAACACGATTGAAAATATCCGGGAAACGTGTTATAAAATTCTGGTACCTTTCTTCCGTAGTGTAACTGATCGCACTCATTACCCTGTTTTGAATAGCGTCGTAACTCCTTGCCAAAAGACTGTCTATAAAGTTTTTAAATTTGGGTATTGTTGTTAACAGGTTAAGAAAATCAGGTTTATCGATCAATATAACCTCACAATCTTCCAGGGCATCTATATTACATTTGGACGGACTTCCATTATTATAACTTTCACGATCACTTATCCACCAGTTTTCAACTGCAAAACGTAGGATATGCTCTACTCCATCGTCTCCCACCGTGTACATGCGAAGGCACCCTTTTACTATAAAGCAATTATTATGACAAACATCCCCGTTCTGCAAAAGGTATTGTCTTTTTCTGACCTTTTTCTCCATGCTAACGGCCCGGACAGCATTAATTTCTTCTGCATCCAAATCAGCTTTTTCCTTTAAATATTTTTCAAATGCTTCAAACATGACTAACCCTGTTTAACAAATTTATTAATAAATCATCCTAAGCGCAATCTAAACCATGAAAATGGTATTAAGATGATAAGGACTACCAATCAGGTAACTACCGCAAAAATTTTAGCGCGGTATAGTCCAAAACCACTTATAATATACCATCTGTAACGGATCGTCACCCAAGCCTGCTTGCCCAAAAAGAGGATATTGATGATTACTACCGTGACTATTATCACATACATTTTGCGTCATATCTCCTCGTACCACACAAACTTATTGATCTACTTTAGATTAAAATTAAAGATCATGAGACTAAAAAATAAAGTAGCCGTAATAACCGGTGGAAACAGCGGTATCGGTTTTGGTATCGCCAAAGAATTTCAAATCGAAGGTGCAAAGGGAGCGATAGTTGGCAGGACACAGGAAACGCTGGACAGTTCGGTTGCACAGCTGGGCGATAATTTTATCGCTATCAGCGCGGATGTGACCAAACTGGAAGACCTTGAGCGCGTTTTTAAGCAGACCTATGAAAAATTTGGGAAGATCGATATAGTGGTAGCCAATGCTGGCGGGGCCGCAACAGGCGCAAACCTGGGTTCCGTTGTGGATATTGGAGAGAAAGATTATGACCTGACCATGGACCTTAATTTAAAGAGCGTTTATTTCACCGTCCACAAGGCACTGCCTTATATGAATGATGGCGGCTCAATCGTCCTGATTGGTTCCAATGCCGGGCACGTAGGGCTGCCTGCACTATCGCTTTATGGGGGTGCAAAAGCTGCGGTCATTGCCTGGGCCAAAGGTTTTTCATTAGACCTGCTGGCACGAAAAATAAGGGTGAATGTGGTTTCACCCGGCGCGACGGAAACGCCGGTATTCGGAAAGTTTGTTCAGGCTGACCAGGTTGAGGCGGTTAAAAAGCAATTGGTAGCTGGTATTCCCGCAGGCCGTATTGGGCAACCGCAAGACATAGGAAAAGCTGTGGTATATCTTGCTTCAGACGAATCCTCATTTGTGATCGGAAATGAAATACTGGTTGACGGCGGGTCTGTTAACCTTGCACCGTTTAGAGACTAATACGGATAATCCTGCATGTTTTTAAAACTGTGGTCCTTATACTACAGGCTAAATATGCAGGATTATTTTTTTAATACACCTGGTGCTAAACAGTATTTCCGTGACATTTATCACGAGTATTTTGCGCCAAATTTCCTTGTCAGTTTCCACCAGATATCCAGAAATTTGCCTTGTAAAAATTTGATCATATTATGAGATTAGAAAATAAAATAGCTGTTATCAGCGGAGGTACAAGTGGCATAGGACTTGCCATTGCCAAGAGTTTTGTTGACGAAGGTGCGGAGGTGTTTATCTTCGGCAGAAGAAAAGAGGCCTTAGATGAAGCGGTCAGAATCATTGGCGGAAATATTACGCCTATACAGGCTGATGCCGCGAAACTCTCAGACCTTGATCGTGTTGTTGATGTTGTCAGGAAAGCAAAAGGTAAAGTGGACATCGTGGTATCAAATGCAGGCTTCACCGAACAAGTACCTCTTCGTGAAATTACCGAAGATCATTATGATCGTTCATTTGATCTGATGGCAAAAGGCCCGCTTTTCCTTACCCAAAAGATGCTGCCCCTGATGGAGAGCGGCGGCTCGATCATCCTTGTTTCTTCAGCAATGCATTATATGGGTCTTGCCAATCATTCAGCCTATGCCGGCGCGAAGGCGGCGCTGCGTTCCTTTGTTCGTACCTGGGCAGCAGAATTTAAAGACAGCGGCATTCGCGCCAATCTTTTAAGCCCCGGGCCATTTCCTACGGCAATCATGGAGCGCCAGGCAAAAACACGTGAAGACCTTGACGCACTTCATACGCATTACGCAAATTATGTCCCGATGCTTAGGCTTGGGCGTGTCGAGGAGGCTGCATCAGCTGCAGTCTTTCTTGCCTCTGATGAAAGCTCCTTTATGACAGGGTCTGATATGGTTGTCGACGGTGGAATAAGCAATATCTAATACCCTGCGGAATATCAAAAAATATCCCAAATCTTGATAATTTAACTTGGTATTAAAGTGGTTAATCGTTGTTCTTTCACTATTATTTATACTAATTTTTATCTTGGGTATTTGATTTTTGTTTTACAATTGTTTTACGAAAATTCAGAGTTTTGTATTTACATCTTGAGGTACAAGTAATTGCAATGGTTGTTACTCTCGCTGTTCTCA
This sequence comes from Mucilaginibacter xinganensis, assembly GCA_026225055.1. Classification (GTDB taxonomy): domain Bacteria; phylum Bacteroidota; class Bacteroidia; order Sphingobacteriales; family Sphingobacteriaceae; genus Mucilaginibacter; species Mucilaginibacter xinganensis_A. Next base: position 343 of record JAMFSA010000204.1, on the reverse strand, counting down.
CAAAACAGTGGTCAAATGTCTTATTCGGCTACTCTATTCTTTTTATCCCATTCTGCTAAAAGCTGCATCACATCATTGAGCGACATCCCCTTTTCAGTGAGTGTATACTCCACCTTTGGCGGGACTTCGGCATATACCTTCCGATTGATGATACCGTCAGCTTCCAGTTCTTTTAAATGTCTGGATAATACCTTTAGTGCTATACCCTGAATTCCTTTATGGAGCTCACCAAATCGCCTGGGGCCTGATAATAACATCCAGATAATAACGGGTTTCCACTTGCCGCTTATGATACTGATTGATCCTATTATTGAGCAATCACAATCCAGCTCTACTTTTTTTT
>JAMFSA010000203.1 GCA_026225055.1 Mucilaginibacter xinganensis | reverse complement strand
TGCATGTGGAGTTGAGATACCACAAAATACACCTTTTGGGTGTAGCAATCAAGCCTTTAATATGTTGTTTATCAACAATTTGAAGGCTTTTTGCTTTATTGGCTGCGACTTTTGGGTATAAACTGAAACCAGTTTAGGGGCTGACATTTAAAAACTGTTATCTCCTAACATGCTTTTGGTAATATCGGCTATAACGTTGTTTGCAATTGTATTTAGCGCCTGGAAACGTTGCTTCAAATCCGGTACTTTTAAAACAGCGGTATTAGCTAAAGTATACGACTTTGAGCTGATGAGCGCGAACATCAGGTTGTCTATGGGTGTATACGTGTTACCGAGCACATCCTGGATGTTATAAATACGTATCCTGTATTTATTGTCTTTACAATCTACCTGCAGCGTAAAATTATAGGTGATGTTACCATAATAAGTGTCCCAAAGAACTTTATTTGTCACAATAACGGTAGAAGATTTTACCCTTCCCACAACTCGCGACAAAACCGGGTCTACCAATTCCAGTTGGGTATCTTGCACGTAAGGATGAGTTTCAGCAAACCAAAGCCCGGCATTGCTGTAAAGCAGATTTTTAGGAACGTTTGGTACATCGAACACCTTTTCATAAACAACTGTATTGTTAACAAATGGAATGTTTAATCCTACAGTATCTTTTTGGGCGAAGGCGCTTTTAGCAAAAATAATAAGCGCCAGTACGAGTAGCTTTTTCATGGTGATAAAGTATAAAGTTGAATGATATTTATTAGTAAGATATTGCAGAATTGCGGAAAGTTTAGCAACATTTCGCTTACAAATAGCATTGTTTTACAATACTTTGGTAATGAGAGTGTTATTTTATAATGTAATAAAAATTATACATTACTTCTTCCCATGTCTGGCTTCAGTTGCAACTGAAGCCTACTGATAGAAGAAAGTTTGCAACTTTCTCAAACTACTCCTCAATCAACTCCACCTCAGCAACCGGACTAAACAAGTACACCCGCTTACTATTTACCTCCGTACATTTATAACGTTTGCGCAATTTTTCATCCTTACGGAAAATGCGGCCATCTTTTAGCTTAAACAGCGCTTTAAGCGGCAACTTTTCTACGGTATAAATATCTTCTTTTGGCGTATCATATTGGCGCAATGCCCGGTATAACGACAGATCGGAACAACTTGATGCCGCAGGGTTATTTAAGTAATTAGTGATGCTGTGCTTAATATCCGGTGGGAAAACATCCTTCTCAAAAAAAGGCTGCATCATTTTTTTGAAGTTATTTTTCCATTCGGTGCCGTGCGGTTTGGCTTTGTGCTTATGCTCGTTCCAGGTATGCAGGTGCGCAAACTCGTGTACGGTGGTCACTAAAAAAGCGTACGGATTTAAATCGAAATTAACGGAAATGCGATGCCCCTTATCGCCATGCGGCGCGCGATAATCACCAAATTTGGTGTTGCGATTGCGTGAAATTTTAAACTCACATTTAAAGTAATCAATCCAGCGGCCAATCAGGGGAGCAGCCTCAGGCGGAATATACTTTTCTAAAACTTTTACTTTATCCAATTTCTACCTCTATTACAAAGATAGTTGTTTTGTGCTAAAGCGGAAAGACTAAAGCGGAAAGCAAAAAGCGACAAGACAAGATTTTACATGCAAACTATAAAGCTAGCTTTAGACTTTCAGCCTTTTGCTTTCAGCTCTACTTAAGTACATTATAAACCACAAACGCGACCACATAAGCCAGCACCGTCATATAGGCGAACTGATAGGCTGGCCAACGCCAGTTTTTGGTTTCGCGGTATACAACAGCTACCGTACTGGCGCATTGCATGGCAAAGGCGTAGAACATCATGAGCGAAAAAGCCACCGCGAGCGTAAAGACCGGCTGCCCGGTATCAGGTTTTTTGGCCTGGTGCATTTTTTCATATACCGACTGCATTTTTTCGGCACTGCCATTAACACTGTATATAGTGGCCATGGTACCCACAAATACTTCGCGGGCGGCAAATGAGGTGATCAAGGCGATACCTATTTTCCAGTCGAACCCGAGCGGACGGATAACCGGTTCAATGGAGTGCCCCAAAACACCTGCATATGAGTTTTCTAATTTAGCTGACGCGATGGTTCTACTCAAACTATCAGCGCTCATATGCTGTGTATATTGCGGCTTACTGTATTGCTGATCTATCTTTGTAAACCTGTCGCCTGGCCCGTATGATGCCATTACCCATAATATTACCGATACGGCTATAATTACCTTCCCGGCCTGGAAAACGAATGCTTTGGAGCGCTCATACATGGAGTAAAGCACATTGTTCCAGCGTGGCATACGGTAAACGGGCAGTTCCATTATAAAGTAGCCGCGTTCCTTCGCTTTTAATATAAATTTAAATACCCATGCTACCACAATGGCCGATATCAGGCTGAAAACATACATGCCCGTTAAGGCCAGGCCCTGCAAGTTAAAAAGCCACCAAACATTGCGGTTAGGTACAACCAGCGCTATAAGCAAGGTATAAACCGGTAAACGGGCAGAGCAGGTTACCAGTGGGGTAACCATTATGGTGATCATCCTGTCCTTCCAGTTTTCAATGGTGCGGGTGCTCATTATAGATGGTACGGCACAGGCAAAACCGCCGATTAACGGCACTACCGATTTTCCGTTCAGCCCAACCTTGCGCATCAGCTTATCCATCATAAAAGTAACGCGCGACATATAGCCGGTATCTTCCAGTATGGAAATGAAAGCGAAAAGAATAGCGATCTGCGGAATGAATACCATTACACCGCTTAACCCGGCAATAACGCCATCAACCAGTAAACTGGCTATAGGACCCGCAGGCAGAACATGGTGCAATGAGTCCTGGATCCACACAAATGCATCGGCTATTAATGACATCGGGTATGCCGACCAGGAGAAGATTGCCTGGAACATGAACATCAGTACCGCAAAAAATATGACGAAGCCGAATACTTTATGGGTTAATATTTTATCAATTTTATTGCTGAAGGTTTCTTCCTGTGCGCTTACCGGTTTGGTAACGGTGTCATAAAGCAGATCATTAATAAAACTGTAACGTGCTATAGTCTCGGCACCCTGGGCTTTTTGAGAGTTGAAAGAGAACTCTTTTTCAAGCTCTTCAACCCGGTTGCTTTGTTCAGGTGTTAAAAATGTTAAGGTTTCATGCTGGTGAGCCAGTTGCAGGGCAAGGTAGGGGTTATCAATGTTCAGTTCCCTGCCAATGCTTTCAACCAGTTCGGGGGCAATGGAGGCAACATCAATACTGTCTTCCTGTAAGGCTAATTTATTGGCGTATGATATGGCATTTTTAAGTCCGTCAATACCATCAACTTTTCGCGCCGAAATAGGCACCACCGGAACGCCCAGCTTTTTGGCGAAAAGGTTAACATCAATATTGATGTCGGCCTTTTTTGCCAGGTCCATCATGTTGAGGGCAACAACAACGGGGATCTTCAGGTCGGCAACCTGCGAGTAGAGCAGTAAATTTCTTTTAAGGTTTGATGCATCGAGGATAACCACCACCAGGTCGGGGCTGTGCGGGTTCGACCTATCAGCTAAAACAGAAAAAACGATGGATTCGTCCTGACTTTTTGGGTAGATGCTATAGGTACCGGGGAGATCAATAATTTCGGCGCGGCGACCATCGGGCAAAGTGCAATAACCTACCTTTTTATCAACGGTAACTCCGGGAAAATTTCCTATTTTTTGATTTAAACCGGTAAGAACATTAAAGAGCGTTGATTTACCGGTGTTGGGATTTCCTACAAGCGCAACTCTTATATCAGCTTTCAATTGCTAAAAAACTACTGCAAAACAATGGTATAGGCCTCGCGTTTGCGCAAGCTTAACTGGTAACCTGAAACTTTAATAGCAATTGGATCGCCAAGTGGGGCAATACGTTCAACTTTTATCTCTTCGCCGGGTAAACAACCCATTTCCATTAGCTTTACCGACATTTCCAGATCTGTAAACTCCTTTACGATCCCTTTTTCGCCTACTTCAAGTTGTGACAGCCTCATGTTTA
>JAMFSA010000202.1 GCA_026225055.1 Mucilaginibacter xinganensis | reverse complement strand
TGAATAATCCCAGCGGTACCCCAACTACCATTGCTCAAAGTAATGGTGTTTGGGCGGCTTATGGCGGGGGAAATGCCAATAATGACTGGTTCAAAATTTATTTAAAAAAATGGTCTCCCAGCCAGCAACAAAACTTCAGTGTAAGCGGGGGCAGCGAGAAGATAAACTACTTTGTTGGAGTTGGTACTGAAAATCAAAATGGTTTATTTAACTATTTTTCCGATAGTTATAAACGCGACAACCTAAGAGCAAATGTTACCGCCGATATTAATAAGTATATCACCTTTAGTGTAAAAACATCATTTGCACAAGAAAATGATAATTCTCCTTACAATGGCGGTGCAAACACCGGCTATAACTTTTTTCACCAGATAGCCAGAACATGGCCAATTATTCCACTATATGACCCTAATGGGGGACTGGATCCATCCTCATATTTAGCTCAAATCCAGCAAGGTGGCCGTAATGTATCCCGTAGTAATCTAAGCAGCATAAGTGGTGATGTCACCATTAAGCCACTTCCAGGCTGGAATATAACAGGCCATTACAGCTATAATTACACCAGTTACAATATCAATTCCTCTATTTTGCCTTTCTATACTGCTACTGTAGCGAACCCGCAAACTGTTAGTACTACCATAAGCTCTGTAAATGAGGACTATCAGCTGAGCAGTTATTATATGTACAATTTTTTTACCAGTTACGAAAAACACCTTGGCGGAAATTATTTTAAAATACAGGTAGGTGAACAAGCAGAACAGAAAACATACTCAGAATTATCCGGTAATGCACAAGGTTTATATAATCTTTCCCAACCATCAATTAGCCTGAGCGACGGTATACAAAGTACAGCCGATAATGGTTATAGCTGGGCTACTAACAGTTTAATCGGCAGGTTAAACTATAATTATCAAGAGAAATACCTGGTTGAAGTTAACTCCGACTATATGGGTACTTCATTATTCCCCACTGATACACGCTATCATGTTTTTCCATCGGCATCTGCAGGCTGGAACATTTCAAAAGAAGGTTTTTTTAAACCTTTAGCAAAATCAATTGACAACCTCAAGTTCAGGGCGTCTTATGGCAGCTTAGGCGATATTAGCTCGCTCCTTAGTGCCGGTAATTATTACCCTTACATCAGTAACCTGCCTGTCACCGCACCTACGGGTACCAGTTGGATATTTAGTCCTTCAACCGGCGGCCGTCAGCCCGCTATCTCCAATCCGGGTTTGGTAAGCCCTACAATTACCTGGACAAAGCCATCTGAACTTGATTTGGGTATGGATGTGACTTTCCTGACTGATTTTAGTGCTACATTTGACTGGTATAACAAGCATATAACCGACCAGTTGGCCCCTGCAAGCACCCCTCCGGCTACGTTAGGCGCTACCGCGCCACAAATAAATAATGCAGCATCAACTACTAAAGGATGGGATTTGACGGTTACATGGCAACACCAATTTAACCAGGTTCATTTAATGGCAAGGGCTACATTGTCGCATTATTCGGGCAAGATAGATCAGTATAGCGGAAACCCCACTGACTTCATTAATCAACCTTATGCGGGCGAACAAATGGGCGCTATTTGGGGATTCAAAACCTTAGGTAAATTCCAGTCGCAGGCGCAAATTGCCAAGGCCCCAAGCCAGACAGCAATCAGTGGTAGCACTTGGTACCCAGGCGATATTCAATATGCTGATCTTAACCATAACGGCAAAATCGATTATGGAAATGGCACTGCTACTAACCCGGGTGATGAGGAAGTTATCGGCAACAGCACCCCCAAATATTTTTATGGCTTTACTACCGGTGCCAGTTGGAAAGGAATTGACCTGAGCATATTCATCCAGGGACAAGGCCCTGCCGACTATATGCCAACTAACGAGTATTTTTGGAACATTACCAGTACCTATCAAAGTATGGTAACCCCAAAAATAGCAGACAGGTGGACACCTTCAAACCCTAATGGCTATTTCCCGCGGCTTGATTTGGCCCATGGAGCAGCTAAGAATGAAGTTGCTCAATCGGGATATTTGTTAAATACCGCTTATATGCGTTTAAAAAATGTTCAATTGGGCTATACTTTTCCCGACAGGCTTACCCAAAAGTTTCATATTTACCAGCTAAGATTGTACACCAGTGTTGAAAACCTCCTTACTGTTTCAGGAGCATTTGCACATCAATATGTAGATCCTGAGCTATTGCAGTCGACTGAAGAGATCTATCCTTTGGAGCGGACCTTTTCCTTTGGTGTAAGAACGAATATTAAATAATATAAAAAATTAACATATGAAAAAGTTACAGATCATATATACCTTTTCAATTATAAGTATATTATTGGTTATTGCTTCCTGTAAAAAAGGTGCATTGAACCAGGCGCCGCCTACCAAATTGTCTGATGCCACCTTTTGGCATACCACGGGTGATTTGCAGAATTACATGAATTCACTTT
>JAMFSA010000201.1 GCA_026225055.1 Mucilaginibacter xinganensis | reverse complement strand
TAAAAAAAGATGGTGATACCGTGAAAATGGATGAAGTGATTGCCGAATTAGAATCAGACAAAGCCACATTTGAGCTTACTGCCGAAAAAGCCGGGACTTTAAAAACTATAGCCAAAGAAGGCGATACATTAGCTATTGGCGCACCTGTTGCCCGTATTGAAGATGGCGGTGCCGTAGCATCAGCCCCTGCTACCCCTGCGCCTGTTGTAGAAAGCGCCCCTGCTATAAAAGCAGTTAGCGAAACTGTAGCAGCACCTGCAGATACTAATAACCCATCTGCGGGAGCCAGCACATCTGAAATAAAAGTTCCACCTGTAGGTGAATCCATTACCGAGGTTACTTTATCACGCTGGATCAAGAAGAACGGCGATACTGTAGCCATGGACGAAGCTATTGCCGAACTGGAATCAGACAAAGCAACATTTGAACTGACTGCCGATAAACCAGGCACTTTAAATACTATAGCCAAAGAAGGTGATGTGTTACCAATTGGCGCTCCTGTTGCCAGCATTACCGGTGGTGGCATATCAGGAGGAAGCCCGGCTGCAAGTCCTGCCGCGACTACTTCAGCTCCTGCTACAGCACCACTTGTTACTTCTGATAAAAATTACGCTACCGGCACACCATCGCCGGCAGCAGCAAAAATATTAGCCGAAAAAGGTGTTGATCCATCAGCCGTTAGTGGTAATGGCGTAAATGGCCGCATCACTAAAGAAGATGCTATAAAAGCTAACCTGGCATCAGAAAGCCCTCAGGCTCCTGTAGCACCGGCAGCAAAACCGTCACCGGTTGCTGCTACAAAAGCAGTACCTGTATCTTTCAGTGGCGACAGGGCTGATCGCCGCGAAAAAATGTCGTCGTTACGTAAAACAGTTGCCAAACGTTTGGTAGCCGTTAAAAACGAAACCGCGATGTTAACTACTTTTAACGAAGTGGACATGTCGCCGATAATGGAGATTCGTGCTAAATACAAGGATAAGTTTAAAGAGAAACATGGCGTAGGCTTAGGCTTCATGTCGTTCTTCACCAAAGCAGTTTGCGAGGCGTTAAAAGAATGGCCTTCAGTTGGCGCACGTATAGATGGCGACGAGATCGTTTACAGCAATTATGCTGATATCTCCATCGCTGTATCTGCACCAAAAGGTTTGGTAGTTCCGGTTATCCGCAACGCGGAAAGCATGAGCCTTGATCAAATTGAGAAGGCTGTTGCAGGCCTGGCAGTTAAAGCGCGCGAAAGCAAATTAACACTGGAAGAAATGACAGGCGGTAACTTTACTATCACTAACGGTGGTGTATTTGGTTCACTGTTATCAACCCCTATCATCAACTCACCGCAATCGGCTATCTTAGGCATGCACAACATAGTTGAGCGCCCAATAGCGCTAAACGGACAAGTGGTTATCCGCCCGATGATGTATATCGCCCTGTCATACGATCACCGTATCATTGATGGCCGCGAGTCGGTTAGCTTCCTGGTACGTGTAAAACAATTACTGGAAGACCCTACAAGATTATTACTGGGGGTGTAACTCCCCAATCCGCTGAAAGCGGAAATAAGAAAAGCCCGATTGATTATTTCAACCGGGCTTTTTTGTGTGATTATCTATAATAAGTATATTTGTATATGGCAAAGAAAATTGAAGTAGATAAATCAACTAGCAGAAGCCAGCTTGATGAAGCGTTAATAAAACTCGACAAAAAGAAAACGCCACTAAATCTGGATAAATACTTTGGTAAAATAAAATTCGGGACTGATGGATTAGATTACCAGCTAAAAGTTAGAGATGAGTGGAGATAGTATTGTAGCTGATACTTCGCTAATTATAAATTTATTCAATGGTGTTGCTGAGGTACAGGAACTAATTACCGGTCGCAGTTTATTTATATCTATTATCACCGAAATTGAAGTCTTGAGTTTTCCAAACATTACTACTGCTGATAAAACTTTATTAAAAGAGTTCCTGTCTGAATGTTATATAATTGATATCGAACCGACAATTAAAGATATCACTATCGAAATACGATCAAAATACAAAGTAAAATTACCCGACGCCATCATTGCGGCGACAGCAATGTACTTCGATCTGCCATTGTTTACAATGGATAAAGGTTTTACAAGAATAAATGACCTGCAAGCGGTAATACTTTCTTTATAATTTTCTTCCCAAAATCACCCCCTATACCAACCTCCTCAACGCCACAATATACCCAACATGAAACCCTTCATGAAAAGGCAAAAAAGCTACCGCTTCATCAATATTGTTTAATTCAATCCCGTAACGGGTCATTACTTGTGTGTAATTCCCAAAGATCCCTTTATCCAGGTCAGCTTCCAATTTTTCAAGGCTGATGAATAATTGCTCCTTAATAAATGCTATCTCGGCTTCATCAATAAACTTCTCAGGCTTGCTGCCTGGTTTGTAAGTATTAAAGAAGTCCTCGCCAACTGTAGTGTCAAGGCCAGAGCGCTTATAGCAAATCCCTTGTTGTGCCGCTATCATATGGCCCATATTCCAGGCGATATTATTGTTAAAACCTTGTGGTATTTTGTTTAATTGTTCAGTGCTTAAATGTTCAATTTCCTTAAGTACCAGCAAGCGTGGTTGTTTTATTATGTCGATAGCTCTTCTCATTTGGATGATAAAATTTGGAGGCTAATGTGCGGAAAATATTTTAATTGGGTTGATGTTATTGCCACCTTTCGGCTTAAAGGGTTTTATTATAACTTTACAGCTTTAACAAACACAAGCATTAATGCCGGAGCTAACTGCAAACAAAACTTTTCAGTCGAACAAAACCATCTGGTATTTCTTATTGGTCTGGACAGCCCTGAACATCATCCAGGCCTACACCCTCGAGCTCCATGCCGATGAAGCCTATTACTGGCTCTACTCCCGCTTTTTAGATTGGGGATATTTTGATCATCCGCCTATGGTGGCACTGTTCATCCGTTTTGGCGACAGCATTATGCACAACGAGTTGGGCTTGCGCATCCTTACTATTACGGCAAGTACCGCATCGGTATACATCTTATGGCTCATCCTTAAAAAATATAATGCAGATGCCAGGCTGTTCATCACCGTAATATCCTGCATGTTCATGGTGCATATGTATGGCTTCACCACTACACCCGATGCGCCGCTGTTCTTCTTCGCGGTAGTGTTCTATTATTTCTATCAGCGCTATATTGATAATGATAGCTGGGCGTTGGCTTTAATATTAGGGCTGGTTGTAGCCTGCCTTTTATACAGCAAATACCATGCGGTACTGCTTATCGGCTTTACCGTTTTGGCTAACCTCAAATTATTAAAACGACTATCGTTCTGGTTCATTGTTGTGCTGGCAGCAGTATTATTCATCCCGCATATTTTGTGGCAGGTACACCATAATTTCCCATCGTTAAACTACCATTTATCTGAACGTTCGGCTGATAAATATCACCCTGAATTTACTTATCTGTACCCATTAGGGCAGATATTAATGGCCGGGCCACTAATTGGCTGGTACCTGTTTTACAAAGGCTTCAGCGCGCGTATTACCGATACTTTTACCCGCTGTTTAATGGTTAACAGCATCGGCACACCCATATTTTTCCTCATCAGCTCCTTCCGTGGCGAGGTGCAGCCGCAGTGGACCTATATCGCTTTCGCACCGCTGATCCTGCTTATTCTCATCAGCTTTGCTCAAAAACCGATCATACCCAAATGGTTTTACCCGGTGGCCATCATCAATATTGTTATTATAGTAGCTATCCGGCTATGTTTAATTTCGGGCGTCCCGATAGGGCGTTTGCAAAGCCAATTTGGGTTCAAAAATTGGTCGTACGTGGTAAAACAAAAGGCTGGCGACAACTATGTAATCTTTAACGAAGGCTTTCAAAATCCGGCTAAATACGATTATTACAATAATACGCTCAAAGGCTTTGCCTATGATTCCCGCTATTATCGCAGCACACAGTTTGATATCTGGCCTATTGAGGACAGTCTGCAGCATAAGCGCGTTTATTACCTGCTCACCTATAAATCTCCCGGTATTACTATCGATTCCATTAAAGTAAGTGCGGGCACCTGGTATGGTGGTTGGGTTGATGACGTGCGTACTTACCAGAAAGTTATAATTGATAATGGCAATTACAAAATGAACGCCGCACCAGGGCAAAAAATTAACTTTAATCTCACCATCACCAACCCATATCCTTATGCAATTGATTTCAGCAATAAAGACTGGAAGCATAAGGTGTTTATGGAAGCCTGTTTCTTTAACCCAAAAGGCGAAATGCAATCGCAGCTTGCCGATACTACTTTTAATAAAATTGCGTTAAAACCGGGACAAAGCACCCATTATAATTTTACAATTGTCAGCCCAAAGCAAAAAGGCAGGTATGATCTGCTATTTTCTCTCCGTACAGAGCCTTTTGTTGGCAGCAAGAACAGCAGGATCATTAAATTTACAGCGGAATAACCCCTAACAAATGACTAAAAAATTTTACTTACTCATCATTCTTTCTTTTTTCAGCTCCGCGATGGTTTTCGCGCAGCAGACTAATTTTGTGCAGCCGACCGATTTCGTGCAGCAACAAACTTTTTCGGCAGATACCACCAAAGCAAAACAGGTAAACAATGCCTCTGTTGACTTTCATTTTAGCGCGCTTGGCTGGTTGGATAACCGCGAGTATAAGGCATTTATCCCACGTTCGCGTACTTATTCAGGCACACGTACCGAAGTTGATTTCGGCCTGAATCTGGATAGCCTGAACCATTTTGTTGTGGGTACCAACGCCATACATGAATTTGGCGCTCAGCCTTATTTCCTGAATGCAGTGCCGATAGCTTATTACAATTATCACAGCTCCAGCTGGTTATTTAATGCTGGTGAATTCCCGAGAGCGGGATTGATAGACGATTACCCGCGTGCCATGCTGAATGATACTTTAATGTATTACCGCCCCAATGTAGAGGGTTTGCTGGCGCGATATGGTAACCAGCATTTCTGGCAAACAGGCTGGATCGACTGGGTGAGCCGCCAAACCGATACCCAGCGTGAGGAGTTTCTATTTGGTGCCGAAGGTAAATACACCCCGGGCAACGGCGTGTTTTACATCAGGGATTACTTTATGATGGAGCATGATGCAGGCGCTGCCATATTGCTGCCAACCGATCACATTTTTGATAACGGCGCCGTTGAAGTACGCTTAGGCTTAAATTTCACCCATAAAACATTCCTCGATTCCTTATCATTTGAAGCTGGTAACCTTACCTCCTTTTTAAGAGAACGAGGTGTTGATGGCTGGCAAACCCGCAATGGCTTTATGTTCAGCGCATATGCAGGTTACCACAGGATTGCTATTTTTGAAGAATTATATAAAGGCCAGGGCAGCATCATCTATTATGGTGACTCCTACTACGAAAAAACCTTTTACGACCGTGTGGATGTCATATTCACACCGTTCTTATCCGGACGTGTTAAGGGGCAGTTTATAGCCAGTTTCCACTTCTCGCCCGGGCATGCTAATGATAACCAGGAGGTTTTCAGGGTGACGTATGATTTGGGAAGGAAGACGATAGCAAGGTTTAAGGATTAGCAACATCATATAAACGATTATATTACAAATGGCAAGCTTGTATTCAGGCTTGCCATTTTTTTATTTTCTACTTTTTGCTGTGTACACGTACTACTTGTGCTTAAACCATAAGTTCTGAAGATTAAAGAAAGAGTCTCATGCACTCGAAGCATGCAGGCAATGGCCTTTACGCCTACCCTTCGAGTGCCTCAGGGTGACCCTACGCTGAATATTTGTAATAAAATAAATCTTCCGAACATCTATGGCGCTTAAACCCGAAGCTTCGTGTTAGGGGTTGAAGCGGATACCAGCCAATCGGGGGCCTCAGTGCAGGCCGTGGCTAAGGCCTGTGCAGTATGAGCGGAAGACCCGACCCGGAGGGGAACACCCAAAACATAATTATTTGCTTTTATAAGACACTTGCCCCCTTTCAACAAAAAAACCTTGCGTACCGTTGCCTTATATTGTCATAGTTAATTTCTGCCAACATGTCACCACCGTTTTCGTCCATCCTGACGGAATAATGTCCCATTTCACTTCATTACAATAATATTTCATGCCAAAGCAACATTGGCACAAGCCTTGTTAAATACATTGTAATTAAATTATTCAATCAAGAAAAAACAATATATATGTCTAAAATCATTGGAATCGACTTAGGGACAACAAACTCCTGCGTGGCTGTAATGGAAGGTAACGAACCTGTAGTTATACCTAACAGCGAGGGCAAGCGCACTACACCATCAGTAGTAGCTTTTGTTGACAACGGCGAACGTAAAGTGGGTGATCCGGCGAAGCGTCAGGCTATCACCAATCCTACAAGAACTATTTATTCAATTAAACGCTTTATGGGTAACAACTTTAACGAAGTTACCAAAGAAGCTGCACGTGTGCCTTACACCGTGGTTAAAGGTGATAACAACACCCCACGCGTTGAAATTGGCGACCGTAAATATACTCCACAAGAAATTTCAGCTATGATACTTCAGAAAATGAAGAAAACTGCTGAGGACTTTTTAGGACACGAAGTTACCGAAGCGGTTATTACTGTTCCGGCTTATTTTAACGATGCACAACGCCAGGCTACTAAAGAAGCCGGTGAAATTGCAGGCTTAAAAGTACGTCGTATCATAAACGAACCTACTGCTGCTGCCCTGGCTTATGGCCTGGATAAAGCACACCGCGATATGAAAATTGCTGTGTTTGATTGCGGTGGTGGTACGCATGACGTATCAGTACTTGAACTTGGCGATGGCGTGTTTGAAGTAAAAGCAACCGACGGTGATACGCACTTAGGTGGTGACGACTTTGATCAGGTAATTATCGACTGGTTAGCTGACGAATTTAAAAGCGACGAAGGCATCGACCTGCGTAAAGACCCAATGGCGCTGCAACGCTTAAAAGAATCAGCTGAGAAAGCTAAAATTGAATTATCAAGCACAACTCAAACTGAAATTAACTTACCATACATTACTGCTAATGATGGTATGCCTAAGCACTTGGTTAAAACTTTAACCCGCGCTAAATTTGAGCAATTAGCTGATAGCTTAATTAAACGTACTATTGATCCTTGCCGTTCAGCATTGAAAAATGCAGGCTTAAAAACTACTGATATCGACGAGATCATTTTAGTAGGTGGTTCAACCCGTATCCCTGCGATACAGGAAGCTGTTGAAAAATTCTTCGGTAAAGCACCTTCAAAAGGTGTAAACCCTGATGAAGTGGTAGCTATTGGTGCTGCTATTCAAGGTGGTGTATTAACAGGTGAAGTTAAGGATGTGTTATTGTTAGATGTTACCCCGCTTTCATTAGGTATTGAAACTATGGGTGGTGTAATGACCAAATTGATAGAAGCTAACACTACTATCCCAACTAAAAAATCTGAGACTTTCTCAACCGCGTCTGATAGCCAGCCGTCAGT
>JAMFSA010000023.1 GCA_026225055.1 Mucilaginibacter xinganensis | reverse complement strand
GCATTTTTCCTTTTTTGTAATTACAGTTTTATCCTTATTTTAAGGACTGCAAAGGTAGGTACAATTTTTCTAATTTTCAATAGGGTTGATGATTTTTCTTTATTGATAGTTAATTGGTTAGGTGATGATTGGGGTAAATAGGGCAGTTAAGCACCTTAACCAAGTGTCATTGCGAGGAACGAAGCAATCCCCGACTGTACAGAGCGGAGAATTGCCTGTTGTATAATTATCTCTTGGTATCGCTTGTCGCTAAGACGTCACTTTTTGTCTTGACACAAAAAGTAACCAAAAAAGTCAAGACAACAAGGATGCTTCCACCCGCCCTGCCGGTTCCTCACGCTTTTTTCGCTGTTCGGTACTTCGTACCTTCACATCACACAAAAAACTAAACCGGCATTCCCGCCTGCGCTGGCCCGCCCTTGTTGTCAGGGCCCGCACTTTCATTTATGAAAGAAAATTAATCTTCAGGTGGCGGAGGAAGTAACCGAACTTTAATATTACCTGGCTCACTTCCGTAACGTTTATCACCTCGCAAATGAATTAACGGAAAATAAACTCTATTTAGTGATTCATTGAATATTGTATTATAAACGGTTGCTTCATGAGGATAACTATAAGATGTATGTAAATCTTTAATATAAAAACAGCATACCCTAAAAGGAATTAATTTGTATCCTACAAATTGTTCATCAATTGCCGTTTTCAAATAATTAAATGAATTTTCAAATTCCCTATGTGGTGAAACTGTAATCACATTAATTGCATGATATTGAAAATCAAATTCTCCCATTGCTTTTTTATCTCGTATATAGGTTTCATCAACGCCATATATAGTATAAAAATTCCCAAGCCAACTGACGTTAAAAATCAATTTCTTTTTCCTTATTAAGGCATCATCTTCATATTTTTCCAATGTCAATTCCCCACCATAAGAGGTTTGATGAGGCAATCCATAATTATGTATCTTACTCTTAAAACCTTTTGGTAAGTTTTCAAGAAATGATTTCCACGGTTTTATATAAGCATTATAATTATTCATATGCTCTCCTATCAAATGGTTTAATTTAATAATTCCAGCGTGTTTATTATATTCTTCTGAATTCACTTCCAAACCTGTTGGATAATATTCATTAATGGTTTCAGCAATTTTAACGGATAATTGATTTTGAGGGTTAGTCAATGAAAGATAAATTTTCATTTCATTAAAGATTTAGATTAACACTTAAAATTAATAATATTTCCCAAAAAAAGAGCCCCGATAAAATCGGAGCTCTTACACACTCACCCTCACTTAATCATCCACACTCACACTGACAATTATCTTTTTTTAATACCCGCGGTAGTTATGATAATGGTGCGGATGGCCGTAGCCACCTTCAACATAACAACCTGAGGTTACTGAAACAAATGCGGCTATTATTAATGCGTATCCAAAGAATCTCTTTTTCATAATCGTAAATTTTAAATCTCAACATCCTGAATAACGGATGTTTAGTTATTGGATTGATTATGCAGAGAAAGGATTAATCCGGTTTGAAATATTTATTATTACCGAACAAAAAAGCCTTTATTGTTTGCAATAAAGGCTTTCGTATTTATTACGGTCCGGCCGGGCGTGGTGGCGCAGGTGGTGGCGAAATGTGCCTTGGGGCACAGCTTGTGCATAATATGCCCAGCATAGCTGTAAGCAATAGTATGCTTGTGAGTTTCTTTTTCATAACGGTAGTGTTTTTATAGTTATATAATAACAGGTGGTTGAGATTTGTTTTTAATTTATTGACAAACAATGGTTTAATCAGAATATACCAACCTTAAATTAACCATAACACTATACATATTATCCACTATCACCCCCGCCTTGCCTGGATCACCATAAACCCTTATATTCGGTTCTCTCAAAATCAACCTCATTATGAAAAAGTTACTCTTGCTATTTATTTCGCTGGCCGTAATGGTTGGCTGTAAACAGAAACCTGCTGCCGGTGGCGACAAGCTTTCGGGTGATGCCGCTTTTCAAAAATTCAGTGATGATTACCTGGCGGGATACTTCGCCTGGCGACCGGGAAATGCCGTCGTGCTTGGCTTGCATGATTATGATGGCAAGTTTGTTCCACTAAATAAGGCATCAATAGCAACGGAACTGGCGAGGCTAAAGGATTTTGATGAGAAAATGAATGCCGCGGATACTGCCTCATTAAGCCCCAAAATGTTTTATGATTTCCGCATCCTACACTCGGCCATAAAACAAGAGATCTTCAGCTTTGAAGATATGGCTGAGTTTACTAAAAACCCCATGACCTATGCCGGGGCATTTGATGTGAGTGTATATGTAAAACGTAATTTCGCACCGCTGACTGATCGCTTAAAATCAATTATCGCCATTGAAAAATATGCGCCCCAGCTTTATGCCGATGCGAAAGCTAATTTGAACGACACCCTCCCGAAACCATATGTTGAAACCGCTATACAAATGGCTCAGGGCTCGGCTTCCTTTCTAAATGGTGATCTGAAAATCGCCCTAAAAGATGTTAAGGACGACACCCTGATGGCAGCCTTTAACAAGGTAAACCAGGCTGCCATTGATGCTATAAACGGTTATGCTAACTGGCTGCAAAAAGAAAAGCTACCAAAGGCGAATAACAAATATGCCATCGGCAAGGCCAGCTATCGCAAAATGCTGTTGTATAATGAGGGTATTACCATGGATCCGGATAGTATACTGGCAATGGGTTTGCGGGAACTGAAAAAAGAACAGATCACTTTTAACGCAGCTGCCAAAACTATCAACCCTAACAAAAAACCGGTTGATGTATACCACGACCTGCAAAAAGAACACCCTACTGCCGAAAACCTGATACCTGATGCCAAAAAGAACCTGGAAAAGATCAGGCAGTTTTTGATCGACAAAAATATTGTGACCATGCCATCAGAAGTGCGCGTGCAGGTTAAGGAAACGCCGCAGTTTGCCCGTGCCACCAGCACCGCATCAATGGATGTTGCCGGTCCGTTTGAAACTAAGGCCAGCGAGTCTTATTATTATATTACGCCTGTCGACCCAAAATGGACTCCTAAACAACAGGAAGACTGGTTATCACAATTTGATTATTATACCACAGATAATATCACCATCCACGAAGCGTATCCCGGTCATTACACCCAGTTTTTGCACCTGAATGCTTCATCGGCCACTAAAATTGAGAAGATATTTGGCAGCTACGCATATATCGAGGGTTGGGCACATTATTGCGAAAAAATGATGGCAGATGCAGGTTATGGACATAATGGAGATACGGTTACTGCTGCAAAATACCGTTTAGCGCAATCCGGCGATGCTTTGCTCAGGTTTTGCCGTTTATGTGTTTCCATCCAAACCCATTGCCATAACATGAGTGTGGACGATGCCACCAAATTTTTGATAAATAACTGGTACCAGGGCGATAAGCCATCGCGCCAGGAGGCTCTGCGCGGTACTTTTGACCCGGGCTATTTATTCTACAGCATCGGCAAGTTGGAAATACTTAAACTGCGCGCAGATTACCAAAAACAGGAAGGCACTAACTATTCGCTCAAGAAATTCCACAACGAGGTGCTGGATCATGGTATGCCGCAAATACGTTTGCTGCGCGAAGTGATGCTGAAGGATTCGAGTACGTGGAAGGATGTACTGTAAAACCGGGCGATGCAATCGCCTTACCATGTTAAACACTCGTTTAGAACGAGCGCAATATATTTCTCTCTCCGCGCGTCATTGCGAGGAACGAAGCAATCTCTACATAGGCAGGTTCGCCCTGTACAGTTTAGAGATTGCTTCGTTCCTCGCAATGACGCTTTAACAAAAAGCTATCTTTTCTCCACCTTATCATAAAACCCGCCAAAGCTATTATTCCGAACCGCTTCCTCCTTAAAGAAATCGCCGGGAAAACCTAATTGAATAACGCTGGCTTCGTCTAATCTTTTAAGCTGATCATCGCTTAAGGTAACATCAATAGTCTTCAAATTATCTTTAAACTGATCAACTTTAGTAGCACCAACAATCGGGATGCAAGAAAAGCCTTGCTGCCTTGTCCACTGCAATGCAACATTGCCCGGTGATACACCTAATTCATCAGCAATAGCAACCACCACTTTGGTAATGGCTTCGGCGCGTTCGTTCAGGCGATTGCTTTCTGGTTTTATACGGCCCTTTTCACCACGCAGGTATTTACCGGTTAATGCACCACCAGCCAATGGTGCCCACGGGGTAACGGTTATACCGAAGTGTTTCGCCATCGGGATCAGTTCGCGCTCGGGTGTACGGGCCAATAAACTATACTCAACTTGCAGGGCCACAAATTGGCTCCAGCCCATCAGTTCGGCAAGGGTATTGCCTTTGGCTACTACCCAGGCAGGTGTATCGCTAATGGCGGCGTAGTTTATTTTGCCCTGACGTATCAGGTCGTCCATTGCACGCAGTACTTCATCAATCGGGGTTATATCATCCCAAATGTGCAGGTATAATATATCCAGGAAGTCCGTCTTAAGGCGCTTAAGACTTTGCTCCACACTGCGCATCATATTTTTGCGGTTATTGCCCGATGCGTTTGGATTAGTGGTGTTATCCTTTAAAGTATACTTAGTGGCCAGCACAAAATAATCACGGTCATGGTGACTCAGGTAATCACCAATTATCTTTTCGCTGGTGCCGAGCTTATACATATTGGCGGTATCCAGAAAATTGCCGCCGGCATTGGCATAGGCATCCATAATATCAAAACTGGTGGCAGCATCGGCGCCCCAGCCGCCTTCGGTACCAAAACCCATTGTGCCCAGGCACAGTTCAGAAACTTTAAGGCCCGAGCGGCCCAGTAATTTGTATTTCATAGTGGTGGTGTTGTCTTATTTACCAGTTGTCATTTCCTTTAGATTAGCTTCAACAAAATAGTGATGGTTATTATTATTGTTGAAGCTTTCTTTTTGCTTCTTTTTCTTTGTTAATAACCTTGAATTTTGTGGATAAAGTTAACAGCGGTAAAG
>JAMFSA010000200.1 GCA_026225055.1 Mucilaginibacter xinganensis | reverse complement strand
CACAAAATATAAGGTGCAGCATGATAACGGTATCCAATCTATCCCTACGCTACGGCAAACGAACATTATTTGAAGACGTTAACCTGAAATTTACCCAGGGTAACTGCTATGGTATTATAGGTGCTAACGGCGCGGGAAAATCAACTTTTTTAAAAATACTTTCAGGCGAAATTGATCCTTCCAGCGGTTCAGTAAGCTTTACTCCCGGCGAACGCATGGCGGTATTAAGTCAGAACCACTATGCTTTTGACGAATACTCTGTACTTGAAACCGTAATGATGGGGCATAAAGAAATGTATGCCGTTATGAAGGAAAAAGACGTCATATACCTGAAAGAGGATTTTACCGATGCTGATGGCGAACGTGCAGGCGAACTGGAAAATCTTTTTGCCGAAATGGATGGCTGGAACGCCGAAAGCAATGCCGCTACCCTACTGAGCAATTTAGGCATTAAGGAAGAATATCATTATAAACTGGTTAAGGAACTGGATAACACTCAAAAGGTACGTGTTTTATTAGCGCAAGCACTTTTTGGCAATCCGGACATCTTATTACTGGATGAGCCTACCAACGACCTTGACATACATACCGTAAGCTGGCTCGAAGACTTTTTAGCAAGCTATGAGGCTATTGTATTGGTAGTATCGCACGACAGGCACTTTTTAGATACTGTTTGTACCCACGTAGTGGATATCGACTTCTCAAAAATGACCATTTATACAGGTAACTATTCATTCTGGTATGAGTCAAGCCAGCTGGCGTTAAAACAACGTTCTGATCAGAATAAAAAGACGGAAGACCGGGTTAAAGAACTGCAGGAATTCATCCGTAGGTTTAGTGCTAACGCATCCAAATCAAAACAGGCTACCAGTCGTAAGAAAGCCTTGGATAAGATCAATCTGGACGAGATCCAGCCATCGAACCGTAAATATCCCGGAATTATATTCAATAACCAGGGCCGTGAAGCCGGAGATCAGATATTACAGGTTGAAAATTTATCAAAAACACTTAATGGCGAGTTGCTATTTGCCAATATCAGTTTCACAGTAAACAAAGGCGATAAGATTACCGTTATCTCACAAAACAGCTTAGCAACCACAGCCTTCTATGATATTTTAGCAGGCCGCGATACAGCAGATAAAGGTACGTTTAAATGGGGAGTTACCATTAATATGGCCGACATCCCGATGGATAATACAGACTACTTTAAAGGCAAAAATGATAACCTGATCGACTGGCTGCGCGAGTATTCGCCGGGTGAAAAGGACGACCAGTTTATCCGCGGATTTTTAGGCCGCATGCTTTTTTCAGGTGAAGAGGTTTTGAAAAAAAGCAATGTATTGTCAGGTGGTGAAAAAATGCGCTGCATGTTTAGCCGCATGATGCTGCAACAAGCCAACTTGTTGATTTTTGATGAACCAACCAACCACCTTGACCTGGAATCGATCACAGCGCTTAATAATGGCATGAAAGACTACAGAGGCACTATACTGTTCACTTCACGAGATCATGAGCTGGTGGAAACTGTTGCCAACCGTATTATTGAACTAACCCCAGGCGGTTATATTGATAAACTGATGGATTATGACGAGTACATCAATAGTGATGCTGTACAAAAGCAAAGAGACGAGTTATATGCTTTAGCCTAAATCTATCTTGAAAAAAATATTATTTGTTACAGTTCTGTTTCTATTACAATTTGCCTGTGCAAATGCGCAGATTGTTGAAGGTACTATTAGTGATACCAAAACCAACGAAAAATTGCAATATGTAAATATTGGCCTTATTGGAAAAGCAACAGGCACTGTAACAGATAATAACGGATATTTTAAGCTTACGCTGAACAACAATAATAATGATAGCCTGAGGATTTCAATGATAGGCTATGTTCCAAAAACATTTTTGGTAAATGATTTTATCAAAAATTATAGCGGGAATAAAGCTATTGCGCTCTCACCGGATAATAGGCAGCTTAAAGAAGTTAAGGTTTATACCCGCAAGCCAAAAGAAAGCATATTAGGTAACACAACAAAATCAAAAACAACTGATGTTGGCTTTACAAGTAACGAACTGGGCAATGAAATAGGCGCCATTATCAGGATAAAACGTGAGCCTACACATCTTAAACAATTTAACACTTCACTTGCCCACCCAGCAACAGATTCGGTGAAATTAAGGCTCAACTTTTACAGTGTTAAAAATGGTAAGCCTGATACTATTTTACAACATCAAAATATTTTTGTTACGGTAAAAAAGGGCCAGGAACAAATAACCGTGGATCTTGAACCCTACCATATTTATGTTGAAGATAAGTTTTTTGTAAGCCTTGAGTGGATAGAAAACAGTAAAGGGCAAGGCATCATGTTTTCGGCAAGTGTATTAAGCGGTAACATAATTTCACGGGAAACAAGCCAGGCCAGTTGGGAAAAAATAGGCATCGCGGGTATTGGTTTTAACGTACTGGCATCATATTAATAAAATATATTAGTCATTTTAATAAATTGCTATATATTTGCAACCCGTAAAAAATACGACTCGGTAGCTCAGCCGGTAGAGCAACTGACTCTTAATCAGTGGGTCGAGGGTTCGAACCCCTCCCGGGTCACTTAAGGAAGCCTTCTAGCATACGTTAGAGGGCTTTTGCTTTTTCCAGTAGTGATGTGACACTGTTAGGCGACCAATGTGTTTGCACATTGTTTGCGCAACAAAAATGCAGAGATGACCACAACAAAGTGGTTTTATGATAACATACAAAGTAGTCCTAGATGAAAGAAGGGCTAACAGAAAAGGTACCTATCCAGTGATGTTCAGGATAACATCCAATCGCATCACAAGCAATTACTCAACAGGCATCGCCATTTCTAAGGAGCATTGGAACCAAGAAGCCTCATTAGTGAGCAACTTATGTCCAAACTATAGAGAACTCAACAAAAATCTACCTAGCAAATTCCTAAAGGCACAAAGGCTCATTCTACAGCTTGAGGAGGATGGACAGTTTACATTTGAATGCTTTAAACAAAGAATGAGTAACAGTCCAATTGTCAAACATCAGAAGACACTATTTGCGGATTATGCGAATCAATTAGTAGCTGACATGATCGAGGTTAACAGAGTAGGTAATGCATCTGTGTATCAAACTGCCATTAATAGAGTAACCAGCTTCGCCAACAACATGGCACTAACTTTTCAGGACATAGATTATACATTCATTGAAAAGTTCAAGCACCAATTAACAAAAGATGGGGTTAAACCAAACACTATAGGTAACTATCTTAGATCAATAAGAGCTATCTACAACAAAGCCATTAAAGCCAAGCTAGTTGATCGCACTTGTTATCCCTTCCATGAGATAACCATTAAGACTGAGAAGACCGCAAAGCGAGCTATATCCATTACCGAAATAGCGACTATATACAAATCTACCTACGACGCACACACGCCTAAATGGCACGCTCGTAATTTCTTCCTACTTAGTTTTAGTTTAAGGGGCATTTCATTCACAGACCTGGCCTATCTTAGTGCTGGCAGTATTAAAGATGGGGTAATTACGTACAAGCGTAAGAAAACTGGTTCAAAACTGACCGTAAGGCTTATGCCTTTAGCGAAAGACATCCTAACCTTCTACCGGGGAACAAATGAACATTACTTACTCCCAGTATTCACTAAAAATATTCCTGAAGGCGGGACCGAAGCTAAGGCCATTACAAGGCAATGGATCAAAACGACCAACAAGTGGTTGAAACGCATTGCAAGTGACTGTAAGATACAAGCGGATGTCACAACTTATGTAACAAGGCATAGCTGGGCAACGATTGCCAAAAGGCTTGGTTACTCGAATGAACTCATTGCTGAATGTTTGGGCCATCAGTATGGCAACAAGATCACTAACATCTACTTAGATAGCTTCGACCAGCGGCTAATTGATGATGTAAACGAAAACGTCTTGAGTTCAATTCAAGTTTAAACTAAGAAGCCCACCCTGAGGTGGGCTTCAATGTGACACAGCTTATCTATACAGTTTTATCACAGACGGAGTGTAATTTTCTACCCCACTATCATCTATGTTCTTGTCAAACAAAAACACTTTACCGAAGTCAGCCAAAGCTTCCTTAGTTACCTGCGGGCCTAATTGTGGTAGTTTATGTTCTACCCTAAGAGCTCTAACTTGGTAGATGATCTCGAACATGCCTGTAGCTGTTCCCAAGACAAAAGCTGCAACTAAGGCTTTGTAATAGGGATGCATAGGGCTTTCCAAGTCGTTAACTACTTCGATGTCCTGAGTAAATTTCTTCCACTGTTGAGGAACTTGCTTATCAGCAAAGAAGTCGATTATATCGAAGCTTCTGTTACCAAACCAATCATGGATCGCATATACCCTATCTCTCTTCAAAACAGTAGGTAACGCATCGATTTTTGCCTTAAGTAGCGCTTTTGCAGTCGCGCTAGACTGATCATCACTTCCACCTTGGGAAGGTAATGATTGATCTTCATGATCTTTCATATCAATAAACATTATTAAGATTGATTGCATCTCGTTGGAGCGGCCATTGAGCCCGTTCGCACTTAGAGTTGCCAGTAAGAGAAGACCCTAAAACCGCTAACATTATTCGCCCTGTTAGAGCTTGTACAGGTATACTCACCAACGTTTAGTACACATTGAGTGGATTCTTTTCAGTTAACACAGCGGAGTGGTAAGACCCTGTATTGCTAGTGTCACTATTACATTTCTGGTGCCAAACCTGAAAAACGGCTTTAAACACCTTAAAAGAGGTTTATTTGAATGCCATTGTGGCAAATGAAGTATAACAAAATCCACATTTGGCGTATTCTACGGAAATTAGGATCTCTACTGTCAGCTTTAATCTTGCTGTAACTACAACCAAATAATGAAGCAAGCAATTGCAAAACATACGCCTGAATTACTATTTACGCGCTCTATCCTTACTGGTAAGCTGCCAATCTGTATTCAGATAAATTTGATAGGGGGCTATTTTTTTCGTATCTTTATGTCACATTCAAAATCGACTTGGGGAGTCAACATAAGGAGGCTAAGTATTAACTGAGCCTTTTTACGCGCCTTGATTTCCCTAAATTCATCGATTTTACCTCAGATTTGCAACTGGTCTATTCCTTGACCATCCACCCCACTAGATCAATCTGATATACCCAATAAATGATTTAAGAATGTTTAACACACGTACGGTACATACCGTAAGCACTACCACCTTTTTAGATAAGATATTTGAATACATACCTGCTAACGCGTTCATCCACAAAGGTAGATGCGGTATTGGAGGCACTACATTAGAGCTGATAAACAAGAACCGTTGCTCTATCATCGTAGCACCAACCGTAGGCATATTAGTAGATAAGAAGAAATCTCATCCTGACCTCTTTATAGTGTATGCTAAGGTTACGCCAGAGCAAGTAGAAGAGCAACTACAGCTGATGTTACCAGCTCAAAAGATGATGACTACACCGGAAGGACTTAAGAAAGTCATGGATGCAGCCGAGAAAATTGGAATTGCAGAGCTAATCAGAGAAGAATGGTTCCTATTATTAGATGAGTGCCACACTTTCATAACAGAAGACTACAGAAAACAAATGTTACGCCCATTCCAATACTTCTGGTCATTCGTTAACAAGGCGATCATCTCAGCTACCCCCTACTTCTTTACAGATGAGCGCTTTCAAACCCTTGACTATCATAAAATTGAGTTCACCGAGAAGTTGGGAACTATAACGCTGGTTGATTGCAAGAGCGTCGCTGGAACACTTAACCATATAATCCAGGAGGGCGCTACACAAAAAGGCAGTCTGCACATATTCATCAACTCAGTTACGGAAATAAAACTAGCTATAGAGAGATCAGGCAAAGAGGGTATATTTAGCATCTACTGCGCTGACGATGAAGACAAATCCAACATGAATAAGCTCGGCGACCTTATCAAATACTATGCTGAACAGCCCGACGAGAAGAACTTTAGTAAGATCAACTTCTATACAAGCAAGTACTTTGAGGGTTGGGATTTGAAATGCAAAGATGCAACCATTGTACTGGTTACAGACATACATAAGCCACATACAAAAGTATCTATAGGAATGAAACTGAAACAAGCAGCTGGACGACTAAGAAACAAGGCAACCCGAATCATGCATTTGACTAACACCCATAACATCAAAAATCAACCTAAATCAATAGAGTCATTCAAAGAAGAATACATAAAAGATGCTCACTTTCTGCGTGGTCAGTATCTGGAATACCTAGAAAGATGCAAAAGTAATGGACATAAACCTGAAGATGATGAAAGGTTAAGCAAGTATGCTGAATACTCCTTTAAGACCCGAATACCAGAGTTAAGTTCGATGAAGATTGACCAGCAGATTAATCATGCCTATAGCGATGAGATGTATAATAACATTGAGCTCATTAAAAAGGAATGGGAAGACGGCTACTACAAGGTAGAGGTAGAATACTCTCCTATCTTACTCGAAACAAACACAACTATGAAACGCAAATCAAGAGCACAACACCTAAAGGAAGACTACTTAACAATACTAAACTACAACAAAGAACAGGGCGAAGAGTTAACATTCCACTTAGGGCAATCACCGGTAGATAAAATTAGGAACACAAATCCTTTAGCTTACCAGGCAGCCAAGCTACTAAAGGAGACAATGATGAAACAGTTATCATACAATGTCAAGCGTATACAAGCTGAGGTTATATTAGCCGCCAACACTATGAATGAAATCAAATTATTGAAGTTGTTGAATCAGGAGTTTCAGCAAGGTCAAGGGCTACCGAACAGCTCTATCATTGATAAGCTACAAGGAATATACTACATGTTAGAAATTCGGGAGGTAAAGTCAGGCGAAATCAAGAAAGCTAAAGCAACGGACCTAATAGAATGGTTTGATATAGACGACCTTAAACTAAAGGATGATAAAGGTAAGTTTACTGTACATGGCTGGCTAATTCTACGTGCTAAGTTCAATTTGAGGGTTGCGGCTTAGTTGACGCACTCAACTAGTTTTCCCTAATCCTACCAAAAAAGTTCTTATAGAGGTAGTTACAAGATTTACACTTTTACAGGAAATTATATTAAACGCCTCAACTAAAGTTAATACTTGAAAGCTGCCATTAAGCAGCTTTCTTTGTTTGCAGTCGCTCGTAAGCTAAGCAAACCTTGTGAATGGCCTTTTGTGGCCAATGGCACTTCTAAAAAGACAAGCAGCCTTAGATAGCCAAGCTAGCTCACTTCTACTTGATTCTTTAGAAGCTAAGATGGTAAGCCATCTGTCGATTCTATGGGTTCGTGAGCGTTGATTGCATTAAAGAGCTGATTACGACGATACCACCATACACTTACACCAATAACGATACAGTGACAACCCATTAGCATGTAGTATGAGTTCTGCTCAAAACCAGGGAATAAAAATAAGAACAGGACGAAGGTCACGACAACGAGCAATTGTGATACGAACAGTAGCAGGATAACTTGATACCTGTTATCTAACGAGGTCTTTCTAATAGCTGCAACCGCGAGGCAGAACATAATCACAGTTGGCAATGATACAATACAGGTGCAGACTACTATGAAGATATACAGCAAAGGTAGTGTAAGCAAGTCCATTCCAGGATGAAGCCCTTTTGACTGAAGCCCTTCTTTTATAAGTCCGATGACAAAGTATATAACTGGTGATACCAGCGAGCTAGTCAACCATACCTTTAGGCTATATGCAAATGATTGCTTCATAACTCAGAAGTAAGGTTAGGTTGTGAGTTAGGAGTATTACTTAACAGTGTCAGCTTATAAAACCATATCCCCGCAATAAGCAGTACTATGTATGCTGTAGTAAAGTAGATACCTCCGGAGTGACCATGTTCACCGACATCGGAAAATACTAGGTAGAACCAAAATATTCCGATCATGCTATTAAAACCTGATAGTATAAACTTACTGTATGAATTAGTTACACCTACTTTAATCACATAAGCTACAGATAGTATTAGCAACAGCCAACAAGGTAAGGAAACCACACTCATCTTAAAAATGAGAGAAGCCGCCAAATACAGGTAAGATAATTTGCCATGTGGATGGGCGTGCGTACGTGGAATAACCATGCCTATTAATAGTAATATTAAGGTAGCCAGTACTATGGCTGTTAGCCACACCTTCAAACTATATACAAGTGCTTGCTTCATTCTTTAATAGTTGAGATTGATAGTTCCTTGTCAACCAGTCTGAGTCGATATAGCCACATATAGCAAGTGATTGACACCGTTAAGAAGCATACTGACATAAATAGATAGTTAAGGATTCTCATAAGTGGGTTTAGCTGTGCTAATATACAATTGTAACTTCTAAAAGACAACAAGAGTTATCTTGCCCTCTTTCTAGCTATGAGGTATACTATCCCACCAATAACTAAGATTGGACAGCTACAAAACATAACTGTGTTAATGAACACGCCAAAGTTCACATAGCCACACCAAGAAACAGCGCCGAGTACATACCCGGTTACGATTGCTGCAAGTGCCAATAAGGTTTGTTTGGTTCTACTCATCTTATTGAGCTAATATAAAGCATACATTTTATAACTACGCCCTCCCCCCTATACTTAATCAACCTATTTTGTTTTTTGAAGTTGTATGAATTGACCGCCCCCCTGGGCAGCCTGAATTAAGCCCCGGCCTTGCTGTAGATGTTCAATCAAACGATATATCACTCATTCGTGGCTACAGCCTGCTACACTTTCAAATCAAACAGTTTTCCATTTCTTAAAAGGCATTCTACATATTCTATAGACAGTGCCTTTGAAAGCCTGACTACATTCTGTTTGCTTTAAAAGCTGGCGTAGCCATAATGACTGATTAGCTAATCAAGTGTGAACTCCCATCACCGAAGCATACCAAACCCGTAAATCATGGCACATAATCAACCATCCAACAGTAAAAAACAACTCATCAAACCCTTAGCTATGCAAGATCGGCTACCTAAACGCTGGCTACTTGCAAGGAAACTCTACAAACAATCTACAATGCAGCTAACCAACGAAACCATCGAGGGCCAGTTCCTGATTACACTGGCTAAGGTAAAGAAGCTGCTAGCAACAGAACATCCAACATGCTTTGAGCGCGATTATCGCAACGATAATACAGAGGATGCCTTTGCTATGCACTCTTTCATGACTGGCACCTTTTACTTCCATCTTGAATGCTCGTTCACTTATAGCTATGATATATCCTACGCCTTTAACAATTGCGAGCATGAAGCTACCATCAGGGAGCTAATTAAATGCTATCCACTATGCACAAGAGCAAAAGAAGTAAGTCTACAGCCGAACTTCACAACTTACTTCGGAAGAGTGCTTAACGTTCAGGACGATAAGTACATCCATCCTTTATAAGCGTACACTTCTAAATAAACACTTTACACGAGCTTGGTCTATCGACCAGGCTCGCTTCATTTCATACCAACCCATTAATCACCACTGTAATGAAACGATCAAACACAAACAGTACTGCCTACAATGAAGCAGTAAGGCAAGCCTATTTCAAGCTACTAAAGTACACCAAGCAGCAGCTATCCACCATTGAACGGGATGAGTTGAGGTTCACGCTACAACGGGAAGACAACTCACCTATCAGCTTCGGGAGCAAAGTACATGAGTTAGTGAACCCACTCATCTACCTCTCACTTGAATGCAATGACGGTGAGTTACTTAACATCCATTGGGGATTTGAACTGCTGTTAGAAGATACCGAGTATGCTCATATCACTCAGACCTTCACCCGTATGCTTTATAAGTTGACATCTGTTGAGCACACTGCTATCAACATCGAGAAATGTGTAAGTACAGATTACATCATTGTGAACTGCTCAGAGTTATATGAAACAGTAGAAGATAGGATGAGATACCACACATTTACGCTTATAAAACATAAGCAAGCAGCTACTAGAAGAAAACAGATGCAAGCTGTAGCTTGATTGAATACTGTTCATTAACTTTACAACCAAAACAAAGGAGGAAACATAAGACAGTAATCATACACTACATATAAAAGATATAAAGCGTTAAGCTTTGTTTGTTCAGCTATTTAGGAAACCTAGGAAATTTCAGCACCGCCAGAACAAATGAGTTGGACGCCCACGCGCAAGCGTAGGGCGAAAACTTGTTTGTGGCCGTGCGGGCTCTCCTAGGTGCCTCTAAAGCTCAGACTAAGTTCAGTCCTGCGCTTTCGTGCGTTTAGGCCACCGGTGAGGAACTGCCCGGTACAACTCAAACCTCACATGAAAAAAAACAATTTCTCGGACTTATTTGGTTTTCTTATAGCAGCAGCCATCATCGGCTTGTTAGTATGGTCTTTATACTTTAGCAAGAATAATAACCGAACCGAGCAAACTACAACACAGGTTGTGAATCAACCTCCTGTTCAGTCTTATCGACCTACTAATAATTTACCTGCTGTACAACCAGCGCAATCCATCGATACTACAAGTCAACGAGAATCTGCGAATAACTATCAACTCTGTCAGGTACACCTTGTAAATACTCTTAATGGAACGGATAAAACTGGGGGTTATAAAGCAGTCATGAACATAGAAAAGAAGATTCTTACGTTAACATACGTCGGCAATGCAACCGAGATAATCCAAATTACCTCAGATACTGGTGGTCTTAACACATTAAGATTCTATAACAACGGTTCATTAGAAGCTGAGAAGACTGTATATCGGCGGACTGATTTAGAAAGTGGTAATAAGGAAATAATCTATACCACACGAACGGAGCAAGTCAAACTTGTTATATCCTATTAGTACATGGACTGACTGGCCAACGGTCTGTAGGTGTTTACTACTAACATCAACCGCAAAGCAGCCTTCACCGCTAAAAGGGTCTAAAAACTAATCAACATCTATTGTAGTTATGGTTAACAGATTGTAGCTTTGTTTAAACAAGAAACCCCGAGGCTGTCACCTCAGGGTTCTTGCGGGCTTACCATAAAGCATGCGTGCCTTGTGTTTACGCCCTACATCAGTTAGTCTTGCTGGACTGACTTACAGTTAAGAGAGGAGCTTTAGGGCTCCTTTGCTATGTCAAATATACGGGCTATGTTGCCTTTGGTGGTAATGATAGTTTTTAACAAAAGCGAAAGTTCTTAACAGATTTATATTACCCCATCCACAATACTTCATTTAACATACTGAAATATAATATCTTGTGAAATTGTTAATAAGTCCACTATGTAATGATTGAGTTGATCTCATAAGCTTCACTTGCCTTTACCCTCGTTTGTTGCTTAAGAGAGCAAAGGCAAGCTCTGCTTATGCCTGGCGCTCGCACAAGGCCTTTCACACACAAGGAAATAAGGCGTTCAAACCTTATAAGCAACACATACAATCACGCCAGGCTTCATTACGTTCAATAAGCTTAACAGCACATTGAACTTCATTGCTTAACCCACCCTCATAGTGGGACATGTTTCTTTATAAGCTTACACTAATAACCCCATCCACAAGAAAATGTCCCACTATCCTATTGCACGCAGTCTGTCATGCCTGTTGTGGTAGCAAAGGCGGTTCTCACGTTCGCTTTCTCTGCCTTGCCAAACGTTTCACTTATACTACGCACTCACTTGGTTTGATCAACCAGGTGAGCACTTGTAACATTCAACCATTTGTCAAGTCAAGCGCTCTCAACAATTTTACTCGCCTTACGCCATCGTTCGGGCTGCTCAACCGTCACAGCTATTGATACACAAAGCTATCGCCTTGTTCAATAGCAGCGCCAGTTGTTTGTAGCATACTGAGCGGCCAGCCTATGGCTTCTCTCCGCTCAGACCCTCACTCAACTCGTAAGGAAGGCTCGTTAATACTTTCAAAGCATTTTATTACATTTGGAGATATAACACAACATGAACCATTCACTTAGAGAAGTTAAAGACCTTGCTCAAGAGGCTTATAGAATAATCAAATGGGAGACTGAGGTTAATCCCAATAATACAGCTCAAAGCTTCTTGAAACATAGCAATAGTATTAGAGATGCTGTCGAAATAGTTGAAAGTCTGGAGATATTTGAAGACGAGGTAAAAGCACTTAAGTCATCTGAGTTGTATACTAATTCGGGGGATAGTATTAAAATACCTACGGCAGCAGCTTCCACGATTGCCGGAATGGCTCAGAGTTTAGAACAACTACTCAAAAACTTCTACAAAGCACTAGAAACGGTTCTTCCGGCTGAAAGCCCAAACTCAATAAACATAAAACTTCCTACAGTCAATGATTTCAATGACTTGTCATCATACGCGAAAGATCTAGATACAGCTCTAAGTCAGGTAATGTATTTGAATGAAATTGATAGCAAAGTGAAAATTGAAAGTGTCGAGAACGGCTCAATATGGCTGAATGTGTTATTGGATACAGTTTTTGCTGTATCCGTTGTAGGTGGCTTAGTCTGGTCTGCTGCTGTAATTTATAAGAAAATTTTAGAGGGACGAATAATGGATGAGCAACTTAGAGGATTAAAGATAAGGACTGATAGTATGGAGGATGTCTCGAAAGCTCAGAAGGAGTCTTTACTGCAACTAGTACAAGCTGAAGCTGACTTTATAAATTCAACTACATTTAAAGAAAACGTACCCGAAAACATTGAACGCATCAAAGTCTCAATCAAGTTGTTTGCTGAATTACTTGATAAAGGAGCAGAGGTACATCCTGCTATAGGTGCTCCTGAAGAGGTGACTAATTTGTATCCTAATATGAAAGCTCTTCCTACAGTTGAATCAAAAACAAAGCTATTATCATAGTCTAATCAGTACTTTCATGTTATGATTAGATCTAACAATACCTTACGGCCTTATTGGCTCCCTGTTAGGGTCTATAGGACTGTTTCCGCTTTTTGAGTCAATGCTCTTTAACAATTTAGTCTGCTCCGCAAGTAGTAAGTTCTGTTGTTGTAACAGGGCTGTTTGATCGACTTGGTTCTTTACTATGACATCAACCTTCCAGTACCAAAGGACTAAACTGCGGATAATAAGGAAGACTGCTAAACTGAAAGCAATGCTTACAACTAGGAGTATGAGTATTCCCGAAGGGCTGTACTCAAGTAAGATACATAGATCATTCATTGTGTTAAAGTTGGTTCATCTAATCTACAAACTTCAACCGAACAATGCAATAGCATAGGGGCGTGTCTGCCTCTGCACAAAGTTAGCTGACTCATCAGCATACAATCACTTCGTTCCAAGGTAGTAGCACACAAATGGGTATCCTTGCCAGGAGCCTCCACATTTGTTTTGCTCTCCACCTTGCTTTAATGCTGCTGCTCAGCAGTGAGTCGTTCGAGAATCCACTCAACATTAAACTTACTGCTATGACAGACTTCAAACAACTACTTACTGCATTTGAACGCTTCGCACACGGTCAATCTCTACACACAGCATTCACCGAAATGCTTGACTGGACATTGTTACCTTTTAAACAACACACCACAATACAGGCACAATCAGCAGCACTCGAAACCTATCGAACACACACCAAAGTCACCCAGTTAGTGTCGCTCATTACACTCATTGGCGAGCTGTCAGAAGGTTTTGCAGACCCGCTTGGTGAGCTTTTTATGCTGGCTATATCAAGTGGTCACAATGGTCAGTTCTTCACGCCTACGCCAATATGTGAGATGATTTCAGCAATGAGTATTAGGGAAACTTTAGAGGACAATAAGACAGTATGTGATCCAGCTTGCGGAAGTGGCAGGATGCTATTGGCGGCTGCTAAAATAAACAGACATGCGCTACTTTATGGTGCAGAATTAGACATAACATGTTGCAAGATGGCATTGCTTAACATATTGCTTAATTCTTTACAAGGCGAGATAGCACATATGAACACACTCAGCAACGAGTTCTACACCGGCTATAAGGTTAGCACAACGTTGGTTGATGGTTATTACATGCCTTACTATGTTGAGTTCACAGACCCTGCGTTAAGCTACATATGGCTAAAGCCCACTCAAAGCGTAAAACCTAAGCCAGCGTTTACAACTCCTTTTGAACCTGTGAGAGCATCACAACCAATGAATGGCATACAGGGTATCTTGTTTTGACATGCACCTTTGATTACATTTGGTAAACTAAAACCTTAATCTCATGAAACAAGATTTACAAACGCTTATTGACGAATGGACACATAGATCTGTAATGTTCGAAAACAGATCAGTAACAGTCCAAAACAGCCATGGAGCACATGGTGAACTGTTATTAACCTTAAGAGTTGAAATGGCTGTAACATATGCAGGCCGTACTAAGCAGGTGAGCTGCGCAAAGCTTTATCACACATACGAAAATGCTAATCAATCGGAAACCTCTTTAGGAGACTGCTACCGCTTTAGTACGCAAGCAAACAACATTGACAAGGAATTTGACGCTTTGTATGAAACGAAGGTTAATGAGTTACTTAAAGAACAACATGGTGATGACCTTGTAAATTAGAAGCTTGTTTAAGATTTAATCAATCTTACATGCTACATAGAGAACAACGCTAGGCTTAATCAGCCTGGCGTTGCTTAACTAACAAGGTATTGATTAGTACCTATCTGGCATTCAGCCATCGGGGACGACTCACAGAGGTAGTTTGCCACAGCTTTATATTTGTTGTACCTTAGCAATATGGAACTGAAAGACTTTATAAAGAGCGCTATAGCGTCTATATCTGATGGCATTCTTGAAGCGCAAACTGAATTGAAAGACAAAGGAGTAGTAGTTAATCCGGAATACCTCTCTATCAAAGAAGACAAGAAGAGCATGGACAGTTTAGGTAGTCGGTACATCGAGGAAATCAGTTTTGAGGTACAAGTGGGAGTGGATGAGACAACAAGTGATTCCGTAAAAGGTCAGGCAGGGCTAAAGGTTATATTTAATGCAAGCATTGAAGGAGATCATGGTAACGTTACTAAGTCATCGCAAACCAACATACTTCGGTTTAAGATACCAGTTGCCTTCCCTTATACTGATTTGCCGGAGAAATTTAAAAACAAGAATGGCGGTCTTCGATCTTCCCTATCGGCAGCAACTTTGGTTAAGCGCAACAACTACCCGTTAGGATAGAATATACTATTGACATCTCTAAGCACAACATTAGTAGTAGCAACCTAAGTTGGGGACTCATGTTTTAATATTGCTCTAGCCTCAACTCGTATCGGCTTCGGCGTTGGTTTAGATAGATAAGTTACGATGTATGGTAACATTAAGGCGATAATCGAGATCAGAATAGCTATTATAGATAGTCTTAGTGACCATTTCGCACTACGCGTACTAGCTATCCAGTTAGCTCGTTGAAGTTGCATATCTACTTCTCTTTGTTCTGCTTCTATGACTTGCCTTGAATATATTGCAGTAAACCCTCCTGTTGACAGAAAAATAGATGTGTAATCACTCTTACAGATAAAAGACAAGGCTCTGTCTCTAAGCGATACAACAGCTGGCTGATACATCAAAAGCCTTTCAATATAGTGTTGTGCTTGGGCGATGCTTATGTTTGTCAAAGCCTTATTAATCGAACCTGCATTCACATTACGAGATACATGCAAGTTATCTAATAAATATAGAATAGAGTCAAGGTCTATTGCTTCTTGTTCATTGGCTATCATCATAGATGAATCAATTTGATTAATCCAAATATACAACACCCATCTCTTATATTCTTCCCTCGTAAGGATAGCTAAGCCATAAGCAACTTAGGCTTATAAGAAGTCAGCTTGAATCCTCCACCACCTCAACCTTAATTCAGAAATCTCATGTCCTCTATAAAAGGTAAAATTCTCATATTCTTGAATTGATAACTACCTTTAAGAATGGCTAAGTTCATCAAAATAGAAACAACTCAATTCGGAATTGACCTGTACGATACAACAGCAAAATCCATTGAACATCATTCCACTCAACTGAAACAACGAATGGCTTGGTTAAAGTTCATAAATGGAATAGAACCAGCAGCTACGGCTATGGGGATTAAATTACCCTTTGACGAGTATAGATTTGTATTAGATTACGATGCTATGGTGAATATTTCTATTCTCGATTTGGCCTTATTAGTTAGACAGTTCTACATAGCTCAGCATCATTGGGAGAAGTTATACTTTTCAAAACAAGGGTATGCTTTGATATACGAAGCCATTTCTAAGATTAACCAATATAACAAAGACTTATATACATCACTTGGTCAGAGAAGCGATACTGGGCTGAATCAATATAAGTTGATTATAGATCGCATCAAATTATATAAGGGGACATATGACTTTGAGGGAATAATAAGAGAGGTTCGAAATAGGGTTGCCTCACATATTGAGGATTTCAAAGTCTATTATTCAATTATAAATTCAATAGATATTGATAAGTCCTTGCTTGTGATGACAGAGTTTGTACATATACTAAATTCGTTAGAAGATACAATTACAATACTGCTAACTTGCTTTCAGTCTGACCTTGCTAAACATGCTTCGCTCAATTCAGGATTTGAAGAGACTCTATAAACTGTGAAATTTCAATATCTTTGAATTGACTCTCTCGAGTTCTAATACAAATCTAAACAATCACACCATGAACCATAAATTATTCATTTTCTTATACACTTTAGTTATTTTAACAAGTTGTGAGCAAACCTCGCGACAATCACAAGCAGAACATCAAGCTGAGGTAGATAGCTTTTCGAGGTCTAAGTATGGTGAAAGCGCAGCAGAGCATGTAAAGAAAATGGTTGACTCCGATATCGCAAATGTACTTATAGACACTGTGGGTTTATATAAAGCTCCTGTCAAGATTACAAAAGCTAAGATGGTCACACAAGAATATTCTACCTTCAGAAGTGTTTATCTAAGGTATAAGAATGTATCGGGGAAGACAATAGCAGGTATAAAGTTTATGTGGTTTGGCACGAATGCTTTTAATGAGCCTGCCGATTTGGGTAACTATGTTGCAAAAGGTTTTGGTAGTGGATTCACTGACGACGAACTTAAAGCAGGAAGGTCTTCTGATGGTACATGGAATGTCTTAAGCAGTGATGGCAAGAAGATTAAACTCGCTTGGCCAACAGAAGTGTCCTTTACAGATGGAAGCGTCTGGAAGATAAAATAACATATGAAATTCAATTCAGACTTTTGACCGCCTTTATAAAGCATGAAATCTCTTATATCTTAAATTGGCCCAATAGTATTATTGCCTAACATCTTTAGTGAAATGTCAATGAACCTTACCTCGAACCTAAAACTTGAATTCTTGATTAAATTAGTCTTTGCACATAGGGACAACAGTGATGAAGCCTATATAGATTCTGCAATTGACCTAGCCTATCGTGACTTTAATCGCACCATACATGGATATTCAAAGGTTACCATGTCTAACTTACATTCGGACTTACGTAATGTACTCAAAAGCTTTATTGAAGATATACGAACCACTAACTACACTAAGAATGAGTTTGATTTACTTCATGAAAAAGTTTGCAAAGCGATGATAAATGAGTTTGATAATGCTGTACCAAGTGACAAGGCCCGTTTACATTATGGTCAGGCCCAGAAATGGGTAAATATGACTTTGAAGTATCTGCTTACTCTATCTATTACTAGCCCAACTTTAGCAGATGTTGAAATAAACTACCAACACTTTCATGTTCCTATTGATAAGTACATCTTGATTGACTTGGGTTTAAATCCATTCAGTTGGAGTAGAATTGGTAAAGAACAATACTTATCATACCAAGAGATATTCAGAGACAAGTATCCCAACGTGATTCCCATTGCCAAGGAGTTCTCGATATGGAATGAGCGAGACACCAATTCAAGTTTTCAACGACCTCTATAAAGTATAAAAACTCTTAATTCTTTAATTAGGATTATTAGCTTAGTATCTAAATGCAATACCTATCAGACTATGAATGTTGAAGAAGTCTTACCATTTGAATTGAATGAAACACTAAACAGCTATGAGTTTGATGACGAGGCAGGACTAGTTATAGAATCCATTAACCACAAAGATGATATTATAGCTATTACATTTTCTATTCGTTTCGATGCTGATAAGAACACACCTAAACACCTTTGGTTAATTACAGCTCGCGGAGTGGAGATAATGCACACGCTAATAACTTGGACACAAGAAATAAAGCTTTATAACAAACACACATTGCTACTTGAGTTCATTGATATTGAAACCGAACTTTACTTTAACGGAACTACTGGCAACCCACAAGGATTGTTTGTTGATATAGGTTTAGAGCTTAGCAACTTGGCAGGCAATGACGTTGATGTTGTTAATTATATTATCCCATTTCCAGAAGTAAATAAACTTAGTCAACAGCAGTACGGGTTGTTTGCTAAAGGCCCTAAAACCATTTTAGAAGTCTACGAAAGATGCTTGACTAAGAACGACATCAAACCTATCTTCATAGGTGAATACGAGCCGACAGAAGCTAATAAATCCTTGAGGCTACTACGATTTGGGGAAAGCTATTGTATTGGTCATACTTTTAAATTTGAGAGACTGTCTTAAGTTTGTTATGTTCAATTCAAGTTTTATAGTACCTCTATAAAGTATAATTTCTTCAATATCTTGAATTAAAAAAAGAGTGAGTGGATGAAGAGTGAATTATAATAATTACAGCAAAGTTAGGGCTGTAGCTGCTGAAGCGTGCAAGAACTGTCCCGCATAAACCCACTGGCTCTACTCAGGCAATTTATTCGTTTGCTTCTTGCACTTGATTGCTACAAACCTGCTGCGGGTGCTTTAATTATTACTCACTTAATCTTGTAGCCATGATAAGACAACGAGAGCTGTTAAGAGCAGCAGTAAGCACTTAGTTGCAACAAATAAACGCGAAAGTTGCCATAGAGCACTAAAGAGCGTACATTAGTACTACAGTTCATTAATTTATTAACAAGGTCATTCGTTTGCACATAGTTTGCACAAACACTAGATATAGACTTGAGATGAGCGCTCTACAGCGCTTAAACACCGGTAGAGCAACTGACTCTTAATCAGTGGGTCGAGGGTTCGAACCCCTCCCGGGTCACCTGTAAATCAAGCAGTTAGCCTCGCAAAATTTTGCGAGGCTTTTTATTTGCAGAAAAATAATTAAATTCTTGGACCGATGCGTTATGATAACGACGACACTAACATGCTGTCTTTTATTAAGCTATCCATTCAAATGAGTCGAGCTGGTAAAAAATACAGTAAAGAAATTAATTACGATTCTAATTAATTACCTCAAGGTCGTACATCAATGTGGGATGATTGATTGTGCGGAAATTGAATAAATTGTTATAAAGCTAATTTCAGGCTCATAACCCGAAGGTCGTAGGTTCGAGTCCTGCTCCAGATACCTCAAAATGAGGTAGTTACAGTAAAATGTGACTACCTTTCTTTTTTCTGTTAACGTATTGTTAACGGATCTTAGCTTTTCCTTTGGCTTATTTAAAAATACTTAATTTTTAGATTATTTCAAATTATAATATGATCCAATGGCTGCTCCCACTTCGTAAATTGAGACTCTTAGATTTGATTATTTGGAATATTTTTAAATATTTTGTAATAATCCCTCTTTGGATAAGCGTTACTCAACCAACACAAATGGTATGATTTATAAAAACAGTTCGGGAAGACTATCCACTTTGGTTGCTGCTCAGATTATAGCATACGAGGAATGATTAAATCTTTGACGATAAATATTATATTCGCTCAACGCCATTAAATGTCTGCATTACAAACGCTGCCCGATGATAAGTTGCTGTTGCTTCTAAAAAAAGATGACCGTGCGGCATTTACCGAAATTTACAATCGTTATGCAAAAAGTCTGACGGGTTTTGCCAGTTCTAAATTATTCGACCTTGAAGATGCGAGGGATATCATCCA
Source organism: Mucilaginibacter xinganensis (assembly GCA_026225055.1). Taxonomy (GTDB): domain Bacteria; phylum Bacteroidota; class Bacteroidia; order Sphingobacteriales; family Sphingobacteriaceae; genus Mucilaginibacter; species Mucilaginibacter xinganensis_A. The sequence goes on along the minus strand of JAMFSA010000200.1, from coordinate 176,890 downwards.
TGATCTGTTTGTAAAGCTATGGAAAGACAGGTATACACTGATCATCACGAGCAATCTAAAGTCTTATTTATTCAGTGCAGTTAGATATGGCGTGGTTGATAAAATCCGGCGAAATGTAACCCGGCAGGATTATTCCTTGTTTATACAATCGCTGGCTGAGCAACACGAGCACAGTATAGAACAGCACATAGCTGCCAAAGAACTAAGCGAGCTAATTGAACGTGCGCTGGACGAACTGGCTCCGCGAACAAAACAGATCTACATGCTAAGCCGTAACGAGTACTATTCAATAGAAGAAATCGCCGCGCAACTTAATCTTTCTGAACAGACCGTAAAAAACCAGCTTACCACCGCTTTAAAACACCTGCGCCAGTCTATCCCCTGCACTGCAACACTCCTCATTTATTGGCTAATGCGTTAGTTTTAAGAAGCATTTACCTTCCTGCAAATATTTTTTAATTTTTTATAGTACTACAACCCCGCTGATACGACAACTGTCAAAATCAACGGATATGAGTCGCTATGATATAGAGCATTTGCTGGACCGCTATTTAAAAGGCGAAACCACTGCCAGGGAAAATGAGCTGGTGGAAAACTGGTTGACAGAAAATGACAATGAAAATAATGAATGGCAGAAACTGGATGAAACTGGGCGGGCTCAGTGGTTGAACGAGCTTTTCAGTGATATTGAAAGTACGCTGGACGTTTCGGATAATAACGTAGTGCCGATGCATCCAAAAAGAACCTTATGGCGAAGCATAGCAGCTGCTGCGGCTATTCTGGTCATTGCTTCGGCGTTATTTTTAGAGTGGCCTGCCATACACAATAATTTTTATGCCCAACAGCTGGCAACACTCACCGCCCCGGCTGGTAGTAAGCAAATGATCACTTTAGCAGATGGCAGCCAGGTTTGGGTAAATGCCGGGGCTGTGCTAAAATACCCTAAAAGTTTCGACGGAAAAACAAGAGAGGTATACCTGTCCGGCGAAGCCTATTTTGATATTGTGCATAAGGTCAGCCAGCCTTTTATCGTCCACACCGGCAACGTAATCACAACAGTATTGGGCACAGCCTTTAACATCAACGCCGGTAAAACAGTGGTGGTAACGGTTACCCGTGGTAAAGTAAGCGTAATAGCGGATAAGCAATTGCTGGGTTACGTTACGCCGGATGAACAGATAAGCTATAATACGATCAGCAATGAGCATATACAAACTAAGGTTGATGCTGCCAAGGTAATTGCGTGGCAGCAAACCGATATGCGCTTTGACGATATCACTTTTGAAGACGCCGCCAAACTGTTGCAGCAGCAGTTTAAGGTGAACATCAGTTTCACGAATGACAAAGTAAAAAAATGTCGCTTTTCGGGCACTGCTATCAAGGGTAAAAATTTAGATCAAATATTAAAAGTCCTTTGTGCCTTTAACAATGCCAGCTATCAGCTTAAACCCGATGGTAGCATTGTAATTGATGGCAAGGGCTGCAACTAATTTGAGAAAATATGAGCATATAAATTAGCAATATAAAATTTCCCTGCCAGGCAGGAAGAATTTATAACCTGCAAGCTGACGCCAATCAGCTCACAGGTGCCCGGAAGGCCGGGAGCGTTTCAAATCATTTCGACAATCACTTAAAACATTTAAAATTATGATTTTTTCTGCAACAATGCAGGAACAGGGCAATTTATGTGCACTGACTTCTGGAAATAAATTTATCTATTATCCTAATATTAAGCAATTTATGCGCATTAGCATACTCCTTATAAGCATTATCATCATTAGCTTTCAACTGCTTTTTGCCGCTTCCGTAAAGGGGCAGGATATGACCGTTGAAAAGGTTGTCGTGGGGCTAAAACAGGAATCGTTGGAGGCTGCTATGAAACAAATTGAACAGCAAACCACTTTAAGGTTTTTTTATCGCAAAGCAGATGTCAAAGCGCTGCCCGCTTTAACCCTCGCTGCTGACCGTCGTACTATTGAACAAACCCTGTTCGAGCTATTACAAAATACCGGGTTCTCCTTTCGGCAGGTTGATCAGAATATATTAATACAAGCCGGCAAATCATCTGCTGATTCCAAAAGCAAAATATCCGGAAACGTTGTTGATGCGGAATCAAAACTACCAATAAAGTTTGCAATGGTCGAGCTGCTACGGAAAACAGATCTGCAACTTGTGGGTAGATGCAATACAGATACCGCGGGCCATTTTGAACTATCGAGTACGGACAATGCAGATCATTTATTACGTATTACGTTGTTGGGTTACCACATTTATAGCACCGCCATCCTTAATACTGAAAACCAGGTATTACCAGTGATCTATCTGAATCCGGATGTTAAGGAACTCAAGGAAGTTATAGTTGCTTCACGATCACCACTGGTAAAACAAGAAGTTGACCGATTAACTTATGACGTGCAAGGTGATCCTGAAAATAAAATTAACAGCCTGTTGGACATGTTGCGTAAAGTGCCCCTGGTATCTGTTGATGCTGATGATAACGTTAAATTGAAAGGCAGCTCAAGTTTTAAGGTTTTGATTGATGGCCATACCTCATCATTAATCGTAAATGATCCAAAGGAGATATTCAGAAGTATAGCCGCCAGCAATATCCAGCGGATTGAAGTGATTACCATACCGCCAGCCAAATATGACAGCGAGGGCCTTGCAGGGATCATCAATATTATCACGGTGAAAAAAATAAATGATGGTTATAGCGGTAATATTGGTTTGCTCTACAAAAACCCCAACGGCCCAAGAGGTAATGGCGCTATCAACTTAAAAACAGGCAAGTTCGGTCTGTCAGCCTTCGGCGGAATTACAGATTATAACACACCTCAAACCACTTATTCCATTTACCGGCAAAGCAGCATCCCTGCGCAAACTATCTACCAGCAAGGTACCGCTCATACCAATAGCAGAACGGGTTATATATCTACACAAATGAGTTATGAAATCGATAGTCTTAACTTAATATCGGCAACTTTAGGATACAATAAAAGCAGCAGTGAACGCGTAGGCAGCATTTATACGCAGCAAACAGATAGCATAAACCATACTTACAGGCTGGATAACGATGGTAATAACAAACAACATGGTTACGACCTGGGGTTGGATTACCAGCTCGGTTTTAAACGGAACAAAGCCCAGGTATTATCATTCTCCTACCGTTACAGCGAAAATGATAATGACCAGCTAAATAAGCTTCGCTCATCTGACCTGGTAAATTATGATTTGCCAGATTACAACCAGGAGAATCTGTCGGGCACACATGAACATACCCTGCAACTGGATTATACTCATCCTTTTAAACACATCGATATTGAGGGTGGCGTGAAGGCTATATTGCGGAATAACTTCAGTAACTACAACGTAGAGGATGTAGATGCAGCAACAGGAGGAACCAGTACCGACCCGGCTGCTTCAAACCAGTTCAACTATCAGCAGGATGTTTATAGTATATACAATTCCTACCAGTTAAACCTATCAAAATGGACGGTAAAGGCAGGGCTTCGGTTAGAAAAAACAGCCGTAGATGCCAGCTTTTCAAGCGGCGGTGCAGTTGCAATCCCTGATTATAATAATCTTATTCCGTCTATTGCTATACAAAGGAAATTCACACCGTCTGAAAGTATCAATTTTGGCTATACAGAACGCATCCAGAGGCCGGGTATAGCCCAGTTAAATCCTTATGTAGATCAGCAGGACCCTCAATTTATTACTTATGGCAACCCCGGCTTAAGGCCTGAAACTAATCATATCCTGAGCTTCAATTATAGTTTCTTTAAGAACACGACCATCAACGCAGGTTTAAGCTATTCATTTTCTAACAATACCATACAATATGTAACCACTATTGGTGCTGATGGTATTACAAGAGGAACCTATCAAAACCTTGGATCGAACAATAGCCTGGAAGCTGACCTGAATATCAACTATCCCATCACCGAACGCTTAAGTATGAGCCTTAATGCGCAGGCAAGTTACCTGAGCCTGAAGGGAACAGTAGATACTTTATTTTACCATAGGAAAGCCTTTACTGGGAATGGCAATTTATACTTAGGTTACAGGTTTGACCACGATTGGCGCACAGGGTTTAACTTTCAATATTACAGCCCGGCCATCACTTTGCAGGGTACATCAAGCCCATATTACTACACTTCGTTAAGTTTATCAAAGACGATCTTTCATAAAAAATTGACCATATCCGGTTCGGTAAGCAATCCTTACCAAAAGTTCCTGGATTATAAATTCACTTATAACGATCCCCGGTTTACAGAGATCTCGCACAATGATATCGTCTACCGGAGATTTAATATCGGCTTAAGTTATCGCTTCGGAAAACTGAAAGATGGCCCCGTTAAGAAAAATAAGAAAGCAGTTGAAAATAACGATATTAAGATTATCCCAAGTATTTTGCCCGGTAATTAATATAAAGCATCACCAAGTTACCCTTGTAGAAGGGACACGCAATAGGTCGACTTTTGTTGCTGATGTAGAGGCAATTATAAATGCTAAAAATATAATTGAGAAAATTAATGGAGTGTAATTTATCGTTTACCGCAGCCTTGGCTCTATATCTTTCATTAGGTCGATTAGTTCAACCACATATAAGTCGGTAAATATATTTCTTCCATTATCTTGCGAGCTGTAGGTCAGGTGTCGCCAAACTACTGGTGGGACATTCGCGTTTTTTATTGTTATTAGACTATGGTGTGGTGTGCAAAAGCATTTCTGACTACGCGCGCAAATTGCAATTCACTTGGCCAATGAAGGGGATCGGTACCGTACAATTGGTGTATCGTATCTTTTATCTTTTCATAATAGGTTAAATAGCATTCTGCAATAACTTTTCTAATAAAATAATAGGTGTCCTGATTTTCGAAAACTGTAGCGTTGGTTACATTGGAAATGTTTTCTAAGGTTTTCTCATACGCTACGTATTCAATAAAATCAATCTTTTGCTGGTCGGCTATTTTTTCTAAGATCTCAAATATTTTAAAACTGTAAACCTTTTTTTCACCAATTGCTGCAATAGGAAAATCTGCTTTCAGGTATTCTTTCCTTGTATAAGTTAGGACTGGTGAACTCTTAGTTTTGATGAGTTGAACCGAAACAATAAAGCTGATTGAAGTGATTAGTATGGTTATGATCTCATCAAAAAAAGACTCTGCGCTCGTCACAGCGTCTGAGTACAATACTTTTCCCTTAGTAATACCACTCATAAAAAGCCATTCTAATAATTTCCTTTATATAAAGAATATTGGATGAAGATAAGGATTGGAATATCACTATGACCTGAAGATTAACTAATTTTAAGTCTCTTTATCAGAGAAAATAAAGATGTGGCAAGTTCCTTATTCATGTAATTTGGTGAGTTGAATAATCTTGGATACATCCTCTATCTCTGTTTTATGTATAGCAATGGGAATTTGTTTATACCCAAGTAAAAAAGATAGCTTTGCCCTATGTCTTCCGTCAGATAATGATAGCTTACCTTTAAAATTCATACACAAACCAACGGTCGGTGGATCTACAAATTCATTCCTATCCCAGCGGTATAAAATTCCCGCGATCCGGCTATCATTGAGTACCTGACCATTAAATAAAGTTTCAGTGCTCACCTCGTATAATTCAGAACTCGTGATCAATTCAGCTGGATTAACATGAAATATGGTATATTCCTGATTTATTGGATGCAAAGAATAATCTAACATCTTATCTGTATTTTCCCCGTAAGCCCAGTTAGGTTTTATTGATTGAAGTTCATTCAGTGTTTTTTGCTGATACAATTTTATTAGAGCTATCCTGTCACTAATGTCGGGTTTTCGCAGTTCCATAAATCATAACATCATTGTTTATAAACAAATCTAACATAGTAACGGCCTAAGTTCTACGGTCGTGCAAAAGTTACCTATTAAGTTTTTTTGATCTGTTCAATTGTAATTTGCAAGCGGTGTATCAAATTATCGTAGGTGATGATGTCAACCACGTTTTTGTACTTTCGTTTTACCACTTCGAAATCAAGTTTTTGCTCAGCGGACAGTTTATTATCGCGGCCCATGATTATGATGCCACTGGGATTAGTGATCTTGATTTCAATGTCGGCCGGTAGTTCGGCTTTGTATTTTGCCGAAAGGTATTTTTCACCATCAGCACCCCATCGGTTTAGGAAAAAGATATATTTCTCCAGTTGCATTATCGTGCCTGAAAGCTCTCGTAAGGGGATGTAATTATTCCGGTGCTTACCCTTAGTTATGATACTATTATTAAAAGGTTTTTTGATTTCGATGATGTCAATGTGCCCATTAGCATCCACTAACAGGAAGTCAAGGATCCGGTCGCTGATGTTCCGGCCGATCTTTTCTCATAAGCGAATGTAGTGACATTATCATAAGTCAAGCCGTCGAGGTAATTTTGTAATATTTGCTGATTGGTTGAGCCGACCGGGTTTGGGGGTGCCACATAGGAATATAAACCCGAAAGCACAACCCGGTTGGTTGCATCATATTTTGTAAAATACCATTTGTCTGTCGACCCGTAGGCGTTTCTGATACGGCCGTCCTGCATCAAGACCAGGAGGTTGTAACTGTCATAAACCATATAAACCGGCACGGCCCCGGGAGCTTGTTTGCTAACAAGCCGATTTTTCGCATCATAGGTATAAACGCAGGCCCATGCCGTTATAAAAGGCGCGCCCCAGCTTACGCTTACGCTGCCACCATATAGTCGTTTGACGCCCTCCGGCGATATTTTATAATTAAGGTTTCCCAAATCATCATAAATATATACCGTTTCCAGCCATATCCCCGCATCTCCCTGTACCTTTTTTTCCACCATCTGCCCCAATTTGTTGGTAAAGGTCAGGGAATGATAGCCGTTCTCATCGCTTACATCATTTACCGAAAGCTGTGTTACCCCATAATAACTTCCCGATGGGCCAGCCGTTGTCCATATCCTGATGTTGTCAGCCGATACATTCAGGCGAAATACAGGCTTGACGGTATGATTGCTGCCCGGCTGCCAATTACTGCCCGGCGCGCCGCTTTCCACCACCCTATCCAGCGGCGATTGGTCGTAGGTAGTTACAGCATAGGGCGCACTGTCTGTGGCGATTTGCTGCCCGGTCTGCTGGTAAAAAGCCTGCTGTGCAGCAATGGCACCCGTTTGATAAGCGCCATTTGCAGTAGCGGCAGTATAAGGTAAATAACTGGTGGCCTGCCTGCCATAAATATCATAAGCTATAGGTTGTACAATATCTTTTTGCAGCGGACTCGCATGTACGATAACTTGCTGTACCACCTGGGCTCGGACTTGATAATTAACTTATTGATATTTAAGTAAATTATGACCAATGACAATATTAGGTAGCTAATTTGATGTTAAGATGTGATTTCTATATTTTATAATTAACTATTAATCAAATGTTGTAAAAAGGCCACTCGGTGATTTATTAGTACTGGATATAAACAGTTTCAGTTAAATGACTGCCGGTATGCCAAAGGCGATAAATTGGTTTTACTTTTAAATAATTTAGTAAATGATTGTGGATGTCCAAAACCTAACGCATAGGCAATTTCGCTAATGGAAATATTTGTTACAGATAATTTTTCTTTGGCTTTTTCAATCAGTTTATCGTGTATAAGCTGTTGCGTGTTATGTCCGGTCAATATTTTAAGCAAACCTCGCAGGTAATTCGGCGATACATTTAGGGTTTCTGAAATGTATTGAACAGTAGGTAATCCTTTTGTTGCAAGCATATCACTGTTAAAATAATCATCCAGTAATATTTCAAGTTTTTCGAGTAGCTGATGATTGGCTTTTTCTCTTGTAATAAACTGGCGGTGGTAAAAACGGTCTGAATAGTTTAATAAACTTTCAATTTGTGAAATAATGATTTGTTTACTAAAGCGATCAATGTTTGCATGATATTCCTGCTGTATGTTTTTAAAAATCTGGATAAGCGTAGCTTCTTCCTTCGCTGAGAGGAATAACGATTCATGAACTGAATAGTCCCAAAACTCATATTTCCTAATGGATTTAAACAATGCGCTATTCCATAAAAAATCAGGATGAATGAGTAGTAGCCATCCCGATTGAGTTGTTTCCTGTTTCGTGTCAGTAGAAAGGCTCATTACCTGGTTTGGCGCCACGAAGGATAGAATACCTTCGTTAAAATCAAAAGGCTGCTGGCCGTATCTGAAATTTATCTTGTCTGAAAATGAAACTCTTTTCATTCCGATAGCATAAAAATCGTAACACCAGCTCATTGATTCTATTGGTTCCGTTTGTACCACCCGGTCAAATTCAGTTATACTGATCAGCGGGTGCTCCGGCGCAGGCAGCCGCCGGAACTGGTGAAACTCACTGATAGTTTTAATCCGCTTCATTTTTTGTTAATTCTCTTTTCTAATTTCCAGTACAATCTTACCCCGAACGTGTTTTGTCTCCATTTCAGCATGTGCTTCAGCGGCATTTTCCAGCGGGTAAACTTTGCTGATAACGATTTTCACTTTGTCTGCTTCAATTAATTCTGCAATATCGGTAAGTGATTGCGCAACATCCAGTTCCCGCCTGATCATTTTTGCTTCAGCATTCTTTTTTGCAAGTATATTGAGAAATCCTTCGCTGAACGGAAAGGCGAGCTGAACGGATACAAACCTGCCGCCATCTTTTAGTGCACCCGCCATTATTTTCCTGGCATCTTCATTCGGTACAGGTGATGCATCAAAGACAACATCGATGTCATGGAGTAAATTTGCAAAATTCTCATCGTTATAGTCGATCACTTCATCTGCTCCCAACTGTTTTAGAAAATCAAAATTGTGTTTAGAGGCTGTGCTGATAACATAGGCACCTTTTGCTTTGGCAAACTGCGAAGCTAGGGTGCCAATTCCGCCGGCAGCTCCATTGATCAGCACTCTTTGCCCCGCACTTACATTACCCAGATCCAATCCGTTCCAGGCTATCAACGCACATGATGGGATAGCCCCGGCTTCATTAAAGCTTGCATTGCTCGGCATTATGGCAAACTGGTTCGCTTTAGCAGCAATAAATTCTGCATAAGTGCCACCTAAAAAATTAGGAATACCATAAACCCTGTCGCCTTTCTTAAAGCCAGTCACATCGTTCCCTATTTCCTCTACCTCACCAGCACCATCCAGGCCAAGCCCTAAAGGCAGTTTTAGAAATGGTTTCAAAATCTCATTACCGCCCTGGCGCACAACGTAGTCTGCCGGGTTAACCCCACTCGCGTACATTTTTACCAGTATCTCATCGGCCTTGGGCACGGGGCGTACTGCATCTTCTATTTTCATCACTTCCGGGCCGCCAAATTCACGAATTATTATTGCTTTCATTTTGTCTGTATTTTATAATACAAATGTCTGCTTAATTTCAGGGCCGGATTAAGCCAAAACGCCTTTTGTCTTAGCCTAAAATTACCTCAGGATACTAGGATAATGCCGCCGTAATTTACGTTCTTATAAATTAGTATGCGCCTAGTAGGGCTCGAACCTGGGACCCAAATTCATTTTTCCTGTATAAAATGCCAATTTTTGCTTATTTTTGTGTCAGTCGGACAGGTGAACGCCCCAGGTGGCTACCAAGGCTTTAGCTTACCTCGTAAGCAACTGAAAATCAACCATAAATAGAGTTAGGTATATAGCCCAGGTGGGCTCGAAATAAGTTGATTTTATCTTCAATGGTTCTGCTACCCTGACTGGGAAGAATTCGAACCGCTTAGTTGAACAGCTGGATGTGCTAATGGATTTATAGTTATCTAGAAATACGATTTAGGTTAAAAAAATTAAAATGGAAATATTGATGGTCACTAACTGATATTTTTCTTGCTCAATTAAAAGATTGCCTGAAAGCCAAAGGTGAAAGTCCGGTCTTCGCTTTAAACAACCGGCTGAATGATTGTGGGTGATCAAAGCCTAATTCAAAGGAAATTTCACTTACCGATAGTTCAGTAGTGGATATTTTCTCCTTAGCTATGCCTATTATTTTATCCTGGATGTGCTGTTGCGTATTACGCCCTGTTAGTACTTTAAGTAAGCCGCTTAAGTAGTTGGGCGAGATATTTAATTTTTCAGCGACGAATTGAACACCCGGTAATCCCTCCTTTAACAGATTGGCAGTATTAAAATATTTAGTTAACAGTTCTTCCAACCGCTCAAGTATTTGATAATTTTCGACTTTTTGGGTAAGGAACTGGCGGTGATAGAACCTGTCTGAATAATTCAGCAGTGTTTCAATCTGCGAAATAATAATATCCTGCGTAAATTTATCCATGTTGGCATGGTATTCCGTTTGGATATTTTGCATGATGCCGACAATGATCGCTTCTTCTTTTTCAGTTAATGACAAGGCTTCGCTGACCGAGTAGTCAAAAAAATCATATCGCTTGATCAATTTGGCCAGCGGTGTATTCCACAAAAAGTCGGGATGGACATAAAGCACCCATCCCGACATCGGCGATACTTCCGTTTCATTATTCACTATCCGCCCGAAAACTTGTCCCGGCGCCATAAAGTACATGATGCCGTCATGAAAATCATATTGATGCTGGCCGTATTTCATTGCCTTTTCGCAATGCCGCTTTAAAGAAATGCAGTAAAAATCAAATACCATATTTCCCGACGCTTTCCGGGCTGATCGTTTGATCTCTTCGAGATTGATCACGCTGATGTGCGGATGTTCCGGACGAGATAAGCCCATTCGGCGGTGAAGTTCGCTGATGGATTGAATACGGGTTGGTTCTGTGGCTGGCACGTTACAAGACACTTATTATTGTTGATATGCAGTGGCAAATCCCTTCGCGAAATCTTTTAGCTTTACTTTACCCAGTATTGGTTTGTGGCGGTAATAGTCTTCGTAAATTTCACCGTTGTGGGTGCTGATATTCATCTCAACAAAACTTTGGGCAAAGCTTTCATTCATAAACGCTTTCATACCCTCTAACAGTTGCTCATCGGTAATGGTTATCCATTGCAAATCAGGTTTACCGATGGCCTCGCCCAAAATGGCTGCTACTTCTTGACAGGTCAGTTCTTCACTGGCTATATAACGTACTTGCCTGCCCGGTCTGGTTGATTCCAGTTCTTCTACTATTGCGGCAGCAATGTCTTGCGGTGCAACCAAGTTCGAAGTATCATCCCCGCCGTAATTTGAAGCAATAACTCCTCGTGTTTTTATAGCGCCGATATATGCAAACAGGTTTTTATAAAAACCCACCGGTCGCATGAATGAGATGTTCACGTCTGCAGGTAGCTTGCTTAACGTATTCTCGGCATTGTGATGGATCACCAGAAGGCCATTGCCCTTGTCCATATGCGCGCCAACGCTGCTCAGGTAGACGACACGTTTTACACCCGATCCTTCTATGGCCTGTACATAGTTATTCGCGATTGCATTTGCACGCTCAATAACATCACTTACGCGATTATCCGGGTCGGTGAAACTGCCGGCTGGCGAAAGCATGCAATAAACAGCGTCTGCCCCTGTAAAAACATCGGTTAAAAAATCAGCATCTTCCATAGTGCCTATAGCTGCTTTTGCGCCCAGCGCCTCAATAGCAGCCAGTTTTTCGGCTTTACTGCTAATTACGGTAACAGAATGTCCTCTTTCTATTAATTCCTGTATGAGCGGTGTGCTTACGTAGCCCACAGAGCCTGTGACTATTATGTTCATGTTTTTTATTTTTTGTACAAAGGTCGCATGATAGGAAAAAAATAAAGTAACACAATCTAACCCATTCATAACAGAATCTACGAATATCGACCTTATTAATTAATGACATTTACAATTTTGAATACAGTTGATCTTTTAACTGGGCGTAACCTTAATGAACATAATAATTATCCTTTTGCCGGGCAATGGCGCTTCATCCCCCAGACTGGGCAGAATTCGAACCGTTTATTGGATCAACTGAAGCTCTTGAATAATTATTGAATTAACAAGTGAACTCAATTCTGTTTGACAGAAAACTTTGTCGTTAAACAGTCAAGTGTTATAACTTTAAAATATAGGCTTGATTGTTAAAATAAGGTCTCAATTAAAAGCCTGCCTGAACTCAACCGGCGAAAGCTTGGTTTTAGTTTTAAATAACTTACTGAACGATTGCGGATGCTCAAAACCCAGTGAATAGGCAATCTCACTTACAGACAAAGCTGTGGTTGACAGCTTTTCTTTAGCCTTTTCAATCAGCTTGTAGTGAATATGCTGCTGCGTACTTTGCCCTGTAAGCACCTTTAGCAAGCCGCTCAGATAATTGGGTGAGATATTCAGTTTTTCGGCGATATAGGCTACGGCTGGCAGGCCATGTTTTCCAATATCGTCGCTATTAAAATATTCAGAAAGAACCTGTTCCAAACGGTCCAGCACCTGATGATTATTGATCTTGCGTGCAATAAACTGACGATGATAAAAACGATCAGTATAAGTAAGTAACAGTTCGATCTGCGCAATGGAGGTGGCCAGGACGCCGATGCGTCTGCCTTTGCTGTCAGTTAAAGGTTGATAAAAATAGTCGTTATAAAAGCTATTTGTGCCGCCGCCCGGCAAGTTCAGCGTAGCCATAACTTCTTTCCGGGTAATGGTATTCCCGGTTTCATAAACGTGTCTCAATTCATCCGGGAAAGGCTGGTCTTTTAATTCAGGAAGTACTTCCAGCAAAGGCCGGCCAACTGCTTCCGCCCTTGTTTTATTCCAAAGATTAAGCAAAGCTTCATTTGCAGTTTCTATGATCAGGTCAGGGCCGCGGAAAAAGATCACTTTGGCTGGTAACTGCATCAGCATCTGCTCCAGCTTTTGTTCGCTGATCCTGAAACGTTCGAGAGATTTCACTTTCTCCGTGGTTTCCGAACAGGTTACGAACACCCCCTGCCGGACTGCCGGATTCATCCACAACAGGGCTGTAGCTGAACGTCCAATATACATCCTCCAACTGCCCGTTGCGGTAAATAGGGATTAATTGGTCTTCACTGAAAGTGGCCCCCTGCCCGGATAGCACCTGATCGATCAGCGGTTTGATCACCGGCCATATTTCCGACCAGCCGGCTTCAGCGGGTGCACCCAGCAAAAAAGGATGCTTACCATTATTTCCAAGGCTGGGGCGGTAAGCATCATTATAAAAACATGTCAATTCAGCACCCCAAAACAAAAACATAGGGAACCTTGAGTTCAACAACAGGCTCAAAATACTTTTCAGGCTTTGCGGCCATTGTTCCGGGCTACCAAGGTTGGTAGAGGCCCAGTCAAATTCACGGGTAAGCCTGCCCATTTCTCCGCCGCCCTGCAGAAATAATATATTGTTTTCTATAGATTGCCCGGGATTAGAAATCATGACCTAAAATTAAGTTTTTTTTGAAATAAAATAGCGTACGGGGTACATTTGACGCATAAGGTTTTATAATTTTAGAAATAAAGCATTGCAATACAGCAGATTACTGTTGTTGCTGAAATAAATTATGGGTATTCTGCGATACTTTTTATGAGGATTATTGCATGAATAATTATCAATTTTCTTTCAACCAATTCTAAGATTCACTATACATGATTTAGGAATTTATATATCGTAAACGTGCTATATAGTTGGCCAGGTCTAAGAATTGTGGATGGGAAATTAGCCTGATTTGGAGAGTTTGGAAAATGTTGTGTTTCTACAGCAAAATAGTGGCGAAAATTATCTATTGTTCCATTTTTCATTAAATGGGCTCCGTTAAAATGGTTACCTGTATAAAATTGCAAGCCCGGCTGATCAGAATATATTTCCATGAGAATTCCACTCCTGTCACCTAAAAAGCTAGCTACTGGCGTTTTTGCATGATGTTTATTCAGTACAAAATTATGATTGTAGCCGTTTCCATTTTTTAATTGGGTGTTATAATCATGAATTCTGGAGTTAATAACAGTACCTCGCCTAAAATCAAAAGGTGTGTCCTTTACGCTCCAGATTTCGCCTGTTGGTATTTGATCTGCTTCAATCGGGTTATAAAAATCAGCCGCAATCTTTACCTTGTGCTGCAAAATTGATCCTTCGCCTGCTCCGTTTAAATTAAAATAAGCATGATTCGTTAGGTTTAAAACAGTATTTCTATCTGTCTCTGCCTCGTATTGAATTTTTAAGCAATTACTTTCTGTTAAAGTATAAGTCACGCCCACCGTCAAGTTTCCAGGGAAACCATCTTCTAAATGAGGGGAAAAACAAGTAAAATGAATTGTGTGTTCATTTATCTGTTTGGCTGACCAAATTTTATTGTGAAGCCCATGAAATCCTCCGTGCAGGGAATGATTATTTTCATTTTTAGAAACAGAATAGATGATTCCATCCAAAGTAAAAGCGCCATTTGCAATACGATTGCAAAACCTGCCAACAGTAGCTCCATGATACGGTTCTGTTGCTGAGAGATATTTATCTATAGTTTCAAAGCCTGCAACAACATCTATTGATTTATGATCACGATCTTCAACGCTTAGGCTTATCAGCCTCGCACCATAATTTGTAAGCAAGGCTACTGCCCCATTCTTATTTTTTAATCTGAATAGATGGATTTTCTTCCCTCCAACCGTCTTTTCAAAATTTGATGCTTTAAGCAATGAATGAGCCATTTATTTACTGTGGTGAAAGGGCGATCATAAAACTAACAGGTGGGAAACATCCCACCTGTTATAACCAATTGTAAAGCGAGGTCTAAAACCAATTATAAAGTTTGCTACCCAATTAAAATATGCAAACCTAACCCTCGTTTATTCAGCTGCGGCGGATTCATTCTTCATACCTGCCAGTAATGACATATGAGTTTTGGCACCGAAATGCATAGCATCATAATGCAATACTTCCGCAAATAATATTTCCGCTTCTTTGAATTGTTGTAATCCAAAATATCCGAGCCCTGAAATGTAGTTGCAATGAATATTGTTCCTTTTTTTCAAATCATCTTCAAAAATCAAAAGATCGGGTAACGAAACCGCAAAATAATCGACCTTAACATCGTCGTTTAAATGAGCTTTCCCATAAGTGAGCAGATTTTGGAAAATCGTTGCCGCAACTTCATGATTTCCTAATTTCTCCCAAGCCAAACCCTGGTACAAAATTTTATCCGGTTGCTGGTCATTGTAAAATATGGCAGCGCTCGGTTCGGCCAGTCCAATTGTAGCTTTTTCCCAATTTAGCCTGGCATTTTCCTCGTCGTGTAACTCTTTATAGGCACATCCCAGCCAATAGAAGATATCATTTTCCTGTGCGCCAGGCAGCTTACCTTCACCTAAGTTGACAGGATAAATTTGAGCAAGCTCAAGCTTTTGAATCGCTTTATTAAATTGTTTATTTAGCAGATCAATTTTAGCCAGTTCAACTAAACTGTATATATATTGCCCGGAGGCCTTACCCTCTCCTCCTTCCCATGGATGGAATTTGCGCGCCATTATCAATTCATGGGCCTTACTGAAAGTACCGATAAAATTATGAATAGCGGCAAGTTCAAGATATACATCATCCCTTTCAACAGCTACATCAAAGTTTGCCGATAAATGTTCAAGTCTGGTTTCAGGAGTAAAGTTTAACCTTTTATAAAGTTGATCCAGCTCCATTAATACCCTGGCATCAGCAGGGTTTAAACTGTATGCTTTTTCAAATAGTTTTAAAGCCTTGCTGGTATCCTTTTGCTTATTATAAGCAGCAATAGCCAGGTTGCGGAATACCGTAGGAAATTGCATATCAATTGTTGCTGCCCGCTGCCAACATTCTATCGCATCGGTATATTGTTTTTTATCATACCAAAGATTACCCAGGCAATAATATGCTGCTCCATCGGCGGGAAACGTTTCCTGAATGAATTGTAATACATTAATATCCTCTAGTCGGTTAGGAAAGCAATTATTTTTATCGGCTTTAAGGGCAATTTCATGACTAAGAAAACTTCTCTCCATGTTTCCCATCTTATTATTGTAAAAGCTCAAGTAGTAATTAATTAGCAGGTCCTTTTCATTTTTAATGTAGTCTGTTAATAAAATTGCTACAGCACTTTCATACAGGCCTAATTCCGCATAATCAATGGCATATTCAATTAAATTATGAGCAACACCTCGGCTTAAAGATTTGAAGTTCCCGATCAGGTCAACTGCTTCTTTATTTCTACCGAGATCTAAATAGCAAAAATGCAGTTCAAAGAGCACACTTAGGTTAAATCTATCCCTTTTTAAAGCGGAATTAGCAACTTGAATGGCTTCCTCAACCCGGTTTAATTTACGCAAGATGTGAACCTTAATCAGGTAGGCTTTGCCATTCCGGCTATTCTTATCAATAGACCAGTTAATATGTTCAAGCCCTAATTCGAAAGCATTTCGCTGCACATCAACACGGGCTATTGAAAAGTAGGCCATGTCCTGAAACGCGCTACTCCAAGTAGCCTTAAAAAAAGCATTATAGGCTTCATCAACTTTACCCTGATAAGAAAGCGCTAAGCCAAGATTGTAATATGGCTCACTATCATATGGATTAGGATTGCGCTTAGTTGCAGCGGCTATGGCTATTCTAAAAAAATCTTCACTTTTATTGAATTTGCCTTTTCGTAAATACCATAAACCCAAAGCATTATTGTTTCTTATATCCAGTGCATCACGCCTCAATGCTTCTTCATAATAGGGAATCGGACTATAAGTAGCGTGGCGATACTGTTCCAAATGTTGGCCTGTTAAAAAGAGCTGTTCCGTATTTTTTATTTCTGCAGGCTGAAGTGCCGGTTTTGCTGCTTCAGGTATGTCATTAGTCTTATTTGTAGCTGGTATATATCTTATCAGTTCACTATCCTCTGCATCATTTATGAAAAGCTGAAGTGTATTTTCGTCCACCTCATTCTCAAAGGCAACAGTATTAATATACAGTTTTTCAGGAGAAATATCAAAATGCTCTTCAAGCATGATCTGATCGCCCAGCTTAAGTATAATTGTTAAGTTGTTTTTGGATGAAGTGCTGAAAACCTTGATAATCAAATTTCCATCGCTTCTAGTCCATCCTACCAATAAATCTTTGGTAGCATTTTTAACAAGTCCGACTTCACGGTAAGGTAAAAAATATTGCGTAAATGCCTTTTCTTCATAAGGCATGAGCCAGCTAAAATCAGGCTGATTATCGGTAAAAACACCAGTCATTAATTCAATATATGGGCCGTCCTCATCGGTCAGGTTCCTGTCCCAAGCCACTCCAAAATCGCCGTTTCCCCAGGTCCATTGTTTTTTTCCGGGTGAAATATGATGATCTGCTACATGCAACACCCCCGCTTGGGTATCATGTTCATACCCGCCCACAAAATTGTAATCCGAATTAACAGCCATATATGAAGTAGGCACCGGTATATTTTTATATCGGGAAATATCCGTACCAGGGGAATAATCAACTTTGTAATAAGTTCCGGTAGCGATTGGAAAACTGGAAACATCCCTTTTACCGTGATCAAAAACGGCATTTACATCGGGAGGAAAAACAGATTGATAATGATCATTAACTCTAACTGCCGGATTTGCCCACCATAAAAAGGTTTGTGGCAAATTGGTACGGTTATACAACTGCGCTTTTATCTCTAAAAAAGCTTTATCGGGGTGAAGTGTAAAACCTGCCATGCCCTTTGTATGAAACATCTTTTCAATCTCATTAACCCATACTGTTTTACTGCCGTCTTCATTTTCTTCAATCGTGTAATCTATCGGATCAAATGTGCTGGGCCTGTGATGCTGCGGCCAGTTAAACTCAATACCTCCCGAGATCCATGGCCCGCATAAACCAACCAGGGCCGGTTTAATTACCTGGTTATAATATATAAAATGGCGGTTGGCCACTTTATCGAACGCCATATGCACACGCCCTCCTAATTCAGGCAGGATCATGATCTTCAAATATTTATTCTCTAAAAAAAGTCCGTTATACAATTGATCAACTTTTTCATCTTCTATTTTCTCAATAACTGGATTGGGATAAACAACACCACTGCTTCCCTGGTAAACGCGGTTCTCAAAAAACATAGGGTTCCTATCCGGCTTACCCGTATGGTAAGTGGGTATAGAAACCTGCTCCTGCCAAATATTCACTTGCATATTATTCATTTTCTATTAATGTCCTGCAAAACTTTGCTCTAATTGTTCTAATGTTTGCCCTTTGGTCTCTTTTACTTTGTATTTGATAAATAAAAATCCTGCGAAACAGATGACAGCGTATAGATAAAATGGTCCGTATGTACCGAGGTATTCAGCCAAAACGGGGAAAGTAAAAACCAATATAAAATAGGCTATCCACAGGCTTACTATGGCTACTGAAGAGGCTACACCCCTTATATTGTTAGGGAAAATTTCAGAAATAAGCACCCATGTAACGGGTGCAAGCGAGGTAGCATATAAGCCTATTGCTAACAAAACAAAAACTGAAAGCCAGCCGGCTCCCGCGTTTCCTTTAAGCATTAAAGCCAGGATAATATAAACTATTGATAGCCCCAGCGATCCTATAAGTATTAAGGGGCGCCTGCCGAGTTTGTCCACCTGCCACATAGCCAATAAGGTGAAAATTGTATTTACAATTCCAATTGCTACAGTTTCAAATAATTGTTCATTTAAATTGGCTCCCACAGACTTAAAAATTGTGGAGGTATAATTGAATACTACATTAATGCCGCAAAGTTGTTGGAATACTGCCAGGGTAATGCCCAGTAATACAGCCGGGCGTACTGCTTTTGCAAAAACAGCGCTATAAGGTACAGAACCCGCATGGTGTGCTGATTTATTGATATCATGCATTGTTGATTCTACAAAGTCAGCAGATCCGATCTTTCCTAATATTTTGGCAGCTTCATTCTCGCGGCCCACTTTTACCAGCCATCTTGGGCTTTCTGGTAAAAATAACACACCGAATAAAAACAAGGCAGAAGGAATAACCCCTAAGCCAAACATCAGCCGCCATATATCCGGGCCTGTGCCTGCTATTAAATAATTGATCAGATTCGTTATCAGAATACCTAAAACTATAGTCAACTGATTGATGGCTACGTTCCGTCCTCTCATACTTGCCGGTGACACCTCTGCAATGTAAAGCGGACTAAGCATAGAAGCCATGCCAACGCCTATACCTGCTGTGAAACGCATAGCGATAAACTCGGTTAAATTGTGTGAGAACGCCATACCCAATGACGATAAGGCGAAAATACCGGCGGCTATTACCAGCCCAGGCTTACGGCCATATTTATCTGCCAGTTTTCCGGCTATTAAACACCCCACTATACACCCTAATGCAAGTGAACCTGTTAGAAAACCTTCCCACCATGAGGATAAATGAAAAACTGTTCTCAGAAAAGGCAGGGCGCCTGAGATAACAGCAAAGTCAAATCCAAACAGATAGCCCCCTAACGCCGAAATAAATGAGATCCCCAGAATATAGGAGTTGTTAAATTTTATAGATGATTTTATGGCCTGCATATTACTAATTGAAACTAATGATTGATTTATACTCCGGTATGTAGGTAACTTTATTGATCTGTAGCGTTTGATCATTTTTACCTGCCAATTCTACAACCGCAGGTGGCAGATCTACCATAAAGAATGCATTTTTAAATAAGGGCCTGAAATAAAATCCAAACGGCTGGGCTTTATCCTTATCCATAAAGCGCTTCAGGCCAATTTGCCAAGGAATCCCTTTATAAAATTCGTCAGTTACCAGTTCTCCATTTAAAAAGCCCATACCTGTGTCGCCTATATAATCTATATTCAGAAAGATATCATTAAGTCCTCCAGGTATGGCTTTTGGCAAGGTAATCATTAGCTTCCTGGTTCCGGTTTTCAGAATTTCGGGCTGTATATCCACCTTATCAAGCTGAACGGTATAACGTGAAAATATCTTTCCGGCATTATCTTCCGTTAAAAACCCTTTGTCGATCTGTGGTTTAAGTTTAAGCTTGGGGAAAACCGAAAATGAATAAACATTTGCACCTGTGCTTAACAATTCAACCGACTTATCCATAGCCAGCGCTACAGTACTGGAAAAAAGAAGATGCCGGCTACCGTTTATTTGCTGTAATGAACTTTGTAGTGCCAGCGTTTTGCTAATAACCAATATATGGGTTGCTCTGCCTCCTTTGGCAGTTATTGTAAATTCAGCGGACTGATTAATTGAACATTTTATATAAAGCTTCCCTCCGCTTTGTTCAGCATTACAATTAATGATCGCTTTTGCTGATGTATTGGAGTTTGCAAAACAAAATTCGGGATCAATTCCTTCAGGGGCGAAAAAAACATAATACGGATCATCAGCATAATCGCCTTTGGTTAATAATTGAGCGGTAGCGTAAATCAGATTCGCCCCATTTAAATTAAAATTAAATGGAAGGATGATATTTTCACCCGACCTGAGGTTAAAATCGCCACGTTCAGGAATATTAACTTTACCCTGTTTAAGGGTTATACCTACGCGAATATGATGCTGATCTTTTGTTAAGGTATCATCCTGGAAGTTATTGATAAACAAGAAACCACTATTTCCATTTGAACGAACTGCGTAACGCAGGTCTTGTATATTTTCAGGCTTTACAGCAGCGTTATTTTCGGGTAATATTGCAACCAAAGGTGCCAGTTCGGCAGCAAAATCATTGATAAAAAAATGTAACAGCTTTAAGCGGTCAAAGGATGGTCGCACCTGTCCGTACTCACCTATTGGTGCCTGGAAATCATAAGATATTTTTGGATAACCATAGGCTTCGTCATTAAAAAAATAATGTTCAGCTACAGGTGTAGAGCCGCCGTGATACATATAATATCCAATGCCATTTGCGCCGCTACCCAAACAACGGTTAATTAGCGCGTCAAGGCTCTCGGCAGGAACAATGGGCCTGCGCGAATAGGTGGTCATAATACCAGAGCCCAGCTCGGCAGCAAACGCCGGGTAGTCCATTGGTTCGTATCGTACCGGAGCATAATCAGGATGCTTATGCAGATCCTTATATAAATAAAAAGGGGAAAACTCCCGCTTTGGGATCCAGGTAGGATACGCATAAGCAGCTGTTACCGGCAAAGTTTCATTAGGTATCATCGCCGCATATCCCCAGCCAGTTGCTGTATATAAGGGAACATCCATTCCAGCTTTTAATGCCAGAGCTTTTAATGTACGCATATGGGCATTACCTTGCTCTGCAAAGGCATTTTTAGCCGAAGCTACACTTACCCCCTCATGGGCGCTTCCGCGGTCATAATCAGCAACAGTAAAATCATAGGGTTGTCCGGGATAGGTTAAACCCCATGGCGAGGCCGAGTGCTGCATCTCATTTTCCAGTTGTATGCCTACAATTGGGCCACCGTCTTTATAATAAAGCCCTTTTAATTGCTTTCCAATCTGGTTGTACAAAAGACTAACATAATGTAGATAAATAGAATCATCACTTCTTATAATTAATGGTTTTTCCATGATCCAATCAGGAATTCCTCCATTTCTTATTTCACCATGATCAAACGGGCCAATTCTCACTATAACATTAATGCTGTTTTTTTTGCATAACTCAATAAAGCTTCTTAAATCTTTGTCGCCTGTCCAGTCAAAAACACCTTCCTTTTCTTCATGAATGTTCCAAAAAACGTAGGTTGCGATGGTATTTATTCCGCCTGCCTTCATCTTTTTGATCGATTCATCCCAATATTGATGGGGATACCTGGAATAATGCATTTCACCGGTTATCGGAATAATAGGTACCCCGCCTTTTGATATATAATAATTGTTAACCTTAATTTCTTCTCCTGAGGGGTTGCTCCCTCCCATTTTATCAAGATTAACCGGTTTTAAAGGCGCTACGTTACTCACATCTATAGTATAGTTTTTTGTTTGCGCATTTGCAGAGCAGATACCGATCAACAAAAAAAACAGGCTAAGAGGACCTATCAGATTCCAATTTCGATTCAGGGTTATTCTATTTTTATAAAAGCAGATTATCATCAGATCTATTAGGTTATAAAGTTTTTAAAAATAGGCTTTATTAAAAGGGGCGACAATGGATAAACAAAGGCAAAAGATGGACTTTTCACCCATATATGCTTTTTATTGAATAATACAATTTAACTATAAAAAATTAACAAAGCACTTAATTATCAGATAAATGAACTAATTATTTATCAGTAAAGATCAGATCAACTCCGCTTAAATCTATATAGGAATCTGAATCCACATGTGTTTGCGGCTCAGTTGCCGGGCGCATTGATATTTGCACCCATTCTACATTTTCCATCTTAACATGATCATCGCCCATCTCCCTGCCTGCAGCAGGTGTAAACCAATAGTCCCAACGCCCGGGATAGCCTAATGGCAACATGGCACCTTTGGAAATTGTTAATTCATTTAACGGAATTATGATCCTCCCCCATTCAGTGCTTAGGTTTAGCTTTTTACTCCAGCTTGTGCCATCATTTTCTACTAATGTAATGTAAGCATCCTGTTTCTGCGATACTCCCCTGGTATTCAGCACCAATGATCTTGCTTTTGAAAGGATATCCCGGCAAGCGGATAATTTGTCTTTTACTGAAACGGAAACCGTGTAATCATCTAAATCCTTGTCATAGCTTAATGGCAATTCCAGGTGAAATGCATCATCGCCTGTATTTGAAGCTGAGATCATTTTAAATACACCGGTGCGTATACCATCACCAATTCTCGTAAATGCCATTTTTTCAATATCAGCCTCAGGTTTTAATAATTTTACGGGCCCTGTTTCCGGTAAAATCCTGCCTTTCCAGGTAGCGCTTTCGTAATAGTTCCAATCTGCCGGACTTACCGGGATGCCTGATGGAAAATTGGTGATTTTATCGTGATCCTTCACTACAATACAGTAGGATATACTCCCGGCAGTCAAATTCCGGTTAGTCCACGGTATAATTGCCTGATAATTATAATCGGTCGTACGTTTCATACCTACAGGCATGAAGTACCTCGCATTTGACGACTTTAAAAACAATGTTACCGATTGCGGATCATGCCGGCTGTAGACATCAGCATTGAACACCAGCGGCTTGCCGGCAACAAAATTTATGGTAGAGTCAGTAATTACTTGGGTTGGCAGCGCCTGATCTTCCGGGCAAACAAACTCATTCATTTTTACATACCCAATAGTTGAAGGCAATGTACTTTTATCGAAATTTTTATTAGATGTTAAAATGTAAACACCGGGACAAATATCAAATTTTGAATTCAGCGCTTTTGTGAGATAACTATTTTGATGATTTAACGGCAAAACATTAAATGAACTACCCAAATCAGGCAAATGAACGGTCATCGGCCATATATGGTGGATACTGCGGGTAACCACCTTACCGGGGCTTGGCATATTAAATGGATCATTAACAGCCACCGCATCCGGATAAACTTCAAGCCGCCAGATACCGTTAGTTATCTTATCAAGAAAATAGATCCCCTTTCCTTCATAATTAACAATAACCGATGAGCCATAACCGACCACCTTTTGCAATTTAGTAACGCTTACAGGGGTTGTAGTGGTATTATTGGTATAATAAAATTTACCGGGCGCATTCATTTCCCCTAAATTTTGATCGTAGCTGACATGAAAATCACCAAACGAGGTATTTAGAGGATATTTTCCATAATCGTGATACATAGGAATTTTACGCATAACTTCTCCGGCAATAATTGCGCTTATGGCCTTGCCTGGTGTATAAACCATATTAATATAATGGGTTTGCCAGCCCAAATTATAAGGCGATGTTGCCAGCATATCGTAAGAAAAAATAGATGCCCATTGCGCACCCATACGCCTGAATGACCGCGCCATAGCCGGATACATGTACCCGGTGAGATAATCCGGGCTATCAAACTCATAAACGATCCGGCTGAGCTTTGACAGCTCAGGCCGGAGCATCTCGGAGGAATACTCATCCACAACCGGCAAATAGTTACCTTTTAAAGTATGCCCAGAGTTTAAACCGGTAGGATACCAGGCAAACGTGGCACCCTGGATATTACTTTTTTGCATAGCTTTTGCAATCTCAAAATCCTGGCTTACGTTGTGGAAAACTACCTTCTTACAACCAGTGCTACGCACCGCGCTTACCAAGGCATTTATGTATTTTACTGATCCTTCAACATCTTTACTGTGATGCCAAGGCTCATTGATCATTTCGACAAATATTATTGCCGGGTCATCTTTTAAGGCAATACCGGTGTAAGGGTTTACATGGTTTAATAACTGACTGATATAATTACATTCTGCAGCTATTGCCATAGGGTTAGTGCCCAATTCTGATTTCTTGTAGGTTGCAGAAATACTGCCTTTTATGCTAATAGTATCGCCCATTGCGTCTGGCCATTGTGAGCTATAGGTAACTATCGGGCTTAATAGCATATAGATACCGCGTTCTTTAGCTTTGGCAATAACATAATCGAGCATATTGAGATGGTCATTTTGAATGAGATTACCATCCTTGTCTGTGTTTTCATAGTCGCCCCAAAAGGATAAACGTAAAGCATCAAATCCCATCCTCGCAAAATGAGCCATATCCTGATCTACTACTTTTTTGCGGTCATTAGTTACGTAACCAACAGCTCTGTAATCACAAGCTGAGGCAACACAATAATTCGCGCCGAACAGCGCAAGTTCTTTGTTATTATCCTTCCATCTTATAATTCCCTTGCTATCCTGATAAGCAATTCTAGTTGCGCTCTTATTTTCTTGTGCCACACATAAAAAGCTGTAAAAGAGTAAAACAGAAGTTATAGTCAACAATTTTTTTATTTCAGTTAACTTGCCCATTTACTTAATTTCAATATTTTCTTATTTCTAATTGCGACGATCTAAGTTATTGATAGCCAATAAAAAGGCCCCACCGTTACAGGCGGAGCCTACTAATCAATTAGTATTAATAACCGGGAGTTTGTGTTAAAGTACCCTTTCCAGCAGCAAGGTTATAATTTGATATTGGCTCGAGATAGTTTGTAGGAGTTTTTCCGACAGATTGAAGAGCCTGGGTGTATTGCCCGTGCCTGATCAGTTCCATTTTGCGGTCACCTTCAAAGTAAAGATCCCATCCTTGTTCCTTTAATATCCAGAGATCGAATGTGTTCTTATCAACAGTTGCAGATGCCGGAACCGGACCTAACCCTCCGTGAGCTGCCCGTACCTGGTTTACATATCCAATTGCTTCAGCTGTAGGACCATTTACCTGATTCAAAGCTTCAGCAAGCATCAGCATAACATCTCCTAAACGCGCCTGCGGTAAATCATTCGCCTGATATGAACCAAGTGGACCGTCATTATCTGGGTATTTAGCTATAACCGGACCTGTTAAACCATTATTTTTGTTAACCGTTACGCCTGATCTGTTAACATAACTGGCCACAAGCAGATTGCGTCTCTTATCATTAGCGTCGAACGAATCATAAAATGCCCATGTAGCAGCAAAAGGTGCATTTCCTGCGTAACCCCATGGATATTGAACCTCTTGCCCAACATAATCGCCGGGATAGGTATAAAAGTCATAGGGATTAAAACCTGCAGAAACATTTTTCCCGTCCGATCCTGCCTGGCAAATAGCTGCCCACATAGTTTCAGAGTTCTGTTCAGTTGCTGTTTTGAATAAGCTGCTATAATCAGTAACCAGGGAATAACCCAAAGTCAGGATTTTTTGTCCAACCGGAACTGCATCGGTGAAATCTTTTTCGTTCATATAAGTGCGCATCAAAACAGTTAAAGCCAAGGCTTTGTTAAACCTTCCATAAGTTGAGGGTGTAAGCGGTAAATTATCGGCTGCAAAGTTAAGGTCACTAACTATATCTGCTATATAATCACTTCTTTTGGGGCGGGTCATGTTTTGTTCGGCTGATGTACCCAATTGTGCCGGATCAAGAATCACAGGCACCGGACCGTACAATTGCAGCATGTAATACATATTCCATGCCCTTGACATTCTCACTTCAGCAATAAGCTCGGTTTTGTCAGCCTGGTCAATAGTTGAGTTATTAATATCCTGAATTATCTGTGTAAGCCTGCTAATAAACCTTGTTTTTTCGAAATGGTCATTATTGTTATCGGGCAAGCTTATTAATGGCGTATAATCTGCTTCACTAAATTGTGTAAATATGCCGCCCCATCCTGTAAACGTATTCATTTCGTCTGTTCCGTAGTCAAACTCCATAATTTGGCCGTATTGCGCGCTAAACCATGTAGGTTGAAGTGCAATTCCATCCTGATAAGACCATTTGGCCTGGAATGGCTCATATGCCTGGATAACGTAAGAGGTAAAATCAGCTACAGTTTTAGGAAAAGTAGAAGCATTTAAGGTGCCATACAGTTGTGGCTCTAGCTTTTTACAGCCACTTGCCCAAATGAGCGACACGACCATAGTGCTAATAAATATCTTTTTCATGTTCTTTATATTAAGTTTAAATAAATAGGTTAGAAGGATGCTTTTACACCAAGAGATATAGTTCTTGTTGGCGGATAAGGAGCATACCCTCCCTTAACACTTTGATAGGTAACCTCGGGATCAACTCCCTTATAATTGGTAATTATAAACAGGTTCTGCGCATCGGCAAAAATGCGGATAGACCTTGCAAATTTATTAACCGCTGTTGAGTTTAATGTGTACCCAAAGGTTAGGTTGCGCAATCGCACAAAATCGGTACTTGCCAGGTTAAGATCAGATGGAACAAGTAAGCCTACAGCGCTTTCAACATAATTCACACCCGGCCTGGTTCCGCCCGGATTGGCTGAGCTAAAAACATTCAGCGCTTGTATAGTGCCGTTTTGTGTACCAGACGCAATAGCGTTCGGATCACCCCATGCGTTGTTATAATTAGTGGCATGGCCTCCGAATTGCCCGTAGAAGAATACTGTCAGGTCAAACTGCTTATACCTGAAGGTATTGCCAAACCCGATGCTAATTTTAGGATCAGGATTCATTTTGTAAACATCGTGGTAATCTAATTTACCATCGCCGTTCCTGTCAACAAAAATCGGAGATCCGGGCAGGTTAGCTCCACCTGTGGTTGGCTGTGAAGGAGGCACCGCCTGGCCAGGTTTCAAAAGCCCCTCTGTTTTAAAGTAATATATTTCATTTACGGCATCTGTTATGCTTTGGTAGGGTTGCAATACTGTAAATGCATATTGATCTTCCCATTTGTAAACATAATGAGAAGCATTAAGGGTAGTAGTCCAGTCAAATCCTGATGTGGTTATGTTATGGGTATACACCGATACGTCATATCCTTCTCTGTATTGATGACCGCCGTTAACCGTTTGAGTAAAAAACTGTGATAAAGGTGCGGTTGGAGCGGTTGTATTAATAATATTGGTGATATCATCGCGGAAAAAATCAACCGATCCTGAAATTTTGTCCTTCAAAATTCCATAGTCCAGGCCAAGATCTTTATTGATCGTTTTTTCCCAGGTTAGATCTGGATTGTCAATCGCATATTTTGATATAGTAACGTATTCAGCCCCGCCTGCTAAATAAATATTATCGCCATTCGGCGAATAGCCTCCATAGGCAGCCGAACCAATTGTTTGCCCCGTAACGCCTACGCTGGCACGAAGTTTTAGGAGATCAATAACGCTTACGTCTTTAAAAAAAGGCTCATCGTTGATTTTCCAACCCAAAGAGGCTGCCGGAAATAAGGCGTATTTATTGTTTGGGAAAAACAAGCTGTAACCGTCATCACGTAATGACACAGAGAGAATATATCGATCAAGAAAATTAAACGTACCCCTGCCAAAATAAGATCTTAAAGTGTTACTGGTTTGGTTAGAGTTGATTGCTATATTGGCTGTTTCCGCTCCAAGATTGGTTGTACCCAGCCCGTCTTCGGCTCCGGTTCCTTGTGAGTTAAAAGAGCTGTATTTATTCAGGTATTGGCCAACACCTCCAACAACATCTAAATTCAGAAATTTAGTCAGATCCTTCTTATAGGTCATTGTAGCTTCCAGTGTCTGGTTATCCCGATCATTATAATTTAAAGACGCGCGGGATAAAAATTGCTGATAAAAGAACACCGTACTGGGAACAAAAAAGTCTCTTGTTGCATCTTCATAGTTATCGCCGAACAATAAATGACCGGTTAATACGCTTGGAATAATCTTGAAATCAGCAGATATATTAGTACTTAGCGCGTGGTAATGCGAATGATCCTGAACTTGAAGCATTCCCACTGGATTGGAAATAGTACCGAATGTGGAAAGCACACCATTGGTATAAATTGGAAGGTTTGCAGGATAAGCCAACGCATCCTGAACAATACCGAAACCTTGACCACCTGATCCGTCGCTTTGACCACCGGAAGAAGAGTTTTGATAGGTGTTTTGATTGCCCGTAAAATTGGTGTTCAATGTCAGAAACTTGGTTAACTTAAAAGACAGATTGGCCCTGCCTGTAAATTTTGTAAGCGCCGAACCTTGCACCGTACCAAGTTGGTTAAAATAACCTCCGGAAAAATAGTACGTGGTTTTGTCTGTTCCGCCGCTGATGCTAAGGTTATCATTATCAATAAATCCCGGGCGAAAAATTTGATCCAGCCAATTTGTTCCGGTACCTGCACTTGCAATTTGTGAATCAGAATATTTTGGTGTTGGGATACCGGAAGGTGTATTTGGGCCATATGGAGCCATTAAATTAGCACCTAAATATTGATCTTTTTGAAACGTATTGAACAATGTTTCATATTGGGTAGCATCAAGTGGTTTTAAGTAGGATGAATTGTTAACAAATGAGTGGCTGAGATCCAGATTTACACTTATTTTACCGCTCTTTCCTTTTTTTGTAGTGATCAGTACAACACCGTTGGCAGCGTTTACCCCATAAATGGCGGCACTTGCATCCTTCAGTACTTCTATAGATTCTATATCTGATGGGTTTAGACCGGCAAGTGCACCACGGGATACACCATTTGTGCCCGGATCAACACTACCTGCAGTAGGTTCAAGACCATCATTAGGAAATATTACCCCGTCAACTACATATAAAGGGGCTCCACGGCCTCTGATGGAAATTTCAACATCCCCGCCCGGTTGGGTACTTGATTGCTGAGCAGATACGCCGGAAGCTCTGCCGAAAAGTAGCTCCGGAACAGAGCTATTGGCATCCTGAGGTATTGTCTTAGGGTCAACCTTGGAAACTGATGTGGTTACATTTGCCCTGGTAGTTGTACCATAACCAATCACCAGTACATCATTTAACGTATTTTGTTTTGTTGCAAGCGATACGTTAAGTGCGGGGCCGTTAACAACCGTTTGAACGGATTCATAACCAACAGCACTAAATACAAGGGTTGCTCCTTTAGTGGCCTTAATGGAATATTTTCCCGAAGGATCTGCCGCTACTCCGTTCGCGGTATTTTTGATACTAATCGTGGCGCCCGGAATGGTCGTGCCATCGTCCTTAGCACTTATTACGCCCGAAACTGTAATCGTTTCCTGTGCAAAGGCATTAAATGATAATAATCCCATGACCAGTACCAGCAGCAGATAGCATGGCCTCCGGAAAGGAAAAGGAAAAGTAAATTTTTGCATAATTATTTTTGTTAAGTGGTTTAATATTTGGTTAATTATTAGGTTTGGTATATAAGATCAGCTAATTCAGCAAAAAGGACTTCCAGCCAATTAGTTGTTACAGCAAAAAATTCAGTTATAAAAAAATGATATTGCAGGGCTTAATTGGTTTTATAAAACTAAGTTTAATGGGCAATGCTAAAAATGGACAAACAATTCTAAAAGATGGACATTTCGATCATTATTTATCAGCAATCAACTTTAGACTGTTTGTTTAATGAATGCATCACCCAATCATTTTTCAATATTTTTAACCTCAATTTTTTCTAAAAAAATATCCCCCTGATCAGCGAACAGGGGGATACCTAAGGCATAGCCTATGTTATTAAGTATTATATAATTATTGGCTCCAGGTACCGGTGGCAGCATTTAAACTCCATGAGGTTAAGGCATTAAATGATGGCGTAGTGCCAGACCAACTTAGCGGCTCCATTACATAATAACCTGTGCCGTTTCCTGAAAAATCAGACCACCTGTCACCAACATACACATCCGTAGTACCCGATGTTCCGGTAACCGGTGTAACAAAGCTAACTTGTGAGTTATAGGAATTAGAGGGATCTGTACCTGACATAACTACAGGTGTGGTAGTTGTTCCTAAGGGGGTTGTGGCACTGGCCCAGTAAGTATGTGAAGAACTCCATCCTGCAAGTTCGGACATTAACCGATAATACACGCCATTGTGTTTAAACATATTGTCCGCTTCAAGAGAAGGGCCTTTACATACTAAGGTAGCTGCATTAACAGATAAATAGTCTGACGTACGCAACGGGGCTACATAATGATGTTGCCTGCCATGTGCATCGCAAAAAACTAAATAGGGAGTTCCGTCATCATCTACAAAAACAGTTTGATCTCCCGGTACATTATCATAAACATTTGTTACCGCGGTCTGTATATTGTTATATGCGTACGTACCAGTAAGTGTTGAACAGGTTGCAAACGCCACACCTGCGCCATAAGTAGTACTCGAGTAGTTTATTATTAAAACATATTTGCCCGTTGTTGGATTGTGTACTACTCCAATTCTGCCTAACCAATCCGAACTGACAAAATGGTCATTATCAGGTGTCAAAACTTTGCCTACCCACGACCAATTCACCATATCTGTAGATGAATAACAATTAATACTTACAAAACTGACGTCAGAATTCTTGGTGCCGGTTTTATAATAGGTGTACGCACCACCATATTGAACGCCGAACCAATAATAAGTGCTGCCGCTTTTATAAATATAACCGCCCTGGTTATACATAATCCCGCCATTGGCTGTCCACCACGTGTCATTTGTAATGGTAGCCGCAGTTAGGGCGGCAAGCGACCGGCCCTGCACACCTGATTTGGTTTTTACGGGCTGGACACTTGTTTTTTCGCAAGACAACAAAAATAAAAGCAATAGAATTACCACCCCGATGGGGTTAAAAGATTTCCATTTCATGATTTTTAATTTAGAGTTTATATAAAAATTGGTTTTTTACAGCATCAAATTAACTTGTTAACAAGCTCATAAACAATGGACTTAATAGTCGTAATAATGGATTTTTCAACCAAATAATTAATTATTATTTTATTAATAACCAAGCCTTTGCGTTTTACCCTTTACTATTACAAAGGAACTCTTTACTGCTTGCAGATGGATTTTCGGATCAATAAAATGGACAATTTAATTAATCGGGCAAAAGCACTCCGGAATTTCGAAAAATTAAGTTTACTTTGAATACCAATTATGAACAGTTTAGCTGCGACTTCAAGAAAAGTTAAAGAAGGCTTTGTGGGGCAAAAAATGATTGTCCTGCCGCCGAATATAAAGAAGCTGGTTATAAAGAATGAGCTTATCAAAAGATTTTACCTAACAGCTATAGGTTATTACCCGCATGCTATTTTTCACGATCGGGAGCGCAAATTTGGCTGTACGCAATACATATTGCTGTACTGCATTGAAGGTAAAGGCACTATCTCCATAAACAATAATATCATCGCACTCCATCCCAATACCTTTTTTATTATTCCCAAAAATGTTCCGCATCATTATAAAAGTTCAACAGATGAGCCATGGAGTATTTATTGGGTTCATTTTATGGGAGAATATGCAGATCTGTTATATAAAAGGTACCGGGAACAACAGTCTGATCTGTTCTCAATTCCATACGATGAAAGGAGAATAAATGAATTTAACGAGATTTTTGCCATACTGGAAAACAGCTTCGACTCCCGTGATCTTGAAGTTGTTAATATCAAGCTTCAGAATCATTTATCTTCCTTTGTTTATTATAAGGAGATAGATCCGGCCTATCATGATGATGATATTGTAAGCAATTCTATAGCTTATATGAAAAAACACATCAATAGTATCTTTGCTGTACACGATCTGGCTAAACAGCAAAACCTCTCAACATCTCATTATTCAAGACTATTTCGGGCTAAAACAGGTAATTCGCCGGCGCAATACTTTAATCAGCTCAAAATCCAAAAATCATGTCAATATCTTTATTTCAGCGACCGGAATATTAAGGAGATATGTGCTGAACTGGGCTTTGATGACCAATATTATTTCTCGCGCCTGTTTAAAAAATTGATGGGTACTTCACCTGCTAATTATAAAAATCATCACAAAAAATAGCCGTCTTAAGAAAAATCTTAATTCGTCAATGATTTTAGTTTTTGCAGATCTATCACCCGCTTCGGATCAAAACTTTCGGCACCCATATATTTCTTTAAACTAAACAGGAGCTGCCTCGCTTCCGGGCGATTTGCAGCATCAGAAAGCAAATCAATACCCGATACTATTAATTTACCGTTTCCAGCCCTGCATTCAAATACGAGTCCTAATGATCGTGCAGTAACCCAATCATCAATTACCCTCACAATTGGTTGTAATCCTTTCGAGATTGAATCCAATTTTATAGCATTTGAATGAGACATTGCATCCCACCATTGGTAATTACTATAACTTTGGGTTGGGAACTCCCTTAATGCCGGGTTTTTGGGGTCGCATAATATACCTAATGTAAATGGCGGCTGCCCATGTGTCCAGGCTGTATTCCAGAAAATACTGGAGAAGCCAATTGCGATATCGCCACCTGATCCGGGTTTGAGCGTATTTTTTTTCAATGTCAACAATACTTTACCGCCCTTATCTAATGCAGCTAAAGCTTTCGCGTCAAGCACCTGCGTTACTAAAATATCCGAATCTGTTGGAGGTATTTTTTGGGGATAGACAAAAATATCCCATGAATTTTTATACGGGCCTATATATATAGTTAATTTTAGTATTAATGGCTTAACGATACTACTTAACGATTGGCGGATTTCTCCCAGTCTTATACCATTACCAAAGGGAATATCCGTTTTATCCAATTGCCCATTGAAAAGAATTTTACCATCTTCCGATCTCACATCCCACAGCGGGATCACATTCTTTAACATATTCGGGCCAAACTGTGAAACTTCCACCGGTATATCTAAGTTTTCATTATTCAGGTAAACCATTTTAGATAAACGGGCAAGCGGTACAACAGCATTGCAAAACTGGCTATACTCCGCTCCGGTAATATATCCCTTATCGCCTCCAAAGGCATTCACCACTCCTACCAAAGCTGTTCCCTGGCCAGGGAAATCATATAAACCCAATAACTGAAAGCCTCCAAAGCCAGGTGTGCGTAAGGCTGCTTCAATATCTGCCTTGTAACATAGGGCTTGTAATTTCCCTGAAGCAAACAAAAAGCCCGGGGCATAATCATACAGTCCGTTTTCTTTGAGCTTATCACGAAAAATTTCAAAATTCCTGGCTTTTAATACACCATCATATTTATTTATTTCACTAAAATCCGGATAAACGCACCATTGGCCTATTTCATGACTAACAGTAGGTATTTTCCATTTTTTAATAATAGCCGACCAATCATATTCGCTTGATGGACGCTGACTGTTTATTATACTTTTTAATCCTTCTTCCCAATGTTGTATCCTGGGTTCTGGCATAATATTATAATCGTTCCCAGCTAATGAAGGCCATCCCGAGCCAGTTGTATAGAGCCTCCGCTGATCCTTTTTTTGCCAATACTCAACAAATTTGCTAAGGTATTTCACTAACTCCTTACCTGCTGGCTCATTTCCATAATCCATCATACAAAATGAAGGATGATTGCCATATGCTTCTACGATACGATTGCTCTCATCATATATATATTGATCCAAAGGCTTGCCATCGCCAATCGTGGCACCCTGGTTTGCCCATGATGAACATTCTATATGTAAATACATCCCCAAACTATCAGCCGCCTCAAAAGCCGCTTCGGGCGGGCACCATGAATGAAATCTCAGATGATTTAAACCATACGCCTTACAAACGCTAAACTCCTTAACCCAGGCGGCAACGTCAGTTGGCGGATAGCCAGTTTTAGGAAAAACAGCACATTCCAATGCGCCACGCAAAAATATAAGCCGACCATTGATCGTAAATTGAGTTCCTCTTGCCCTAAATTCACGCATACCGAATATGACCGTCTTTTCATCACTTTTATTATTACCTGAATTTACAACGAGATGCATTCTATAAAAGTCAGGATGAAATTCGCTCCATAATAAAGGCGCATTACCCATTGGGAAGGTAATGGTGATTAAGGTGGAATCTTTTTGCAACCGGACCACCTTAAACAGATCGCTTATAGCAGGTGCAATTTTATTATTAGAGCGAACCGATAACCGGGTATTGATTGTTTCCCCACTAATCCCTGGATTCTTTAACCACATTTTAACGGTTACGGACTTGTGTTGTATGTCAGGAAATAACTGGGCATCCTTTATAAAAACCTTTGGCCTGGCGCATAAATATAACCTTCCGATCATACCGTTCCAGTTTGTTTGTGTATGGTCAGTTATACTATGTGAATTTTGGCCAAAGTCAATATCTTTTACCCTATTATCAACCCTTATGCAAATCTCATGTTCTCCAGGAGTTAATTCATTGGTTAAATCGAAAATATGAGCAGTAGCCAAACTATTCCGTACCCCGATCTCGACTCCATCCACCCATGCTGTAGTTTCCCAATGCGCTCGCTCAATAAACAGCTCCAGATGCCTTCCTTGCCAATTTTTGGGGATTCTTACCGTTTTCTGATACCAGGCAGGTCCCTTGTAGTACTTTACCGGTTGGAGCCAGAACGGAATTTTAATATTTCCGGGACTACGGTACCGGGCATATTCTGGTTTAACAAAATAACTTGAATCAAATATACTTCCGGTCCAGTGGGTATTTGCATCTATATCATATCCCTTGCCATTAGTAGTGGTAGAACCGGGCAAATGAATCTTATCCGTAAGATGCCTTTTGAACCATTGTTTACTAACGCCATCATCTGATGAATCGGTTTGAAAACTCCATTCGCCGGATAAATCTATCTTATAGCTATTGTTTGTACTAATTGTTTGAGCATTGCTATTTAATCTCAAAATGAAAATACACACTATGAGTATTAAATAAAGCTTGTGTTTTTTCATATAAATGGGCAAATCCTGAGAAATATGGTTATTAAGCGACTTGGTACTTAAGCGTAAATTGGTAAGTAAACTTCGGCCAAATTAGCCAAAAAACAAATGGACAAAAACCTTAAAAGGATGGATTATTCAAGTATTCTGGTTACCAATACCCTTGCACAAACTATATATGAGGTATAAGAAAATTCTGTATTTTAATATGATTTATCTTTCCATTATTAATAATTCATGCATGCGTTTAAACAATATGGGGCTTATCTGAAATTGCAGCAATTCTTAAACCAAGACTTTAACCTTTATAAACATGCATTCGGGCGGTGGATGGCTGCCTGGTTTGAAAAAATAAAACAATCTATACATAGAATTATGGGGTCTGCAGCAAGAAATGGCTCATGATTATGCGCCATAATTTTCAACAATAAGAAATATCTTTTAGTGGAACCGTTAGAAAAGGTGCCTTCTATATTTACGTCGATAACAAGTCTCAATAGCTATTTATCTTTTTATATATCGGAATTATGACCCTATATTCTATTTAAATATTGTTACTCACATCCACTGCGCCAATTATACCATCATTGTAGGTTTAACGCTGTGAAAATATGCAATTAGGGGAAAGATACCATAGCTTTTATAACACCGGTCTCAGGTTTTAGCCAACCTTCAAATGAACTTTTCACTTCATCAAAGTTTACACGGTGGGTAATGTAGGTTAACGGATTTATCAAACCATCCTTTAGCGAATTGATGATATGCTGAAAATCCTGGCGTAATGCATTCCTGCTACTCATTAACGTACCCTCCCTCTTATGAAACTCAGGATGGCTAAAGCTAATATCTTCATTTTGTAAACCGATGAGTACAAATTTTGCACCATGCGCCATATACTGAAAGCTATTGTTAATAGCTGTTCTGCTACCAGTTGCATCTACAATCACCGTTGGCATATCGCCATTGGTAATCCCCATTAATTGCTGCAATATATCTGTTGACCGGGCAGCCACAATATGCTCTACTTTTATTTTATCCTTACAAAAGCTGAGCCTCGATTCATTAATATCCATCGCAATTACATTGGCTCCGGCTATACGGGCAAATTCCATGGCTCCTAAGCCGATGGGGCCGGCACCTACAATCAACACATTTTCCCCCATTGCTACCTTTGCCTTACTTATGCCATGAGCTCCTATAGCGAGTGGCTCAACTAAAGCTAATTCGTCATAACTTAAGCCGTAACCATGCACTAACGAATAAGAAGGCACCGATAAATATTCCACCATTCCGCCGTCCACATATACACCACATACATTAATATTCACACAATAATTAGGGTTACCGTTTCTACATGCTACACATATACCACAATTAAAATAGGGTATAATGGTTACCATATCTCCCCTTTGAAATCCAGGAGCATTATCAAAGTCAACCAATTCACCTGATAATTCATGTCCCAATATTCGGGGGTAGGTAAAAAATGGCTGTGTGCCCTCATAAGCATGCAAGTCTGTTCCGCAAATACCTATACGCTTAATTTTTATAATGGCGTTTCCTCCCGTTAAAGCAGGATCTGGCCTTTCCAAATATTCCATGTTCCCGGGTTGTGCACAAACCAATGTATTCATTTTGTATTTATTAGTTCCAATGACTAGGATTTCTAAAGCCGGTAAATGTTTTTTTTATTATATGATTAACCAAAATCCCTTCAAGCCTTATGGCATTCCCGTAAAAACCTGTGTTTCTACTTTTTGATGTACTAACAATCATACATCAAGTACTATATTATATAGTGAGGCATAACCTATTTACTGAAAATACAATCTCCGAAACTATTATAAATATCCTGATCCGGATACCATTTTTACTATGCGCTATACCCCTGGTTAAACACAATATCGCAAGCGGAAAAGCAAACATATGGCTAAATCCAGTGAACGTATAAATTTTTAGTACTTTCTGTTTTTTCCAATATCGCTTAAGGCATAGGATAAATGAACTCCTTTCTCCATATGAAAATGATACAGAGGAACAAAAAGCAAAAGATCGATTGTTCAAAATTTCGATGAAAAAGATTTCATCCTAAACCATTCACTACTTTGCTATTATCATCTGGGTGTTTGGCCAACCAATGGCGTTCCCAAATTTCATGAATTGGCGACCAATCTTGATATATAAAAGAGCCCATATTTTTATTTAACAATTGGTTGATATTGAAGCTAATTTCTTTAAATCCTCAAGGAAAAAGTTCGAAAACTGCGGTCGAAGGGTCACTTAAGGAAACATCATACTACAGGTGTTTCCTTTTTTTATGCCTATAACAAAATGATAGACAGCCCGTTAATTCTCTTCAAAAAGAGTTTGATGTTCATTAGTGAAATTTCATACAAATTTAAAATCGGGCTTATTTATACTAAATTATTTCCCAATCTATCTTTTTAGAGTTCGACTTCCTTTTATGGTCGTTTATATGAGCATTTTCCGAAAAACTTTTACCACACTAATTTCCCAAAAGTTAATACAATTTACTTTTACAAACACAACTCCGCAATCTAAAGCACGTAGCCTGTTCAGCTTGTCGTAATATCCAATCCCGCAAAAAAATTAATGGTATAAAGGCTCTTAATATCCATCATAAGCCCACCAATTCACCTTGGTATGTGAAATCATTATACACATTTTCACATGTTGTATCATATTTCAAATTTATCAACCGCCAGCGTGATTTTACCCTATTTTTATGACAAACAGTTGGTTATAAATACTCTAATCAAAAAAATGATTGGATATAGTTAGTCAAAACAGGCACTAAATTGTTGGGCACAGGCGCTGTAATAACAGCGAAAAGGGCAAACATAAAGTAATATAATTTCTTTGGCTACGGCTAATGGCAATGCAATTTAATACATACATATATGAAAACAATTACGAAATCATTTAAAGCAGTTATTTATGGCGAAGCTGATTTGGCAGAACTTGGAAAATTCGCGTTGACAATGATAACTTTAATTTTGATCGTACTATATTTCTTTAGGAATAAATTCATCGGTTGGTAAATAGTGAATCGATCCATGACGTTATTAAAGACTACGACTAATATGTGCCACCTGATGTAAGCACATTTTTAGTAAGATGTAAAGCTTTCAAAGCTGAGCAGCTCAAATACAAATTGTAAATAGAACATTCAACAACTATAAAACAAAATTGTATGTCAAACTTAACTAAACACCTGATCAAGGAACTTTTAATTGCGGGCAGTTTGCTAACCGGCTTATTATTATATGGCTATTTCTTCCGGTAATTTTTATTTAAGCAAAATCTGGCAAACCATAGCGCGCAGACACCCAAGCCGAAAATAATATACCGATTTACTTGCAATCATTAGTGGAAGTATGCTGTATGCGGTTGCTCTATTTTATTGTCGATAGCGAACTCCTTACTAACAGCACAGTTTTTGCAAACATTGCCTATTTTTTCAAATAAAATGACAGGATAATCGCCAATTCTTGCCTGTAGAAAAGTCGAAAACATTAAAGAAACTATTTTAATCGCGACTTTAAGCATTAAGCATTTTATAATTAATGCAAAAATATTCAACTTTAATAGGAATATTACAATAAAATAATATTAAAAATACGATGTACTATAGCAAAAATGCATAAAATGAATAAAATTATCATTTTGGGTAAAAAAAAACGAGTAAATATATCCTCAAATCGTGCAATATAAGTCACGGTTCCTCAAATCGAAATCCCGATATAATCTACCTATATTCAGTTAATAATCTTTCGCATAGCTCCTTCCAGCCATTACTATAAAGCGTATACTAAACAACTCTTATGAACATTAAAATCCCTACGCACGTAAAAGATAAACGATCATCGCCTCACTGTCTCAAAAAATATGACAGATAGTAAACTATTAATACATCCAAAATTTAAGAAGAAAAAATCTCTACTTAATTAATTATAATAATGGTATACTATCTGCTTAGCAGTATTCGTTATTTTGATATTCAGTTCGTTAACAGATAATATTTTTTTTAAACAACTCTCTCGAACCTGAAACAATTTTATTTGCGGGCACGTAATAAGCGTTTGGATTGAATACAAAATTATTTAATCCGTTACTATATGTATAGATTTCAATTCTGCGAGTAAATGATAAGTGGTAAAAAGAAAGATTATCGTGAAAAAGAGGGCAACTCATTCACTATCAATGGAATAGACTTTGATGTTAACATCCAGGAATTCAAAGACTTTTTAATTCACAGTTCGACTTTTATGGATATTACCAAAGAAGGTTTTGACACCATGATTGGCAACATATCCGATATTATTTTAGATAATGAAAATCAAAGTTCAATGTTGGAAGAGTTGCGACCACAACTAAAATTTCTGAGGGAGATAAACCTTTACCTAAAGAGTATTTACTGCAATAACAATTTAGATTAATATTGTTATTGCAGTATTTTTAGCTTAAAATAACATTATCCCGTTCCACTTTCTGAGGCGAACCAGTCCGTAGTTTTCACTAAAAGATCATTATATTTTTCTAAAATTTCCAGGTATTTATTTTTCCAGTATTCAGTATCAGATGGTTGCTGAGCCACAACTTTAACAATATTGAGGCTGTTGAAATTACTTACATGTTTAAAATCGTCAGACTTAAATATATAGGGGAATTCGATGGAAAAATCATGTTTTATATATATACCGATTTGATAAATTATTTCTGTTTTTAAATATGGTTGGTTAAACCAATAGTATACTGATCTCCGGTTAACTTTGGCAAGTCTGGCTAATTCGCTAATGCTATAGCCCTCGCGCCTAATTACCATTTCTACGATTTGTCCGCGGTGAGTATCCATAGTTATTAGTCACTTCTTTTAAATTTTATAGTTAAATTCGTCTCGTCATTATCTTTGTGAATAATTCAACTATAAATCATACAACGTCTTTAGCTGGCTACATTCAATGCCAACTGCTTAACTTTTACTACTACGGCGCAGTCTAATTGTTCGATAATCATCAGAACTTTTGTTCCCATAACCTTGTTTACAAAACCTTCCTGGTTTAAAAGCAAGCCATCTGTAATTTTAACTTTATCGCCAACCTTTAAACTTTTCAAACTAACCACTTCGGCATCCGCATAATTTTTTGTGATCAACCTTATTTGTTCAATTTCATCCTCTGTAATTATCACAGGCTTGCCATCGTTTGATAACAGATTAATTACCCCTGATGAATATCTAACTTTATTCACCTCAAGTGGAGAGGCCTTCACAAAAAGATATGATGAAAAAAAAGGTTTTTCTATTGTCTTTACTCTATCGGCCCATTGATTCCGGGATGTGATTAAAGGACAATAGGAAATGATTCCCTGTTCCTTTAAATTTTTATCCACTTTCCGTTCGAAATTAGATCGCGTGTAGACAACCATCCACTGGGCAATATTTTTCTTGAATCCTATAATCATAATTTCACGATTTAGCTTTAGTAAGATGTATACAGAAATTATCGTACCAAACAAATTTGGTTTCCAATTAATTAATTGCCGATAAATAATAAATGTTTAAACATTTATTATTGTTTTGTATGTGACTATTAATCAATACATAATGCTTTATTCTCGTCGATTATTTATTTGATGAAATTTTTCCAAATAAGCTATTTTGCAAAATTTAACGCATCCGGTCATTCTTTGCAATGCAATCCAAGGCGACGTGAATATTGAAGTTTCTCACTTATACAATTATTGCATTCCTTCTCACTTTTTCACAATATCCTTCATGCTGTTATACAGATTTTCACACATTGTATCAGATTGACATAATTTTACAATACTAATAATTAATGGCCTATTTTTATGAAAATAATTTACCAAAGTGTTATATACATTATCATTAATGACACTTATAATTATTTTATTTAATAACAAAGCTCACTGTAAGTGAAGTGGCGAAGCCATATAATCTGTACAAAAAATACACCCCTTTTTTGAGTCAATAAAGCATACCTGAGCATCAATTCCAGATATGCCTGCCTAAACCCCATCATGTTACACTACCTAATAAATTAATATGAATATAAATAACCGTACGCACCTGTTATTGGTATTATCCATTATCTTTTTTGCGGCATCATCCTGCAATACGTACAAGAACATCCCCTATTTTCAAAATGTTGACCGTTCTGCTACTGTAAATGAGAAAATTGATAACTACACACCAATCACTATTCAGAAACAGGATATTTTAGGGATTACGGTAACCAGCCTTAATCCCGATGCCTGGAAAGATGATACCGAAAAGCCAAACGGGTATTTGGTAGATATGAATGGCAATATACAATTACCCCTGGTAGGAAGCATAAAAGCTGAAGGTTTTACTACCAATGACCTGAGGCAGCAAATAGAATCAAAACTGGCAACTTATTTAAAAGAACCGTCGGTAAATGTAAGAATAATCAATTTCAAGATATCGGTAATTGGAGATGTAGCGCATCCTAACGTTTACCCGATACCAAATGAACGTGTAACTGTTCCTGAAGCTTTGGGCCTTGCCGGCGACTTAAATATAACCGGTATAAGAAATAATGTGCTGCTGATACGGGAAGTTAACGGCAACAGACAATTCATTAATATTGATCTTACCACTGCCGATCTTTTTAAATCCCCTTATTATTATCTGAAAAACAACGATGTAATTTATGTGCAACCCGATAAGACAAAATCTAATTCAGGCGATAGAAGTTATCGGACAATCAGCCTGGTTTTAGCTACCTTATCATTAGTGGCAACCATTGTACTTACCGCTGTAGTAAATAAATAATATGAAAAACGAACGCCTTTACCTTGCCTCTGCGTTTAACGACCAAGAGTCGGCTCCGCAAAAAGACATCCGTGGATTATTTACTAAATATCTGCATCACTGGCCTTTTTTCCTGCTCAGCCTGGCATTCACCATTAGTATCGCCTATTTTTATATCAAAAGCACAAAACCTGTTTATGATATAAAAGCTACGCTGGCTATAACCGATGAAAAAAAATCTCCGGACGCTAAAGAAGCACTGGCTGAAATTGATGTTACCGCACAACCAAAAGACATAGAAAGCGAAGTTGAATTCATAAAATCAAGGCCATTGATCCGCCAGGTTGTTGACGCTTTACAACTAGCAGTAAATTATAAAGATGCGAGCTATAAACACAGCGATCTGTATGTTAATACGCCGGTAAGGTTTAAACTTATACAAAGCTCGGGAGACGAAAGTGATCTGTCACTTTTAATTCTTATTAAAGATGCCAATTCATTTGTAATAAAAACATCAAATGGCGAATCGCCGGTGTACAATTTTAATACAACATTAAAGAATGATCTGGGTACCTGGAAACTCACAAAAACTCCAAATTTTGATAGTTTTATTGGTAAAATCATTACCATCAATATACAAAATCCGGAAGATGTGGTTACTATGTATCAAAATTCCATTGCCGTAACACTTAATAAAGATGCGCCTATTATTGAGCTGGAGCTGGAAGATGAAATTCCGCAGAGGGGAAAGGAAATTTTAACCCAATTAATCAATGCCTATAAAGTTTCGAGCATTGAGGATAAAAACAAAGTGACGCAAAGCACCCTGAAATTTATTGACGACAGGTTATCAACCCTTACAGGTGAATTGACAAACGTTGAAAAAGATGTAGAAGGCTTTAAAAGCAGCATAGGGCTCACAGATATTTCATCAAAATCTAAATTCTATTTAGACAATGTTCAATCGAACGATTCGCGTTTAAATGATGTTAATATTCAGCTTAACGTAATTGAAGGTATTGAACGTTATGTAAATTCGAGCAATTCGTCAGGTAACGTCCCTGCTACCCTGGGCATTTCTGATCCAGGGTTAATAAGTCTGGTAGATCAGTTATCAAAACTGGAATTGCAACATGACAAGCTACTGGCAACCACGCCTGAACAAAATCCCATATTTAACCCTTTAAACAGGCAAATAAAATCAACTAAAGCCGAAATAAAAGAAACCATAGTCAGCATCAAATCTTCCCTGCTATCTGTACAAAGAGAGCTCCAACACAATAATTCAGGTTTTGAAGCCTCTATCAAAGATATACCCGGACAAGAGAGGCAATACATCAGCATTAAACGCCAGCAAAGCATAAAAGAAAACTTATACATCTATTTACTGCAAAAAAAGGAAGAGGTTTCTTTAAGCTATGCTTCTACTATAACCGGCATCCGTACAGTTGAAGAGCCTTATTTTATCGCGCCAAAATCAAAAAAACAAGTTCCATATGTATTGGCATTATTGCTTGGCCTGGGTATCCCGGCATCCTTCATCTATGGCCGCGACCTATTAAAAAACAAAGTATTGAACCGTACTGAAATAGAAAGAGTAACGGGAGCGCATGTCATTTGTGAATTAAACCAAAACAAAGGAGATGTTCAGATTGCCGTACTTGAAAAAGGTGCCTTTGCCATAACAGAACAGTTTAGATCATTACGTACAAATTTGCACTTGCTTTATCCAAATAAACCAAGCGGGAGGGTAACTATGTTTACATCAAGTGTTTCCGGCGAAGGAAAAAGCTTTATCACCAGTAATATGGGTGCTGCGCTGGCTGCAACCAACAGAAAGGTGATCATATTAGAACTGGATATGCGCAGGCCAAAAATATCTGAGATATTAAAGTTAAACAGCGATCAGCCTGGTTTAAGCAATTACCTTACTGGTGAAATATCGCTGGCAGAAATTATCCGTCCTTCTGGTATCCATAATTATTTGGATGTGATTGGGGCCGGCCCTATCCCTGATAATCCATCAGAATTGCTGGATAACATTAAGCTGGATATATTGATTAACAAGTTGAGAAGTGATTATGATGATATTTTGATCGATACTCCGCCAATCCACCTGGTAACAGATGCCCTGTTGCTGGCACGGGTTTGTGATGTGACACTATACGTTGTTAAACAAGGATATACCGACAAATCAGAGCTTGCATTTATAAAACAAATGGTTAAAGAGGATAAACTTCCTAACCTCAATATTGTGTTCAACGGTATACAACGCGCAAAATACGGCTATGGCTATAACTATGATAATAGCTACTATGTAAACCACAAACAAAAGAAACAGCGTTCCTGAGTTTATTCAATTGTTAAAAGTTACTGCTGAAAATTCATTTCAACCATATAACTGATATTCCCCCCTCACATTTATCTGAGGGGCACCTAATTATGAAAGCTGCTATCCAAAACCTCCCCACTCACTCAAAATATGCTAAAATAATTGAATGGGGTAGGTTAATTACTATAACCGGCTCCGCACAATTGATCATTCAGTTAATTGGTTTTTTAAGTGCGATTATTATAATAAGGCTATTACCAACCAAAGAATATGCGCTTTATACCTTAGCTAATACCATGCTTGGCACCATGATACTGCTGGCTGATGGAGGTGTATCGACAGGGGTAATGTCGCAAGGTGGTAAAATATGGATGGATCGTGAAAAGCTGGGACTGGTGATAGCCACCGGACTCAACCTGAGAAAAAAATTAGCCATCGGGAGTTTAATCGTAGCCGTTCCCATTTTATTATACCTATT
This sequence comes from Mucilaginibacter xinganensis, assembly GCA_026225055.1. Lineage (GTDB taxonomy): Bacteria > Bacteroidota > Bacteroidia > Sphingobacteriales > Sphingobacteriaceae > Mucilaginibacter > Mucilaginibacter xinganensis_A. The sequence continues at coordinate 132,209 of JAMFSA010000200.1, read as the reverse complement.
GTTGCATCACGGTGCAAGCTGGTTAATGGCTTCTTTAATTACGTTGTCATTAATACCGGCGTTTTTCACATCATTATCAGGCACTTTGCTTGAGGTAGCTCCTAAATTAAAACAGGATATTGCACCGCTTCAAAAAATACAGGTTGGCACCAATGTTTTACGGCTGATACTTATCGGGTTAACTATATTCACTTTTCCCTGGGCATATATTGCTGTATTGGCCTCAGGCTTACCACAAATTTGGGCAAACCTTAAATTAAGAAAGACCTCTTATGAATATGCCCGCTTTGATCAGCCTGCTGATCCGCTAATTACAAAAGAAATATTAGCATTTGTAAAAAGGATCTTGCCGGGAGCTATTTACTATTGCGCATCTGGTCAGATAACTATCTGGCTTATATCAATTTTCGGTTCAACAACCGCTGTTGCCCAGGTTGGCGCACTTGGGCGGCTGGTAATGGTACTTGGCTTGTTTAACGTACTATTTTCAACACTGATATCGCCAAGGTTTGCACGCTTAGCTAATAACAAAAGAATTTTACTAAGTAATTATATCAAAATACAAATAGTATTATTTGCATTAATGGTATTAATTATAGCTGTAGTGTGGTTGTTCCCAACACCAATTTTATGGATTCTAGGCCCCTCCTACGCTAACCTAAAAAATGAAATGGTGTTAAACATTGCCGGTAGTTGTGTTGCATTAATAGCAGGTTCTTCTTTTTCCCTGTATACACACCGTGGCTGGGCTATAAAGCCCATTATATTGATACCGTTAAGCATTGCAGCCATTGCCGTATCAGCATCATTTATAAATATATCCACTTTGCATGGCATACTGTTGCTTAACATATATGTAGCAAGTTTCGAGGCTGTAATGCACGTATTATTCAGCTTGATTATGATTAATAAAGTTAACAGCGAAAAAGATGTCGTTACTGAATAAATTACCATCAGTTGGTCAAAAGCGCGGATGGCCCTGGGACATAGAAGTTAATGATGACATTTATTCATCCAAAGAACAATGGCCCAAAATTTCAATAGTTACACCAAGTTATAATCAGGGTAAATTTATTGAAGAAACCATCCGTTCCATCCTATTACAGAATTACCCTAACCTGGAGTATATCATCATTGACGGTGGCAGCAAAGATGATACGGTTGAGATAATTAAGAAATATGAAAAATGGATCACCTTTTGGGTGAGTGAAAAAGATAAAGGCCAGGCTAACGCTATAAACAAAGGAATTGATAAATGTAGCGGTGATATTTTCAACTGGATCAATAGCGATGATTACTTAGCCCCAAATGCCTTATTGAATATAGCTGAAGCTTTTAAAAGTGGCTACACCATTGCAGGTAAAGTTTACAACTTTTATGATAATGACCCGGAATTTAGAGATGTTATTGAAAACAAAGAGCTTACCGGCAGCCAGTTCATATCGCTTAAAAGCACATTTCATCAACCCGGCGTTTGGTGCGATTTAAACAACATTAAAGCAACAGGTAAATTCCAGGAAAACTCATCCTATTATTTCGACAGGATATTCTTTACTACTTATTTCGTAAAATTTAAAAAGGTGGTTTATAGTGATCAGGTACTTGTTCACTTCAGGTATCATGAAAATTCAAAAACATTAGTAATACGCGATAGTCATGCCGATGAGCTGATAGAATTTTACAACCAGCTATTGGGTAACCCCCTGTTCAAACCCTACAAAAAAGAAATAAAATCAGCCTTAAAATACCAGTTACTGCCTGAAAAACACATCAGCGACTGGGAATATCAAAATGCGCATAAAAACATTGGCATTAGGTTATCCAGTTATTTGGGTTTGATGCTCAGGAAGCCGGAATTAATTCAAACACGCCATTTTTTTACAAAGCTAAAAAGAAGTGTTCTCCACAATTTAACATAACCTGTTCAGCAGGCCAAGTTTTCACTAATTAAAAATGAAAATCACTTTTATCTGCGCCTCTTTACAATCAGGCCGTGACGGCGTGGGCGATTATGTTCGCCGTTTGGCTTGTGAGATCATTAAACAAGGTCATCAGGCCGAAGCTGTAGCCCTAAACGATACTTATGTAACGCTGATAAAAAAAGAGGTTCAACAGCTTAATAACGTCCATCTGCCCGTGCTTCGCTTATCAGCATCCTTAACCCCGGTGGATAAGTATCGTCACTTACATAACAGACTGGAAGCGTTTAACCCGGATATGGTGAGTTTACAATATGTAGGGTTCGGGTTCAACAAATACGGTTTACCCGTAGATATACTTCTTAAACTTCACAAAACATTAGATAAAAGAAGGCTACACCTCATGCTCCACGAGCTTTGGTGCGGTATGGCGGCAACTGCAGGTCAAAAAGAAAAGATCTTAGGCGAAACACAGAAGCTGTTTTTGAAAATATTGATAAAAAAGCTAAAGCCAGAAGCCATTTTCACCAGTATACAACCTTACCGGCGTTTTCTGCAAAATATAGGCATCAAAGCCACAGTAGTCCCGATTTTTGGAAATATACCTGCTGATGAGAATGGCAATGAAGATGACTGGATGCACCTGGTTGATGAAACCGGTATTTCTCCGCTGATTAAAGACCCAAAATCATGGCTACTATTAGGCTTTTTCGGAACAACGTATAGCTGCGTGGGACTAAACGAACTATTAGAAATGGCAGTTCTCGCAGCAAAATCAAGAGGATTAAAACTTGGGGTATTATTTATTGGTAATAACCGGGATCAAGCCACATTAAATCTGATCAAATCCATACCCGATGCCACTTTTTGGCAAACCGGCGCCTTATCAACTGGTATGATCAACCGCTGTATGCAGCTGGTAAATATTGGCATAGTTACCAGCCCGGTAGACGGGATTAACAAAAGCGGCTCAGCACTGGCATGGATGGAAAGAGGTATTCCTGTTTTAATAGCACAAGCCGATAAGCATTATGATGAACATACAATGGCAAAACAAGGTATCTATCAGGCAACTTCGCCTGATGTTATACTTCGAGCCTGCAAAATCAAAGAACAGTTGGTACCTGCCAATAATTTAAAAAAAGCCGCTGCGGCTTACACTGTTTATACCCTTTAATTAAATCATATCTATAAGTAGCTAACCAGTCAAATATGAGTCACACTGTTACGAAAAAAATTTTATTGATAGGCCATACTGATGGCCTTGGAGGAGCACAAACTGCTTACAGGGAACTATTTGATTTTGTTAAGAATGCCGGTTATGAAGTGAAAATTATAAATATAACCGACAGAAAGCTTCATGAGCAACCGTTTGGCCGCACTGCATTAATGGGGCATGTTGAGCATAAAGTTTCAGGATTGCAAAAAATTACCAAGTATTGGAATCTCGTTTTATCGGGTATTCGTGGCAGGTACTATAATCCCGATATTTTTGTAAGCATAGGCCTGTCAAATTCATCAAACTTCATCACTAAATTCCTGCCATCGGGCTGCTTTAAAATTGCACAGGATTTTATAGCTGACAGATCACAGGAGGAAGATATCTGGAATATCAGCCGCAAAAATTTCGACGGTATTGCTGTTCAGGCACCATCAATGCTTGATTACTGGAAAACAACGCTGACAAATCCATCTGGCGTAAACTGGTTGCCATGTTTTCCACAGCCCCCGGTAGATGGTGTGTTGAGATCAGTAACAGATGGAAAAAAGGATCAGATAAAACTAGCTTATTTTGGCAGACTGGCGGGCAATAAAGGCCTAAACCTGCTATTTAAATCATTGGCAGCTTTACCAGCATCTGCAAATTTAACACTTGATTTATGGGGCAAAGGCGACCAGGAAAACTATTTGAAACAGCTGGCAAAAGACCTGGATATTTTAGACAAGATTACTTTTAGCGGTGGTTACCCTGCCAACCGTGAAGGTGCTGAATTAATGGCATCATATGACGGCCTGGTTTTAACTTCTACAGAAATGGAAGGCCTCCCCCTCATCTTATTAGAATCAATGGCTTATGGGCTGCCATTTATGGCCACTAATATTGGTGCTATACGCGATTGCTGCAAGGATAACCCAGATACTATCCTGGTTCAACCTACACAGGATAACATTACTTCGGGATTATCAATACTTGTTAATCGCTTAAAAAACAATCAGTTTGATCCTGTAAGGTTAAGACAATATTACGAACAAAATTTTTCATCAGCCGTAATGGCCGCACGTTGGAAAGAGTGCTTTGATAATCCTAAACTATTTTTCTCATGAACACTGCCCCAACCATATTAATTACCGGAGCTTCCGGGTTTTTAGGCACATACCTGGCAGATGAAGCAGCAAAACAGGGCTATCAATTGGTTGGTATTGATTTGAGGGCACCGCTCCGCCCCCATTTATGGGTTGGTTTTGCTACCTCGTCACTTGAAAACGTTGACCTTGATCAATTACTTAAAGGCCATAATTTAGCTGCGGTTTGTCATTTGGCAGGAGGCGCATCTGTGGCTTTATCAGTAAATGACCCTTATGGCGATTTTTCGAGTCTATTGCCGGGGACAGCACGTATAGCACTTTACTTGCTAAAAAACCAACCACAGGCACAGGTATTTTTCTTTTCAAGCGCTGCCGTTTATGGTAACCCCAAAACATTGCCTATTACCGAACACACACCCGTACAGCCCATCTCTCCATATGGTATTCACAAATCACTGGCTGAGTCGTTACTTGCACATTATTCAAGGGCGATGGGACTTAAAGCTACCATATTCCGCATATTTTCTGTGTATGGCCCGGGGTTAAGGAAACAGTTAATTTATGATGTTAGTTTACGTGCTATAAGGGCAGCGGCACTTGGTGAGCGAAGCATAACACTGTTTGGCACCGGTTTGGAAAGTCGTGATTTTTTGTATGTTGAAGATCTTTGCCAGGCGGTACTTATGGTGCTAAAATCACAGCTAAATACAGACTTCGCTATATACAACTTAGGTTCGGGTGTCGAAAACACTGTAGCCGATGTTGCCAATTGTATTGTAAAACATTTAGGTATTGATATAGAGGTAACTTTTGATGGCAAAGTACCCAAAGGCGACCCGCTGAACTGGCGGGCAGATGTAAGCAAGCTATCACAACTTGGTTTTAATGCAGAATATAGCATGAATGACGGACTAAAACAAGTTGCTGACTGGGCAAAAGCGCTGGCTTAATAAGCTCCTCATTATAAATATTGATTGCATTCATATTACACCTCAGACACTTATCACTTTACAAACTTTTAGCCGAATATGAAATACAATCCCCAATTGGATAGCATGCGGGCATTAGCAGCATTTGCAATAATAGCATATCACTATTTACTATTCCCGGCCGGGTGGATAGGTGTACAATTCTTTTTTGTATTGTCGGGCTTTTTAATTTCAGGCATAATACTTAATGGGAAAAAACAATACGCATCGCAAGGAATGTTATCCTTCTTCAAAGATTTTTATAAACGCAGGATGCGGCGCCTGTTCCCACTTTATTTTGGTTATTTAGGTATTTTAGGTATTTTCTACCTCTTTACAAAAAAACCAGAAGCTATTAATAGTGAATGGTTATGGTTACTTACTTACACATTAAATTTTAGGTGGCTATTTGATAGTTACACTTTCCATATGGTGTACGGGCATTTGTGGAGCCTGGCACTTGAATGGCAATTTTACCTGATTTGGCCATTCTTTTTATGGAAACTACCCGAAAAATATTTTCTTAAAGTGATGTTCAGCTTAATATTCGCGGCCGTGCTAATCAGGATTATGGAATATGTTGTGTGTAACCATATAACATACCTGGTGGGTTACAATGGCAACGCGGCAAAAGAAGCATTAGCACCCTATGTGCTACCATTTTCGCATCTTGATGCTTTTGTATTTGGGGCTTTATTGTGCGACAGAAGGTTCAGGTATTTTCTTTGCAAACCGGTGATAGCCTATTTATGTGTATTGATAACATTATTTGCCGGGTTAATACTTGTTATGGTAATACCGGCTTACCCCTTAGCATCGTTAGGTTGGCCAACTAATTTACCATTAGCGTTTCAGTGGGTATGGGGTTATTCTCTGTTGAATTTAACGAGTGCAGTATTCATTGCTAATATCCTGAGGCGAAAAGATACCTGGCTGTTTTCATTTACTAAGCTGAAAATTTTTCAGCATTTAGGTAAAATCTCCTACGGAATATACGTTTATCACCCTATAATTATATTCATAACCCTTAGTATCAGTGCCAAATTACATCCCTTCCCGGGCAGCAAAATTTCAGAACTATTAATTATAATAATGTTAACTTCTTTAGCTGCTCATTTTTCATACGAATTATGGGAAAAACGATTTCTTAAAAAGAAAAAAGTGATAAAAACTATTGCAAAACCTGAACATGAAATAGTATACAGTTAATTACAAGCATAAGATTATATCATTTTCATAATGAGCAACAGCATTAATAGGCAACTAATTATCATTGCACCAACCTGCCCCCCGGGTGTTTGCGGTGTAAGTGATTACGCATACAAAACAGCAATCGCGCTAAATAAATCTTACCGGTCGGTAAAAATAGGTGTTCAGTATTTCCCGCCTTTAATTCAGGATGCGCCTTTATCTATACCAACCGTTTACTGGCAGAAACTATTAAAACAAAATATTCAAAACGGACTAGCAACCGATCTGCTTTTAAACTTTACGCCTACAAGCTATTCAAAATTCGGTTTGCCTTACAACCTGTTGAATACTTTAAAGCAATTTAAAGCTGCTTCATTAGCTAACCGCATATACGTTTTTTTCCATGAAACATGGGATGATAGCGAGGGATTGAAGATCCACCACAGATTACGCAATTCATTGATAAAATACACTGTAAAAAGCCTAAGCAAGCTTGCAAGCGGCATTACAGTTGTAACAAATGAACAAAAAGCCAAGATTGAATTACTTACCAATAATAAAAAAATAAGGCTGAGCCTGGTAGGCGCCAATATATTACCTGCTAACAAAGACTATGGTTTAAATAGCATAAGAAAGCCCGGCGAATGGGTAATATTTGGTTTGGCGCACACCCGGTTGTGGACTATCCAACAACACCTGCCATTAATAAAGGAATTATACCGCAAGGGAGTAATTAAGAAAATCTATGCAATAGGCCCCATCGACAATCAATTTGCGGCAGAAGAATTAAGATTAACAAAAAGTATGCTTGGGCCTGATGTATTGATACAAACCGGTATTCTTGAACCAGATGAGGTATCGGATAGAATGTTAACCGCCGAGGCTGCTTTAGTAGGCCAAACGGCAGACAGCCTTCGCAAGTCGGGCACTTTTGCAGCGTTATCCGCACATGCTGTACCTGTTGTATGCGAAGCGCCTTTTTCTTTAGATGAGCCGCCAGGATATGCCATATTTCGTCCGCATGAATTGTTGAGCAATCAAAATATTGTATCAACCACTGAAGGAGAAAAACGCCGGTTGCTGCTACACCAATGGTTTTGGTTAACAAGGAGCTGGGAAGCAATTGCTATTGACATGCAAAGCTGGATAAACAGTTAACTTTTTACTCTGCCGATATCAACCTTACACAAAGCATTCATGAAAGTTATTATATCTCATCCAACAGGCAACCGCAATGTTCGCGCAGTTATAACCGGGTTAGCCAACGCCAATATGCTGTCTGGTTTTAATACTACGCTGGTTGCCGACCCTGATGCTTTGTGGATAAAGTTACTGCCGAATAATCTGCGTACGGAATGGCTGCGCAGGTCATTCCCTGTAGCTAAAACAAAAATCCATACACGGCCCATGATTGAACTTGCTCGTATGGTTATGCCCAAATTTGGCTACAAAAACTGCATTGAACACGAAAAAGGCTGGGCAAGCATTGATGCAGTTTACCAGGATCTGGATAGGAATACCGCAAAACAACTCGCCTCAAATAAGTTAAAGCCTGATGCGGTTTATGCATATGAAGATGGTGCGCTGGAAACATTTAAACAAGCAAAAGCGCTGGGTATAAAATGTATATATGACCTGCCAATAGCTTATTGGAAAACAGTAAAAGAGTTAATGAACCAGGAAGCAGAACGTTTACCGCAATGGGCTCCTACCCTCGGTGGCGGCATACAGGATTCTGAGGCTAAACTGGAACGAAAAACACAGGAGTTTGAGCTTGCAGATGTGGTAGTTGGGCCGGGTTCGTTTGTTATGGATTCATTGCCTGTGTTCGCCAATAAAAAGCTTATTGTATCCCCTTTTGGCTCTCCGGAATTTGATAAAACATGCGATGAAGGGAGTATTGGTTTGAAGCCAATTAATAAAGCTCTTCGGGTTTTATTTGCCGGATCAATGGGGCAGCGCAAAGGGCTTGCAGATCTTTTTACAGCTATTAAAAAGATAAACAGCAAAAACGTTGAACTGGTTGTAATGGGTTCATTACTTGCACCTGCTGAATTTTACCGCAACGAATTAGCCGATTTTACTTACGAAACAGGCCGGTCACACGATAAAGTACTTGAGCTAATGCGTACTTGTGATGTTTTTTGCTTACCCTCAATTGTTGAAGGCCGGGCATTGGTAATGCAGGAAGCCATGAGCCAGGGTTTGCCTTTGATCATCACATCAAATACAGGCGGCGCCGATCTGATTGATGAAGGCGAAACCGGATTCCTGGTACCAACCAGTTCGCCCGAAGCTATTGCCGAAAAAATAGTATGGTTTATGGATAACCGTAACCGTGTAGCTGAAATGGGAATAAAAGCCATGCAAAAAGCCGCTACCTACACATGGGATGCTTATGGTAATACAATAGCCAAATCCATTACTCAATATTTTGAATAATCCTTCTCTCAACTAAATAATATATGTCAACAGGAGAAATTACGGCAAACAACCTTTCGCAATTTTATATTGCTAAGCCGGTTGATCGCAAAGATCCTAACCTATTACTAAAAAGGGGGATATGGGCTTATTTCTTATTATTAATATTTGAAGGCGCGCTTCGTAAATGGGTGTTACCTGGCCTGTCCACCCCACTACTTGTTGTGCGCGATCCTTTAGCGCTATGGCTTGTTCTGCTGGCCTGGAAACGTAACCTGCTTCCTTCAAATTTATACGTTAACGGCATGATAGCAATCGGGTTAATAGGTATAATTACCGCATTAGCTTTTGGCCACGGCAATTTTGCAGTAGCCGTTTATGGTGCCCGCATACTGATGTTTCACTTTCCACTCATGTTTGTAATTGGTAAAGTGTTTGATCGTGATGATGTGATAAAAATAGGTAAGGCAACCATCTGGATAACAATCCCCATGACCATACTTATAGCCATGCAATTCTACAGTCCGCAATCGGCCTTTGTAAACCGTGGAGTGGGTGGCGATATGAAAGGCGGAGGTTTTGACGGGGCAATGGGCTTTTTCAGGCCACCTGCTACCTTCTCCTTCACCAACGGAACGGCATTGTTTTTTGGGTTTGCCGCGCTATATGTGTTTTATTTTTGGCTTACGCCTAACAGCATCAATCGACTGGCACTAATTGGTGCAACACTTGGGGTACTAATAGCCATACCTTTATCCATTAGCCGTAGCTTATTGTCGCTTGTGCTGGCATGTGTATTATTTTCACTAATAGCCATATCCCGCAATCCAAAATATCTTTGGAAAATGCTCATGGCCATTGTAGCACTCGTAATCACATTTCTTGCATTAAGCCAGTTAAGTGTTTTTGCCACCCCTCTTGAAGTTTTTACCCACCGGTTTACCAGCGCCAATGAAACCGAAGGCGGGGTATCAGGGGTATTTGTCGACCGCTTTTTGGGAGGTATGGTTGGCGCTATCATCGAGTCAGCTCAGAAACCGTTCTTTGGTTACGGCATAGGAATGGGTACCAGCGTTGGCAGTATGCTTATAGCCGGCGATCATACTGTCTATTTAATATCTGAAGGCGAATGGGGCCGGTTAATTGGGGAGATGGGCATCATCATGGGTTTTTCTGTGATCTTGATCAGGATCGCCTTTGTGTGGAATCTGGCCGTTGATAGCTTCAAAAAACTATCTACAGGCGATTTTTTACCATGGATGATTTGCAGCGTCGGCATTCTGGCGATAATGCAGGGTCAATGGGCTCAACCAACATCCCTTGGCTTTGATGTAGTGCTTGGAGGACTAACACTTGCTGCTTTACGCACACCCAACCGCAAATTATGGGCCGTAAGACCTATTGAAGGAATAGATAGCCATTCATTAGTTGTTGACAATTATTAACACGACACACGTTATGATATCACTAAGCGATTTTACAACACAAGAAAGGAAAGTATCATCTTACTCCTCAACTATTGACGAGCTGATTGATGTATTATCAAGTAGCAGACAACTCGAGGAAAGTATATTGGCGGCCGGATCAGCAATAAAACAATCAATCCTTAATGGTGGTAAACTCATCACCTGCGGAAATGGTGGTAGTGCTGCCGATGCGCTGCACCTGAGTGAAGAACTTGTTGGCCGTTATAAAGCGGAGCGCAGAAGTTTACCTGCTATTTGCCTTAATGCAGATGTTACTGCAATAACATGTATCGGTAACGACTATGGCTTCGATTACATTTATTCCAGGCAATTACAGGGCCTCGGTAAGCCTGGCGATGTATTGGTAGGTTTTAGTACCAGTGGCAATAGTTTTAACATTATCGAAGCCTTTACTCAGGCAAAACATCAAAAAATCACCACCATACTTTTGGGAGGTAAAAACGGAGGCGCGCTAAAAGGCACCTGCGATTACGAAATTATTATACCAAGCAATACTACTGCCCGCATACAGGAAATGCACACATTAATCCTTCATCAATGGCTGGAGGAATTAGATATCACCGACTGGAGTACAATAAAACTATAAATCCTATGAATTTATCTTATTTACTAAAGGAACTGAGCAATGCTAAAATTCTCGTGATCGGCGATCTTATGCTTGATCACTACATATGGGGCAATGTGCACCGGATATCGCCGGAAGCACCTGTACCAGTTGTACAGGTTAAAAAAGACACTTATACCGCAGGCGGTGCCGCCAATGTGGCGCTTAACCTTTCTAACCTGGGCGTTAAAACCAGGGTGATGGGACATTGCACACCGGATGAGGCAGGCAAGCGCCTGTTGACTATACTTAACGATAAAGACGTTAAATATATCATCCCGGAATTATTATTTCAATCGCCAACAATTGTTAAAACACGGGTAATTGTTCATTCACAACAACTTTGCCGTATCGATCGTGAGGATACCCGCGAATGTTATACCATAGATTCGTCACCAGGTTTTGAAAAAATGTTGGGCGAGGTAATGGCTGATGTTGATGCAGTTATTATATCCGACTATGCAAAAGGTGTAATATCACAATCATTACTTGATGTTGTTTTAACGGAAGCCCGCAAACAGCCAAATTTATTAGTAGCTGTAGACCCTAAACCGGCCCGAAGGCTTGCCTTTCGTGGAGTGGGCCTTTTAACGCCTAACCGATCAGAGGCACTTGCATTAGCTGAACTGTCTGAACCGGCACCTGAAGAGAAATATCCGCTTGAACAAATTTGTAGGCGCATACATGAAATATATAGCCCACGAGTGCTTATTGTAACCTTGGGTGCAGAAGGTATGGCTATAAGCCACAATGGCTATGTTACTGAATTATTGCCAACAGTAGCACGCCAGGTTTTTGATGTATCAGGCGCAGGCGATACAGTTATAGCAACGTTAACCGCTGCACTGGCAACCGGTGCCCCGGCTCCAGACGCGGCTCGCCTGGCAAATGCCGCTGCTGGCTGTGTGGTTGCCCATGTTGGTACAGCACCCGTAATTTATAATGAACTTGAAGAATGGCTGTTAAAAGCCGATATGGATTATCAAAGTATCTAACATTAACAGGCATTCCATTTTTATGAGCATCTCAAAGAATAATAAAATACTTATTTACCGGCTCGGCAGCCTTGGCGATACGGTTATGGCTTTACCTTGCTTTCATAAAATAAAAAATTCATTTCCTGATGCTGACATTACCCTGCTTACCAATAAACCTGTAATGACTAAAGCCGCGGCACTTGAAGCAATACTGGGTAACAATTACTTTTTTAACCGCATAATTAATTACCCTGTCGGCACCCGTAGCCTGCAAATACTGTTTGGCATTATAAAACAAATACGCGCGCTAAAAATTGATACTGTCGTTAATATTTCACCAACCCGCTCAAAAAAAGCGCTTTTTAGAGATAAGTTATTTTTTAAGGCGGCCGGCATTAGCAACTTTATAGGCTTTGATGCCCAGATAGAAGACCTTACTATTTGTATTGATCCGGAAACAGGTATCAATGAATGGGAAGCTAAACGATTGGCGAGGCGTATAAATGTATTAGGTAATATTGATCTGGATGATGAAAAAAACTGGGACTTATGCTTAACCGATCAGGAAATAAAAGTAGCAGATGTTTATCTACACCAGCTTGCACCGGCTGCGCCAATTTTAGCAATATCCACAGGCACAAAAAATCAGTCGAACGATTGGGGTATTCATAATTGGGAGCATTTATTAGTAAAATTATCCGGTTTACTTACAGGATGGAAACTAGTAGTAATAGGTGCTGCCGATGAGATTACAGCCGCAGAAAAATGCATCAGTGCATGGGGGAATAATGCAATAAACCTTTGTGGCAAAACCACGCCAAGGGTATCGGCTGCATTATTAAAAAACGCTACCCTGTTTATAGGGCACGATAGCGGGCCAATACACCTTGCTGCAGCCGTTGGTACGCCATGTTTGGGTATTTATTCGGCCCGTAACATGCCTGGCCAATGGTTTCCTAAAGGAAAAAACAATCAGTTACTCTATAACCTGCCTGAATGTGCGGGTTGCGGTTTAGAAGTGTGCATTATTCAGCAAAAAAAATGCATCCTGTCTATTCAGGTAGATGAAGTAGTACAAGCTGTAAATACCATTTTAACCCAACAAACGGCTATATCGACAATAAATATATCAGCATACTTACCTATATGAGAGTACTCCATGTTATAAGCAGTATGGATCCCAAAAACGGAGGAGTATGCGAAGCCGTTAGGATATTTGCAAACGGGCTTCAGGATCTGGATATTAATAATGAAGTAGTAAGTGTTGACAGTTTGCAATTTAACAGCAATGATAAATATGAAAGTCACTTATTGGGGCCTGCAAAAAATACCTGGTATTATAGCAAAAAGCTATTGCCCTGGCTTATCGATAATATCACACGCTTTGATACGATAATAGTTCATGGGTTGTGGCTATACCACGGCTATGCAGTTTACCAGGCTTTCAAAACTTTAAAACAGCGTAAACATGAAAAATTGCCCAAGCTATTTGTAATGCCGCATGGAATGCTTGATCCTTATTTTCAACGGGCAGAAGGCCGTAGAATAAAGGCTATAAGGAATGTAATATATTGGGCATTAATTGAGAAAAAGCTGATCCACCAGGCAAATGAAATATTATTTACCTGCAAAACAGAATTAATACTCGCACGTGAGCCTTTCTGGCCATATAAACCCAAATTAGAAACTATTGTTGGTCTGGGGGTGTTGGCTCCCCCAGCCTACAGTACTAAAATGGCAGATGTATTTAACACCACCATACCCGAACTATGTAACAGCCCTTATTTTCTTTTCCTAAGCAGGATACATGAAAAAAAAGGCACAGATATGCTTATAGGAGCTTATAAAAAATTGGTTGAATCATACGACCAGCAAGAATTAAAAACTTTGCCCAAATTGATTATTGCAGGCCCAGGCCTTGATAGCCCTTATGGAATTAGAATGCGCCAAATGGTATCATCATCAAAAATACTGGACAAGATGGTTTATTTCCCAGGCATGCTTACTGGTGCTGCAAAATGGGGTGCATTTTATGGCTGCGAGGCATTTGTGCTTCCAAGCCACCAGGAAAATTTTGGAATTGCAGTTGTGGAAGCCTTAACATGTAATAAACCGGTTTTAATATCAAACCAGGTCAACATTTGGCGGGAGATACATGATGGAGGTGCTGCCGTAGTTGCAGACGACACAAATGATGGCACCTATTCCATGCTTTATAATTGGAGTCGTTTATCATCAGAAGATAAAGAAAAAATGGGTAATCATGCCCGGCACTGCTATGAAAAGCATTTTGAAGTGAGCGCTGTAGTGAATCGTTTTCACCAAATCTTAACCCATCAAAACTAAAGCTTAATTATCGCTTGGTTTTTATAAATACAAATAGTTATGATGTTTTCATACCATAGTAAGGATAGTGCTGAGAGCTATTTACGCCCGGTTTTTTCAACTACCAATAAGTTTAAAAGATTAATTTGGAACCTAAGCTGGCTTTTTTTATGCCGGTGGACACCCAGACCTATGCATAAATGGCGTGTGATGGTTATACGGGCATTCGGCGGGAAAATTGGTAACAACAATGTAATATATCCTGACTGCATCATATGGGCACCCTGGTTATTGGAAACAGAAGATATTGTTACGATCGGCCCCGGAGTAGAAGTTTACAATCCGGGTGGAATTTATCTGGGGCATCATGCTGTACTTTCACAAAACTCTTATTTATGTGGCGCCACGCACGATTATAACTCAGCTGATTTCACCTATATAATGAAACGAATTGTCATCGAGCCATACGCATGGATATGCTCAAAAGCAGTTGTATTACCTGGTGTGCACTGTATGGAAGGTAGTGTTTTAGGTGCAGCATCAGTAACATCACGGAATTTGGAGCCGTGGACAGTATATGCAGGGCACCCGGCCATGCCTGTTAAAAAACGTACTAATTTTTTAAAAATCCCTAAACTGATTGAAGATGAAATTGCCATATGATTATCCGGTAAATTTTGATTTATGCGTAATAGGCAGCGGCCCTGCCGGAATAATTACTGCATTAGAATATGCCAACCTTAATCCTTTAAAAAAGGTTGCACTGGTAGAGTATGGTATTGGTAATCAAACCGAAAACGCACTGGACAATTCTATTCAAATAAACAACACGATAAATCATCACCCGCCTTTAGAATGTACAAATAAAGGATTTGGTGGCACATCAGCAACCTGGGGGGGCCGTTGTGTAATGTATGATGATATAGATTTTATTGATCGCCCTATTTTAAATGATGGCTGTACCTGGAATCTTAGTTTGTTTAAAGATATTAAACCCTTTACCACTATTGCTGCAAAATATTTTGAATGCGGAAAACCCCAGTTTAATACAGCGGGAATACCGGCGCTGTCAAACAAACCCATTGCCGAAGGCTTTAAACCGGGCATAGTAACTGATGATAAACTGGAGCGCTACAGCATGCCTACCCGTTTTGGCAAACGCTATGAAGCCACTATAAAAACACAAAAAAATTTAACATTACTGGAAGGATACGAAGCAAGAGATTTTTCGGAGCCTAACGAAACTGGTAAAATTACATTCTTAACTATTAGAGAAGTAACCACTAAAAAAATGACCCGGCTTTCGGCAGGTGCATTTATTTTGGCGGCAGGAGCCCAGGAAAGCACACGGATATTATTGCGTAACAGCTTAATATTTAAAAATTTAACAACCCCTCCTGCTGCCTTGGGCAAATATTACCAGGGGCATTTATCGGGTAAAATTGCGAGTGTAAAGTTTAGCGGTGATCCGAAGAAAACAAATTATTCATTTGAAAAAGATACCGACGGAACATATGTAAGGCGCAGGTTTCAGTTTTCAACTGACTTTTTGAAAAGTAACAATTTATTAAATACAGCCATATGGCTTGATAACCCGTTGTACTTTGATCCCAGGCATCATAGCGGCCCTATGTCGTTCATGTACCTGGCCATGATTACGCCCGTGCTTGGCAAAAAACTGGCACCACCTGCTATAGCGCACTCTATTACAAAAGGAAAAGTTAATAAAGTGGGTGCGCACCTGGGTAATATTGTAAAAGGTTTGCCCGGTTCATTAATAAAACCTGCTGCAATATTTTATAAAAGATACTGCACCACACGTAAACTGCCGGGAATATTCCTTTTTAGTCCTGAAAATACTTACGCGCTACATTTTCATGCTGAACAAATACCATTTGAAGGAAATTGCATGAAACTGGATAAAGACGGGGAAACTTTAATTATCGATTATTCCCTTACTGATGCGGACATATCATCCGTCATCAAATTACATGATGTGCTTGATAAATGGCTCAGGGAATGTGGTTGCGGAGAATTAAAATACTGGTTTAATAAAGATGAATTAACATCGGCCATAAAAAACATGTCAAAGGATGGTTTGCATCAATCAGGCACCACCAGGATAGCCGATACACCAGACCGTGGTGTGGTTGATACAAATCTGAAAGTTTGGGGAACCGATAATATTTATGTATGCAGCAGTTCGGTATTCCCAACATCGGGCCAGGCAAATCCAACTTTTTTACTGGGAACATTTGCTGCAAGACTTGCACAGCACCTAACCGAAATGCCTGTTAATAAAAGCACAGGCACAACTGAAAAAAGTTATCAGGTTGCTGCTTTAACTCTATAAAAATGATATCTGTAATCATACTTACGAAAAACGAAGAAGCTGACCTGCCTGTATGCCTGAAATCATTAGTGTGGACTGATGATATACATGTATTAGATTCGCTCAGCACTGATAAAACATGCGAAATAGCTTTGCAATACGGTGCAAAACTATCAATTAACCCTTTTCAAAGTTTTGGTAAACAAAGAAATTTTGCACTGAATAATATTGATGTAAAATACGAATGGGTGCTTTTTCTGGATGCCGATGAAATTGCCTCCCCTGCATTTGTTGATGAAATACAATCAGCTGTTAATAACGCTGATGACGATGTAGCTGGTTATTATTGTTGCTGGAAAATGATGCTTGAGGGAAAGTGGCTCAAAAGATGTGATAATTTCCCCAAATGGCAATTAAGATTCTTACGCAAGAACAGGGTGACCTACACCGACTTTGGGCACGGACAAAAAGAAGATAAAGTAATTGGAAATGTGTTATATATCAAGGAGCCTTACATACATTTTGGATTTTCTAAAGGCTGGTCGCATTGGATAGAACGGCATAACCGGTATTCTACCCTCGAAGCAAAAGCCCGTATTGACAACTGTCCGCAGTTTAAAAATTTATTTAGCAAGCATGGAAGTACGCGCAACCCGGCATTAAAATCATGGCTTATCAAAGTTCCCGGATGGCCATTAATGAGGTTTATACACACTTATATTTTCAAACTGGGTTTTATTGAGGGCTTACCGGGACTTACCTATTGCATTAATCTCTCATTTTATGAGCACATGATCGCGATTAAAAGAAGAGAGATCTTATTACAGAGAAAAACCAACCATAATAAAGCAGACCAGGAAGTGAGTATAGCCAACAACGTTCAAGTAGGGCTAAATTCTTAAAATTGGATATTCATTTTTTCTTAGGAATGCTCAGCATAACCAATAACTACCCTACCCATTATTAATGAGACACGTAGCTTTTGTACGCTGTGTTATAAATAAGGTTTCAAAAAAATCACCATTAATATTATTCACACCTAAACAACCAAAACATGGAAATATTACGGGAAAGCACAATCGGGCCCTATATTAAAGAGGACGAAAATTTTACATTTAATGGAACATATTTTGAGTTTCCGATCGACACACCATCTGAAGCGATAAAATCAAATGCCTATTATTTCAATCATCCTGAATGGGCCGAAGAATATCTTATTTATTGCCACAGAAGCCCATCATTTAAAAGCAGGTGGATCAAAGCCATCGGTAATTGGGATAACAAGATTGTTGTTGATATTGGATGTGGACCAGGTAATATTTATGCAACACTAAGTGGTAAACCGAAACTTTTGATCGGTATTGATGTAGCACCAAAATCATTAGAATTTGCAAAAACCCTTGGCTATACCAGTGTATTGGCCGATGCAACTGATTTGCCTTTTATATCCGGCTTTGCAGATATAGTAGTGCTGAATGCAGCCCTTCATCATTGTGAAAATATGGAACTTGTTTTAAAGGAAGCGGCCCGTTTGCTAAAACCCGGAGGCAAATTGGTTACTGATCATGATCCGCAACTAAGTGCCTGGGATTATAAAGGTATTGCAAAATTGCTGTGGAACAGCCGTAAGCTTATTTATAGGTTAACCGGCCGTGGTTTTCATAAAACTACAAGCCAGCAATATTGGGGACTTGCCTGCGAAATACACCACAAGCCCGGGCATGGCGTATCAAACGCTTTTTTTAAAGAAACACTTGAACCATTAGGTTTTAAAGTAAACGTGTTCCCGCATAATCATGAGCTTGGTGAAGAAGTGCTGGAAGGCAAAAAAGGCAAACCTGAATTTAAATATCAATTAGGCAATCTGTTATCGGGCAGAAATCCTTTTGCCGATAAAAGCGCATTGTCATTAATGTGCCTTGCACAAAAACTTTAGTATTACTCCTACAAAACGTATAGCCAATTTTCTCCGGCTGAATTATTTTTCAATTATATCTCTAATAGAAATAATAGACATGTCTGATCAAACTAAAAAAAGTGTGCTAATCATAGGCATTAATTTCTCACCTGAATTAACCGGAATAGGTAAATATACTGGTGAAATGGTAGACTGGTTAACTGAAAACAATTTTAACTGTAATGTGGTTACAGCGTTTCCTTATTATCCTTACTGGAAAACCCTTAAACCTTATAAAAATCGATTTTACACCAGGGAAACATTAAAAAATGGCCGGTTAAACATCTATCGTTGCCCTATGTATGTACCCAAGGCACCCAGTGGGCTGAAAAGGCTTATACATGAATCAACCTTTTTTCTTTCAGCATTCGTAATGATCGTGTACCTGCTTTTTAAACCGAAAAAAGACTATATATTTTGTATTTCGCCTCCTTTTCACCTTGGCTTTTTAGGCTTATTTTATCGCTTTTTTAAGGGCGGTGAAATAATTTATCACATCCAGGACCTACAAATTGAGGCCGCCCGTGATCTACAGCTCATTAAATCGGAAAAAGCATTTAACTGGCTTTTTGCGATGGAGGCTAACATCATAAAAAGGGTGAACCATATCAGTACGATATCAGGCGGTATGCTCAAAAAGATAGCTAAAAAGACAGATAAGGATATTTTATTTTTTCCCAATTGGGTAGATACCACTGCTTATTGTCCGCTTTACGACAGAACTGAATTAAAAATCCTTTGGGGGTTTCACGAAAACGATAAAATAGTATTGTATTCCGGCAGCATAGGCGAAAAACAGGGTTTAGAAAGCATACTTAATGTAGCGCAAAACCTTATTGCATCAAGCCCATTTATTAAATTTGTGATTTGCGGTATGGGGCCTTATAAAGAAAAGCTTATGTCCAGGGCAAAAGAGCAAAAACTTAATAATGTACATTTTTTTCCGCTACAGGAACCACATCAGTTTAATAACTTTCTAAACATGGCCGATGTGCATCTCGTGCTGCAGAAAAAAAGCGCAAGTGACCTGGTAATGCCTTCTAAACTTACAACCATATTAGCAGTTGGTGGATTGGCCCTGATAACAGCAGAACCCGGCACCAGTCTTTTTGAAACAGTGAGTGACAATCATATGGGCATCGTTATACCATCGGAAGACCTGATATTGCTGGAAGAAGCTATTATTACGTGTTGCAACTGTGAGAATTCCCTTGTTAAAATTAATGGCAGGAGTTATGCAGAAAATCATCTGAATAAAAACAATATCCTGACCAGGATATTTAACAAACTGGAAAACAAGAGTATGGTCATGCGTGAGGAGAATGCAGCTCTTGAATTTGTGGAACTCAAATAACCCAATCTTAATACGCAGTGATATCGTAGCTAAATCACAAAATTTCATAATAATTAAAACCATTAATAAAACTCAACGTATAACATGAGAAAAAACCTTGAAAGCATATTTACAATCCTGCTTAACCCAAGACTCCGTAATGGTCATGCTATATCAAAAAATTTATATTACGGATACAGAACGAAATTTAACCTTCTGTGGTACTGTTTCGTCCATGAATGAAAATCGTGGAATGCTCAGTGTATCCTTGCTGAATGTTGCAGTCTACGAATATTCTTCCTCAAATTATCTTTATTCCGAAGCAGAAGTATCTTTTACCAGACCAAAAGGCCTGCTATTGATAGAAGAAGCATAGATCTTTCCTCAAAATATATTAAATTACTGTTGACGCACATAACAGATGCTGTTATGAACGTATTCTAACTTTTCGCGCCTGAAACTTTCCTGTATTTTCTTAATACTGCAGGCCATCATTGGCCCACTTCCATGTAACCGTTTGAGTTACTGCGATAATTCCTAAATCAAAAACACTTTATCATGAAAAAGAAAGCATTAATCACCGGCATTACCGGTCAGGACGGAGCGTATCTTGCCGAACTCCTGTTGTCAAAAAATTATGAAGTTCATGGTGTAAAACGCCGGAGCTCTCTTTTTAACACAGACCGTATAGATCATTTATATCAGGATCCGCATGACGAGAACCGAAGTTTTGTGATGCATTACGGAGACTTGTCCGATTCTACGAATCTCATACGCATCATTCAACAGGTGCAACCAGATGAAATTTACAATCTTGGCGCAATGTCACATGTAAAAGTAAGTTTTGATACCCCGGAATACACAGCCAATGCAGATGGGATAGGAACACTCAGGCTACTTGAAGCTATAAGAATATTGGGGCTAACGAAGAAAACGAAAATATACCAGGCTTCAACTTCGGAACTCTACGGGTTGGTGCAAGCTGTTCCGCAATCAGAAACTACCCCATTTTACCCGAGGTCGCCATACGCGGTGGCAAAATTATATGCTTACTGGATCACGGTAAATTACAGGGAAGCCTATGATATTTTTGCTTGTAATGGCATTCTTTTTAACCACGAAAGCCCTTTGCGGGGCGAAACTTTTGTAACCCGAAAAATAACAAGGGCCGCAGTAAAAATTGCGATGGGACTGCAGGACAAATTGTACCTGGGCAACCTGGACTCACAACGGGATTGGGGACACGCGAAAGATTACGTGGAAGCTATGTGGCTGATTTTGCAGCAGGAGAAACCTGAAGACTACGTTATTGCAACTGGTATAACAACAACTGTGCGTGATTTTGTAAAAATGGCATTTGAAGAGCTGAGCATTGAAATAGCTTTTACAGGATCCGGAGTTTCTGAAAAAGGTTATGTAGCATCCTGCAATAATATGGACTATCTGGTTGAAATAGGCAAGGAAGTGATCGCGATTGATCCGGCTTATTTCCGCCCTACCGAAGTTGACTTGTTAATAGGTGATCCTACCAAAGCTATTGAAAAGCTGGGCTGGCAAATTAAGTATGATCTAAAGATGTTGATCAATGATATGGTTACGTCAGATATTAATTTGTTCGGAAGAGACAAAATGCTGAAAGAATCAGGGTACGAAATTAAAAATCAGTTTGAGTAGTAATTAATATTCATCTGTCACTAAACAAAATATTGTGAACCTGTTTATAATTGATGACGACCCAGTTCAACATTTTATCATGGAAAGAATGTTGAACCTGTACTTAAAAATTCCTGTTGATCAGGTGACTCATAGTGACAATGCTGATGAAATTTTAAAGTTTTTAGAAGTAAACAGCGATAATACCGACCGTCTTCCCGATATGATATTCTTAGATTTAAATATGCCTATCATGAGCGGGTGGGATTTCCTGGAACGGTATAAATCAATACAGAAAAAGATCACTAAACTGATCACGATCTACATCATGTCATCATCAGTTGACCCGCGCGACATTTCTCGCTCAAAGAAATACAGATCCGTAAAAGACTATGTATTAAAGCCTGTTACAAGACCTGCTTTAGAAAAAATATTTGAAATAAGTTCTGTTAGTGGAAGTCATATTTAAAAGCAAACCAGTATGCAATTGTCTATCGACGATATTTTGTCAAAAAAAGTATTTGATCTGCCGTCAGCAATCTGCCAGTTACAAGAATGGCAAAACAAAGGTGAAAAAATTGTTTTCACGAATGGTGTATTCGATTTAATTCATATAGGCCATTTGAGTTACCTGGCCGAAGCCTCAAAATTAGGGAATAAACTGGTAATTGGTTTAAACAGCAATGCCTCTGTTAGCAGGATTAAAGGCCCGGACAGGCCTGTTAATGATCAGAAAAGCAGGGTGGCATTATTATCATGCCTTTGTTTTGTAGATATGGTTATCATTTTTGATGACAATACACCTATAAAATTGATCACCAGTATATTACCGGATATTTTGGTTAAGGGGGCAGATTATTCATTAGAAAACATCGCCGGGGCAAAAGAAGTTCTGGCAAATGGTGGTGAAGTTAAAACCATCAGGTTTATAGAAGGATATTCATCAAGCCTGATTATCGAAAAAATAAACCGTCAAAATAACTAAGCATCATGCATTTTAACAGCATTAAAACAATGTAAAACATAAATTATCAAGAACTATGAGTAAATTATTGCTGATTGACGATAATCCGATAGAACATCTGATTATGCAAAGAATTTTTACCCGTCACCAGTTATTCACTAATGCCGATTATTCACCCGACGGACGTGTTATGATCGATTTTTTAAGTAAAAATATTCATAATAACACGGTACTACCCGACGTGATCTTTCTTGATCTGTATATGCCTGGTTTTAGTGGTTTTGACTTTCTTGAAAAGTTTGCCAGCCTTTACCCCCATTTTTTAAAGCCGGTAAACATTTATGTCGTATCGTCATCTGTAGATAAGAATGAGCAACGGCGGGCGCTATCTTACCCATTTGTGCGGGAGTTCCTGACTAAACCAGTAACACAAAACAAATTATTCAGTTTATATGCCAGATATTCCGCGTGATCAACAAGAAAAAATAAAAAAATTTTATTGTTGGGTATTATAATATAACAATTAATAATTCGCTGAGTTATTTAATTTCCTGTTAATGGGAAACAAGCTCATCTTTTAACTAACCAATAAATAAATTTGGCGAAGCAGATCGTTTATTCAGGCAATCTTTTTATTAATTTCGCCTGTAAATGCGAAATTGAATTGCTGCGAATTGATGGGTTTTATAATGTAGTCAGTAATGTCCGGAAAGTTTTGAGCTTGTAATATATCTTCGTAACTGATACCGGAAGTCACTAAAAATATGGCGATCTTTTTATTGAGGCGGGAACTGATCTTTTCAAAAGCAACCATAAACTCCCAACCATTCATTACAGGCATATCGATATCTAAAAATATAATATCGGGTAAATTTGCTGCATTTGCTGTATTGCTTAAAAAGTTAATGGCATCAATTCCATTAGAAAACTCTACAACTTCGGCACACAATTTCTTTAATTCTACGTATTTACGAAATCCGAATTTGTAGACATCATCATCATCTATAATCCAGGCAATTTGTGTAGTATGATCCATGTTATATTAGGATTATACGAGTGATATTTTAAAATTGTTGCAAATTATGAAAGTTTGATGATAAATTTTGTTCCAATATTTAAATTACTTTCTACGTTTATTGTGCCCCCCAGCGCTTCAATCTGGTTTCGGGTAATGTAAAGCCCAATCCCCTGGGCATCTCGGTGATTATGAAAGGTTTGGTACATACCAAAAATCTTGTCACCATTTTTTTTCATGTCAATACCAATTCCATTATCTTCGAATATAAGGTATACATGTTCATTTTCCACGAAACTTCTACAAGAGATAATTGCCTGCCTGTCGGGGCTGCGGTATTTTAGCGCATTAGTAAGCAGGTTATGAAAAATGCTTTCTAAATAAGCCGGCAGGTAGTAAACTTGCCGGCACTCCCTAAAGTCATATTGTACTATTGCATCGGCAGTTTGTATATTACTTTGCAGTGCATTTAAAATATTTTTAAAAAGTAAATCAAATTCAATCTGTATTTTCTCCTGATTTGTGGCCAGATCGATCTTGACAATTTCATTAAGATGCTCAACAGTGGAATTTAAACTATTACTGATGCTTCTAACATGCAACAAAATCTCGTCTTGTTCGGTTTGGATTTTTGACTCCTCGTGCAGATTTAACATTAACTGCAGATTACCCGCGTATGATCTTAAATTATGTGATGCGATATAAGCAAAATTTTGTAGTCGCTCGTTTTTGTGACTTATTAAATTAAGTGTCGATTTTAGTTCATTTTCGCTATGTTTTGTTGCGCTGATATCCTGTATAACGCCATTAATTAACAAGCATTTTCCATAATTATCAATTTTTGCAACCGCTTTTATTTTTGTCCAGATAACCTTGCCTTTTCCTGTTTTTAACTTTAGGTCGAGTTCATAAGGCCTGCCAATTCTAATACTGTCATCCATAGCTGTAGCCAATGGCTGCCTGTACTCTGGCTCAAAATTATCAATCAGCTCATCAATTGAAGCCGGCTGTTGAGATAGTTCAAAAATATCCAATGCTTCGTTAGTGAAGAATAGCTTACTTAACTTCACATCAAATTCCCACGCACCAACTTTAATTAACTTATTCGTTTCAGCAACAAACTTGTTGTTAGTCGCTAATTGTAATTCAGAAAACTTAAATTGATTTATATTTATCAGGGTACCTGATATTTTTGCATTCGCTTGCCTTTGCACTGTGCTTTGAAACCACTCGTAGCCATTTTTTGTTAATAAGCGGATATAGGCGATTTCGGGTGACTGCCCGGTCCTGTTATTGATAGTCGCCAAAAATGAAGCACGATCCTGATAATAGATTAAGTTATCAATGAAATTACTGTAAGAACATTCAATTTCTCCTGGTTTATAACCTAAAATAGTGAATAAACCAACCGACCATTTTACTTCGTTCGTATTTACATCAAATTCCCAAATACCCGCATTAACGCTGTTTATTAAACGTGCCAGATTAGGTGCCTCATCGTCAAAAAGGTAACTTTCAAATAAACTCATGTATTTTTACCCTGTTATACCCTTTCGTATTTTGGTTATAAACAATGGGATTAATATAATAATAATTGCTTATATTGACAATGAATTTCGAAATATGAATATGCAAACATTTACAAGTTACAATTTAACTCGTATTTCATTAAAATTTTGCATAATAATTGATTACCGGCATAACTGTCCAGTGCTTCGGCAAAGTCGGGTGTAATAATCCTCAATAAAAAAGTTCGAAAATTGCGGTCAGATCTCACTTAAGGAGACAACATATAGGTGTTGCCTCCTTTTTTATGCCAATAAAAACCTATTAATCAAATAATTACAACGAGGGCTTTTGTAGTTCTATTTTAGCAGAGAAATTCCTGAACCGTTAAAGGGTAACGGTTTAAAAAGTGCACCAGAAATGCGATTAACCTGTTTTTTGTAGTTTCTCGTAAAGGTTTACAGCACCTAAATTGCTATTATATTGATAGGTTTTTGCGCCCAAATGATTAAAATTCAATATGACTAGCCACTCCTTCTTATCGTTGTTTATGCCAAAATAGTGATTTATTTCTTACGTAAAACACTTTGCTGCTAACGCCTAATCAGCAGCAAAGTACTTTCTGAAAGCCTGTTTCAGCAACAATTTCAACGATGTGTACAAAAATTAGTTTTTATTGATCAGGGTAAAGCTCCGGGAGTGTGTCATACCGCCAAACAAGCATATGACTATTCTCCAATCTCTCTTATTCCCTTTTCCTAAAAACAATTAAGTATGTCAAAATTGAAGCAAATTATTATTCTCTTACTGCTATTATCGCCAATAATATTGCTGGCGCAATCGAAAAAAAACTTCATCATTTCAGGCACTATTAAAGATAAAGCCTCCGGCGAAACCTTACCGGCGGCTACTATTAGCTTTTTGGAGTTACCGGGCAAAGGTGTAACCAGCAATTCTTATGGATTTTATTCTATTTCCATACCTGAAGGTACTTATACCATGTTAACCACTTATACCGGATATACTACAGATACCCTGAAAATTGTGCTAACTAAAAATATGCTGATTAATAAAAACTTAGTATCTGCTTACGGTCAGCTTCAGGAGGTAAAAATTAAAAGTAGTACAGCGCGAAGTAATAATATCCTGACTACCCCTGCTGGCCTTCAACGGCTTAACATTAAAGATGTTAATAATGTACCCGTTTTATTGGGAGAAAAGGATGTGTTAAAAACCATTCAGCTACTTCCGGGTATTGTGTCTGCAGGCGATGGCAATGCCGGATTCTTTGTGCGGGGCGGGGCGGCTGATCAAAATCTGATTTTGCTGGACGAAGCCACTCTATATAACCCTTCACATGTTTTAGGATTTTTCTCCGTATTTAATTCAGATGCCATCAAAGATATTTCCATCTACAAAGGCGGAATGCCCGCCAATTATGGCGGTCGGCTCTCCTCGGTAGAGGACATCCAGATGAATGATGGTAATAACCAAAAATTTGGCGCCAGCGGCGGGATTGGTTTAATTGCATCCCGACTTACAGTTGATGGCCCCCTGTTTGATAACAAGGGCTCTTTTATTATCAGCGCCAGGCGAAGCTATGCCGATCTTTTTACCAAGTTTGCGTCTGACACAACTACCAAACACAGTAAAATATATTTTTACGATGTAAACCTGAAAGGAAATTACCAGATCGATGCCAATGACCGGATCTTCCTATCCGGATATTTTGGGAAGGATGTGATGAGTTTCAGAAATAGCTACGGGCTTGATTATGGGAACTCAACAGGAACACTGAGATGGAATCATATTTTTAGCAGTAAATTATTTTCCAACACTTCACTCATTTATAGCAATTACACTTATGATGTTAATATTGACGACAATACAGATAATATCAAAGTATCTTCAGCTATAACCGATTATCATTTTAAACAGGATTTTACTTATTATCTGAATGCAAGTAATAAAATAGGGTTTGGTTTAGAATCAACATATCACATTACACAACCGGGTACCGCATTGGCCAGCGCATCATCCAGTTATAATGATGTTTTTTTAGAGAAAAAGTATGCTTTGGAAAGCGCGTTATATCTATCCGACGAATGGAACCCATCTGACAAATTGAAGATAACTTATGGTATAAGAATAAGTGATTTAACCGTATTAGGACCGGGCAACTTTTATACTTATGATAAAGACGGCAATAAAACGGATAGCACCTACTATAAAAGCGGTGCAATTGTTAAAAGCTATATTACGCCTGAACCACGTTTTGCGGCCAGCTATCAGCTAAATCAAAACAGCTCGGTTAAATTATCATATGACCGGAATGCGCAGAATATACACCTGCTAAACAACTCGGCTTATTTATCTACTACTAATGTTTATTTGCCCAGCAGTAACAATATCAAGCCGGAAATAGCTGATCAGGTGGCTTTGGGCTATTACCATACTTTTCAGCAAGCCGGGTTTGAGTTTTCGTCAGAGCTGTATTACAAAAAATTGCAGAACCAGATAGACTACAGAAACGGGGCTAACCTGGTAGGGAACGAAGACATTGAAGGCGATCTGCTTTATGGTTCGGGAAGGGCTTATGGATGGGAAACCTATATTAAAAAGAAAACCGGAAAATTTACCGGGTGGTTAAGCTATACGTTATCTAAAACCGAACTAAAAATACCTGGGATCAATAACGATCAGTATTATCCTGCCACACAAGATCAAACAAATCACATCTCATTAGTAGGCATGTATCAGGCCACCAGGAAGTGGACATTTTCGGCTGATTTTGTTTACAATACCGGGGATGCCGTTACCTGGCCATCTGGTAAGTTTTCTGTTGATGGTGCTCCCGTTTACTATTACGGATCAAGGAACAGTAGCCGCCTGCCTGCCTATAACCGCCTCGATGTTGGAGCAACGCTTCTGGCTAAAAAAACTTCAAAGTATGAAAGCAGCTGGAACTTTTCCATCTATAATGTTTACGGTCAATCAAACCCTTATGATATCATCTTTCAGACCGATCCTAAGAACGCCAACAAAACCCAGGTGGTTCAAACCACATTATTTAAAATGGTTCCATCGGTTACTTATAACTTTAAATTCTAAATCATATGAAAACTCAAATATTCATCATAACCGCACTTGTTTCAGTCTTGTTTTATACATCCTGCCAAAAAGTAATAACACCGCCTTTATCCAATTCGGCCCCGCAGTTGGTTATCGAAGGTTCAGTAAGCGATACAACCGGCCCCTATTATGTTAACATTTCAAAGACGGTCAGTTTTTATGCTGATAATACTTATCCTAATGTGTCCGGGGCATCCGTTACCATAACTGATCAAACTACAGGTATTAATGATATGCTCACAGAAACATCAGCAGGAATTTATACCACGCATACTATTATCGGCAAGTCCGGGGATACCTACCAGCTTACGGTTGCGTTAAATGGAAAAACCTATAGCGCGATTTCTACTATGCCCTATCCGGTGAAGCTTGATTCCATTACATTTGATTATACTTCCATAAAAAACATGATCCAACCTGTTGTACATTATCAGGATCCGGCTGCGCTGGTGAACTATTATAAGTATGATATTGCTGTAAACGGCACAAAGCTTAAACGGTTCCAAACCTCTGAAGACTTATTAATGAACGGCAAGTATATCCGCATGGATTTGGTTACCGATACAGGTGCCATTAAAAAGAATAACCTGGTATTGGTAAACTTGGTGGGTGTAGACAAGGGTGCATACAACTTTTTACAGGAAGCTGAAAGTATTGCCTTTTACAATGACCAACTGGCAACACCAGCAACACCAACTGCCAATATATCTGGCGGCTGCCTGGGCTATTTCAGCGCCCAAACAGTAAGCAGTAAATCGGCTGTAGTGAAATAGGAAGGTCAAAAAATAACTAAAAATAGTAAGCTCATTTTTTCCAATAAACTGTAGGCCAATAGATGCTCTTTGTTAAGAGTTTCTGTTGGCTTGCTGCATGGGTGCCGACCTATATTTCAACTAATCCGTAGATTAGCTGAAATATAAATAATGCAATCCAATAATAATCAGGTATTTTTTATATCAAATCAAAATTCATCAGCTTAATGACTTTAGGTCCGAAACGAATATCTCAAATCCTTTTATTGTTTTTATTAACTTCAAGTATCCGGCTCTCGGCCCAAAGCTATCTGATGAAGGAAGTAGCTATTAAGGAAATAAAGCAACAACCCATAGCCAGTATATTAAATAAAATCTCGGCCAAACAAGATTTCTATTTTGCTTATAATAATAGGATTATCCCCGCTGACAGCCTGGTTTCTGTTTCTGGCTTCCACGGAACAATTTTTAGTCTTTTAGAACAATTACTGGGGGCAAATTACCAGTTTAAAGAAGTCCCTGGATATATTGTATTAACATTTGCACCAGACAAATTAACTATTAGTGCTGAAATAACTAAGGATCAGGGAACGCAAACTTTGGTGAGAGGATACGTGCGCGATATTGCCGATAATAAGGCAATTGCACAGGCCAGTGTTTACGAAAAGAATTTACTGGTATCGACGCTCACTAACGACAAAGGATATTTTGAACTCAAATTAAGGGCTTATAACGGATCAATAAAACTTACGGCTAGTAAAGAAAATTATCGCGATACTTCCCTATTCATGCTGGCCGATGTTATTGTGAGTGATAAACAGATCAACAAGAATTATAAGTATTATCCCGACAATGGATCGAATAAGGGAGTTGAGCATAACCGTTTTGCCCGGTTTTTTATCAGTTCGAAACAATTAGTGCAGGACTTGAACCTCGGTAACTATTTTGCTTCCGCTCCATATCAGGTTTCCTTTACCCCTGGTCTGAGTACCCATGGGATGTATAGCAGCCAGGTTATTGATCGTTTTTCACTGAATCTTTTAGGGGGGTATACGGCAGGAATAAACGGAGTGGAGTTAGCTGGAGTATTTAATATCAATCGTAAAAGCATGCGTTTTTTACAAGTGGCCGGTATATTTAATTTTGTTGGCGATAGTACCAGGGGCATACAAATGGCCGGTATCTATAATAATGTGCTGAACAACGCCCGGGGGATACAAATAGCGGGAGCGGTAAACCAATCACGCAACTTTAGCAATGGCATACAGATGGCAGGTTTAGCAAACGTTGATCAAACAGCCAAAGGGTTACAGGTGGCGGGCCTAATTAATAAATACAATACAGATAAAGGAGCCACTATTGCAGGATTAGCTAATATTGCACGCGACAGCAGCGGCACACAGATTGCCGGGCTCATGAATATAGGTAAAAATGTGAGCACGCTGCAATTAGCCGGTTTTATAAATGTAGCAAAAAAAGTAAAAGGGACACAGATTGGCTTTATAAATATTGCCGACAGCAGTGACCGCCCGATCGGTATCATCAATTTTATTAAAAATGGCGGTAAAAGTATTGCGGTAAGTACTGATGAAAATCGGTATATGCATGTTGATTTCCGTTCGGGAGGGCGTGTATTATACAGTTTGGTTGGAATAGGGTATAAATTAGGTGCCGATAAAAATAAGTTTTTGCTTGATGTTGGCTTGGGGGCACACATCGTAAACAACAACAGATTCTTTTTAGATGGAGAATATGTCAATTCGTCATCGTTAAATACTGATCCTAAAAAGGATGTTTATCACACAAACGCATTAAAGATTTTACCCGGATATAAGATAAATAAACATCTGGCATTGTTTGCCGGTCCGTCTATAAATTTAACTTCTTCAACAGCCAACAGTACGGCTGATATTCATGGGTGGATTATTAATAATAACACGAATAACAATCACAAAAACACTGCATATGTTGGTATAAACGGTGGCTTACAATGGATGTGGTAATGTGCTACTGATTGATTTACTTATCTGATAACAGTTGCTTTGCCGGTATTATCAACCTGCATCCCTGGGGTTGTTTCCTTTATTAAATTCAATATGCTCGTTAGTGAATCCTGCAGCCTGATGGTGACGGTTATTGGCGTATTGCGCAAAGTATTGTTTTGAATTTTAATATCAGCGTTATAAGCTTCGTTCAATGCATTAACCAGTTGCCAAAGTGGTGTTTTATCAGCTATCAATGTATTGCTCACATAATAATTGTATAGCAAATCATCGTTGTTTTCTACTTTTAACACCTTGTCGCCGGGCTTTATGCTAACCATTTGCCGGGCATGTAATTGTATCGCGTTATTATTTTTACTTACGCTTACTATGCCGCTTTCAACTATAATTTTAGTATTATATGGTTCGCTTTTTATATTAAAAGCTGTACCTACATCAACTATTTTAATGCTATTCACCTCCACGGTAAAAGGTATTGCTGCATTATGTTTAACATTAAAAAATGCTTCCCCTGCAAGCTTCACCACTCTTTGTGATTTAAAATCACTGTTATAAGTAATGCTTGAATTTTTATTCACATGCACTATTGATCCGTCGGGCAGGGTATCTGTTAATACCTTATTTGTGGCCTTTAGGTTTACCCATTCCTGGGTTGTAGCTTTTTGTCCGTTGTATAAACGAAAAACTCCCCATGCGCCGCCAATCAAAAATAGTATAGCAGCAGCAATGCGCAGCCAATTTGTAACGGTTTTAATTGGAACTATTTTGGCCGGTTGCTCACTTGTCAAGTTCCGTTTTCGCTTGAAATTTTCCCAGGCTTCGGCTTCTCCCAATGGGCTGACCTGTGCCAAACGACTGCTGGTTTCAAGAATGACTCTTATTCTTTCTAATTCCCGGGCATTTTCATCGCTGACAGCAATCCAGGCATTAACCTCCCGAACTTCATTAGCAGTAGCCTCCCCCAATATAAATTTCACCAATATATCTTCGTCCATTTTCTGTTTCATGATCTCAATAGGTTAAATAACATTACCGCCAGTACTGGCAAAAAATCTTTCATTTCTTTTCTCAATATCCGCAATGCCTTAACCATGTGCGTCTCTACCGTTTTAATGGATATTTCAAGTTGATTAGCTATTTCCTGGTATTTAAGGTATTCAAAACGGCTTAAGTGAAATATGGCCCGGCATTTTTCCGGAAGTTTATCCAATGCTATATCCAGCCGTTGTTCCAGTTCGCTTAGTTTAATTTTTCCGTCAGTGTTATCAACGCGGCTATTTGTGTTACGTACAGCATGTGCTTCGTATTTTAAATGGATCTTTTGCCGCCTTATGTAATTAAGGCAATCATGATAAACTGCTTTGTATAAGTATGATTTTATAGAGATTTGGATATGTTCCCATTCGTTCTTTTCCCAAAGTTTCAAAAATAAGGACTGTACAATTTCCTCCGCAGCATCCCAATCTTTCAATAAGGAAAACCCATACGCATGTAATTCCCTGAAATGCTTTTTAAACAGATGTTCAAAAGCAGCCTCGGTATTATCCATTAAACCGGCCGTTAACTCCGTACTATCCATTAGTAAAATTATGTTGGCAAATTAGCCTTATTTACTGGCTTTACTTAAAAAATGAAATTGAATTCCTGCTGTATAACCAAAGTATAATCCATATAAATCGGCACCGTTATTTCTGGTCCATCTGGTTATATATTTTTTAACAATATCTCTTCCTTCTGCGTTATCCGTATCAACATAATTGAATGATGGACCGGCAAATATTTCGATAGAACGTGTAATTTTAAAGGCCGGCATCAGGTAAAATGACGACTTATAATACTCATCACCTTTAAAACTCTCCAGCCCGCTGCTAATAAGTTCGGTTTTCAGGCTGAATGCCTTTTCCATTAACAAATTAGCTCCAAGTCCTGCTTCGAAGGCGTATTTCTCTTTCGCATTTTTAACATTGTAACCAACGCCTATAATACCATAAAAACGATTACCACCTGAGCGGAAGCTTAACATAGTAGTTTCGTTTTCATCAATAGATATCCCTATACTCTTATCGTTGTTCTTTGCAATATTGATGACCCCTACCTGCGTACCAGCACTATCAGCAATGTTTATAAAACCCACCTGCGTACCTTTAAGCTTTTTTGCTACGTTCATAAAACCAGCCACTTGCAATCCGGGTACATTGCCGCCTGTATTCAGAAATCCGGCAATCTGAGTGTTACTGTTATCACGAGCTATATTGGCAAAACCGGCTACTGCCGTTCCTTTTCCCTGTCCATAAGTATTTATAAAGCCCGCAATCATAACTCCATTTGTCTTTCCACTAATGTGGTTAGAGAAACCGGCTATTTGTAATCCTCTTGCATCTCCGTGAATCACGTTTGATAAACAGGCAATTGCAAAACCACGTTCCCCGGCAGAAACTCCTGCCAACAGGTTCAATGAAAAGTTGTTGGTATCACGGGCGGCGTTGGTGTAATTGCTGCTTAAAGGATAGATCAATCCAATATTAGCCCGGGCATTGTCATTTTTTTGAGCATAAATGCTATTTGCGGTGAATAACAAGAGTAACAGCGTAACTATTTTTATAATCGCTGATGTAATGCTGTAATTATATGGTTTGAGCTCCATTTGTGTTTTGTTTAATTACAGCAATGACACACAATAGATACCTTACCCTGACCCGCTTTTAAAAAATATTATAGCTCCCCCCTACGTTAGTTAAGAAAAACATGAATTATTAATCAAAAAAAAGTGATTGATAACATAAACTTTAGGTATGTGAAAATCTGATATACCCCCAATAAATGAAGGAAAATGTAGCTTAGGGCTTATAAACTATTAAGCAGACTAACAACACTATATCAATTTATCTTTTCGAGCCGCTTTAATAGCGTCCGCTTTTGAATTTACATCCAGCTTCATGTAAACGTTTTTTATATGTGTTTTTACCGTTTCCCAGTCAATAAATAGTTCATTAGCAATCTGTGAGCGGCTTTTCCCTTCGCTTACCAATTCTAAGATTTGCGTTTCCCGCTTTGACAATGGAGACTCCTGATTTTTTTGGAAAGATTTTATCACCATACGGGCCACATTGGTACTCATTGGGCCGCCCCCTTCGCTTACTTCTTTTATTGAATCAATGATCTTTGTAATCGGGCTATTTTTTGTTATATAACCCGAAGCACCGTGTGATAGCGCATTAAATACCTGTTCTTCCGACTCATAAACGGTAAGCATTATGATATGGCATCTGGGCAACTTTTTTTTTATCCCAGGTATCGCATCTATACCGTTTGTACCCGGCAGTTGAATATCAAGCAATATCACATCGGGGCTATCCTCAACAACCTTTTTTAAAGCTTCATCGGCCGAAGGATATGAGTTAACTACATAAAATCCATCAACATCATTAATCAGCGTAGTATAGGCACATCTCAAAACCTCATCATCTTCAATAATTACTATGCTTGTATTTTTCATTTTAACTTACCGTTATAAATGTGATCTTTTAATAATAAGTGCAACAGTTGTGCCTTCACCAATAGATGATCTTGTAGTAATAACCCCATTCACTTTGTTAGCGCGAATATTTGTATTCAGTATTCCATTACCACTCTTAATGGTATTCATATCAAAACCTTTACCGTCATCTTCAACCGTGATACAAATATCATTATCCTGATTTAAAAATGCGGATGCTCTCACATTTTTTGCGCCGGAATGCCTTAATATATTATTGTATAATTCTTTAAATATCAGGGTGATGTTACGACCATAGCCCATAGGTAAGATTATCCCTTTAAATACATCATCTGTTAAATTTGATGTAAAGCTGATGGCCGTGTTTAAAAAAAAGTCGATCCCAAATTCTTTTATATGGATCAAAACTTCTGATAACCGGTCATTATCCGGATCGAGCGCCCATAATATATGTTTACTGCCTGTATACAAAGCATCGGCATTTTCCTTTATCTGGTCAATTAGCTTCTTTTGATCCGGAAGGCCCGCATCTATCTTTTTATTTAGTATGTCCGAAAGCACATTGATCCTTGTTAATTTATTACCAAGGTCGTCATGAAAATCCGCTGCGGTTTGCTTGCGGATCTTGATTTGTTCTTCTAATCGTAAATATGCTATCAGCCTTCTTTTTCGTTCCTCTTTTACATTAAGGTATTTCCAGGTGAGTACACCACCTGATAAAAGGAATATAGCTAACACCACTTTAAACAAAACCGTTTGATAATAAGCGGGTGCAACTTCAAATGAAAAGCTGGCAGTATTAGATGCCGCCCCGGTAGGCGAATACGACCTCACATAAAAAACATAATCACCTGGCGGTAGTGAGGGGTAATCAACAACGTTATGATTTATTGGAGAGCAATATCGTTTATCCAAGGGCCACAATTGATAACTATAGGTAACGTCGCGTGGGTTTTTTAAGTAAATGCCGTTAAAACTTAGGGTGATATGACTATGATCAAAGGGTAGTTTTAAATTCTCAGGTTCTTTATAACCATTTTTATACGTGTAGGTTACATTTTGTTTGTTGTAAAATAACACATCCTGCATTGTTGTAAAAGGTGCGGTAAAAGATTTTGCTGTCGTGTCATTTTTGAACACGAACAGGTTTTTGGATGTGCCTACCCAAACCTGGTTATGATCAAAAAGAAGTGCATCCTGGTTACATTCTATAAACAAATCACTTAAACTTTCATCTATAACTTTTTGGAGTTTACCACTTTTGTTAATGGTAAATTTATTTATCCCGCGCCCGGTACCTATCCACATGATGCCATTTTTATCTACATCTATACTGTAAACACTGATGGAGCTTAACCCGTTCTTATCATTTAATTTAACAACTGGGCCACCATGAATATCCCATATAAATAAACCGTTGTCAATGGTACCGGCATATACGCGGCCTTTATAATATTTAAGGCACATGATATCTGAACTTTTTAAGAAATCAGTATTGAAATGACGATCTAATTTTTTGTTTTTTATCAGGGATACTCCGTTCATCGTCCCGACTAATATAGAATCACGGCCAACTTCGATCAGGCTGGTGCATCGGGCGCTAATACCGTTTATTTTCTTAAAACCATGATCCCAGTAATAACATCCGTCGCGAGCGACGGCCCAAAATGTTTTGAGCTGATCTTGTAATACGGCATTAAATGAAATCAGGCTATTTGTTTTATTTCTGGGATAGAAACAAGTAAAGTTTGCTCCATTCTTTTTCCATAATTGTTTTTGGGTAACTATCCACGTATTCTTTTCAGGGTCGGTATATATACAATGCAACGCGTTATCAATCGTATCCAGCAAAGGGATCTTAACCTGAACTATTTTCTTACCATTATAGGCCATTAACTTGTTCCCATCGGTCATTAAAATAGTATTGCTATCGTCGCTGCCAATTTGTAAAATAGGTTGGGTAATTCCCAGGTTCTGGTCAAAAATTAAAAAGGCATCTCCGTTAAACCTAAATATGCCAGATCCATTAGTCCCAAACCATATGTTGTTATCAACATCTTTAAAAATATCATAAACGTTGTTATTGGTAAGCCCATTACTTTCATCAAAATATTTGAGATTGTTATTTTTTAAATAGTAAGCCCCTTTGTTGGTGCCTATCCACAATCCGTTTAAATTATCCCGCGTTATACAATAAATTAGGTTTACCCCATTTTTTTGATAGTTGATCTTTATCTTTTTAGTAACCTTATTTGTGATAGACAGGACATCAGCTCCCGTTGAAATATAGATTGGATCCTTATCACTATCCCCAATTATAAATTGCCATATGTAAGTACCTTTGGCGAGAACAGGAGATACTAAATTGACCCATTTGTTATTTTGCAAATGAAATATCCCTTTGTCTAAAACCGCGGCAAATATATCCCCGGTCTTATTTACGGCTATGGCTGTTATGGTATCAGCACCACTGGTTACCTTTATATTTTTTAGGTGATTACCGGATATTTTAAATAATTGCCAGTTCCTTAACCCCCAGATATTATCCTTGTTGTCAGTAAGTAATGCACTGGCAATAATTAATGAATCATGATTATTGCCCACAAACTTGGTGGTCTTACCACCATAATATTCAAACAGTCCCTTTGAGTTGCAGTACCATATCCTGCCATTGTGATCCACTGTTTCACTGCTAAGGCTGCCGGTTATAGCTTTATCGATGGTTGCGGGTGTAAATGTTTTGCCATCAAACCTATTCATCCCCAGCAGAGTAGAAATAATCAATTGGCGGGTATTATCTTGTAAAATACGCGTCACCTGTGATTGAAGTAACCCGTCTTCAATGCTGTAGTTGGTAAAGCTATATTTTTGACCGAAGGTGGATGATGGAAGGAATAATAAGGTCAAACAGCAGCATACCAGGATGATGGCACTTCTTTTAAGCAAATTAAAAAATTGGTATTTCATCAATAATAAACAAAGCGGGTAAATCTAAATATCGGAATTTGAAAATGATGATAGGCAAATTGTTTATTTTTTTATTCTTATGTGATTGTATCTATTTTAAAATGATCAATGGGCTACATGGTCAAAAATATTTTCAGTGTATCATGGCTACATTATTTCTGTAGGTTCCGGGAGTAAATTGAAACTTATTTTTAAAGAGCTTAATAAATGTACTTGGACAGGTGAAACCAACAAGGCCAACTATTTCATTTAGTGTATATGTTGTGTTTTTCAGCATATACTTTGCATTATCCAGCCTTATTTGTATTAAATATTGGTGAGGGGAACAGTTATATATTTGTTTAAATGTGCGAAACAAATGCGTTGGCGACAAACAGGAGTACCGACTGATATCATCCAGGCTGATATCCTGGCTATAATTACTTAACATAAAATCCTTAGCCAGGGTTAATCTTTTAAACAATTCATTTCGCGTTCCGGCATTTAAGGCATCTAAACAGCTGCTTTTATGCAAAACCTCTTTATCATAAAGCCGGTGAAAAAGGAATAGCGTGTGATAAATATAATCGTCGAGCAAAAGCTCATCAGCATTTTCGTTGAAATGATTGATCAAATGAAGCAGGTTATATTTAATGTCGCCTTTACAAGGGTAAATTGTCTCTAAAAAGGTTGTTGCTTCCCAGGTACTTTTATCTATTGGCCCGTCAAGCAGGTTCTTATCCGATAAAGAGTAGCCATATTGAAAGTCCTGAAGAAATTTCGGAGAAAAATAGATAGCGAAGGTATTGGCCATCGCATCCGAATAAATTGCGCGGTCATAACGGGTGCCGTTATTCAGGATCAGAAAATTGCCCGGAAAAACGGTTACCGTCCTTTTACCAATAGTGTAACTTTCACTACCGTTTAAAACGGCATGCAAAGAAAGCTCATCCTTTTGATCAATGTAACTTGCCTCTGTAGTTATTTCACTATATAGCTTATTTTGATTATGTAATACTTTAAATATTTTCATTAATCGTTATAATCTCTTTTTTCTATTAAGATGTAGCGGTTGTTCCAATAGTCTGAAATTTCAAATGCTAATCCTTCAGATACGTAATATGGCTTGGTTAAAATGCATATACCTTTTCGCTCCATATTATAAAAGTCCTGTAAACAGTCACTTGTATTTATGGTCAGCTTAAGGCTATTTGTGTTGTTTTCATTTTTCTTTGTAATCAAAAAGACCTCATATAAATTGCCATTACTATCGCAAACTTTTGCAATGTCCGCATTTTCTGAAACAGCACTTTCGTGCGTAACGAACCCTAAGTTTCTGATTAAAAAATCCAGCGCCATTTTTGGTTCGTTCAAATATAATTGGGTGTTGTTGACTACTTCCGTATTCATTGTTTTCAAGTAAGGTTTGTCTCTCAAATTTACCTTCACTAATCCACGCATTGCTACCCCTAAATGGGGGAATTTAACAATTGGTAGTTTTCACCTATTGGCCCAAAATGATTAGCCGTAACATTACATTATTGACCCCAGGAAACATTTTAACTGATAATTCTGACCACCATGAGGTATACTATCTCACGCCCGCCTTAAAACAGCAACTCTATTAGAGTGCTCCACAAATTCAAGAACAAATTCCTTTTTAAATTAATTAATATGAAAATAAAAATACTTTTAATTACAAGTTTGTGTCTGGCTGTTTTCTGTCAGGCCTTTGCACAAAACCGTACAGTTACAGGTACGGTAACAGCCAAAGACGATGGGTTACCGATACCGGGGGTTACAGTAAAGGTAAAAGGTACACAAAACGGAACCCAGACCAATGCATCTGGTAAGTACTCCTTAATAGTTCCTCAAAATGCAATACTCGTTTTCTCTTTTCTGGGATATATTTCAACAGAACAAGCCGTTCCCGCGGCGGGCGAATTGAATGTCTCGCTCACGGCTGAAACAAGGGGGCTTAGTGAGGTTGTTGTAACCTCGCAGGGTATCAAAAGAGAAAAAAGAACTTTAGGCTACTCCGCACCAACTGTTAGTGCATCTGAGCTAACTCAAGGTGAAAATCCAAGCGTTCTTACCTCATTAACAGGCCGGGTTGCGGGTGTAAATATCACTTCAGCTTCAAACACCCCGGGTGGCTCAACCAGGATAGTTTTGCGTGGTGGATCGTCTATTACCGGTAACAACCAAGCCTTGCTTGTTGTGGATGGTGTCCCTATTGACAATTCAAGTGTTGTAGCCGGCGCAAGCAGCTTAACGGCGGTTGATTTTGGAAACAGGGGTAATGATATTGATCCGAATGACATAGCATCTATCACAGTGCTGAAAGGGCCTGCAGCAGCGGCTCTTTATGGCTCGAGGGCATCCAATGGCGCATTGATGATCACTACCAAATCAGGCGCAAACCGTGCAAAAAAAATGGAGATAACACTTAACTCTACAAACACATTCTCATCAGTGCTAAAACTACCTACTTTTCAAAATGAGTATGGCCAGGGGTATATGTCGGGTTCGGCTACAAGTCCGGGTTACGTTACAGGTATTGATGATGCCAGCGATAACTTTAGCTGGGGAGGTCCTTTTACCGGGAAAACAGAACCCTGGGGGCAGGAAATTGATGGCGTAACCCAAACGAAGCCTTATTCGGCCTTGCCAAATAACATAAAAGATTTTTTCACTACAGGTTATGCCGCTGATAATAGCGTCGGTATTTCATCGGGCGATGACAAAAACAACTTCTATTTAGGTTTAAACTCGTTAAATTCAAACGGTATATATCCGGGCAGCTATGACACTTATGATAAATATGGTGTAAGGTTTAACGGTAAAGCCACCCTTGCCAACCATTTTACTGCAAGTATTAATTTTAACTACAATAAAATTCAGGCAAATGTACCTTCGGGCGGACAGAATGCGAACGGTATATGGAATAGTTTAATGCAAACGCCAAGGGATATCCCAATTAATACCATGGGCGACCTGAACAATAAGTATAATGGGTATAATCCTATTACTAATACCTATGGTTTTTATGGCGCGTTTGTTTTAAACCCGTATTGGCAGCTTCAAAACTTCAGTAACCTTGATGATGTAAACCGTGTTACCGGCGACGTTAACCTGGCTTACAAACCTCTTGACTGGTTAACTATAGTAGAGCGTATAGGTGCGGATTCGTATTCTGACCGCAGGAAATTGATCACTCCTAAATATGATTTTAATCCTGCTGATGAATCCGGAGCCGGACTGTGGATCCCGGAAACTAACAATGGATCGTATGAAGTTGACCAGCTGAATGTAAACGAGGTTGTGCATGATTTAATGGTTACCGCAACCCATAGGTTTGGTAAGGATTTTAACACATCATTATTGCTGGGCAATAACATAAGGGAACGCTCTACTACTACCAATTTTACTAGCACTAACACCAGCGGTGGTTTAATAGTTCCGGGCTGGTATAACCTTGAAAACAGTAACGGGCCGGTAAACATAATTACAGACAACATTTCAAATCAAAGACTGGTAGGTTTCTACGCCGATTTAAATCTTTCATATAAAGAATACTTGTTTTTAGAAGGTACATTAAGAAACGACAGGTCTTCAACATTGCCTGTAAATAATTATTCGTACTGGTACCCAAGTGTAAGCGGGTCATTTGTATTTAGCGAATTACTTAAAAATACCTTTTTTAATGATTTTTTAAGTTACGGTAAATTACGTTCGAGTTTTGCGCAGGTGGGCAGTGATACAAACCCATACGAATTGAAAACTATTTACGCCTCAACTGTAGTTAGTGGTAGTTTTGGCAATACTAAATTTCCATTCGGCAATGTTCCCGCGTTACAGGTTGGCTCAACCCTTGGTAATGCTACACTTAAACCGGAGCAAACTACCTCATTTGAAATTGGTACAGAATTAGCATTCTTACAAAGCAGGCTTTCTGTCGATTTTAGCTATTATGTAAACGATTCAAAAAATCAAATCATATCCATCCCGATCCCTAACTCAACAGGATACGGTTTTAATACTGTAAACGCCGGGGAGGTTCAAAATAAAGGTATCGAATTAACTTTGAGCGGAACGCCTATTAAAACCAATGATTTGACATGGGATTTATTTGGCACATTTACCAAAAATAACAGCGATGTACTTTCCTTGCCAAATGGTGTTTCGCAGGTGGTAATAGGTGGTTTCAACGGCATGGGTAT
The DNA here is from genome assembly GCA_026225055.1 of Mucilaginibacter xinganensis. GTDB lineage: Bacteria > Bacteroidota > Bacteroidia > Sphingobacteriales > Sphingobacteriaceae > Mucilaginibacter > Mucilaginibacter xinganensis_A. Next base: position 90,698 of record JAMFSA010000200.1, on the reverse strand, counting down.
AGTTGCAGCTAAAGGCCATCCATATGGCGAATTTTACGCGGTAACAAACCAAACAGATGCGCAGGGAAGAACAATTGTAAATAAAACTACCGGGCAGCCAATACCTACAACAACAGCCCAATACTTAGGTTCATATCAACCTAAATATCAGGCATCATTGGGTACAACCATAAAATATAAAGGTTTTGCTGTAAATGTATTATTTGATGTTAAACATGGCGGTGTATTTTATTCAGACACTAAGTCGCTTACAGATTTCGTAGGAACTGCTGCTGAAACCGGCGGCCCACGATATGGCCATCCGTTCCCTAATTCGGTTACCCTGGATGCCAGTGGCAACAGTGTTCCTAACTCAACAGTACCATACTCTGTGTATAATTACTTTACTAGCGTAATAAATAATACACCAGGTATGTTCGTTGTGGACGCGTCATATGTGAAGATGCGCAGCGCTACCATATCTTATACTTTTAATAAAACGCAGTTAAGAAGCCTGCCATTTGGTGCATTAACCGTTGGGATATTTGGTAATAACCTGTTTTTATGGACGCCAAAATCCAACGCGTACGTAGATCCTGAAGTAAACTCAAGTGGTGCCGGAAACGAGCAAGGCCTGGATTTCGCTGGAACCCCATCAGTACGTAACTATGGTATCAATTTAAAAGTTTCATTCTAACTATAAAACATCATGACCAGAAAATATAGATTAAATTTAAAACAAGTATTATTTGCACTGCTTGTTGCCGCGGTTGGATTTTCGGGCTGTAAAAAGTATCTGGATATAAATAATAATCCCAATAACCCGGATAACGCCGCTCCTACATTGCTTTTACCTACTACCCAGGCTGCTATTAGCCAGGTAATAGGAAACGCTTTCCAGGTATATGGCAATATGTGGGCGCAATACTGGACCCAAAGCCCCGTGGCATCACAATACAAATCAATTGATCAGTATGCCCCGGTAGCTACCGACTTTGACCGCCCGTGGCTTAACTTATACCGCGTTGCATTAATAAACTCCGACCTGATCATAAAAAGCACGCAGGCAGATTTAGAAAATGTTAAGGGAATTGCGTACCTGATGAAGGCTTATAGTTTCCAGGTAGCAACTGATGCTTTTGGCGATGTACCGCTTTCGCAGGCATTACAGCCAACTGTATATGCAAACCCTAGATTTGATACGCAGCAAGCAGTTTATGACAGCATATTTATGTACATTAATAAAGCAATGCCTTTACTTAAAGCAAATTCTGTTTCGCCGGGCGCGCAGGATATGATATATAATGGCGATATGACCAAGTGGGTAGCTTTTGCCAATACACTTGAGCTTAGGGCGTATTTACGATTGACTAACATTGATCCAACCACTGCTAAGGCAGGTATCGCTGCATTGTATGCAACTAATCCTACCTTTTTAACCGTAGATGCTACAATAACCTATACATCTACCGGTGGCAACGAAAACCCTTTTTATAATGAAGCGGCCAGCCCTACATTAGGTAAAGTGCAAAATGTGGTGGCGAGTTCAACTGTGGTAAATGCCTTTACCAAAAATAATGATCCGCGTTTAAGTAAGTTTTTCACGTTGTTTATAGATAAAGTTAGTCCTGTTGATTCGCTCGAATCTATACCGCAGGGAAGCTATATATCATATCCGAATAAAAAAGTCTCTACTCCATCACCATTGGTTGGCGGCCAGGCTAATGACCCTACTTCTGCTACAGCGCCGGTTAAATTGTTATCAGCTGCCGAAAGCTATTTTTTACAGGCTGAAGCTGTTGCAAGAGGCTGGGCTGCAGGTAATGTAACAACTTTGTACGAAGCAGGTATAACAGCAAGCTTTACCGCTACAGGCGCAGGCGACCCTACAACGTATATTAATACAGCACCAGATGGATTGAAGGCTTTAACAGATGCAGTAAGTGTTAACGACAAGGTTAAAGCTATTATTATACAAAAGTATTATGCAATGTGTGGTTTCCAGGGTTTTGAGGCATGGAACGAATGGAGAAGAACGGGTTATCCTATCCTTGTTGCTTCCGCAGCAACAACAATCGATCCCGGACAAATGCCACTGCGTATGCTCTATCCAAATTCGGAACTAACTTCAAATTTGAATTATCCGGGAACTATTCCTATTTATAAACCTGTTTGGTGGGGACTTCAAAATCCATAATTTAAGCAATCACTATACATAAAAGGGGCTGTCTCAAAAGAGATAGCCCCTTTGCTTTGAACTGTATTTAAACTTTGGTAGGATTCACTCATTCAAACCAATTTTCAAACTCTAAATTCGAAGAACTAATCAGAAACTCAGTTAATAATAAGATTAGTTAATAGTTAATTAAAAAGTCATGTACGCGAGGTAGGTGACTTTTTTTGTTGATACATATTCGATTTACTAATTTATAAACCGACCCATTATTTGTAATTAGATAATAAAACCTGTTCCCTTTGCATCCAGGCCTGGTCTACCCCCTCATAATCAATGGTAGGTGATGTACCATCCTCCTGCACGTATTGGTAATAACCATAATTTGTACTATTTCGGCAATAGGTGTTTATCCAGTCTATATTTTGCTGTGCGTAATTAAGCCAAGCTGTATTACCGTCGCGGGCATACAATAACAGCATTGCTTGCGAGCCCCAAACACACCAGCACGGATTAACATTACCGGTTTGGTTACTATAAAGGTATACACCTGTTGTAGAGCTGCTGATATGCCATAAGGCCGTATTCATTGCAGAACCCAAACTTTGTTGATTTACGTAATGATATATCCGTATTAGCACCGTGATTTAAAGTAGAAGTTTGATTTAAATTCATTTTTTATTTGTAGTAATGTACATACATATTAAAATTAACACAAAAAAACTTTATAGTAAATATAGTCTTCAGGAAAATTTTGTTATGGTTTGTTAATAATGTTCTAATGTACAAACATAATAACATTTTTGATAATTAATATTTTTTATTTTTTTTCTACAAAAAGCTAATCGTTTATTACTTAATTTGCCCTATATTGTATATACAAATCAATTAATAAACTTAATCTTATTAATGTAACCAGTTATAAAATGAGGTATTCTTTAGATCATAAAAGCCCTGTTCCGTTGCATATCCAGGCAGAAACATTGTTAAGAAAATTGATTGAAGAGGAAGAATATCAAAACGGAAAACTTTTACCCAACGAGGTGGAGTTGGCTAAAATGCTGGCCATATCACGTACTACATTGAGGCAGGCGATCAATAAATTGGTATATGAAGGCTTATTGATCAGAAAAAAACGTGCTGGTACTAAAGTGGCACCGGTGGCTGTGAGCTCAAAGTCAAACAATTGGTTAAGCTTTTCACAGGAAATGAAATTGCGGGGCATCCCAATCAAGAATTTCGAGTTGCATATCAGTTGGGTGACTCCTGATGAAGCGCTGGCTAATTTTTTTGAAATTAAAACAGATCGCCAGGTATTAAAGATGGAAAAATTAAGAGGCAAACCAAACGAGCCATTTGTTTATTTTGTTTCTTATTTCCACCCCCGCGTTGGTTTAACAGGCGATGAAGATTTTAAAATGCCACTATATGAGATGCTGGAAACGGAACATTCTGTTGTGGCTACATTGTCTAAAGAAGAGATTAGCGCGAAAGCCGCAGACTCATTTATAGCTGAAAAACTAAGGATAGCGACAGGAAGCCCCATCCTCTTTCGTAAGCGTTTTGTATTTGATCGCGGGGAAAGGCCTATAGAATATAACTTAGGCTATTATAAAGCCGATAGTTTTATTTACACTGTAGAAAGTATACGGTAATACACATAAAAAGCCGCTTCATTATTGATATGAAACGGCCTTTTATTCTGTTTATAAATTACTTACTTTATAGAAACTTGTAATTGACTGCTAGTATGGCAGGGATCGATCTCTAAGTCGGTAAATTCCGCATTGGATGCATTTACAACTGGCTGGCTTCCTAAAAGATAGCTATATAAATCATCATTTGCAATAGCAGCCATCTTTAATGTATATACGCCTGACGGGATAGCAACTGTATCGCTTCCATTTGCAGGTAAAGTAAATGAATAATATCCCGGGCCTGAAAAAGAAATATTGAACGAACCGTTCTTTGTGTCATTTTTTAACACATATTTTACGAGCCCTGAGGAACTACATGGCAACTCTGATTGTACCGTTTGTGGGGTAGAATCGGTTTTAGTTGGTTTTACCAAGTCGTTTTTAGTGCAGGAAGCTATCAATAAAAAAGCACTAAGTAAAGCGGATGAATAAGCTAGATTTTTCATGATGATTAATTGAAGTGTTAAACAATTTGTTATCTATTGTATTTACTTCATTAGTCGAAAAATGCGTGTCAACAGGAAACAATTATCCTGCTTTTTATTCATCTAAATACCATTTAATCAGAAACTTATTATTTAACAGCTCCTCTTCTGCTCCACACAAAAAAATAAAGACCGCCAAGCAGAGCGAAAAAGACTGCAAATGCAGACAGCAGCCACTCAACGTTGTTTTTATTTTCAGTAAAGGGGATGTTCAGCGCTGAATTATCGCCAATAACTATAGTAGACGCCCAATAATAGGGTAACATATGCGATTGATCACGGCTGATGAAATCAAGCTTCGCCGATCTTAAGGCTTCATCTTTAGAAAATCCCAGCCTGAGGTATTTATAAAAGCTTTCGGTTAGCGCGTAAGTAGCTTTATTGTCTGCCTGCCATAAATTGGTAACTGTGCTCAGAATCCCGGCCAGCCGAAATCCCCGGGCCATACTGAATGTGCCTTCGCCAACTGCCATATAGCCAATACCTGTATTACATGCCGAAAGCGTAACCATATCAGTATTTCTACAGTTGAGTTTTTGAATCTCACTCATCAGAACAGCCGAATCGGCCATATAAAGTAAAGGATCCCGATTATTGCTATCGGCTGCTGCATGCGCATAGATCTGAACGATTTGAGCATGCGGCAACTGAGAAAGCAGTTCGCTTTTTTTAGCACCATCTCCTTTTAATAACAAAGAGGAATTAAAGCCGGATTGGATACGCCGGAGCGATGCCACAGAACCTTCTAAAGCCTGTAATGCAACATTCTCTTTAAAATGCTCTGGGGCTATACCCAAAAAGCAGAACTTTCGATCGCCCCTTATGATATGATGACTCATTAATACCCGCATAGAATAGACATAGCTGAACGCGTATTTTTTCAGCAGAAAACTTTCTGCTGAATGTGGGTCATCAAGCAGCGCATCAAAAGGTATGAAACGTTCTCCCGGCGAAATAACAATGCTTTTGGCAGAAATTTGTAACGGTTTAAACAGTTTTTGATATAGTTTAGTAGCCAAATTCACATACTGGTCATAATGTTGATTAAGCAAGCCCGGGTTTGAACAGTATCTTAAAAACTCCCCACTATCATAAAGATATGCAGCGTAGGGAATTTTATACATTTTAGCCTTAACGGGTGTTACTACTACAGCATAAATAATGGAATCATTATTAAAATATTCAACCAACAACTGTTTATTACGCTGCAACTGATCCTGTGCACCACGAAGCATGCCGTCAACTTTATCAGGCAGATCAGCACTCCCGTATGATTTTGCTTTAAGCAGGGTTTGCTGCCCCTCCCATTGCTGATGTAACGTCAACCATTCCGTATTCAGGCTGATATCACTTTTACTGCTATTTAGCAACAGCATTTGCTGATTTAAACTGTCTATACTTATCTGCAGTTTTCTTTTTAGCTTTTCATCATTGAACGATATTTTTGCAGCATAGTTTAATTGATCATCGAGTAAAACGGAGCGGCTTTTTTCAAAAAAGTAAAAACCATTTTCTGTATCATTCAACAAGTAACAAACTTCAATTGCATTTTCATACATGTCTTTAGTTTGGCTGCGCCAAAGTAGTTTTGAAAGTTCGCCTGATTGTTTCCACCGCATCATATCTATTGAGCGATCTGAAAGTAAGAAAGTGTGCAACGCGGCGTATAACAAAGGTTTGGCGCTGGTTTCTTTATATAAGGCCAGCAGGCTTTCTGCTTTATTAGCCAATAAGGTACTCACGTAATAATCATTGGAAATTTGATTTAGCACCCCTACTTCCGGATTACTGGTAATTGCCCGATCGGTAAAATTTATGGGTAATATATTTAATGCTTTTTGGTAAAAGATCAGGGCTTTCTTAAAATCACGTTGCCGCCAATAGGTTACACCCAAATTTTGATAAAGTCCTGCCATTTGATAGCTATTATTATTTTCTCTGGCAAACTCCAAACCTTTATTATACCACTCCCTTGCGGAATCCGGCTGCTTTAAGTCGTTATCATATACCTTTCCCAGGTCATTCAGGTTATTGGCACATTGCACAATATTTTGAAGCTTTTTATTTAAAAGAAATGCCTTTTGATAAAACACCGTACTTGAATGGTATTTTCCGGTAGCATCCAAAAAATCAGCGTAAATGGAATACGTGGTAGCCAGATCAATATTATCCTTACCATTAAGCCGTGCTAATGCGATAGTAATACTTTGCATAGCATCCTTAAAATTGGCCATTTCAATTTCAGCCTGTGCCTTTTGCGCCCATAATGCGCCTTGTTCAACAGTATCTTTTGCCCTGTTAGAGAAAAACAAGCCCTTAATGGCGATAGCTCTTGCTTGCTGATAATCGCCGGCTTTAAAAAAAGAATAGGCTAATTGGGCATGGGCCATGCCTACTATAAAATACTTTTTAGTAAAAACCCTGCCCACGGCAATACAATGGTTAAAACAATCGTCGGATTGATGGATAAAACCAAGCTGCCCATAAAATATACCAAGATTATAATAGCTGTTGCACAAAAATGGTTCAAGCTTACCAGTGTGCTTGTTAACATCAACTGCCGCTGTGGTATATACTATTCCTTCTTGTATATTTCCAGCCTTGGCATACAAATCGCCGAGGCGATGCATGATCTCTGCATATACCGGTGTATTTTTCTGATGGCAATTCAGGTAGGCAGCCCTCACCCCTGCTAACTTATTTATTTTGTAATTAGTTTCATGCTGTTCGTTCCTAATAAGGTCTATTTCATGGCGGATGCTGTCATCAGAAATACATTGCGCGTGGCTTATAATCGCTCGCAAAGCAAGCAAGCACAGCCACAGCATGTATTTGTAATAATATCCCATTTGCCATACAGTATGCCTGAATTACTTTTGGATACACACCCCATTTTTAATCAGGCGCTGACTTAAACCCGCATGTTTTGTGCATAAATCAGATCCCGCTATATTTCGGGTTATTTCAAAAAGTTTCGCTATAAAAAGCTGCTTATTGATGGTATTTGCTGTGTAAAGTTCACTCCCACAGTTTGCGCCAATGATACCGGTAGCAATAGCTGTAGCAAAAGATGATCCTCTAACTACCGCGCCAGCGCTGCTTTGTTCAAATGGCACGTTGAACCACAGATCTTCATTTTGGTTTTTATCAGCAATAACACCAATATCAACAAAAGTATCAGAATGATTTTCTGTTCGCGCAACATTTACACCGTCAGTTGTAGTAACAGTGATCAGGTTTGCTTCGGTATTACTCAGGCATGCAGGCAAGAACTGGTGTATAGCCAGGTCCCGTAACTGAAAAGCGTTAAGTAGCCCCCCGTGGTGTTTTATACGATAAATCTCTTCTGCTATTCTATCGTCACTTTTATCCTGGTTACCTGCTGCTGTAACCAGCAAAATACCCTTATTATGTAACACATCAATCAATATTTTAAGTGGTTCATAAGGAAGTGATTCATAATAATAAAACCCCCAACTGGCATTAATAATTTGTGCCCCTTTAGCTATAGCATAAAAGGCAGCGCAAAATATTTTGAAAAGATCACCTTCTCCGTTACGGTCATGGGTTTTCAGCGGAATGATCCGAACGGTTCTGTCTTCGCTCTTTTTAAATTCGTTAATAATAAACTGGGTGACCAGGCTACCGTGCCTTCCGGGATTATCATCTTCTATATCGGCGTTATTATCAACAAAGTTCCATCCATTTTGTACCTCGGCAAAACATTCATTTCCCGGTTGGTTCTGCAAATCATGTGCAATATATCCCTGATCTACAATAAATGGATCGATCCCTGTATCTAAAACCGCGATAGTTACGACTTCTTTAAGCGTACTTTTTTCGTTTTTATAGGTCGGTTTAGCCGACTTATCCCAAGTATGATATGGAATTTCACTTAAAAAATTTAAAGAATAATGCTCACCCACAGTCCCCGTGCCCGGGCCCGAGCCTGCCTTAATAGTTTTGCCGCTTATAATAGTGTGGATATTTTCCGCCTGCCACAATTGCACGGGTAACTCACAATTATCACAGGTATTTATTTTTATATTTTCAATACCCATTTTATGGAAATAACCCCTTACTGTTTCTATTTGCTCTTTAGTAGGAACTTCTTCAAACGATACGATAATCTCGTTTTTGCGATACGTTTTTTCCAATAGACTGTAATCGGGTTTACACGGAATAGTAATGGATGTAAATGAATTTCCTGGTTTGTTTTCAGATGTTTCCATAACGATTAAGGTTTAAAATTGATTGATCCAATTATTTGCTTGTTGATAGCCGTATAGTTTTTTATCGATGATCTGCTGTAATATTTTTTTAGCCTGCTGCCGGTCTGTTCCTTCCGACCGTTCCATCAGCGTAAGCGCTTTGTAAAACTGCCCGGGGTTAATATATAGCGACATAGATGCTAGTTGATCGAAATTTTTCAAGGCGGCTTCGTACTGCTTATCAGCCAGGTAAGTAAGGCCAAGGTATTTGATTGCCTCGGGCGCTGTTGCCGGGTGATGTGTAAGTGGTTTAAACAATCTCTCTGCTTCCATATATGATTTGGAGTTATAAGCAGTTATACCCATTTGCAGCGAATCTGAAACGCCCATGTTTAAGCCAAGGGTATTTAAATTATCTGATATATAGTTAGCCGCAATTAACTGGGATTTGGAATGCCGCAAAAATGAAAACCACCCAATTGTTAACAGTATACAGGCCGCGGCTAAATAAGCTATTCTTTTTAATACAATAATTTTAGTTGAGTTTGAAGGAGTAGATAATTCCTGATGCCGAGTTGTAAAATCTTCTCTTTTTTGCTGTTTCAAATACTCATTTATCGCATCGCGCATGCTGATATATTCTGCAACCTCTTTTGCAAAAGATTGGTCAGCAGCGCATCTTTTTTCAAAGTCAGATTTCTCAACATCACTCAGCGCTCCGGTGAAATAGTTGTCTATATAATTTATTGAGTCGCTCATTTTGATGTTATTGTAGTTATTTTCAATTTTAGTTTTTCCAAACAGCGCAGCCTCGTTGTTTTAACCACATCTGCGGTATTGTATTTCATGTGTTCAGCAATCTCCTTATCGTTATATCCATCTTCAAACATCAATAACAGCTCTTTGCATTTATCACCTATTTCATTTAGTTTTTCAAGTATCTGTTGCCTTTCATCTTTGGCAATAAGTTTTTGGATAATAGATCTTGTTTCATCCGGGAGCTCATAAGCTAAACTATCGTAAGGCATTGTATTTTCCATCTTACCCCTATTAGTCGTTCTTTTTCGCAAAAGGTCAACACATTTATTAGTAAATATTTGGTAGCAGTATGTTTTTAGAGATGAGTTACCCTCAAATTTTTCGGCAACAATATTTTTGATAATTGCCAGGATGGTATCGGAGTATACACTGGCGGCTTCTTCGGGCTGAATACCGTATTTTTTTTCAGCCTCTCTTATTAAATAAAAAAATATGTCATAAAGCTTCTGCTCATAATTTCGCCTGGAAGCCCCTCCGGCTTTAATACCATGCAAAATCATATGCTCCGTAATTAAAACCATGAGTAAATATATTAAACAGTTGGTAAAAAGATACTTACATAATAGTTTATTTTTAATATTGTGATAAAAACTGTATACAAACAGGGTATTATATCCTATTGTTGAACTGCACTATCTTAACAATCTACATAAAGAAATATGGAAATTTGGTTAACATACCATTAAGTATTTTTAATAAATACTTAATCTAATTTCGAAATCGTGGGTGAGTTACTTTATGGAAATAATTAGCTATCTCAAAATTTTTGCAAAAAGAATAGAGTGAAATTAAAAAAGCAGCCTGGCGTTTGCCAGGCTGCTTTTTATAAATTCATAGGTAGTTGTTTACACATTACCTTGTCTGTTATAACAAGCTAATAAAACCGGTGAAATGCTTGTACTAACTATTTTGTTATCCAAATTTTTGTACTGGTTAGATCTTGACCACCGCCTAAGGCTGCCTTCCAGTTGACGCTATTGAATTGCGATTCGTCGCTCGGATATTGGTAACGCTGCAAACTGCCATAATTTTGTGTATATCCGGCAGGGTTAGTTGCATCCATAGGGGTTGCACCACCTGTTCTTCTTAACAGGGTCCAGGCTACCCATGGCTGGCGGAACAAATCTATCCATTCCTGTGCATAAATTAAATTAACCGCATTAGTTGTACTAAAGGCAACCTTCGGATTGGTTAACACAGCAGCAATTTCTGCAGTAGTTGGTGTAGGTGAAGCAGGTTTATTTACTACCCAAACAGTAGAGTTGTAAGCCGCAGTTTTCCAGAAGGTAAGCGAAGCTCTTATGCCAGCCTCATATTCAGTTTGTGCCGAAATAATGTTCGCAGCTACACCAGCACCTCTGGCGTAGGCCTCAGCTTTCAAAAAGTGTACTTCTGCCGCTGTAATCAAAAGTTCAGGGACAGCACCTGTCGATAGCGCAATATTCCCATCTCTTCCCCAATAATAATTATAATCTGAATATAAATTACCATTTCTATCTGTTGGATATGACCAACCTTTATTATCAGGATCTCTTTGAGTGTCATATGGATTGCCCCCATCAGTTATAGATGTAAGCGGGTTTTGTGGGTAAGGAACCCATTTACCTTTAACACCACCCGATGTATCCAAACCAGCTACGGTACCTGTTGTATCTCCACTCACCTCAAAAAATATTTTACACCTCAGGTCAAATATCCCGCTGCCATTGGTGTTATCGTTATTGCTGAATAGATCCCAAAGGGTGCTTCCCATTCTTGCGCGGCTTTCCTGCCTGAAAAAGAACCCTCTGCCCGCTCCGTCTATATCAAAAGATATCCCCGGAACATTCGTTTGGTTAAAACCAACCACATCGGCCACGGCATCTGTTAATAACGGTTTTGTAAGTGCATCGGCGATAATTGGCCCGGCATCGGTATTGTCCTTATCATATATGGTAAGTGCATAACGTAACCGCAGCGAATTGGCAAATTTTATCCATTGCGCAATATTATTTGCTAAAAGGAAGTCATTCGATCCAAATGAATACTGGTTGCCATTGGTATTAAAATGGTTTACGGCCCAGGTAAGGTCACTTAAACATGAAAGATATATCTGCTGTTGTTTATCATAAGGTACAACCAGATCTGCCGTAGAGCCAGAAAATGCTTTTCCTGCTTTAGAATAGGGCATATCGCCATAAAGGTTGGATAGCTCAATAGCCTGGTAAGCCCTTAACACTTTTACCATAGCCTCAGCATTGATAAAGGTTGCCGAATCAGGACTGGATGTCATGGTGGTTAGCATTTGACGCATAGCAGGTAAGTTTTGATAAAACTCATTCCAGCTTGTTCCCTCAACAAAGCCAAAATCCGATGCTGCATATACGGCGCCAAGCTGTGTAATGGGATACAGCCATCGTGCAGCGGCCCAATTGCCTATATCAGCTGCCCTATCCATGTTAGCACCAATGCCTGAATAAAGCTGTGGCAATGTTGCTGATGCCGAACCATTATAGGGGGCATTCTCTTTTTGAAAATTTTTGGTACAGGATGCAAAAACGGAGGCAATAAACACCGTAACGGTCATTATTCCCAGCCAATGTTTTATATTATAATATTTTGACATAATAGTATGTTTTAAGTTTTTAAATTATGTTAAAATCCAGCCTTTACAGAAAACCCGTAAGAACGTACACCCGGTAAACCGCCAAATTGTATGCCCTGAACATTTCCGGTGCCCACAATACTTTCAGGATTGATCTTATCCGGTAAAGTGGTAAAAATGTAGAACAGGTCGCGCCCTATTAATGAGAATGACAGGGTTTGGAATACTTTGGTTTTTTGTACAAAATCTTTTGGCAGGTTATAAGTAATTGATAACTCACGCAATTTGCCCCATGAATCGTTGAAGATAGAATTGCTGCGTACTATAGGATCATTATCCCATGATTGGTAGTTGCCGGCATATTTCCACCAGGAGTTTACCACGTTGGTGTTTTGTATATAAGCGCCTCCTGGACCCTGTACAACACCCGGTAAAATTACACCCACGTTGGCTTTAGTTCCATCAGGGAAAGTGTATGGTAATCCATGCCCATCTCTTTCATAAACTGTTTCTGGAGCTAAACCCTGGCCCATAATAGTGGCATAATCGCCCGACCATATCTGGCCGCCTATCTTAAAGTCAGTTAAAACATATAAGCTGAAGTTTTTGTAACGGAAATTCTGAGAAATACCGCCTGTTACCTTCGGCGTGGCATCACCTATTTTTACAATATTATCTGATGTAGCATACTGTGAACCAAGTACAGGTCCGTTCCCTGTATTGTAACCATCATGGTATACCAGATTAACTACTTTTTGGCCGTTCACGTATTTATAATCGTAGCCATAAATACTACCGTAATTATCGCCAACATCAACCTTCATGGTTACACCATTGCTCCCAAACCATGAGCCCAATTGCAATGAATTAATGCCCGGTTCCAGAGCCACAACTTTATTCTGATTATGTGCTGCGTTCACAGTTACATCCCACGAAAAATCTTGCGTCTTAATAATTTTCCCGGTAAGGGTTAACTCAATACCTCTGTTACGTAAAGCCCCCGAGTTTATTAAAACACTATTAACCCCTGAAGTAATAGCCACAGGAACGGTTATGATCTGATGATCTGAATAGGTGTTATAATAAGTAAAGTTTACATTTAAACGATCATTAAAAAAGCCCAGGTCAGGCCCGATCTCAAATGACCTTGAGCGTTGCGGCTGAATATTGGTAGGATACGTGCCTGGTAAATTTAAGCCGGTTCCGAAACCAGGTGTACTATTATTTACAGGGCTGTAAATAAGTCCGTTTTGGTAAGGTATGTACGCGTTGGCGCTCTCTGCCTCGCTCACCCTCAATTTTCCGTAGGTTAACCAATCTTTTACCGAGCCCATATCAAATGCATCGGTAAATACAAAGCTCAAACTTGCTGAAGGATAAAAATAGCTCCAGTTTGTAGGGCGTAATGTAGACGACCAGTCGTTAGTTCCGGATATATCTAAAAACAGGTAATTTTTATATCCAAGATTAAGTAAACCATATACAGAGTTTATTTCCATCACATACCTGCTCTCTGTTGGGTTAAGAAGAGATGATGTGCTGCCATTATAATTGGAAAGGTTAAAAACAAATGGATAATTAAACGGGCCGGGATTATTTGAGGCTATATCATACATATTGGTATAATAATGCCTTGCACCCAGCGAAAAACTGGCATTAAAATCTTTTACCAGATTGTTTCTATGAAAAATTAAACGGCCATCAAGGTTATTGGTAGATGTTCTTGCCAGGTCATAACCATATGTGCCAATTAAGCCAGCCGCGTCTGTGGGATAATCCTCAGTTACATACTGATTAGTATAATAATCTATACCAACATTACCGCTTGCTTTTAACCATGGAGTGATCTCGGCATTAAGTGAAATAGAACCTACAAATTGATTTTGTGTAAGTGTAGTATTATCATTAAATGTATTCCACCAATAATACTGCTGGCCATATTCATAAGTGGATTGTTTAAGTATCGGGTTTTGTGATCCATCTGGCAAAGTAGTCAGCGCTCCTCTTTCAATAGGCTTATAATCAGCCGGCAGGTTATAAACCGTCATGTAACCAACACCAATATTACCCGAAGACCCGCTTTCGCCATATATATTCGGTGGATTAAATTTAGTTAAATTGATATAGCTGGCTGTAGCATCAACCTTTACTTTAGGACTGATATTGATAGATGAGCCTATGTTAAAGGTATTGGTGGCGTTGTTGCTATTGTAGGTTATAGCGTCGTTTGTTGACCTTGTGTACGATACCCGCAAAGTACCGAAATCGCCCCCGCCTGAAACAGCTACATTTTGGGTTTGCGTATTTCCTTTACGATAAAAGCTTTGGAAGATATTTGAATTACCCGTGTATGGCCTGGTTGTGCCATCCCACCAAACCAATGGCTGGCCTGACGTTCTTGGGCCCCATGAAGCTCCATCCCCAGGGAAACCGATGTAGTTATAAAATGGACCGCCTGCATCGCTGGTAACACCAGGACTAACATAAGCCCCCGGTATACTACCCTGAGGGCCGTACGGGTCGCCGCCTATATTTTCCTGCCTGTCGTTTCCATTAGCATCCTTATAAAACGCCGGATTGGCTGAGTAAAGAGCCTCGGTCATACCGCTGCCATATTCATCCTGTGTTTTTATAAACCTGTACGGGTCATTAACACGATAAGTATAGCTATAATCAACACCGAATCCTTTCTTTTTACCACCTTTTTTAGTAACAATGAGTATAACACCGTTTGCACCACGTGCGCCGTATAAGGCTGCCGCAGTAGGGCCTTTCAGCACGGTAAGGCTTTCTATATCATCAGGGTTTATGCTGTTTAAAAATGAACCATTATCTATTGGCGGCTGCGAAACATCGGTAGTACCCTTGCTTAGCGCATCAGTATAAGATTGAACGGCACCTTTTGGCTGCACAGGCTCATTATCAACAATAACGTTATCGACAACTATCAAAGCCTGGTTATTTCCAAGCAGGTTATTATTACCCCTGATTACGATACGGGTAGAAGCCCCCTCAACACCGTTTGGTTGAGTGATGTTCAGACCTGCTACTTTGCCCATTAAACCTGTGGGAATATTCGGCGGGTTTACCTTATCCATATCAGCACCCGTTACTGTTTGTGCCGAGTAACCTAATGACCTTGTTTCGCGCTTAATACCCAAAGCGGTAACAACAACTTCATTCATTGATGATACGTTTTTGGTTAATTTCACAAGGATCGGACCATCGCCTACAGGTACTTCTTTGGGATTGTAACCTATATAGCTAAAAACAAGAACGACGTTTTTACTGGGCGCAGTTATTTCAAAAACACCGTCAGCATTAGTGTTGGTTCCCATACTCGTGCCCTTAATATATACAGTAACAGCTGGTAGTGGTGAATTATCTTCATCAACAACTTTACCTTTTATGGTAACCGGCGCAGGCTTTGAATTTTCCTTGTTTATCCCTTCGGCTGTTTTAAGCTTTAAAACTATAGTGTTTTGTACGATGGTATAGGATATTGGCAAATTTTTAAAACAAGCATCCAGGGCTTTGTCTATGGGGTAATTGGTTACATCCAGGGTAACCGGAGATACCTGTTTAATTAATGAAGTATTATACCAAAAGGTATAACCGCTTTGTTTTTCAATTTTATCAAGAACTTTTTCAAGTGATACACCTTTCTCATTTATTGTTATGTTTTGAGCGAAAGTTGCCGCGCTTAAGTTTAGGCACGCTACAATAATCAGCAAAAAAGTTAGTTTCATAACTAATAGGGTTTTTCTAATCCGTGCGTGTTTATGCCACACCGGAGCAATAGTAGAAATTTCCATACATTTGTTTGGTTTTGGGTTAAACAATGGTTTGCAAAATGTCATTAATTTGTCCCAGCCTCATTACGCCGGAAGTGCTCCAACACTTTCGGCATTTTTTGCTGGTAAAAGCTTCAAGGCCCTGCCTCTGGCTTATATTTATCAGCTATGTTTTTACAATAATCTTCCTCCCTTCTATCGTAAAGTCTATTCCGCTCAATTCAAGAATTTTTAGTACTTGTGATACGTTTGAATTACGCGATATTTTTCCATGATAAGTATAATCAGGTATTTTCCCTTTAAATTCAACATCGATATCATACCAGCGGGCAATCTGCCGCATAATAGTTTGTATATCAGCCTCATTAAATTGAAACATCCCATTTTTCCAGGCTATAACCTCATTTACATCCGGGTCTTTATTAACCAGTAACTGATTATTTGATAACAACGCTTGCTGACCAGGGTTGATGAGTACTGATGCCGTTGCCGAGTATACTTTAACACTGCCCTCAAGCAGGGTAGTTTTAACTACTGCCTCATCACTATATGAATTTACATTAAAGTGTGTGCCTAATACCTGTACAGTTTGATTAGCCGTTTTTACATTAAATGGTTTGTGCTTATCCTTAGCTACTTCAAAATACGCCTCGCCTGTTAATTCAACCGTTCTGTTGTTGCCGTTAAATTCAGTAGGGAACTTTAAAGATGAAGCCGCGTTGAGCCAGACCCTTGTACCATCGGCAAGCACCAGCTGATATTGCCCACCATTGGGTGTATTAATGGTATTGTAAGTAACAGCGTCAGTTTTTCCTGCTATTGATTTATAGGATAACAGGCTATCTTTTTTAAGGATCAAGGCACCAGCCTGTGTTGCCAGCAAGCCATTTTTGCTGTCATTTAACATTACTTTTGAACCATTTGAAAGCGTTAGAATTGCTTTGTTGCCGCCTGGTGCTACATCATAGGTGACAGCAGTTTTGTTTTCAATTTGCTTCCGGGTGTACCTGCTGTATAATAAAATGATTGTGGCCGAAACAAATAACAGTATTGCGGCGGCACGTATTAATGTTTGATAAAAAGGAATGTGGGGACGGCCTTTGGCTATGATACTATTTGTAATACCCTCTTTTAAGTACTTTTCCATATGAGCAACTTCATCATCGGTAAACTGGTCGATGATATCTTCTTCTTCTGAAAAAAGCTCATAATAGTGTTCCAGTAATTGAATTTCATCAGGCGAGGCCGTTCCATTCAAATACTTTTTTCTTAATTCCAGAAATTCTTTTTTCAGTTGGGCTGACATGGTTTATTATTTATACTTTACAGTATTAAAAAAGATAGCGCTTGGTAATATGATAGTGTATAAAAAGAATACAATATCCCATCCCAAAAAAAATATTTTTTTTATATAGTTTAACCTTTGAAAATGTGTGGTTACGATTGCTTGTATATGAGGTAGAGCAGCAGGATTATCTCTATTCCGTTTATCGGATGATGAAAACTGATAAGATCATAAGCATCTTGCTTAAAGTTGATCGTAAGCTATGCAATGATATTGTAAATTGGTTTTGTACGGTTTTTTGAGATATGTTTAATACTTCACTTATCTCCTTTGTGGTTCTGTCTTCTATAAATTTTAATCTGAATACTTCCCTGCGTTTTTCGGGTTGCAAATTCATCCATTCTTTTATACAATCTTTCAGTTCATTTATTTCATGAACACAATCTGTAACCTGTGCAAGGTTGGCTATGTCTTCTATTGGCTTTTCGAAAAAAGGGTTTTTACTATTTTTTTTATATATCAAATACACCTGGTAGCGGGTGGCGCACATCAAATAAGCAGGTAAGTTTTCAATATCCCTGTTTGATCTTTTTAACCAAAGATCGGAAAAAACATCCTGCACCAAATCTTCTGCCAACTCAATATCACGTAACCTTTTGTACGCTTCGTTGTAAACTTTTTTCCAGAAACGCCCATAAATTATATTAAACGCATCCTCATCGCCTTTAGTAAGGAGGTCAGCTAATAGGGAATCGCTGATTAGATTTTGGGGCATTATCAGTCAATAGAATTTACTTGTTAAATTTATGTAAAAAGTTTCTATCATATCCACAAAAAAGTATTTATTTAAAAAATATTTTTTTGTGGTTGCTTACACTTAGTCCTTTTACCTTACTAAATTACAACCCTTCAGAATTCACGTAGTTCGGATTATCTTTAAATATTAATGCGGAATTTTTAAAATTATCTTTAACTAATTTGCTTTAATAGTGACACTTTTATTTTTTTATCCATAATCCATTTTGGAGAGAGGTATTATCTTACTTACCCATTTACAGCTGTATTATTGCAACAAGCCGATACACTAACCTCTGTTTATTTTTAACTGTGTATGTCCATCTTAATATTAAATAAGTTTTAATATTAAGATGGACATACTGAATACCTAACAGTCATAAAAGCAGCATTCTTTATTGAACGTCTCTTTTTTTCACAAACGCTGATTACTATTTGTCTGCAGGTATCAAAGCCGATAACAAGCCTTGATGCCAGGTTTTCTCCTTTTGATCGTACAGACTGAATTTTACGGCGAAATTAAAAACGCCCCATGAAAAACCATGCAATTCCGCCTGTTCTCTGATACAGCTAAAATAGCGCACTTTTGAAATCGTATCCGCATGATCACCCGCACCGAATTCACCTAAAAATACCGGTCGCCCCTGTTTTTTCGCCCAATCCGAAACAACATCCATGGCATGGCTGATCACCCGCTTCTCCTGTTCGGTCCCCAGCCATTGTGTCCCGATCCACTCCCGGGGCTTACCTATAGGAAACCAATCCTCTCCCTGCATGGTGAACTGAATAGGATCATAATAATGAACTGTGAGGATCAGGTAATCATCCTGCGGCAAATACAGGTCGTTCAGTTTGTATACCAGATTATAAAATGGCGGCCCAACGATTACCGGGCGGGTCGGGTTGGTTTCCCTGATGATAGCCATTGCTTCTTTAAAATAATCGTTCCATACCGCATCGAGCTGGTCACGAGGTTCTGCCATAACTTCAAACATCACCTGCTGGGGCTTATGCCGGTAATGGGCAGACAACTGCTTCCATAGGCTCAGGAACCGCTCATGAAAAACCGCCGGCTCCTTCATCAATTGCGCATCCAAATGGTTATCCAGCACAATAGCCAAATGATTTTTTAATGCTTCGCTGATGGCCCAGTCTATTCGCGCAAAAAAATGCGGGTCTATAGTGTACGGTGCCACCGTATCCATCCTTGCAACCCATTGGATAGGCAGCCTTACCGCGGTAAAACCGGCGGCTTTGATTATTTTAAAATCACTGGCAGCTAAAGTATGCCCCCATTCGCCTTCTTTCGGCGCATCAAAAGTAAAAGCAATATTAATCGTTCGTGACAGGGAACTATTAAGGGTAGAAATATCAATTGTGGTTGAAGGAATTGTTTTCATGGCATAAACTGGCGCACCGGAAAAAACCAGTAAAAGGAACATAAACCCTATTTTCCGGATAAGCGAATACATCAATCTAATATAACAATTCGGCTCACAGTTTTCAATGTACGTGCCGTGTTTATTTACATCTACTATATCTATTGACTTACAGGATGGTAAGTAAACTCCAGTACGGCTGAATCGCCTAAGATAATTTGATCTCCTTCGGTCAAACAATGCCCTATTTCAGTCGAATGTAGTTTGATAAGGTTATCATCCTTTAATGTTTTAACCTTAATTTTATTACCCGGTGGCACCCCTCCTTCATCGGCGTAAAGCATAAAGCACCCCTTCTCATTATCCCATTCAATATGTGCGTGTTGCCTGCTGATAAATTTATTGCCAGGGTTAGCGCTATCACCAGGGAAAGCAATTTGGTTGGTACGAAAGAAACCACCGGGCACCTGTGCCTTTCTCTCCCTACCAATATTGATCGTACCGTCATCAGAAGTAATTTGATAGCTCACCAGTTCCGCCTCACCATTTAGTATAGCAATATAAGCAGAACCGGTTTTGAGCAGCGTATGATCTTTTGTGCGGATAAATAAAGCAGCATCCAATTCTTTTGATTTTAAAGCCTCAGCCGGGATCGTTTCATCAAAGCTGATCTCCAATGCCCAGTTTGCAGGGAGTTCAAGGGCGTAGTCGTCTGCTATCTTTTGAATCTCCTGCTTAAATTTGTCTTGCTCCCCCGCATAAACCGCGGCTTCGTAAATATGTTTTTCATTACCACTGACTGTGATGAACAGATTGATTCCTTTAATATGGCTACCCTCTCCCCCTTCTGCTTTTTGTAATTCGGCTTTTATAAAACGAAGCAACGCATCCCGCAAGCTTTTTACATCCTGCGGGCCTTTATTTTCATTCTTTTTAAATATATCAAACATGGTAAATCAATTATCTGTAATACTTTTTATATAACCCTTTTTCAATAACAATGGTATAATATCGCGGCCCGCAAGATGCACCGCATCTGATGATCCCCTGGTAGCTTCAATCCGTATACAAACCACTAAATTACCTGTGCCCTTTTCCATAGGCGCAAAAAACACATACCAGCCGTCATTTATGCTTTGCTGTTTCCAGATACGTTCTGGCGTGCCTGTTTTTCCAGCAACACTTATGCCTAAAATTTCGGCTTTAGGTGCACTCTGCTCAATCATATATTTTGTAATAATGGCCGCATA
Source organism: Mucilaginibacter xinganensis (assembly GCA_026225055.1). Taxonomy (GTDB): domain Bacteria; phylum Bacteroidota; class Bacteroidia; order Sphingobacteriales; family Sphingobacteriaceae; genus Mucilaginibacter; species Mucilaginibacter xinganensis_A. The sequence continues at coordinate 70,247 of JAMFSA010000200.1, read as the reverse complement.
CTGCGGATCATTCGCCAGTTTTATGCCTGATTTTACAGGCTGCGGAATACCATCCACTTTTAATACAAATCTGTTGGCCAGCAATAACCCGTTATTTGCTACACCCGATACCAGCCTTGCAACCGCGGCAGGTGTAGCAATTAACGCGCCCTGACCCCAGGCCATTCCTGATATACCTTTAGCACGGGTGCGGTGGATATTAGCAGGATCGTACTTCGGTTTGGTATTAAATTCTGTTTTGCGCCATAACTCTTTCCATTTTTCTTCCTGATTTTCATTATCCGGCGCTTTAGCATAAAAGTAACCGCCAACCCCATGCAAAAACATTCCCGTTTTTAAATAAAGATCGCCCATCTGTTCTTCCAGATGTTCCTGGTTAGCCAACTTAATAAAATACACGTTGTTAGATTTGGCTATGGCGCGTTCAAGGGTGATTAACCCGGTTTCATCCGGTTCCACTCCTTTTGTCCGGATACGCTCAGCCATGCTTACATTAAATGTAACATCATTGGCGGCCATACCCAGTTTATTAAATGATGCCATGGCCGTAAGCACCTTAGCAGTTGAGCCTGGTTGTGTGGCATAAGTAAAGCCCAGATCACTGGTTGTCATCCATTGCGACAGCTTATTTTGTTCGGTGACAGGCATCGTCAATTGATCGTAATTATGTATTGGTGGCAGTGGGTAAACAGCAGAGGCCAGCACATCTCCGGTTGCAGCTTCCATTACAACAACCGATACACGGTTATCCGCAAGAGATGCATCCGCAGCCATAGTTTGCTGTATACTGGTCTGTAGTTCTGCATCTACCGACAGCTGTATATCACGGTTGCGCTTTTTGAATTGTGTAACTTCATCACTGTTGATACCTGCAATAAGCAAGGGTGCCAGTGCACTGTAATCCCGTTTTTGAACCGACATTTCCTTTATGCCCCGTGGCAAAAAGCGATCCTCCTGATAGCGACTGGCCTGTACATTATAATTGGTTACCGGCATGTTAAAACCACGCAATTCTGCTGCATGTTCATATTCGGCAAAATATCCGTTTATACTGCCGTTGAAAACACCCGTATTGGCATCACCTGTCCAGAAGAACATTTGCGCATCAAACGGATAATATCGGGTAAGCCGCTTATGCATAGCCGAATCCAGATCATATTGGCTTGCACCTGATTCATTTAGTAGATTTTGTTGTTTTTTGATCAGTGAGGGATCACTCGTCGCCAGTATACGCCCGTCCCTGTCATACAGCGTACCTGCCTGTAGTTTATTCATTAGTATAGCTATACGCGGATTATAACTAAACATGCGGGCTCCGCTTTTATCTGCTACTAAAGCAGGCTTCACTATCCATTTATTACTTTGAAACAAGTAACTTGATATATTAATTACCAGCAATGTAATACCTATACATGCGGCCAATAAAGCAGGTACCAGGTTATGATCCTGTTGTTTGGTAATAAATGACATTTGTACAGCCGTTCCTTTAACCCTTGATGCCGACAATAAAAATCCCGCGGCTAAAAAATTGGCGACAAGAGAAGAACCACCATAGCTTTCAAATGGTAATGCTACTCCCGATAGTGGTAACGCCCCTGTAGAGCCACCCGCTATCAATAAAAACTGGATGAACGTGCAAATACCTATTCCCGAGCATAAATAAAAGAGAAAAGGTGCCCCGGTTCGCCTGCCTATAATTATGGAACGGTGCAGGTATAACAGAAACAATAAAAATATAGCAACTATGCCTGTCCAGCCAAACTCTTCGCCAATGGCAGGCAATATCATATCTGTGTGTGCCTCGGGGATAGTTTTTGCAAAGCCCCGCCCTACACCCTGCCCGGTGACCCCTCCGCCAGACATGGCCCATAAACCGTTAGCTACCTGGTCGCCGCCGTAAACCTCGTTATTCCAGGCATCTTCCCATATCGCTTTACGGTCCGACAAGCGTTCTACCGGGCCTGGAATAAGCTTATCCAGATGTGGTATTTTATCGATAGTTAAAAATCCGGATATGATAACCAACGCCATAACCGCAGATTCGCTTAATCGCCTGCCTTTAAACAGCATAGTTACAACCAGCATAATAGTTGTAATTAAGGTGGATATCCAAACATTTTTAAATAGCCAGGTAAGCAGCACATAAACAACAACTGCTATCGCCATTGAAATGAAATCGCCGCGCGAAAAGGAAAAGAGAATAATGAAAGTGAAGCAAATAATAATGGCGGGGCCCATATCGCCCAACATGAGGAAAAGGAAAAGCGTTGCCCCTATAGCTATTAATGCAAATGAAAAAAATGACCAGCGTTTTCGCCAGGTGGCATATTCACTGATAAATTTCTCATTCATCGCAAAAAATCCGGCCAGGAAAATAATAACGAGATATTTAACGATCTCACTGGGTTGAAAGCCGAACAGATTCACTTTTACCCCACTACCTTCAGGCCCTGACCCAAAAAGAATAGTGAGCATTAATAACCCCATTGCAAGGATTATCCAGGGCCAGCCGTTTGCTGCTTTGGGAGTATTCCTGAACAGGAACAGCCTATAAATGCCTGAATCGGTATTAAACCGCCTGATATTGCAGTATAACAATACGGCCATGGTTACAAAGCCAAGCACTAAATATATAAGTGAATCTTTAGCAAGAAACCTGTCGCGTAATGGGTCCTGGATACTGAGCAGCATTAAAAACGAAATGCCGGTAAGTATCATTATTAACGGCAATATCACCTGGTCGGTAACAGGAAACTTTAAGCTTAACAAGCCGTGCATAATGAAAAAACACAGGAAAAAGCTAACGACGATAATTACATACCAAAAATTAAACTCGGCCGGTGTGCGAACGATAAGCGCTTTTTCTTTTTTCAGGATATTGAAGTCTTTGGTTGACAGCAGCCTGACGGTATGTGCTGAACGGCTGAAATTAAAAGCCTGGTCTTTATCCAAACTTTCGGTACCCATTGACCGGCCAAACTGGTACCCGGGTTGAAGTGGCAGAACAACAAATGCTTTGCCTTCAGGCAGATCATGAAATGCATATTCACCATTTGAACCTGTGCGGGCATACGCAATGATAGCTTGCAGGTGATTATGTCCCTGTGCATCAGCAACGTAGGTTAACTGATAGCCGTTACCCGTTACTTTTTTTATTTTAGTTTGATCAGTTTCCTCATCATTGAATGTACTATCCTGCGGAACAATCATTTGCAATCGTACCAATACGCCCGCAACAGGCGATCTTTTATCATGCACTTCGCCGTTTATGCTATAGCCGCTTAAACCTATGGCTGTTTGCTCCGGCAATTGCGGAGGACTATTTTTCTCCTGTAAAAATCGCAAAGAATCGGCACCTGTATAACCTAACAAGGCACGTGATACCAAAACCCTGTCTTTAAACGATTGGCCGCCAGCTACAAAGGCTTCATCGGCATCAATGTTATACTTTGATTTATTCAGTTCGCCAATGTTATCAAACGTTGTACCCGTCATTTGCTTATCAACCACATTCCCGATAAGTTCTATATCCTTTGGGTCGTCAAAGTAAAAACCTTTTTGCAGCATCTGTTTAAAGTTGCCTGCAGCGCCCTTTGCATTCAGGTTAACCATTGTGCCATCCTGCAGGCGTTTATCTACATCGGCAAAGCTTTGCTGGTTCACCTGGTATAAACGAAGGAACAGCAGGCCCAAAAGCACGCTCACCAGCAAAAGGAACAAACGCTCCTTTTTTCGTGAAACTGATGTAGATGTTGCCTGAGCCATTAGTCTATTTGGTTTTAACAGGTAATGAATCGACCTTTAATACAGGTAGCTGACCGCTAAAGTATTTTTTATCTGCCAGTGTAAAGGATTGGCGTATTCCTGATTTGCAATTATTGAACCGCACGTTTTTAAGCGATAATACGTTTCCTGTTACATCAATCCCGGTAGTAAAACCGCTGAATGATAAGCTATCTAACACAATGTGCCTGCATTTTGAAGATAAGATAATAGCGGGACCATTATAACCTGTATCGCATTGCAGGATAATATTCCCTTTTGCTTTTAGTAATAATGAGTCTTTATCAATTATAATAGGCTGATTAATAATAACCGGACCTGCAAAGGAAGTATCTGTAAGTATAACTGATTTCCCTTTTGCATCGTTTATTACTTGCTGCAATTTAATTTCCTCTTTGCCGGGGATCTTTTTAGCAGGCATGATTGTTTTAACAACCGGCGGTAACCGGTATAAATAAACACTGGTAGCCAGGAATATTAATGCCAGGATAGCAAAAATGGTAGCGGCAACATTATTTTTTTTCCGATGAACGGGTGGGCTTATTGCAGATTGTTCTAATTGTTCCACTACGGATTGCGGTTTAGCAACACTTTCTGTGACTTTATTTGCGGCATACCGTTGTGGTGTTTTATCGTTTTGTACCAATACTACGGTAACATTATCCCGGCCTCCTTTTTCATTAGCCATATCGATAAGTAACCTGGTTTTCTCTTTTAAGGAACCAGAGCGGCCTAAAATGGAAATCATTTCAGTGCTGCTCAGCATATCCGATAACCCATCGCTGCATAAAAGCAACAGATCGCCCGGCAGGAAAGGCGATTGACCGGTTTCTATATAATCAGTATACTGGTTTATGTTGCCTTCAAATCCCAGGGCCTTGTTGATCTCGTTTCTGCGGGGATGCTCCATCGCGGCTTGTTCAGATAAACGACCGGACTCTTCAAGAAAACCTACGAACGACTGATCATGAGATATTTTCACTAACGAGCCGTCACGAAATAAATATAGCCGGGTATCGCCCACATGCGCGTAGTAAAACTGGTTAGCCGATATATCGGTCAATGCAACAGTAGCAACGCAACTCATTTTCTGGTATTTGTCACTGCGTTTCCTTTCAGCAATAACACGTTCATTTGCTAAATGAAAACATTCGGCAAGCATTGGGATGGCTTCATTAAAAGGTTTTTCGGCGCGATCAATAATGGCCACTTTTGCCTGTTCGGCTGCTATTTCGCCCCCGGCATAACCACCTACACCATCAATAACCGAAGCCAATATAAATTTATTGCCATGGATTTGCTGTGCAATAAAGAGGTCCTCATTGTTTTCACGCTGTTTGCCGGTATCGGATAATCCGAAGAATTGCTCATTCATTTATCTTACGTGATTTTTTAATGTCGGAAAAATGTGAAACCAGCAATGCTACGCTAACGATCAATAAACCTATGGATAGTATTTGTGACATATTTATGATTTGAAAATATTGATACCAACAATGCCGTTCAGCAATATTTTAGAATTTACAGGCAATTCCTGCCATACGGGTGAATTAATATCGCTCCTGGGCATGGTTTCTTCATTCAAAATAGTTTGTTCACCTAATGACGCCAGGTAAAATTTGCTATCCGCCTTATTAAATCGAATCAAAAGATGCGGGGTATTTACCCAGTCAGAAGGAATCCTGAAGATGTATGGTTCTTCCCTTTGTTCTTCTCCGCCCGAAACAATAATCTCCTCATCATTCATTAAAAACTCCACCTTTTTACCGGCCAGCTGCTTTTCAGGAAGGATGGTTTCCAGCCTTGCAAGGTATTTCTCTTTTTTAGTTACTGTAGCTTTTTCAGTAGCGGATAAATCTTCCAGATAAGGGATTTCATAATATCCCTCGCTGTAATAATTAAAGCTTTTAAGTATATCCTCGCTAATATCAAATGTTTGCGCTATACCTGTTTGTCGTGGTATAAAAGTTACCCGCAGGTTATCTTCTTTTTTATTACTGCCGGGCAATAACTTGCCAATAAAACCTATATCGCCCCTCGCATAATCAGGGTGCGATACCAGGCGAAACACCCATTTTGAGCTTGAGGGTTCTACTGTTTTGCCAGCCTCGCGGTATTGGTTTAATAACTCGTAAAATCTTTTTACGCATTCATTTACTATTAGCCCGAATATGCCTGCTTTGTTGTTAATGAATTCTTTATAATCTTCTGGATTAAGACTGATAATGTACTCATGGTAAAAAACGACGCGCCCTGCGAACGATAGTTGACGGATGCTATCAGTAAACTTGTCGATAACATAATTATAAACATCATCAGGGGTAAGTGTAAGCTGCTTTTTATTGTTGCCGGTATTTTCACTGGTTAAAAACCAGTCGTGGATGCCGATTCGCTGCCAGATTGAAGGTTTTTGATCCATTAGTTCTGAGGGTTATTTGTTGTATCTGTACCGGTACTATCAGGGTTTCCTGACTTATTTTGGTCTGCTTTTATGGCATCGTTAATCGTGCTTTTAGTAACTGAATCTGTCAGTTTCTGCTTTTTCCCGTAATCGGTATTTTCCTGTTTCGGAACTACCGGTGTACTATCAGCTTTTTGTATTGAATCAGGGACCGCTTGTCGAATAACTTTCGTCTGCACTCTATTTTCAGTTAATATAGCGTAAACATTGTAAAACAATGAGCCAACAAGTAATAGGACTAATGCAGCAAAAACCCCGCTTGAAATGGTCATTTTCCCATCGCCGACTTTAGATTCTGCCAATGGTTTTTCCGCTGCAATTTCCTTAGCTATCTCTGTTTTAATTTCAGCTACGCCACTTTGCGCTATTATTTCATGTAATTCTGTACCGTCGTTGTACCGCCCTTCCGGTTGTTTTTCAAGGCATCGATGAATAAGGGTAATCAGCCATACAGGCACTTGCATCTCCCGATCCTGCTGCGTTTTGGGCCAGCTTGATGGCAGGTTTTGCCTGCGCAGCTCCAGCATATCCGGCACCGGGGATTCCATGTGCGCGAGCATTACCATATTCCTCGCTGTTTCTCCGTTATCATGTAGCGGAAACGGCACTTGCCCTGCCAGTAATTCGTAAAGTATGATGCCATAACTGTATATGTCTGTTCCGAAAAGCATCTTACCTTCATTCTGCTCCGGTGCCATAAACTCTATTGCACCAGCATGCCGCATACTGCTGCGCCGTTGCTCGTCTGACATTACTGACAACCCGAAATCCAGCAATACATAATTTCCCGAATGGGTATTGAATTTTACATTGTTGCTCTTAATATCACCATGTTTTACGCCTACCTTATGGCAGTGCGACAAGGCGCAGGCCAATTGATCAGCCAGCTTGATGGTTTCCTTAATGGTGAATATTTTTTCATGTGGCGCTTTCAGCAATTCTTCCAGATCGGGGCCTTCAATAAACTCCATCTCAATAAATGGAAATGAACCGCTCTCGGTAATGCCTGAATTAAGTATCTTAACTACATTAGGGTTTGGAACTTCATTTACCTTTTTCAGCTTTTCTACTTCATTTATAAAGTTCCGGTAGTTTTTATCTTCTGTACTTTCGCTATGGATTGGGGTGGGCAATATTTTTACAGCAGTAATTATTGGCCCTATTCGCCTTCCTTTATATACCGAGCCCTGCCCTCCCGTACGCAGGGCGCCCATATTCTCTAATCCCGTGGTTATTGTAAATATTTTGCTCATGCCGATCGTTCAGTCAATTGAACTAATTAACGTAAACATATGTATTAAGTTTAAATAGTTTTATATTAAAGTTGCAGGTGGGAGACTGATATTAGCCGTTTAAAAGAAGTAACGGATTTTGATCATCAAGCGTATTGATTCGATAAAATAATATCTCCGGAATAATTTTACATCTTTTCATTTTCCAGACAAAACATTTCAAAGAATTCCAATATAGCTAATTTATATATTGAATATTAACATGTTAATCAACAATACCTGATTAACACACTATCAATCTAATATAAACCCGCCAGTAAACAATTGCGTACAACTACGCAACTATTACCGTGTTATTCCGCTGCTAAAAACTGTTTATTAGCGGTTACTTTATCCTGCCGGGAATTTCATAGCTTTACCGGTAACCTATTGATAACAAATATTATAAACCATATTAAAAACCCTAAAAACAATTCAAAAAAATGAGATCATTAAAAATTTTCACCCTGGCATGTCTTGCAGCTTTTCTCGTTATGTTCTTTTCTAATTGTCACCCTAAGCCCGTGAGCGACCAAATACCTTACAACAGGGATAGCGCCCAGGTGCACATTATTTCTATTGATACAGCCGCTAAACTCACCTCTACTTTCAGGCTTGTGCAAGCGCAGATGGCCCGCAAACTGCACGACACCGCTTACATTGTGAATTTTCCGCTTGCTGAGAAATTTAATCGCGACGCTATAATTGCGTTGTTAAACCAAAAAGGTGCTAAAGGCGTGCGCATATATTTAGGCGAGGATAGATCCGGGCCTGTAAAAATGGTAATCGTAGCGGTTGATAGCCTGAACAATGATATCACCGGCCGTAGTGGCAAGATAATGAAATACAGCAGTAGCACCCAAGGCGGTGTAGCACTTGAGGCAGGCCAGCGCTGCCCTACCTTATGCAGTACCAGCAGTGTGCTTAATAATCAATAGCCAATGGGTGTTGTAATAAATTTTATATTGAGCCAGGCCATAATTATACCCATAATTGTGGCCCTTATACGAATTAAAAAAATTGATAGGGTATATTACCCCCTACTCTTACTCCTGTTGATCGGGCTTTTATCGGAGTTTGTGAGTTTTGCTTGCATCACTCTTTTTAAAACCAATGCGCCCGTTATTAAAATTTACAGCCTGATAGAATGCTGCATCATACTATATCAACTTTACTTATGGAAAAACGCCACCAGGTACCGGCACATGTTTATTGTGCTGGGCCTGGTTTGCGTTGTTTTTTGGGTGGTAGAAACTATAATATTTAAAAACATCAACACATTCAGCCCCTATTTCAGGGTGTTTTATGCATTTGTTATTGTATTGCTCTGTATTAATCAGATCAATGCCATGATGTTTTACCAGAATGTAGCTTTATTAAAAAACCCTGTATTTATCATCTGCCTGGCATTTATCATACTCTTTTTGTACCAGATCATTTATGAGGCTTCGTATTATGTTGGTTCTGATAAATCAGAGGTGGCCAATAAAATAATCATGGGCTTTAGTTACCTTAATTTCTTTATATATTTAATGTGTGCTGCCGGGATCTATTTTATGGGAGGCAGCAAGGACGATCCGTATAGCCACTATTTCAATGTCCGTTAACATCAGCCAGGCTTTACAGTATATTAATACAGCAGTATGCCAGATAAATTATTTTACACGGTTGGTATTACATCTATACTGATAGCCGTTGTGATCATCTTTTTTGTTGTATCGGTTATAAGGTACCACAAACGGTATATACAATTGCAGAAAGAGCGTATACAGGCACAGATCATGATACAGGAGGAAGAACGCAAGCGTATCGCCAATGACCTGCATGACAGCCTTGGGCCCATGCTATCAACCGTGAAACTATTTATGAATAGTATAGCTGTTAACGATGATACTGACCGGGAATCACTTGACAAGGCTTCGGGGTATATTGATGAAACCATCAATAACCTCAGGGAGATATCCTACAATCTTCTGCCCAGTAGCCTTGACAGAAACAACCTGGAAATGGTGGTGAATGAATATATCAGCCGTATGGGCAGCCGCCAACCTATAAAAATAACTTTTAACGTAACAAAGGATACCGTAATACCTAAAAAAACAGAGATCCATTTATTCCGTATTATACAGGAGATCGTTCATAACACTATAAAACATTCCGGTGCTACGAGCCTGAAATTGGTTATAACAAGGCATCCCGATGAGCTGTTCCTAATATCAGAAGATAACGGTCGTGGCTTCGATCCGGATAGCATACGTGCCGCGTCAGGTGGGCTCGGCTTAAAGAGCATTGAGAACCGATGCCAGATGCTTGATGCTGATTTTAAGTTAATTACCGCCAAAAACGAAGGGTGCAAAATGATAATTAAGGTGCCTGTTTATGGTTAATATTATTTAATTTTAATCAAATTTCATACCCGCCTAATTTAATGCTGATGACAGAGATCAATATTGTAATTGCCGATGATCATGAAATATTTTTGGATGGCTTATCGCTTATGTTATCCAGGCATCCCGGCTTTAAGGTATGTGGGCGCGCATCAAACGGGCAAACACTAATTGACACAGTGAACCGCGAGCGGCCTGATGTGGTGGTAACAGACATACGTATGCCGGTGGTAGATGGTATCCAAAGCACCAAACAGATATTGGCAATACACCCTGATATTAAAGTTATCGCGCTTTCGATGTTTGATGAAGAGAACCTGATCATCGAAATGCTGGAAGCCGGGGCCAAAGGTTACCTGCTTAAAAACGCTCATAAAGATGAGATAACGGATGCCATAATAAGCGTTTATCAGAATAAAAATTATTATTGTTCGCAAACCTCCTGCTTATTGGCTTCAATGATAGTGCGTAGTAAAGCCAGCCCATTTATCCAACCGCAGATAGTTTTGAACGAGCGGGAGAAACTCATCATCCAGATGATATGCCAGCAACAAACTACCCAGCAGATTGCCGACAAGATCTACCTGAGCAAACGCACGGTGGAAGGCTACAGGGTAAAGATACTGGAGAAAATACAAGCCAAAAACATAGCTGGTGTAGTAATATTTGCGCTTAAAAATAACATCATTAAAGAAGAGGATGTTTTATAAAGAACAGGTATCCTTTTTCTCCATATTTCTTCATGTTCATTCAATTCAGCAAAAAAGCATCAATAATAATTGCCGTTTTACTTTTTCCAGTATCTTCTTAAAGCCAATACCATCAATATTTAACCTGGATTTGTATCCTGCCAGGGGTGCTGCGTAGTTGCACACTTAAATTTTGCGTATAAATACGCTTCAATATCAGGTAGTTGCCCTTCAATTCCGTTACTCTGCTGCTGTATCTTTGAATAACTTAAGAAAGCAGCTAACTACAGAAACTAAAAAGTAAAGATGAGAAAACACAATATTTTGCAGTTCAACGGTCAGTTAAAGCGGCACTTGAGTGGAATAAAATTAATCCGGCGAACGACCCTGGTTATTCATCAGTATGGTGCAACTCTATTGATGATAATATACAGATAAAGCCGAACATGAATTTGCCTGCAGCAAAAATTAGAAACACTGAGCGAGTCAGTAGTTAATAGTTAGGGGGCCTGTCCGGGGCATTAGGTAGACTTAGGTTTGCTCTGCCCCGGCTGGTTTTTTTATAGATAATTCTTAGTAAACCATCATCAGCCTTTAATTGCTTCGCCCTTAAATCTCACTTCAGCCATACTCAGCGCAAAATGGGGGCACCTGTCTCTGGCAGAAAGATAAAGCTGATTATAATTGCATAACCCATCCTTATCATTTACCGATGCAAACCCCGAACTCATAATCGTGAGTCCGGGATATGCATCTTCAATTAGAGCCGGGTCATTTTGAAAATATGCACATTTCTGGCAGATCTGAATATATCATAATTTATATGTCAACTGTTAATCAACCGTTTAAAGAGATGTGAGAAGCAAAATGTGCCAGGTTTGTATATTATTACAGTGGCAATTCGGTATAGCTTTGTTAGCAATTAATATAATAAAATGAGAAGGCTGATTTATCCCCCTCTACTTGTTTTGATTTTCTTAGTTAGTTGTAAAAAATCGGCACTTGTTAGTTACGCCACTCCCAAAATTACATCACCTGAATATATTGATAGCCTGTTGTTTGTCACGAAAAACAACTATCAAATAGTCACGAGCCAGGCAGCAATATTTTCTTCAACAGATACACACATTAAATTAAACAGTTCCGGTTTAATTCAACGCTTAACTTCAGCCGAAGTAGTACCCATTTTAATAACATGGAGCAATAAAAATATCCAACCAACCACTATATATGCATTAGGGTGTACAGACACTAATCAAGATGCCCCATTTACAAAATATCAGGGAAAGCTGGCAACAGATCCGTTTGGGTCATACCTGCAAGGTTGGAAAACATTACATTTATTACCAGTAGCCGGAGAAACATACACGATAGTTTTAAGGCATGCCGATGCCAGCTATGGCACTGACTGGAGTAATGCTTACACATATGCGGGGCCACCTGATTGGTGGGAATCAAAAGATAGCACTTTAGCAAGACAACTAAACCCACAGGGTATACAGCGCGCAACTGAATTAGGGCAAATTTTTAAGGATTTGAAATATCCTGTTAAAAGAATTATTACCAGTGAATTTTACAGATCAATACAAACTGCACTGCTAATGAACATTGGCCCCATAAATTCTGAAGATGGCCGGATAAACAATTTGGCTTATAATATTTATCCTCCGGGGATAGTTCCGGGTCTTTTTTCAATTTTAGAGGAACAACCAATTGATGGGCAAATGACATTGGTAATTACACATCATCCGGTTAATGAACTGGTAAAATATCCGGCTTATAGTTCTTTTCCGCCGGTCTCACCATTTAACTGGACCGGAGCTTATATAGTAAAAATGGAACCAGATAAATCATTTACTTTTGAGGGAGCTGTTTCCTGGGGAATGTTTAAATGCTGGCGAGATTTGAAATACCCCCCCAATAACTAAGCAATATGGAAATAACATCAAACGAAATTGAAGATATCCTGGAAGCAGGCGCCTCGCCTGAAAATATTAAAGCACGATTAAAACAGCTTTTTGCCGGTACAAAATCGTATAGCTTTTCTTATTCAGAAAATTACAAACCCGATGATAATAGCCCAAGTGGCATGTCTGTACGTGGGGTTGTTACCATCTCCATTGAGCAAAATAATGAGGATGCGATCATTTATTATGGGCCCTGGCGCTGCCAATAATCCAGGCTCTACGTTGTGATAAAAAATGTGCTAAAACTGAGTAGCAGCAAGTAGCCAATAATTTTCCAACTAATTTAACTTAGATGTTCTATTTCTATTATATGAACAAGCGGGTTAATAGTTGTACAAAACCAAATCACGCTGCTACTGATCTCGGGTTTAAAATTTGGCGGAGCTTAAAGTTAATACTTGTATTGGCTTTATCCGGTATAACTATCTCTGCAACAAGCAATTCATATCCTCACCCATTAAATGCGCCAAACATATATGTGCAATTATTAATGCACCAACTTAAACCAATAAAAAATTCATTTGCTGCCGATACCGATACTATTGTTTATAAGGGTGTGCCCATTTTATGTTCAGGAAGTTCCTTGCTGTTAAGTGCGGAAAACGCTCCTTCAAACGCATCTTTTAAATGGTTTAAAAATGGAAATTCCGCGCCAATTGCAACCACCTCCACTTATAATGTTACCACGCCGGGCACTTATAGCGTAACTACTGAATATAATGGGGTAACTAATAACTATCCATCACTTACAATTACGCAGGATTCAGAACCAGTTGCCCAATTTCAATACACAACAACCAGTGATTGTCCATCATCTACGGTGAATTTCACCAATCTATCAACCGGTGATGGCCTTACATATAATTGGAATTTTGGTGATCCTAATACTGGTAAAGATGTAAGAACATCAAATTTAGCCAATCCCAGCCATGTATTTGTAGGTACAGCCGGAAACGGCTCCCAAACTTTTACCGTCACACTTGTTGTTAAAACTAAAGGTGGCTGTACAAGTACAGTTACACATACTATTACACTTATGCAATCACCTGATGCCACATTAGGCGGAACAGGCTCTACCGTATTTAATAGTAAAAGCTATTTTGCAAGTTGCACAAATATGCCGTCGATATTTTCATTCACTAATCTTTCCAAAACCGATAATACCAGTTACAGCATTTATTGGGGTGATGCAACAGGCACAACTTATTTGGATAATTTTACAACGATCTCTCATACTTATCGTGTCGGCAATTATACCATGCGTTTTACAGTAAACGGAAAAAACGGATGTAGTCTTACTAAAAAATATTACGTTTTTGTAGGTAAAAGCCCAGTAGCCGGAGTTAGTAATTCACCAGTCTTTACCTGTACTGGTACGCCCCTGGTTATACAAACTAACAATATTGATAATAACTCAGCGGGTACAATTTATACGGTAAATTTCAGTGATGGTATATCAAATTATTATACTGCATCAACTCCAGATACTATTATGCATACGTTTTTTTCTAACTCTGTAAATAAAACGAGCCAAAAGCAAAATTTTCAGTTCGCTAATTCTTTTTCGGCAACATTAATCGCTGCAAATCCTTGCGGTTCTGATACAGCAATTGTTGCCCCCATTTATGTTTCTGATATACCCAAGGCCAGCGCTAGTGTTAGTTTAAATGCAGTATGTGCCGGAACGCCCATAACCTGTACCAATACAAATACAGGCGCCACATATATAGATAATACAGGTAATGCCCATCCCGATAATTTTATTTGGACTGTTAGCCCAAATACCGGTTATACTGTCGCCTCCACCTCATTAGGGCAAAGTAATGGTAAAAGTACCCCTTCCGCATGGTCGGCCGGAGCCCAAAGTTTTAATATTACGTTTACAGCTGCCGGTAATTATACGCTCAAGTTGATTACTGGCAATGATGCTTGTGGAAAAGATACGGCTAACCAATCGATATGTGTAAGCCCATCCCCAGTAGCAGCGTTTTCATTATCTAATACCAATGGTTGTGCCCCATTTTCTGTAAGTACAATCAATCAGTCTAATCAACCTCTCTGCGGAGCAAATTCATATCAATGGACTGTTAATTATTCAAATAACGACTGCGGCAACTACTCTGGTAACTACACCTATCAATCAGGCGACAGTACTTCTATTAATCCCCAATTTAACTTTATAGATCCTGGCGTTTACACAATTAACTTAATAAACACTTATGCCGGAAGCCAATGCAGCTCAGCCGTTTTTTCAAAACAAATTACTGTAAAAGAAAGCCCTGTTATTGCTATTTCATCATCCGATAAAGGCGTAATTAACAAAAAAATACAACCAACAGGGATATTAAAAAATTGCAACAGCCTGGTTAATCCAACCTTTTTGTGGTCGTTCCCGGGAGCAGAAACATCTTCCTCAAGCGCATTAGAACCTGACTCAATTGTTTATAAACATACCGGCAATTACATTATTTCATTTAGTGTAACTAATGAATGCGGAACTGTAACGGTTAACCAAAACATTTCAATTTCAGACAACCTATCCCTACTAAATGCTTTCATCCCCAATTGTTTTACACCAAACGGCGATGGAATAAATGATACCTGGAATATTAACAATGTTGACCAAACCCATCTGCTTTTTTTGCAAATATTTAATCGATACGGCGCGTTAATATCACAGATAAAAGGTAACCCCATTGCCTGGGATGGCAAATACAATGGTGAAAAGCTTCCTGCGGGTGTTTATTATTATATTTTAAGTATTTACAATGACAATTTGCACAAAGAAAAAAGGAGTGGAAGCTTAACAATTTTATATTAACAAAACCACTCCTGTTACTTAAAATGTTAGTGAATAGTTAGAACCTACTAAAATATAATGAAGGTCGCCAAACAAACTCAATATAGCTTGTTGAGATATATATACACCGCTAACATTCTCTATACTAGGTTTAACCACTATCATTTTAATATTAGGTTCATAATTGCTTTCAATAATTGCGCTCGTTGGATTTTCTCGCCATACTGGATTATTGATAGCCAATGTACCGGTAATTGTTTCGTTGCCAACTCTTCTGCTAAAGTTGGCTGAGCTTTTGAACCCTATGAGTGATTTTTTATCTATTGGGTTGTTTATTGTAATGCTGGTTTTTTTATTACTTCCGCCATAGAGTTTTGAGTAACCAACCTGTATCCCATTGCCCCCGTCATGCCCGGTGTTGGGATTATTAATTACAATATTTTGTAATTCATCTGTCGGGCCTTGTGGTTCAATATCAATAGCACACATTGGAGAAGTGCCGCCACTATAGCTCACAACAGGAGATTCCATATCCAAACCAATCACACTTGATACGGTGATTCCATTTCTTCGATTATTAGTTATATTAGCATTAACAATTGTAATATTAGTATTAACTACCCCATTTTTTGTTGATGATAAATATATCCCATCACCCCAGCAATATGATACAGTTGGAGAGTTAATGGTGATATTGGAGGAATAATATATTCCAATTCCATCTCCCCATTCACCTGCCGTGCCAATGTGTTGTGGAAGATCTCCAACAATTACGGGGTTATTTAAAACAACGTTAGATGCACTCTGGATCCGCAAAACGCAATAATTACCATCTGAAGAGGGCTTCATGATCAATTGTGAGCCGGGTAGAAAAGTGAGAACCCGGTTAGAGGGAATGATTAGGCCATTTGAGTTAATTAAGATTGGGAAAGCCGGAAAAGTAATATTTGAATTATTTTTAATAGCAGCGGCAAGGTATGTTGTGTAATCAACTGAGCCGTCTTGAACATAATGTTTGGGGAGACTATTTACTATATTGTAGGTACTAATTTGGGCGAGGGTGTTTTTTGTAAGAGTGGCATCAAATTTATTTTTTTGTGTTAGCGTTGGTACCGGCGAGTCTTGCGCCTCTTTTCTACAACCTGATAACGCAATAAAAAAAAGATAAATAAATAGGTTAGTAATGCATACAGAAATTAATACGCTTGTTGTTTGATTTGACTTTCTACTTAACATATCGTTTAGTTTTAGTTAATAAAAGGGTTGAGCTCAATTGGGTTTATTTAAGGAACTGAATATTTTTTCAAGTTTTTCATAACTAATCGGTTTAAAAAGATAGTCCTTTACGAAAGTATAACGCTTTGATTTATTAATATCTACCGGATCTACTGAAGATGAAAGAACATATACTGTTATTTTCTTATGCATATTCTTTTTCAACCTGTTTAGATGTTTCAGAAATGTCCAACCGTCCATATCTGGCATATGTAAATCCAAAAATAAAACGTCAGGAAATGTTTCATCTTCACTTTTTTCAATAGTTTTAAGTAACTCCGAGCCATGATAATAATGTACTATATCATTTGAAACATTATTCAATTTACTGAGCATTTTCTCCAAAATCATGTGGTCCAGAGCATTGTCATCCAATATTGTTAAGTGCATTATTTTTTCTTTTTTCAATTAGTCAAAAAATCTGTCTACAACTTCCTTGTTTATAAAATAACGTGTTTAAATAATCCTTTCGAGATTAACTAGTAGTTATAAATTAAAGGTAAATAGAAGTGAATAAAGAGGATAGGAAATTAATACACAAAGTTGGCACAGTTTATTTCACAAAGCTTGGGTTATTTGCCAAATAGTAATATAGATATCACTATAATATTGTTAAATGTGTGTTTAACACTTGGATTTGAAGGGGGAAATTTAATTAGTCTTTTTTAAGTGAGAGGGATGCATGAGCCGCAGATTTATAAAAAAAGACCCTTTGGGATCGGGTGTTTGCTCAAGATATATCCAAATGGGATTGGATTCAATTAACTAAAGATTTAAAGCTAAGACAAGATATATTATATGGATCTTTATGATAAAATAACAATATTAGATTAAATGACAAGCCGTTTAATGTTAAACCTGTTTTCTTTCTGGCTTTTCAGATTATTCACTTGAAAATCGTTATCCTTTTTAATAAATGAATGGAAAATCACTTAGTAAACAGGTTATATTTTAAAATGCAATAAATTGCTCGAAATCCGTCTTTCCAGCCAATTTTTTTTCCCTCGTCGTATGTTCTTCCATAATAAGAAATCCCGACCTCATAAATTCTAATTTTTGGAATTTTTGCAATCCTGGCCGTAACCTCCGGCTCAAAACCGAATCTGTCCTCTTTAAGATTAATGTTTTTAATAACATCCGAACGAAACATTTTATAACAAGTTTCCATATCGGTTAAATTTAAATTGGTGAATATATTCGAAAGGAATGTCAAAAAATTATTCCCAATTGTGTGCCAAAAAAACAAAATGCGGTGCGGATGGCCACTTATAAATCTTGATCCATATACAACATCAGCAAAGCCGTCAACGATAGGTTTAATCAATAAGTTAAACTCATTAGGATCGTATTCAAGGTCAGCGTCCTGCATAACTACAATATTACCACTACACTCTTTTATGCCAGTACGAAGAGCGGCACCCTTGCCTCTATTAATTTCGTGTTGAATATATAATATATTGGAGGTACAAGAAGAAGCTAAATACTGGGTTATAACATCATTAGTTCGGTCTGTTGAACAATCATTAACGATAACTAATTCCGTTGAAATCCCCCGGATCAAAACCAGGTCAGCTAATTTATGAAGTATATTTAATACTGTTCT
Organism: Mucilaginibacter xinganensis; assembly: GCA_026225055.1. Taxonomy (GTDB): domain Bacteria; phylum Bacteroidota; class Bacteroidia; order Sphingobacteriales; family Sphingobacteriaceae; genus Mucilaginibacter; species Mucilaginibacter xinganensis_A. The sequence continues at coordinate 52,011 of JAMFSA010000200.1, read as the reverse complement.
TTCCTCATTGTATATCGGGATTATTATTGACAAGGTATTCATGTAATAAATTTTGAGCGTTTTATTAAAATTGATCCTATTAAAAAAAACACGATCGGGTAGACAGGAAAGATAAACCGGCTTTCTGTTGAAACCAGTAATGTGCCTCCTATGTAAACGATAAGAAACACGATAGGATAATATAATTCCTTTTCAATTTTTTTGAAACACGCAATTATCAATAACAGGATAAAAGGAAAAAAAATAACAGCAAACTGAATGATATTTACTATCAAAAATATTGGCTTAACTTCCCTGTTTGTAAACGGATATCTAAATCCTAAGCGCCCAAAATTGTAAATTATATTCTTAAAATATTTTACTTTATGATGCTTGATGTTAGCAATAGCTTTACTTTTTAATATTTCATCCTGCTGTAATCCATTAAAATTTGCAATTGAATCTAAAAACTTCGAATGATTTTTATATAAAGTATTTTCTTTTGGTGTGGTGGTAATCGTTTCATTTTCCGGAGAGTTAGATAATTTGTTCGGGAACCAGTCACCATACTCACTATCATAAGGTGTAGACATGCAATATAGGGAAGATCCACCCGAATCGGCCAGGTAGAACATTTTACCTGTTATTGAATAAGTATAAATTAGATAAGGTATGCATATTACTAAAGCGTATAAAATAAGTTTAATAAACCTCAACTGACCGTATCTAAATCCGAATTTAAATTTAGTACCTAACCAGGCCAAAACTAATATGCACAGGCAAAGCAGTAACACATAGAAAAAAAACACCTTTGTAAGCACCAAATAACCAAGCAGAGCAGCGCCAGTAATCTTATATGACCATTTATCTTGCTTATAAAATCTTAAGAAATAATATAGCGCCGCAGAAATAAGAAAAAATGAAAACCCTTCAGTTAATACCGACGACACGGCGAATATAACATACGGGTGTGTCAGCCCACATAAAATCGAAATAATAAATGATTTACGTTCATCGATGTAAAAAAGTAAACTTTTATAAAGATAAATTACTCCTGCAATCAAAAATCCAACATTTAGCAGTCGTGGAAAAATTAGGGGGAGATGAAAATATTCAAAAGGTGTTAATATAATTGGATATCCCGGCCCGTTCCACAAAAAACCAACTTTCATTCCTGGTACAGCATAATAGCCTTTTAACAAGTTATTAGCGAAGCCCAGGTATCTATTTTCATCACCTTTTGTATGGGGATCATTAAGCAGGCCCACTAATAGCACATAGAAAATAAAAAGAGGCAAGAATTTTAATACTTCTTTCGAGGAAAATTTACTCATAAAATCTTGAACAAATAGTATTGATGTATGGATAAAAGGATAAATTTTTGAACGCAGATACCTGATGAAGAATCCAGATTTATGAAATCTACTCTCACACTATGTAAAAATTTACAAGAAAATTTGCCTGTATAGTTTGCTGGTTAAACTCGAATATTTTATTTTGAGGTTAACTGGTATTTATAATAGCCAAACAAAATCTTTTACTTAAAAAATTGAAGCCTTTTTTATTAATTTATGCAAGATGTATTGGCTGGTGGTATGGATTATGAAAATGGAAACCGAACTGGCTTTATCTTATAACTTTCAATTTAACTTTCAACTAACTGCACGTTATTTTATTAAAATTTTTAAGTCATTGCTAAAAAAATCAACAATATCATACCCCCTATAAATATTAATGCTTCAATTTTATATTTGTGTTGTAACCAGGTTTCGGCAATAACAGATATTTGCTTGTGTAAAGTAGTTTTCATTTTTATTGGTATTTGTATATAACATTTATTAATTATTCTACAGTTACTGATTTTGCGAGGTTGCGGGGCTGATCAACATTACAACCACGAGATACAGCAATGTGGTATGCTAATAGTTGTAGCGGAATGCTGGCCAGCGTAGGAACAAGAAACTCACTGATTTCGGGTATCTCAATTATATAATCGGCAATTTTATTTACTTGTGTATCTGATTCAGATACAATTGCAATTACTACTCCCTTTCTTGCCTTTACCTCTTGAATGTTGCTTATAACCTTTTCATAGGATGAATGGTTGGTTGCGATAAACACAACCGGCATATCTTCATCTATCAATGCAATTGGCCCGTGCTTCATTTCCGCAGCCGGATATCCTTCGGCATGGATATATGAAATTTCTTTTAATTTAAGCGCTCCCTCAAGTGCAACCGGGAAAGCACTCCCTCTGCCTAAAAAGATACAATTGTTTGAGCTTTTAATTTTTTCGGCAATTTTCTTGACCTTATCATCACAATGCAAGCATAATTCAACCAATTCAGGCAACAAATTAAGCTCAGCCAAATGCTCTTTCAAGTGATTTTTGGAAATCGTTTGTTTTAACTGCGCCATGTAAAAAGCAAACATAGTTATGATTGTTACCTGGGCCGTGAATGCTTTTGTAGAGGCAACACCAATTTCAGGGCCGGCATGGGTATATATACCGGCATCGGTATTTCTTGCAATAGAAGATCCAACAACATTACAAATTCCGAAAACGGTTGCTCCACATTTTTTTGCCAGTTCAATCGCAGCCAATGTATCTGCCGTTTCTCCTGATTGAGAGATCGCAATTACAAGATCATGCTGGTCAATAACAGGGTGTCTATATCTAAATTCGGATGCATACTCAACTTCAACCGACACTCTTGCATATTTTTCAATTAAATACTCACCCACTAAACCCGCATGCCATGATGATCCGCATGAAACAATAATTATACGATTAACTTTTTTGAGAAAGTCTTCATAGATCTTTATGCCCCCTAATGCAATGCGCCCTTCATCAGGATACAATCTGCCTCTCATACAATCACGGATAGAACGTGGCTGTTCAAAAATTTCCTTTAACATAAAATGCGGGTAGCCGCCTTTCTCCAGTATATCAATTTGCAGCTCTAACTCATGAATAAAAGGTACCTGCACAATATTATTTAGATTTACGATAGAAAGGCCATCGTAGTTAACACACGCTACATCATTATCATTCAGGTATATAATATTTCTTGTATATTCTGCTATGGGTGTTGCATCAGAAGCTACAAAGTATTCGTTATTACCAACTCCAATAACTAAAGGGCTCCCTTTTCTGGCAGCTATCAATCGTCCCGGGTTATCCTCATCTAATACCAGTATAGCGTATGCCCCTACCACTTTTCTTAAAGCCGCCCTTACCGCATCCTGTAAGTCCAGATTAGTTTTGGTCTTTATCTCATCAATTAAATGAATGAGCACTTCTGTATCCGTATCACTTGAAAAAGTATGCCCTTTTAATAATAAAGCCTCTTTAATACTATGATAGTTTTCTATAATGCCATTATGAACAATTGCGAGTTTCCCATTTTCTGAATAATGAGGATGTGAATTACAATCAATTGGCGCACCATGAGTAGCCCAACGCGTGTGTCCTATCCCGATTCTGGATCTAAAAATATGCTGTTCACACACTTTTTCCAGATCGCTAACCTTACCGCTTTTTTTAAAGCCTACAATTCCGTCTTCAATAACGGCAATGCCTGCACTATCGTATCCACGATACTCTAAACGATGCAAGCCCTTAATAAGGACAGAGAACGCATCTCTAAATCCAATGTAACCAACTATTCCACACATATTTATAAGTTTAAGAAATTACTGATAACATTAATAGTTAAACTACAAGGCCGCCCATGATTATAAGCAAGCATTTTCGTCTCATTTAAAGTGATCTTAATATTATAATATTTAATAATTATATGGCACCATCGGGTTATATGATACCTACAGAATTGCTTAATTGAAGCAGCTTATGAACTGCTTTCCACAAAAATCAGTAAAACGAGTTAGGAATATAGTAGAACAATTAGGATTTGTCATCCGCCTTAAAAAAAGGCACATACGAGCATGCACACACATAAATAAATTATGATTGCCGTATTCGTTACAATAAGATCAATGTTAAAGATTTAAGGGGATCGGTATAAATAGCATATATATAATCCTCATGAAACACAAAAGAAACATTAAGTATTATAAACTTATTAAATAAGCAGTCCGATAACGAAAAATATTTTTCCGACAAATGTTATCAGATCAACCGGCAATTCGATTATCCATTAAAAACAAATCTTCATTTTCGCCGTGAGGTTCCTTGGATTGCAACAGATCATTGTATTTTTCAAGTAAGGTAATATATTTTGCCATCCAAAAATGGACTGAATTACTACCATCTTCTCCATTTCTGCGGCCAGACTGGACAAGATCTTCCATAATGGCAAAGCCATGTGGGGCAAATTCTTTTGGAAACTCATTGGAAAAATCATATCCAATAATGTATCCAATTTCACATATAGTTTCAATTCGAAGCGTTTTTTGCTGAAACCAGTTGTAAATTGAACGCCTGTTTACATGCATTCTTCTCGATAATTCGCTAATACTTATGCCTTGGCGGCGAATAGCAAGTTCAACAATTTCTCCTGAATGTAGAGCCATACTAACAAAAGTTTAAATGTTACATATCTTACTGCAGCATAAATTGAGACATCGGGTTTATATTGGTGAAGTGTTTTTCACTTATATAAATATATCAAACAATATTTGAAAAAAGCTATTAATTAAGGCTAAAAAATACAAATTTCATACTTTTTTAAATTTAGCGAAAAAACAATTAAATATTAATTAAGTTATCCAGTTTTTCGTAAACAGAATTGTTACTTCGAAATTCTGGTATCATTAATTTCATTATAGTTACTAACTTTTCGTCGTCGCCAACAGCCTTATAATGCCACAGTTCATTCATCATACGTTCAATAACTAAATACGGATAAGCTCTGATTTTCGCTATTCTAATTTTCTCATGGTGAGTAGGCATTGTCAACTCCTCGTTTGAAAGTAATTCTTCATATAATTTTTCGCCGGGGCGCAAGCCACAATAAACAATATCAATATCCTTGTAAGGTTCAAGGCCAGCCAAACGAATCATGTTTAATGCCAGGTCGATGATTTTTATGGGTTTCCCCATATCAAAAACAAATATTTCTCCCCCTTCTCCCATAGCGGCGGCATCCAAAACCAGTTCTACTGCTTCGGGGATAGTCATAAAATACCGGGTTATATCAGGATGGGTAACAGTTACCGGCCCTCCTTTATCAATTTGGGCTTTAAACCTTGGAATAACGGATCCGTTTGAACCGAGCACATTGCCAAAACGCGTGGTTATAAACATTGTTCCGGAAGCAGCATTTAAATCTTTATTTAAAATTTGCTTATCTTTTAATGATTGAATATAAATTTCAGCGATACGCTTAGATGCCCCCATTACATTTGTCGGGTTTACGGCCTTATCGGTTGAAATCATAATAAACTTTTCAACTTTAAATTCCTGAGAAATATCCGCGACGTTTTTTGTACCGAACACATTGGTTCTTACCGCTTCAATTGGATTGTTTTCCATCATTGGAACATGCTTATAGGCTGCAGCATGGAAAACTATTTGCGGTAAATACAAATTAAATAAATTACGCATTCGCGATCTACTTTGCACATTGGCAACATAAACCACCACATTCGCATTCTTAAATGCATCGCAAAGTTCAAGTTGCAGATCATGCAGGGGCGATTCTGCCTGGTCACATATTACAATTAATGCGGGATCATAATTAGTTAACTGCCGAACAATTTCGGACCCAATGGATCCGGCTGCACCTGTTATTAAAATTCGTTTACCGGTTACTATTCCTTTAACCGCAGTTTTAGTTAAAACTATCGGCTCCCTTTGCAGTAAATCATTGATATTCAAATCTCTTAGCTGGTTCAAACACAACTTACCGTAAAGCCACTGTTCAGATGGTGGTAAAATTGAAACCTTTATTTTGGCTTCCATACACTTTTCCAATAAAACTCTTTTATCATTATCATTTATAAAATCGTTTGTCACCAGCATCGTAGCCACATGGTATTTTGAATTTAACAATGGTAAAAAGTTAGTATGATACACCTTCTTTCTTTGAATATACTTGCCGGTTTTGTCATTTCCATCATCAATAAAACCAAATACATCAAATCGCTTTTCTTGTTGGATCTCAAGCGCTTCCTTAAGGATAATAGAAAATTCAGATGTACCGTAAATTACTATCACTTCCTTATTTTTATTGGGTATCGATTTAAGTACAGAATAAAAGTATTTGACGTAGATCCTGAGTACAATTAATAATGAGCTCGAAATAAAGAAATTTAATATAACCGCTAAATTGAAACGATGCCACTCGCCATGTAGATACGGAGTAACCAAAAATTGAATTAACCCCCAGTATATAATGCTGCTTAGCAAAACAGCAAAAAATATACGATAGATATCCTCGATGTTCGAGTAACGGATGATGCCATTGGGGATACGCATTTTAATAAATACCACTGAAGTAATTAAAAGGTATATACCAAAATACACAAAGAAATACCCTCTCAGAATATGAGAAAACCTAAAATCAAGAACAATAAATAAAGACAATGATAATGCCCAACAAACTATTGTTTGATCGATTAAAAAAATAAGCCATTTTGAAAAAGCTCTCTTCCCTAATATCATCCAGCTCATAAACTTTTTAGTTATTGTGCAATTAAAATTAGCTCTATTGCTTTTGTAATTTCTTTAATAACCCGGTTTAGCTGAAGGTTATTTAAGTTTGAACCCGATGGCAAACACAGCCCCTTATCAAAAATATTTTCGCTCGTTCCATCTCCGTAAAATGGGTGGCTGGCAAATACCGGCTGTAAGTGCATAGGCTTCCAAACATGCCGGGCTTCAATGTTTTGCTTCTCCAGGTACAACCGGAGATCTTCTTTTTTGATATGATCATCATTAATCATAATCGCTGTTAACCATCGGTTTGACATGTAATCAATATCGGGCTCATCCTGAAACTCTATGTTAACGAAGCCGTTAAGCAGCCTTTTATAGTAAAGAAAATTTCGCCTACGTTGGAAAACCCGCAAGGATAATACCTCCATCTGCCCCCTACCAATTCCGGCACATATATTACTCATTCTGTAATTGTAACCAATCTCAGTATGATGAAAATATGGAGCAGGCTCTTTGGCTTGGCTGGACAAAAATTTTGCCCTTGTAATAAGTGCCGCATTATTCGAAACAATTGCTCCGCCACCAGAAGTTGTAATGATCTTATTGCCATTAAATGATATTATTCCAAAATCACCAAATGTACCCAGCTTTTTATTTTTGTATTTTGATCCAAGTGCTTCAGCTGCGTCTTCTATTAATGGTATTTTATACTTTTTACTGATCTGCATCAGTTTATCCATTTGCGCAGGCATGCCATATAGATGAACGATGATAATTGCCTTAGGTAAATTGCCTTTTTTGATCCTGTCTTTTATTGCTTTTTCCAAAATATCAGGCGAAATATTCCAGGTATCCATTTCGCTGTCGATAAAAATTGGCGTTGCCCCTTGATAAATAATTGGATTTACAGTAGCTGCAAAAGTTAATGTTTGGCAAAGAACTTCATCGCCTTTTTTAATCCCTAAGAGAATTAAGCTCATATGTAATGCTGATGTACCTGAATTTAATGCAGTTACCTTACACTTCTCGCCAAGATAGTTTTCCAGTTCCAGCTCAAATTGATCTACGTTTGGGCCAAGTGGGGCTACCCAGTTAGTATCAAAAGCATTTTTAACATACAGTATTTCGGTGCCGCCCATGTGAGGACTGGACAACCAAATTCTCTTGTTCATCGTAATAAAAAATTATAATGATATATATATTAGATTGATTTACAGGCAAATCAGATCAAAGGGGTACTATACGAGGGATTTTCTGTATAAAGGGAAATAATCATTTTTATCGTCAGCATTATCAACCAATTCCAAATGGTCATAACAAAGTTGATTATAAGTCACCAGATCATTTATGATCCTCCATGTTTCGAACATCAAATAACAAGGCGAAAAACCCGCCTTCCAATAAAACAAGGGATCATTTTTCCCACCAACCCCACCACCCAGGTGTAAGTATCTCATTCCCCTTGCCCTACCTATATAGCTTACTTCATCAATTAAAACTTTTGTGGGAGATTCATGAAGAAATTCTGTTTTAGTGGCTATCAAATGCACTTGAATAATCTCGTTTGTATAAATAAATACACATCCGGCAATAGGTATCTCATCGAGATATAATAACAAGATCTGGCCCGTAAATTCATTAGAATGCACCAATTGTTTAAAATACTGATGATTAAAAAAATATTCGTCGGAGGCGTTTATCCTCTTCATATTTTCTGTGTATATAATAACAAATTCTTCGATGTCATTATCTGCCAGCGCCTCTTTAAATGATATGTTTTTACCCCGAAGTGAATTAATATCTCTAAGATGATTGTTCCTGTATCCTAATCGCTGACTTTCAATAGTTTTATCAAGAGGTATAAATACAGTTTTTCCATTAGCGATTTTTCCACCAAACTTTTCAGTAACAGCAGATTGATCAATTAATGGATGCAACCTGGAAAATAAACAAATGATATTTTCTTGTTTCATGTAGCCAAGCAAACTTTTTTTAAGGTTGGTTAAAAAAGATTCCGTCAGCGTATTAAATTTCACATTTGAAATAGGGCCCGCATACCCATAAACTGATGTAAAATCATAATATCGGCTATCGGGTATATCTCTTTTAATAAGCGGAAAAGCTACAAATACATCATCCTCCGAGTAGACATATAACATCGCTTCGCCACCAGGATCGATTGAATGGTATAGCCACGTATGATAAAAATCATAGGTAAAACAGTTGTTAACACATGCTAGCCATTCCTCTTTTTGAGAAAGTGTTATAATTTTATGAGGCATATATATTAAGTTAAATTATACAGAATGCGTGAGAGTGGTGACCGGTAAGCAATACTTTTATCAATAATTGGCATATCCAGTTCCGATCGTGTGGTAATACAGATACCAGATGGCGAAATTTTTTTAAGAGCGGCTAAGCTGAATTTTTCTGTATTCAACCGTAAATATTTGTTGTTTATGAAAGTTCCTATTGGCGACTCATTATGAATTAGTTGAGAGAAATTATGCTCATCACTAATCAAGTCATAGTTTTCCTGATACTGATAACCAGCAGCTCTGTTAAAGTCCGGCACCTTTAAACGATACCAGTTTTTAGTTCCGCAGAAATCCATTTCAAGTTCCCGGTAAAATCGATTAATATATAAATTGCTTGCGAAGGCCTCTAATTCAAGATATTTAAAATATCCTTTCGGGTGCGAACTCTCCAGCCTTTGTAATGATAAAAGAAACACTTCTTTTCCTAATCCTTTTCTCTGAAATTCTTTGTCAAGTACCAGTTGATTAAGAAATACATTTCCGTTTATTTTCTTAAAAATCGTAAACCCTATAAATCTGCTGGTTTCGCTTTCCAAAAAATAGAATATCCAATTATTTCGTTTATCTAATGATATTTTTTTTAAATAATTCAGATAGTTATCATCGCTGTATATCAAATATTGGGTAAGCTCTGGATCGTAGCTATTTCTTAGCAACTCCAGTATCTTAAAAAACACCCCGGTATCTGTGTAATACAGCTCATTAAGTTCAATGTTTATTGTCATCTTCCCCTCCTTTCGTCGTCAAGGTCTGCAATTGTATAAGGCTTATCTAATATCACGCCTTTAGCATTTAAAATTTTTCCAATCGTTTTAAAAAATATGATAGTATCCAGCTTAAGTGAAACATGTTTAACATAATAAACATCCAATGCTAAACGCCTGCACCATTTTAACTCATTTCTTCCGCTTATTTGCGCCAGGCCTGAAAGGCCTGGTTTTAAATGATGCCGCATTCTTTCTGTTGCTGTATAATATGGTAAGTATTTGATTAATAATGGCCTTGGGCCAATCAGACTCATATGGCCTAAAAGCACGTTTACTAACTGCGGCAGCTCATCCAATGATGACTTGCGCAACAATCTGCCCATTTTTGTTGATCGCAGATAATCGGGAAGCAATACATTATTCTCGTCAACTTTATCTTCCAGTGTCTTAAATTTCATCAGGGTAAAAGGCATCTCATTTTTCCCGATTCGTTTCTGTAAAAAAAATGGAGTTCCATTGTTTACTATAAGAAGACAGATAAAAATTAAAACAATAACTGGCATAAGTACAATCAGTAAGACCAAAGAAATAACTATATCTATCATCCTTTTGACACCGTATTTATACATATCTCTTGTTCAAATAAACTTCGCCCCGAGAGAAATAATTTTGGACCTGAATATTATATTCTTTTAACAGCTCATTCATAACAAAACTGCTTTCGTACGCAGAGGTAATTTCCTCTCTACAGCTAACTTTCATCAACTCAAGCATCTCCTGATCATACAATAAAGCTTCCATTGCTGATTGCAATTTTTCTGTACTCTTGGCAGGGACTATCAAACCATTAATGCCATTTCTTACTATTTCATTACAGCCGTTAATATCACTCACTATAGCAGGCAAACCCATTGCTCCGGCCTGCATAACTACATTTGGGAATCCTTCGCGATAACTTGGAAATGTAAACACATCGCTGATAGCTAAGTAAGGCCTGATGTCTTTTTTAAAATCAACCCATCGGATACCCGGATGGCTGGTGATCTCTTTATAGATTAACGGGTCAATGGGATCCAACTCTTGCTCAAAAGGTCCTACGATAATAAGTTTAGCGTTTTCATTTTTTTTAAAGATATCCAGGTAAGCAGAAACAAGCTCGTGTATCCCTTTATCAGCTACTACACGGCCGATGAAACAAAATACAAAATCATTGTCTTTTAATTCCATGCTTGGGCGATGACGTTTCCGGTATTCTTTATCAAATATCGCAGGATCAAAATGTTTGGTATCGATCCCATTTGAACTCCCTTTGCCTATCAGTTTAATTTTTTCAGGGCTGCAAAAATTATTTTCCAGGATAATCTCCATCATTTGTTTAGAGTTTGGGTACACCATAGTGGCGCAGCGGTAAGTTAAACTTTCAACAAAATTTAAAATTCTTCGTTGCACCCCTGCTCGCTCCAACAATGGCAAACCTGCAACAGTATGCAACCTTACAGGCACTCCGGCAATTTTGGCGGCTAACATACCCAGCAATCCTGCTTTGGGCGTATGCGTGTGTACAATAAGCGGCTTCTCCACCCGCATGGTTTTAATTAACCCGATGAGAGCTAATAGATCTTGCACAGGGGTTATTCGGCGCGTCATTTGTACCGCTTTAACCTTAATGCCAATATCCTTTTTCAGTTCATCTAAAGCCTCGCCGCCTGATGATACAGCAACAACTTCAAAATGATTATTGATAAATTTCAACTGGCTTTTAAGTAATACCGTAAGTGTTACCGGCACAGTAGTTATTCTTAAAAGCTTAAACATTTGACTTTGGTTGATGAAGCATTTTTAAAAATTGCGGAGGCATAGCATATAATATACCCAACTTTAAATACTGTAAATATTTATAAAAGGGCTGGTGTTCTTTAGTTGCTTTATACAAATACTGGTAAGGGCTTACATTGTTAACAGGCTTATTAAAATAGATAGTATTGGCTAAACCCTTCCAATAATCAGCCATATAATTAGGAATAATTGTACTATTCTTTTTATCCGAGATTTGGAGCTTTATATTGTTCAACTTGTCATTAATGGTTGATCTATCGCATTTATCTCTATAAATCATTCGCTTTACTTCATTATATTGTTGCTGCGCGCTTTTCTTTTTAGTATTGGCAACAGGTAATGTGCGATAAAAATATAAGGGCCTGTTAATAACGTGGATCCTTGAGTTGGCTTTAATAAATCTGAGCCATAACTCGCCATCCTGTGAGTAAAAAAATCGTTCGTCATATAAGCCTACTTCTAAAAGCTTAGCTTTTTTTATAAAGGCGCTTCCGTGCGGAAATATGGCCAGTTTATTGAGTAGCGTGGTTTGATGATCCTTTATTTTAGCGTAAGTATTAACTTCACAAACGGGATTTCCCAAAATATCAATCACAAAACAGTTTGACCCTATGAGATCTACATAGTTGTTGGCCAAAGCATAATCTGCCTGCATTTCGAGCCTGTCATTCGCTGAAAGATCATCAGCGTCCTGGCGGGCAATAAATTTACCTTTTGCCAGCTTAATGCCTTTATTCAGGGATTTAGCAAGCCCTATATTTGTGCGGTTTTTTACATAAACAATCCGGCTGTCGCATGCCGCATATTTCTGAATAATGGCCCCCGAACCATCGGTTGAGCCGTCATCAATAATAATAAACTCAAAATCACGATAGGTTTGATTCAATATTGATTCAATTGAATCTGCCAAATATGACTTCGCATTGTATACAGACATTAAAACGGTTACTAACATCCTTTTTAAATTTTTACTAATTCCTGAGCAGGATTAAATCGTTTATAGATAGATACTTCTCTTTCAATATTTGATTGCATATTGCAATTGGTACGTGCCCAATTGGCGGCGTTTAATCCAAGTTTTTGAGCTCTTGATTCATCATCTAAAAGACCAATAATTGCCTGGCGGATCTCAGTTTCATTTTTATTAACTAAAATGCCATTGAAGTTATTCTTAATGCAATCTCTAATTCCGGGAACATTTGTACCAATACATGGCAGGCCGCATGCCATTGCCTCAAGTAAACTTTTGGGATTACCTTCATACTTTGATTGTATGATAAAAGCCCTTGCTTGATTATAGTAATTTGACAGTTTAAAATTATCGACTTTAGGCAACCAATAAAATTGGGGATTGCGGTTCATAGCATCGGTAATTAAATTCTTTAACAAACCATCACCAATTAGCAAAACATTAATATCCAATCCCTCAATCGAGTGTATTAATAACTCAATGTTTTTTATACTTTCAAGCCTGCCTACATATATCAGGTCGTATTTTTTCTGCACCTCGCATGGCTTAAAAACGTCGAGATTTATTGAATTACATATGTAAAATATTTTATCAGCATTAACGCTGTAGGTATTGGAGATGTATCCGGCAGCCTCGGCTGATGTTACAATAATCTTATCGCAAAAATGAAAATGAAACCATTCTGCTAATCTTTTCCAATAGCTGACCGGCTTTATATGGGAATGATAAAATCCCATACGAATGATCAACGGTATACCAAAAAATATTTTGAGCAATACACCAAATTTAGAAGACCTGTATTGGTTTGTTTTGGCAAAAGCTACACGGTCAAAATAATTTCTGAAATCTATCAGCGAATAAATATTGTACAACAAGTTTTGTAACCGAAAGGGAATATTCTGCGGGATCCAGTTAGGCATTTGTAAAACTGTGATTGAATCATTATCTGCAACATAAATTTTGTCGTTTCTTCCATAGCTATAAATTATAAGCTTTAAACGGGCAGCGGCACATAATTCATTATAAAAACTCAGCTCACGGCTTAATTGCCCATTACTATTCCAAATCTCGAGGCTTATATTAGGAGTCATTATCAATAACATTGAATCCTTTTTCATAGCATTTTAATTTTATCTATTTAAAATATAAAGTACAATCGGCTTCCTTATTAATACATGCCTTACTCTTCAATATGTCCTTAATTTGGCCCTGTTTTAATTTCTTCCCAGCAGTTTTTTCTATCACCGGCGAATAGATCCTTAACTTAAGCTGTTTGTCATAAATACTGGTTTGCATGGGTGATAGGGCGTTACTTTCCCAATCTGGCTCTTGAACAAGGACTGTTCCGCTTATCGTTTCATTACCAACCCTTCTGGATACATTATCAGATATCTTAAAGCCAATATTTGATCCTTTATCTGTATGGTTAATTATTTTAATATCGATGTTTTTATTGCTTCCACCATATAACTTATTAAAGCCGATCTGTATACCGTTACCCGGGTTGTTCTCCGTTCTTACATTTCTGATCTCAATATTCTCCAGGTCATCTTTACTGCTTTCAGGTTCAAAGTTTATTCCACTCATGGGCAATGTTCCGTTGCAATTAGCACTGTAAACAGAATCAATTAATAACCCGTTCACACTAATCACAGATATCCCATCTCTCCTGTTATAGTTTAAAGATGTATTACTAATATGTATCATAGTAGATGAGTAATCATTTTTAGTCCTGCTGATATAAATCCCATCGCCCCAGCAATTTGTAATATTACCGCCGGTGATAGTAATATTTGATGATGAATATATACTTATTCCCATTCCCCACTCACCTTCAGTTCCCTGATGCAAATCCCTGTCGCCAATAATTACCGGGTTTATTAAAATAACATTACTAACATTGCGCAACTGCAAAACAGAATAGTTACTTTTTGAGGTAGGTTTAAGTATAAGTTTTGAGCCTGGCATAAACGTTATCCTGGAATTAGCCTTCAGCATTAATCCTTTTTCATTTATTAAAATAGGGAATCCCGGGAATGTTATATTGTTATATGTGTTTATTGCCTGTTGTATATAATTTGTATAATCAAATGACCCGTCCTTAACATACTTTAGGGGCAATATGTTTTCAATGCTAAAAGGCATATTACGAGTGCCTAATTTGGGATTTGGCACCAATTTTTCAGCTTTAACCCGATGGATATTTGCTATGCATAAAAGAAATACAAGCAATATTTTATAGCGTTTCATAAGTGTGTCAATTGCTTACGTGATTTAAAATGGTGTTTAAAAAAACAGCCGGAGTTCTGTTGGCCAGGTAAGCATCAAATTTTTCTCTATGCGATGATGTGTCCATTTTTAACAAATGTTGTAATCCTGACTGTAGCTCCGGTACGCTATCTACTTTTACTGTAACCAAACCAGGTATATCCGAAATACCACCCGCACATTCAGTTGATAAAACAGACTCATTAGTAGATAGCATTTGTAATAAAACGTTGGGAAAACCTTCCTGTATTGACGAAACAACACAGCATTCCGCCTTTTTAAAATAGCTGTATGGGTTATTTACAAACCCTTTTAAAAAAACCCAATTTTCAAGTTTTAATTCTTTTATTAATGATGATAAGGCTTTGTGCTCGGGGCCATCACCCAGTATAATGAGTTTTAGATCAGGAAAACTTTCGGTTATGTTTTTAAAAGCTCTTATTAAAAGATGAAACCCTTTTAAAGGAATAAGCCTGCCTGCAGCACAAATAAATTTACCATGATCTACAATCTCGTTTTTCATCAACTGGTGTTTAATGCGTTTAAGAGAAATTGGATTGGGGATGCAAATAATTTTGTTTGGATCTAAAAACTTTTTAGCACCAATTAATTGCTCCCGCATCTGATCAGTTTGGCAAATCACCATATTTACACTCGGGTAACCCAAGTAATAGGTTAATGAATAACTGGTTTTTTTTATTCCTGTAAATCGCGTAAAAATTTGTGTTGATTCCCGAACTATTACAATTGACTTTAAGTATCCAACTCTTTTCAACAATCCAATAAATGCGTTTACATAGGCATTAGAACTAATAATTTTATAATTAACCCGGTATTTAAACAGTGCTGTGGGCAATAAAAGAATACCAAATAACAGCGATCTTTTACTTAGATAATTGACATTTAAACTATGCGATAATTTTAATTTGTTTGAATTGGCTCTTTTTAAGATTATTAATTGCCCGTTTGATGCTTCGGCTAGTAGCTGCAAACACTGCTCGGCACCGCCTGCGCTATCCGTTGCTGAAACAAATACCCATTCACTAACCGATGCCATGGAAAAAACTAAATTGATTTTTTGATTACCGAAATCAGTTCCAGTTGATTATAATACCTGTACCATTTCACAAAACGCATTACCCCTTCAGCAATTCCTATTACAGGTTGATATTGATATTCATTTTTAAGTTCATTTACATCAGCCCAGGTTTCTTCTACATCCCCATCCTGCATTGGTAAATATTCCTTTTTAGCTTTCATACCAACATTCTTTTCAATTTCGGTAATAAAATCAATTAATGGCACAGGATTGCCGTGGCCTATATTTACCAACTTGCAAGGGTTTTCAGCATCGCAAAATTGTGTTTCATTTTGGTTTGCCTTATTAATTACCCTTACCATACCTTCAACTATGTCATCAACATAGGTAAAATCCCGTTTCATTTTTCCGTTATTAAACACTTGTATGGGCTTGTTTGCCAATATATTTTTTGTAAAACTGTATAAAGCCATATCGGGCCGACCCCAAGGCCCGTACACGGTGAAGAAACGTAACCCTATGGTTTCAATTTTAAATAAGTGACTGTAGGTATGAGCCATTAACTCATTGCACCGTTTAGTTGCGGCGTATAATGATGCTGGTTTATCAGCCTTATGTGCGGTGGAAAATGGCTTTTCTTCATTTAAGCCATAAACACTTGAAGAACTGGCATACACAACTTTTTTTACATTATGAACCCTGCAGCATTCTAATACATTAAAAAAACCTTGAATGTTACTGTCTATATAAATCTGCGGGTTCGTGAGGCTGTACCGTACACCTGCCTGAGCTGCAAGATTGCAAACCATATCAAAATTGCCATTATAAAATATATCGTTAAGGTATTTATGATCATTTAAATCAGCCTTAAAGAAATGCAGATTATTGTGTTTTGGATTTAATAAACAGACATTATTAATTATGTTTTCCTTATAAATACCCAGTTCGGCCAGCCTGCTGTATTTCAGATTAACATCATAATAATCATTCAGATTATCAACTCCAGTTACAATATGATCCTGGTTTAGTAAATATTGGGTTAAATGAAAACCAATAAATCCCGCGCAGCCGGTAATTAATATCTTCATAGTTTATATATTTTATTGTGAGAAATGGTTGAAGTCTTAGAATTAAACCTTTGTAGATGGCACTGCTTTTTCGCTATAATATATTAACCGGCGAAGTGCCTTTTTAAATGGTACGCCTAAAGAAAAATAGCGGCGTTTGCCGTCAAAAACAATCAAATTATCACTTAAACTGATGTTATGAATACCTTCATGATAAGGGCCAAAGGGTAAAATTTCAAATTTACTTTCGCTTGAAAATTTAGTTTCCGAAAGTTCAATAATTTGATTTATCATTATTGAGCCTCCGTATTTTTTCTCCAGGTTTTGTGTAGGCCTGTATAATTGGTTGTTTACATAAAATATAACCCCTGCGTTCCTGTAGCTTTTTTTATCAGTTATAATCGGGTTTAGTTTATGGGGCTTAAACTCGCTATCAAGTGCATCCGCATGATATATAAAAAGCTGTCCGGGCTTTTTCTTAACACTGGTAAATAACCAGTACTTATCATTGTGTTTAACAATGGAGCTATCAACAAATGGCTCCCCCTTAACTAACGTTCTATTTTTACTAAAAACCACTTCCGGTTCAAATCCCACTTCATATAATGAAATTTCGGATACAGCAGCAGTTTCGGGTATACAGTATATTTTATTATCTTCTTTTAATATATATGGGTACGATAAATGGATCTTTTCCGGAGTAATACCTTTCACTTTTTTTTGGCCGGAAACATCAAAATCCTTTATTACATTTATTGTACCTTTTTCAAACAGCTTTTTTAAATTTTCATAAAAGATCAATACAGATTTATTACGGACTAACACAAAGGGATCTGCCGCATAATCGGCACTGCTTTCTTTTAACCAGGTAACATTATTACTGATTTTTTGGGTTTCAATCAGATTACCCGGTGTTTGGTTAACATATCCAATATTCCATTTATCCGAACAAAATATAGTATCAATCAGCTTATTAAGTATGGTTGCCAAAGTGTATTATGCTTCAACCAGGTGAATTCGTTTATTTGCCGTTAGCCACTGATTCAGGATCAGTAATGACCATATCTGGCTGGCATGATTAACTTTGCCTGACATGTGTGCTTCAATCATTTTTTTTGTATTTTCTATATGTATCCCGGGAATATCCTTTAATGTGTTGCCGTTAAGATTATCTAAAACGTACTCTTTCAGCTCTGCTTTAAACCAATTTTTAATAGGTACTGTAAAGCCAGCTTTGGGACGATCAAACATTTGAGCCGGGATTTTTTGAAACAGGATATCCTTTAAAATACTCTTACCCCCTAATGCCGCATTCAGTTTAAATTTTGTTGGTAAACTGTTTGCGAATTCAACCACCCTGTAGTCCATCAAAGGTGCCCGTGCCTCCAGGGCATAAGCCATTGTTGCCCTGTCAACCTTGGTATTTATATCATCGTTCAAATAGGTTTTAATATCATAATCAGATATTTTTTCCATCAAAGGTTTCAACTTATGCTTTAAAATAAACTCACTTGATTTTCTGTCGGCACAACTATTATTAGCTAACCATGTCTTATCCATACTACTTGCCATTCTCACATATAGTGCTGTAATATTACGTTGCCTTAGCCCCATTGCAATAAGCTTGTGCCTGTAATTGGGCGATAAACTCAACAACCAGCTTATGGATTTCCTGATTATAGCAGGCTTATCATAAAGGGCAGCAACTTTATTTAACTGATGGTAACGGGTATAACCCAAAAAACTTTCGTCGCCGCCATCACCACTTAACACTACTGTTACAAACGGCTTGGTGTATTTGGCCATCAACATTAAAGGAATAGCACTCGGATCTGCAAAGGGTTCATCAAAGTAATAGTTATAATTATCTATCAAATCTATCCCGCTTTGATAGCTGCACTCTATTGTATGATGATCTGTTTTAAAATGATTGGCAACCGCAGTTGCGTAATTGCTTTCATCAAACATTTTTTCGTTAAAACTGATATTAAAAGTTCTAACATGCTGGCCCATCCCCGCCGCTATACCGGCAACCAACGATGAATCAATACCTCCTGATAAAAATATCCCGACAGGCACATCGGCATTTAAACGAATTTTAACACTATCATTTAAAATGCCGGTTAATTCTTCCTTTGCCTCATTGTAGCTACCTTTAAACCTGTTTTCCCAAAAGAAATCAACATCCCAATAGCGTTCTACCTTAAGCGTTGAAGAATCTATCTCGTATAGAAAGCAATGACCAGCCTTTAATTTTTTAATGCCTTCGTAGATACACAACTCGTCTGGCACATAATTCCAGTTTAAATATGAAGCTATAGCCTGTTGATTAACCTGCAAGTGATTACCTATTTTAATCTGCGAAGGCTGACTGGCAAACTCAAAACCATCTTCCTGCAAATAATAGTAAAACGGTTTCTTCCCCAGCCTGTCGCGAGCGCCGAAGAGTGTTTGCTCTTTTGTATCATAAATTACAAAGGCAAACATTCCGTTAAAATGATTAACACATTTTTTTCCATATGCCAAATAAGCTGCACATATTACCTCAGTATCTGAATTTGTTTGAAACACAAACCCCTTTCTTATCAGGTCGGCCTTTAGCTTTATATAATTATATATCTCACCATTAAAAACAATTTTTAAATGTTTATAGGTTAATGGCTGATTCGAGCGGCTATCCAAGTCGATGATCGAAAGTCTGTTATGGCCCAACACTATCCGGTCAACTCTCTCAAAGGCCGAATAATCAGGCCCTCTGAAACTTACTCTGAGTAATTTTTGCCTTATCAAAAAATCATCATATGGTATAGTAGTACCGTATATGCCACACATAGCTGTAATAAATATTTAGTTTATCAATTCGGTGTATTGATCGGCAACAGCCTGTAATGAGAAGCGTGCCAGCACATCTTCCCGTATTTTTTTACGATCCCATTTTATAGAATCCGCTTTAATTATCCTTTGGGCAAAACCTTCTGTATCATCCTGGTCGACTACATAGCCATTAAATCCGGGCCTGATCATTGAAGATATCCCGCCTACTTTAAATGATATTACCGGAACACCCATTGCCAATGCTTCTAAAGCCGCGTTAGGAAATCCCTCGGTAACAGAGGTTAGGAGAAACAGATCATGTTTGGAAATTATTTCGTTCACATTGCTGATCAAACCTATAAGACTTACCCGATGCTCTAAGTTTAGTTTTCTTACCTGGGCAATGATATCATCTCTACATTCACCATCGCCGGCTATTGTTAAATGGTACTTTTCAGGTAACATTGAAAATATCTTTAACAAACGCGAATGAGATTTTTCAGGAGAAAGCCGGGCTATCGTTAATAACCTTTCAACCCCGGTATTTGCTAAAACTGCATTATAATTTTTCGGAGATAAAACGGGGTTGGGTATTACAACCAGCCTTTTCTGTTTAATTTCAAATTTTTTTAAAAATGATTCTTCCATTTCTTCTGATTGACATACGATAAAATTAAACCACTTATATAATAGGTTTACACCATAGCCAAACATCCGGCCTCTTCTTGTAGAAAATTCTGACATTTCAGAATAAATATTTGATTCACGTGCAATAACTTTTGGGATAGATACAAAAACCGCTACAAATGCTACCAATAAATTGATATGCGTACTGGTAGAAAACACCGCATAAGGTTTTTCACTATTTAATAATTTATACAATTTGATAAATGACCTGGATGCCTTGGTGGTGTTTAAATCAATAATATTAACATCAGCAATTTCTCGTGACAAAAACTTTTTAGAGGAATCAATAATAACTAAAGAAACGTCATATTTTTTTTTGTCTATTCCTTGAGATAGTAGCCAAAATACCCGTTCAGAACCTCCAGGGCCCAGTGAGCTAATTACTAAAAATATTTTCTTTTTCACACGGTTCGTATTTTCACTCCCAATAAACTATCAGGTTGCGTGTTTTTATAATAAACTTTACTAAAGTGTATAACCGCAAAATATAAAAACATAGTAGGCCCGTTAGCATTCAACAACCATGCGTTATGAAACAATGCATTTATCGAGGCAGCAAACAATGCAAAGCACAATGCTATGAAAAGTGCATTTCGCCGGTCATGAATACCGGATAACGCCTGCTTAAATGCCAAGTAAACATTTTTATAAACAGCTAATAGTAATATGATACCCAAAAAAGGACCCAAATATGTAAAAAACATCAAATATGCATTGTGCGATGTTAAACCACCGCTAAATACCGGGTCATTTTTTGATACATCACTCCATTCCAAATTGTAAAAGACCAGCCCCAGCGGATAGTTTGAATATATCTTAAGATCTTCAACCATTAATCCGGATCTATCTTCTCCGTTTTCCTCATTTTGTGTGTTTTTTGTTAAAATATTACCCTGGGAATCATTACTACCTTGAGAACTATAAACAAAAAAGAGTGCCCCGATTATAACAGCGCCTGCTATTGCCGGAATTGCTTTAGCCTTATAATATTTTATAACACAAATAACAGAAGCTAAGGAAAATGCTATAAATGCAGACCGTTGCATACCATAGAAAATTGATATTGTACCCAACATAAAAACACCCCAAACTATTAGAAAATGTTTTTTTATTAATAAAACGTAAAGGAAAACAAGTGTAGAAACAGCTGCAACCTGGTAACCGAATGTAAACATGTTGCCACATATCCCTGACGGCGATTGTACGATGTCTCCGCCAATTAATTTAGCCCTATAAATATCCACACTATTTGGATAATAACGATCCGCGAACATTAATGCTACAGAAAAAGAAAGTGATAATACAAATAGTACTACTGATGCTTTAAACCGATTATAACTTTCCCCAACAAAAAAGTTAAAGTATAAACCGCAGGTTAAAATTTCCGATAGATTAAGAAAAAAAGCTTTTAAGTCGGATTGCCCAATCACATAGTAAAAAAGATTTCCCAATAACAAAAATAAAAATTCCCAACCAAACAAAATGGTTGCTCTTTTTTTCATAAAAACAAAGGACAAAGCAAGTCCAATAACAAAATTGTTTAAGTATACATTAAAAACCAATGTATACAAATAGATAGCCATCAGTATAATAATTAGTACTCTTCTAAGCATAACTATAATGTAACAATGGTTTACTTATGATTAATATGCCATTTAGCATTTAACAACATGGCTTACATACCATTCTACTGCATCTTCGAGTCCGTGTTCTACAGAAAAAGACGGGTTATAGTTTAACAATTCCTTCCCCTTTTGAATTGATGCCAGCGAATGCTTGATATCCCCGGGGCGATTAGGCCCGTAAATTATTTCAATATCGGCTATTAAAGGGTCTATTTTTGAAAGATACTGCTTTAGATAACCAACCAATTGATTTATAGTAATCCGTTCTCCATAGGCTACATTAAACACCTGGTTAACAGCGGCAGGGTTTTGTATAAAAAGTGATTTGATATTCATTTGCACTACATTATCTATATATGTAAAATCGCGCGATACATCTCCGTCACCATTTATTACAGGACTATCATGATTTATTAATGTTTGAATAAATTTGGGAATTACAGCTGCATACTGCCCATTAGGCGCTTGTCGCTGGCCAAAAACGTTAAAGTATCTCAGGCCTATCAATTCCATATCATATAAGGAAGCAAAAACCCCCGCATATAATTCGTTTACATATTTTGTTACAGCATAAGGGGATAACGGCTTGCCAATTTTCTCTTCAACTTTTGGTAAATCAACGCTATCGCCGTAAGTTGAGGAAGATGCTGCATAAACCACCCGTTTAACTTTTGCATCGCGGGACGCTAATAGCATGTTAAGAAAGCCGGTTACATTAACATCATTAGTTGTAAACGGATCGGCAACTGATCTGGGAACTGATCCGAGAGCGGCTTCATGTAAAACAAAATCGATGCTCTTAGTAGCTTTATTACAAGTTGCTCTATCTCGTATATCACCTTCAGTTAATTCAAAATTATTATAACTCAAAAATGGTTCAATATTATGCATAAACCCTGTTGAGAAATTATCCAACACCCTCACCTTCCCGGCACCAAATTTTAATAGGTACTCAACCAGGTTTGAGCCAATAAAGCCAGCTCCGCCGGTAACTAAAAAGCTTAATTTCGATAGATCCTGATTTCCATGATAAGATTTGATGTAATGATCATTCATCTTTACTGTGATTAATGTAGGCGTGAAATAATTGGTATACTTCTTTATAATTGGTGTATTTTAAACATCAGCTGTTGGGTACAGCTTGCTTAAAATTGATATCCTTACCGATAATCTTTTTAAAATCGTATAAAGCAGGTATCTTTAATAAAAGACTAAATATTAAATATACAGTCATATATAATAGTGATACTGCCAGTATTCTTATAATGTCGCTAATATTCGAAACCTGAAAGAATCGCTTATCCAAACTCCACGCCACTACCCCCACTACAGCTGCCAAAGATATACTTGGCGAAAAATCCTTTACTTGTTCTTTTACCGAATAGTTTATCATTCTGCCGCAGTAAAACGAGTTTACAAAAAACTCTAAAACATCAAGCAATAACTGGCAATACAACAAACCAAATATGCCAAATTGAATTGCTGCTATAACAGCTGCTATTCCATAGCTTTTTTTCACTATTTCAAGCTTCATCAATATATCGCTGCGGCCTTTAACCTGTAAAATATTCAGGTTGAATCTTAATGGATATACAATACCTGCAATACATAAAATCTGGAAATATGGAACCGCAGATAACCACTTATCACCTAAAAGTATCCTGATAAAAGGTGAAGCAATAACAGCCAGCAATATCAAAAATGGAGATATCCAAAAAACTAATTGCTGCATTAACCTTTTATAAGCAGCTTTTAACCTGGCATCTTCATTGCTAATTGAAGACAACATTGGAAAAGACACCTTACCAATAGCAGTAGAAAGATTGGAAATTGGTAACTGCCTTAAGCCCAAAGAGCGTGTATAAAGCCCCACTTGCACAGCAGAAAAATATCGCCCGATAATTAATGCATAAATATTAGTATAAAAAGTTTGTACAAGGCTTGATATTGCCACCTTATAACCAAAGCCATAATGATATTTAAATAACTTTTTATCTAAAATAAAACTTGGGCGCCATCCTGCGTAGATCCAGTGCAAAATTGTTGAGATCAGTGATTGAAACAAACTCATCCAAACCAAACTCCAGGCGCCGTAGCCTAATTTTGCTAATGTGATCCCTAAAATTCCTCCGCCTAAAAGCGAAGGAATCTGAATTAATAACTGTGTTTTAAAATTTAACTTTTTAGTTAGCCTCGTGCTTTGAACACCTACAAATGCTTGTATTATAAACGTTAGTGCATAAACACGGATAAGGGCAGTTAGTATGTCATGTTTATAAAAACTCGCTATTAAGGGCGCTGCAAAATATAATATCAAATAGAAAATTACACTGCCAATGATGTTGATCATGAATACAGTTGAGTAGTCTCTCTGATCAGCATCCGGGGTTCTTATTAACGAGGATGTTAACCCGCTATCCATTAAAGTATTGCCAATGGCGATGAATATGCCCAGCATACCAATAAGGCCAAATTCAGCAGGGCCTAAAAACCGGGCGAGAATAATTGAAACCACAAAACTGATAAACTGGTTGCTAAATTGCTGGGTAAATGTCCAGCCCAACCCGGATACCGCTTTTTTAATTAAGCTCATTTATTTTATATTGATCCTATATGATCCCTGACCTATCGGTAATAATAAAAAAACTACAAACGGGCATCTACTGCAAAATCAGGCAGAAGCGATTTTATATCATAAACCACTGTATTTTCTTTTTTAAACGGAGACAGATCATAGGTGCTGAAAATCTCATGAGCCACAGCCAGCAATATTCCATCGTACTGGCGGCTTTTAGCCGAACCATTTTCGCAAATGATATCATATTCATGTTTTACTGTTTCGGCATTTGCCCATGGGTCGTGTACGGTAACATTTATTTTAAAGCTTTGTAACCGCCTTACAATATCAATAACCTTGGTATTACGTACATCAGGGCAGTTTTCTTTAAACGTAAACCCTAAAATAAGCACATTACTTCCAGACATTTGAATACCTTTTAACACCATCAACTTGATGATCTCATCTGCAACGTAGCTACCCATCCCGTCGTTTAAGCGCCGCCCGGCTAATATAATTTCAGGATGATATCCCATCTCCTGGGCTTTTTGTGCCAGGTAATAAGGATCAACTCCAATACAGTGGCCGCCTACTAAACCAGGTTTAAAATTCAAAAAATTCCATTTGGTACTTGCCGCTGCCAATACATCGTTAGTATTGATATTTAGTTTATTAAATATCTTAGCTAATTCATTTACAAAAGCAATATTAATATCGCGTTGCGAATTTTCAATTACCTTAGCTGCCTCAGCAACTTTGATAGATGATGCTTTATGCGTGCCAGCGGTTATTACTGACTTGTATAGCTGGTCAATAATTTCTGCCACTTCAGGAGTTGAGCCAGAGGTTACTTTTTTAATATTAACAACAGTGTGCTCCTTATCTCCCGGATTTATGCGTTCGGGTGAATAGCCTGCAAAAAAATCAACATTAAATTTAAGTCCTGAATGTTTTTCAAGAACAGGCACACATTCCTCCTCAGTTACGCCAGGATAAACGGTTGATTCATAAATTACAATATCTCCTTTTTTAAGCACTTTCCCTACCATACCACTTGCTTTATAAAGTGGTGTCAGATCCGGGCGGTTATTTTTATCAACCGGTGTTGGAACAGTGACAATAAAAACACCACATCCGCGTGTTTTATCCATTTCGGTGGTGCAATAAAGGCCTGTTTCGGCTGTACAGTCATTGGTTAACACTGTACTGAGTTCTTCAACTCCCACCTCATTTGTATGATCTTTGCCTCGTATTATTTCATCAATGCGCTTACGATTTATATCGAAACCAATTACTTTGTATTTGTAAGCAAAGGCAACGGCTAACGGTAATCCAACATATCCTAAACCAATAACCGCTATTTTCTGTGGTTTTTTATTTTCTTCCATTTTGTTTGGCTAATTCAATATTTTTTGCTGACACTTTTGTTACTAATACACTTTCAAGGTTTTCTAACTTGAGCAACACATTTTTCCCGCGTATTTGGATCACATCTCCCTCTTGATTCATAAAAGGGCCATTACGAATTTTAACCCGCTCTCCAAGTGAAAGTTCCTTTATACTGATTATCTCTAAATCTGGATAATCATTTAAAAATCGCTGTATATCTTCAATTTCCGAGTCCCTAACCACTGCCGGCCGCCCCAGGTAGTATACAAAGTTTATAACCCCCAGGGTTTGCCTAACAATTGATTCTTCATGCCGGTTAATCTTTACAAATACATAAGAATTAAAAACGGGAACACTTACCATTTTTTTCCTGTCGGCCCAGGTATGCTCTTCCAACCGGACAGGACAGTATGATTCTATTCCGATTGTTAACAGCAATTGATGTACTTTTTTTTCCCAATTAGGCCGTGTGTAAATGACCAACCAATTTTTCTCCAGGTTTTTTTTAGATGTAGAAGATTGCATTGAGATAGTTGTTTAACGAATATTGTTAATCCTCTCCTTTCAGGGTCAGTTACCCGTTGTACATGCCAGGTTAAAGCTTCGCCATTCCAGTTACAGGTACATGTTCAAATCACTATAAAGCTTCGCCATTCCGGTTACAGGAAGGTTTGAATTAAGTTTAACAAACGGACAAAATCTTAGCTATACCAAGCCATATCTGGATATAAAGTATAACTGTAGTGCTATTTCAGGTTAAAAAAGGGTTGATCGGCAATTACTTTTTAAAAATCTAAGTCGGCTAAGCGTACACGTTACTTCCGTACACATAGCTTTTCAGGTTCTCAACTTTAGCATCATTTAGTATTAGCATAGGATTTTTCAATTTTTTATTTTCAACAATGTCCTTGAGTATTTTTAAATGAGATTTTTGTGTGTGGTTATATCTCACTACAAAAATGCTGCTATCTGTATAAGGCGAAAGTGTTAAGGCATCGGCTACCATACCTATTGGAGATGTATCAATAATTATATAATCGAACATCTTCCGCAGGGCGGTAAACAAGTCTCCTATTTTTGGATCCAATATCAATTCGCCCGGATTGTTGCAAATAGTACCGGCACCTATTACAAACAAATCAGGTGATGTGTTTGAAGGCAGGATAATGCTGTCGACTGAAACATCATCCGAGTTTAGATAATCTGAAATACCGATAGAAGGTTTTATTTTAAGGCTTTTTAACAGATCTGGTTTCCGAAGATCAAAT
This sequence comes from Mucilaginibacter xinganensis, assembly GCA_026225055.1. Taxonomy (GTDB): domain Bacteria; phylum Bacteroidota; class Bacteroidia; order Sphingobacteriales; family Sphingobacteriaceae; genus Mucilaginibacter; species Mucilaginibacter xinganensis_A. Next base: position 24,865 of record JAMFSA010000200.1, on the reverse strand, counting down.
TCGAGTATAATAGTTTTTTTACTGATGGATGATAATGACAGACCCAAGTTTATAGCTGTAAATGTTTTGCCTTCATTCTGTATACAGGAAGTAACTAATAAAACCTGGTTGCTATAATTATTATAATTACCATTAATAGTGTTTCTTATATACCTGAATAACTCAGTTACGCTGCTGTGTGCATCGTTTGTTATGCGTATAGATTCCTTTTTATTGATATGGCACAGTTCTCCCAAAATTTTAATATCGTTGAAAGATGAAAGATCATCCACATGTTCAACTTTTACATTTACTACTTCTTTAACAAATAATAACAGAACAGGAACTAAGCCTCCAAAAATTATGGCGCATATATAAATAAGCATTGGCTTAGGTTTAGTTGCATTAGGATCATAGTTGGGTGAATCAATAATGCTGGCATCAGGCTGTGTGGCCAATAGTGATAATGATGTTTCCTCGCGTTTTTGCAATAAATATTGAAACAGGTTTTGTTTCACCAGTTGGTCGCGGTCGCGTTGTTGAATACCTGTTTCAATAACAGGTACCGTTCTGATCTTGGCCTCATACTTTGCAAGGTTTGCTTCAAGATTGCTGCGCGTAATAAGCATCGACCTCTTTATACTCTTTAAATTTTCCTGAATGCTTTCCTTAAGCGAAGTCAGATGTTTTTTAGCGTTCTGAACCAGTGGGTTATTTGGCTGATTCGTCGACAGTAATTGTTGATACGCTTGCTGCTGATCATTAAATTTGTTGATCAGCGAAACTAAAGTTTCATCCTGCAAGCCCAGAGTGCTTGGCACAAGGGTGATCTGATCGGCAGACTCATTTAAATAATTTTCTGTTGACTGTACAATATTCAATTGTATTTGTATAGCCTGTAATTGCTGGTTGTACTCGCCCGATTTTTGCAGATTGTCTTGCGCGTCTGATTGAATATTGGTTACACTGTTGTTTTGCTTATACTGCTGCACATTGTTCTCAACATTCATTAAATCATTATTTAGGTATTTCAGCCTGTTATCAATAAATGTGATTGTCTCGTTAGCGAGCTGTGCTTTGTTATCCGCGCTTTGTTTGTTGTAAGTGTAAATCAGTCTATTTAGTATATCAACCCCCCTTTGTGGAATATTATCATTAACACTCAATAACAAGGTATTAGCATCTTTAACTACCGGGGTAATTTGCAAACGTAATGAATTATAGCCTTTAGCTAAAGCAACAATATCAGTAAAGGAAATTGATAGATGCGGGTTTTCAATAGTAAATAATGGCGTTTTAGTTACAGTAATTGTGTAGTAAGGATTAGTTATTTGTTGCCCGAAAGAATATGTATGTTTACTGCCATCAATAGGAGATGTCAATTCAAACATATTGTTGCTAATTAAACGTATATCAGTAATATCCCTATAAGCGAGTGGTGTAATCTCTACAATATTCACTTTTATAGGAGCTGACTTTATATAAATCTCTTTCCGTTTAAATGTTTTATTTATGTAATATCGGGTATCTAATGACAAGTCTTTAAATACTTTGGTTAACAGGTCAATAGATAATAATTTTTGAGTTTCATTGTCAGCGGTTTTGTTGGTATGAAACATATTTAAATCACTAAATGCGGTTTCATTAAGGGTTGTTTCCCCTTTTTTATCCTCCTGGATAAGCACAGCAGCAGTTATTTGATATTGCGGGTCGATATAAAGCAGGAATATAAAACCAAGCAAAACAAATACACCTATACTAATGGCAAACCAATACCAGCGTTTTAAATATTTATTGAGGTCTTTCATTTTATGTTTCGATAAATTAAAATCTAACAGTATTTGATTATTTGCGATCTATCAGCCAAATGTTCAGCAACACAGCTATAATCGAGGCGGATGCTGCAATTATTGGTATAAACCTGTTATCTGCGTCTGTTATCTGGGTCTTTGATTTATCTGGCTCTACGTATACAATATCATTCTGGTGCAGATAATAGTAAGGCGTATCAAATACCCGGCTATCATTTAAGTTTATTCTAACCATGGTTCGCTTATTATCTATTTGTCTGATCAGTAAAACATTCTCCCTTTTTCCATAGGCCGTCATATCACCTGCCAGTCCGAGCGCTTCCAATAAGTTTATGCTGTTTGCGGATACATTAAATGTGCCCGGGCGATTTACCTCTCCTATAACCGTTACCTTGAAATTCAGGAAAATGACACTTACCAAAGGAGACTTGATGTATGCACTAAGTTGTTTTACTAAATAAGTTTGCGCTTCATCAGTGTTTAAGCCAGCCAACTTAACCTGTCCAAGCACCGGGAAACCAATATTCCCGTCTTTGTCTACACGATAACCAATTTTAGGAACACTTACGTCGGTAATAGAACTACTATTGGTATTAGTATTAACCACATTGTTACCGTAATTACTGTTAAATAAATTATTTGATTCAGGACTTAAACTTGTCACCGTTATACCAACAACGTCATTTTGTTGAATCCTGGGCTCGCTTGATGACAAAACAGCCGACAGATCTTTTGTTTGATCGATCTGAGTTTGGGGTAAATCACTAAAATATACAAGATTTCTTTTTGAAGAACAGGCAGTTGACATTAATATTACCACAATTAATAATAATAGAGTACTCGTGCGTCTAAAGTGGAACATTGCTATAGGTTTTAAGTAACACGTGATTGTGATGTAAACCTAAAGAATTAATATTCAGTTAGATATAGAAGGGATGTATTGTATAATGAATTGTGTAATTACCTCATTTTCTTTCTCAAAAGTGTGCCGTGGGCAACAGAATTGTGTAAAAAAATATTGCTTACGTCATAAATTTATAAAGCATTTATTAGCAACACCTTACAACATGGCATCTAATTTACTTATTAAGCAAAAAATCAATTATTAATATATTTTCGGCATTTATAATGCAACAAATGCAATAAATACACCGTTAAAGCTGTAACAATTAAAAAATTTATGATTTATGATTAAAAATTTCAATTCGAATTTACGTGCATTAAAGATTTCCGTTCCCTGCTTACTATTAATCATCCTCATGTACAGCTGTAGTAAAGACGCCAGCGAGCCGGTCAGTTCTACAACAAAAAAAACAAACACCCTTACAACATCAACTACGCTTAGTACAGTACTCACTTCTGTTCCATCAGGTAGTTATGACCTTACCGCAAGTTTGCCAAAAGGCTATGTGAAAAATGGCACAGTTGATTACACATCCTATTTACAGGCAGCCATTAACAAAAACAGTAATGTAACATTTCCAAATTTTCCTGTTTTGGTTGATGATGCCGGTCTTTCTCTCAAGTCAAACAGTACCGTGAATTTTTTATCAGGTTCACAATTATGGTTAAAGCCTACGGCTACCGGTAACTACAATATTTTATCAATCTCTCATGTATCAAACGTTGTAGTTAATAACCCTTATATTATAGGCGATTTGACCAAGCATTTGGGTACCAGTGGAGAATGGGGAATGGGAATTGGTATTTATTCTTCATCGAATATCAAAATTATCGGTGCAAATGTGTCTTATTGCTGGGGAGATGGAATTTATCTTTCAACATCACAGGGCACCACTACAAACACCAACATCACTATTACCAATGCCAGTGTGACTTATAACAGAAGAGATGGCATGTCAATTACTAGTGTTAACGGCCTTGATTTAGAATCTCCAACTGCAGAATACAGTACAGGCACTTCCCCAATGTGCGGCATTAATTTTGAGCCTAACACTTCTACTGATCAGCTTCAAAATATTGTGGTTAACAATGCATTAACGGAAAACAATGCCGGTTATGGCATTCAGATAGGTTATTCAAACTTATATGGCGGAAGCAATAAAACTACCAATATAACTATTAACAATCATATCGATAAAAGATCTACAGTTGCTTTTAAAGCTGCTGCAGATATTACTAAACGAAAAGGAAGTGAAACTATAACAGGCCCACTGGTTGTAAATAGCCCTACATGGAGGCTAAACCCTAGCAGCCCTATAGTTGCCAGCATTGCCGAAAACAACATAAAGCTAACTATCGCAAAACCAGTTGTAGAGGATATAAATGGCAATTTCTTAGCTCAGGCAGCTATTTTGAGCACCTTAACATATAAAACACATATGCTTAAGGGTTCTAACTATGTGATCACCTTTTAATTTCAATCTTTTGGGGATCTAAAAGATCCAATCAATGTCCGGCAATGATATAAGTCATTGCCGGACATTTTATTTAATATCAGGCTCGCACTATTGCAAAGGCAATTCCACAAAAAAGATCGTTCCATTGCCCGGTTTGCTTTCAAACCATATTTTTCCCTTATGCGCTTCTACAATTTGTTTTGAAATAGCCAGCCCCATTCCAAAAGAGACTTCTCCGGCAGTGCCCGGCCTTTTTGCCTCGGTAAACATATCGAATATTTTATCCTGCAAAGCTTCTGGTATCCCTATACCCTGGTCTTCTACTTCTATAACAATGTGCCCGGGATTTTCTTTCAGCCTGATAGTAATGATGGCCCCATGCTGACTGAATTTGACAGCGTTGGCAATCAGGTTGCTGACAACCCGCCACATTTTTTCATTATCTATTAAAATGGTGGCTGGTTTTGCTTGTACCCTAATCTGCTGTTTTTTGTCATTAGCTTTGTGCAGCAGAATATCTGTACAGTAGTGCAGCATCTGTTTTAGATCAACCGGTTCTTTATGCATTTCTTCAGCCCGTCCGGGCACATACAACAGATCGCCTACCAGATCAAGCGAGTCATCGGCGGCCCGTTTGATGATCTCCAGTATTTTCCGGTCCTTTTCAGGATAGCCTTTTTTGATCATGTGGGCAATAGATAAACTTATTGCACCAATAGGGTTACGCAGATCGTGCGCTACTATTTTCATCATCCTGCTGTTATCCGCCTGGCTCTGCTCCAGCGCATGCAGGGTTTTTATCACACGGGTATGCTGTTCGCTGATTTCCTGCAATTGCCGGTTCCTTTGTTTAATTGTCTCGATGTGACTCACTCTTTCGGTAATATCCAAACAAGCGCCTATCATTTCCATAGGCGCGCCATACTGGTCCGATTTCAGTTTAGCCCATGAGCGCAGGTTCCGTATCTCACCATCCGGACGTATAATCCTTTCCTCAAACTCAGCATCTTCACCTGTTGTCAGCACTTTTTCGATGGTCTGATAAATCCTATTGCGATCTTCTGGGTGCAACCGTTCCTGGTACCCCATGAAAGTCGCCTTAAAATCTTTAGGGTCAAGGCCATATATGGTATACAAGGCAGGTGACCAGCTAACGATATCATGTTGAATATCCCAACACCAGTTACCAAAGTGCGCCAGTTCCTGGCTTTGCAGCATTAGCATATTGGCTTCGCTGATGATCTCCGTTTTCTGCCTGTTCTCCAGAATGATCCGCAATAGAGCGGTAGCTCTTTCCATCACTTTTAATTCCTCATCGCCCGGTAATTTGGGCTCATTGTAGTACATGGCCAGTGTAGCCATTACATCGCCTTCAATATCCATAACCGGGTTAGACCAACAGGAACGTAAATTATATTTCAGGGCCAGAAACCTGTACTTCTCCCATCTCAGATCGGTTGCGATATCGCTTACAATAACTTGTCGTTTTAAAGCAACCGCAGTTCCGCACGACCCCTCATTTTCCCCAATTTGTAGCCCCATTATAGCAGTTACGTATGCAGGAGGTAACGAAGGTGACACCGCACTGGCAATACGACCATTTTTGATCCGGTGGAAAGAGCATTGCATTTGGGGAAATAAGGCTTCTAATCCCAACATATAGCTGGACAGAACATCCTGTAGGGATGCTGTAAGACCGGAATTTAATCGCAGTATTTCGCGCTCCAGGTTTTCCAACGCCTTCAACCTTTCAGCTATAGTATTATCCAGCATGATCCCCCGCAGCAGGAATGGTTTATCTTCTTTATAAATAACAGTAACTTTATCCTTTATCCATACGATATGGCCATCGGACCGGATCATCCGATATTCAAACGAGCCACTTTTAATGTTCCCGCTCAGCAATTCACGGTAGCCCACAGCCACCTGCTGATCCTCAGGGTGAATATGATCTTTCCAGAATCCGGGCTGGCCTAACCACTCTTCCGGTGAAAAACCTAAAATAGTTTGAACCTGATCACTAATAAAGCTAAATTGCCGCATATTAGTATCTGCCTCCCACACAACTCCTTCTATCGACTGTAGCAATGTATATAGTTGTTCCTGGTTATTTTTCATTAGTGTTCAGGTTGATTGAAAAATCCTATTCGCAAATGATTAAAGATAATACTCTCCCGCTACACTTCAAAACGCGATGAACGGCTATGTTAGCTTACGCGAACACAGTTAAACCGCCGCTGAGCAGCCATGGTATTATACACGTAAAACGAGTGTTTTCCCGGCAGGTAAAACGGCGTTTTAATAGTATCTGACCTTTCATTACCATCACTGGCTGGTTGTATGTTAATATTGCTGAATAGTTAGCTAATAAAGTATCACGGCAAAATATAAAAATATAGTTCCTTTACTTACGCCATTTTTTAGAACCGATGGCTTGTACATCCTGGTTGCAGAGACTGGTAATAAAAACTGATTGATAATTACTTCAATGGAAAATTCCACAAAAAAATATTTAAGAATTCATGAGAGCGATAATGTCCTGGTGGCATTGCAGGATTTGACCGAAGGAACAGCCATTAATTTCAATGGGCAGGTGTTTAACCTGGCTACACCTGTTTTAGCCAAACACAAGTTCACTATTGATACACTTTCTGTTGGAAGTGATATATACATGTATGGTGTGCTGGTAGGAAAAGCGAATGAAGCAATATCCCGTGGCAGCGCCATTACAGTTAACAATATCCATCATGCTGCTGGCGAATTTAAACTTGGTCGGCGTAAAACAGATTGGCAAAAACCTGATGTTTCTTATTTTACAGATAAGACCTTTATGGGTTATCACCGTGCAGATGGATCGGTTGGTACGGCTAATTATTGGATCGTTATTCCGTTAGTGTTTTGCGAAAACAGGAATATTGAAGTATTGAAGGAAGCCCTGACTGCTAAACTGGGCTTTAAAAAACCAAAAAGCTATGAGGCCGAAGTGGATGGTTTGCTCAGCCTATACCAGGCAGGCAAATCAGTAGAAGAAATTTTAAGTGCCGATCTGCAGCCATCCGCCATAGAGGCAAGCTCCAAAAAGGTTTTTACAAATATTGATGGCATTAAATTTCTGAACCACGACATGGGTTGTGGTGGTACACGTTCGGATTCGGATGCTTTATGTGGGTTAATCGCCGGTTATATTACCCATCCAAACGTAGCGGGTGCAACAGTACTTAGTTTAGGCTGCCAGCATGCACAGGCTGATATTTTAATGGATGAGATCAAAAAACGCGACCCTGATTTCAGCAAACCATTAGTGGTATTAGAGCAACAAAAGTTAGGCACCGAAAAAAATCTGTTGCAAGCTGCCTTAAAACAAACATTTGCAGGTTTAATAACGATCAATAAATATGAACGCAAACCGGCCCCTCTGTCAAAACTTTGTATAGGGCTGGAATGTGGTGGCTCGGATGGTTTTTCGGGCATTTCGGCTAATCCGGCTTTGGGCTATGTAGCAGATGTAGTAGTATCATTAGGCGGCAGCGTAATACTTGCTGAGTTTCCCGAACTATGCGGCGTTGAGCAGGAAATAAGCGACCGTTGCGCAGACGAAGACACCGCTTTAAAATTTATGCACCTGATGAAAACCTATAATGCCCGGGCCGAAGCTGATGGCTCAGGGTTTTATGCCAATCCTTCGCCCGGAAATATAAAGGATGGTTTAATTACTGATGCTATTAAATCAGCAGGCGCTGCAAAAAAGGGAGGTTCATCACCGGTAATAGATGTTCTTGACTATCCTCAAAAAGTAACCAAAAACGGGCTTAACCTTTTGTGTACCCCCGGCAGTGATGTGGAAAGCACCACGGCCGAAGTAGCATCAGGAGCTAATGTTGTATTATTCACCACCGGGTTAGGCACACCAACCGGCAATCCAATATCACCGGTGATAAAATTATCAACCAATACAAAACTTTTTAACCGGATGCCGGATATTATTGATATTGATTGCGGCACCATAATAGACGGTAAGGAAAGCATACCACAAACGGGTGAACGTATATTAGATTTTATTATACAGGTTGCAAGCGGCATTATACAACCCAAGGCAGTACAGCTGGGCCAGGATGATTTTATCCCTTGGAAAAGAGGTGTATCATTATAAGCAGCACGTGTTCAGTAAAGCTAAACGTGCAGTATTGTAAGCATAATTGGCATTTATTGATCTTATTTTAGCAAACAATTGTAAATATTGTTTATTTTTTCGTAGGTTGGATTACCAATTGCCATTGTTATGAAACCTCAGTTATTAAAATTAACCAATACTGCTGTTAGTTCATTTAGTATCAGAAGAGATACCGTACCGTATGTTAATAACCATTGGCATTATCATCCCGAGGTTGAGCTTATTTACTTTAAAAAAGGCACAGGTACACAATTCATAGGTGATTCGGTAAAGCGTTTTCAGGCGGGAGACCTGGTGCTCGTCGGATCATATTTGCCACACTATTGGCGATTTGATGATATATATTTCGAAAAAGAAGTAAACGCTTCCGCTGATGTGAGCGTGATACACTTTACCGAAAACTTTTGGGGTAATGATTTTCTTAATCTGCCGGAAAACAAATTAATAAAAACAACCCTTGATAATGCTAAGCGAGGGATCCAAATTAGCGGCGGCATGGCCGAAAATATTGAAGATGTATTAAATGGTCTTCTTCGGGCTGAAGGGCCGTATAAGATTATTCATCTTATGGAAGCCTTAAGTCTTATCGGCACCAGCCAGCATATTAATCAACTATCATCAATTGGTTTTAATTATCATTTTGAAGAAACAGACACGAACAGGATCAATGCTATTTATGAATACTCGATGTCTAATTTCAAATCGCAGATAAGGTTGGAAGAAATAGCAAGGGTTGCCAGTATCAGTCCAAATTCATTTTGCAGATTTTTTAAATCCCGTACAGGAAAAACATATATCCAATTCTTAACCGAAATAAGAATCGGAAACGCCTGCAAATTACTTATCGAAGAAGATATTAATTTAAAACAAATATGCTATGAAAGCGGCTTCAATAATTTTTCCAGCTTTCATAAACACTTCAAACAAATAACCGGGAAAAGTCCGGCTTTGTATCAACGGGAGTTTTTGATGCAGTCCCGGCGCCTTCAATCAGCATAGCTGTACGTTCTGCAGGTATGCAGCGAATCCATCATGACTCCCTGACTCCTGCGAGCACAGATACTTCTCACTCACCTGTTACAATTAAATCTTCCAACGGAACTGCCGTATCAGCGAATTCTTCTGTAATTATAGGTGTTGATCCTACAATTATTTGCCATGCTCTGCGCACATCGTAAGAGAAACAGGTACAATGAAGCTTGGAATCTATAAATGACCCGCAGGTTTCGGTGTCGTCCTTGTTAAAAATTTAATAAAGAGTAATGCGATCAGCACCGCTGTGATCCCCTGCGCCAGTACGGTCGCCGGCGCACCTATATGTTCAGATACAGCGCCAGTCAATACGCTGCCCAGCGGCATCATACCAAATATAGCCATCAAAAGGATGCCCATAGTCCGCCCGCGCATGGCAGGCGCGGCATCGGACTGCACCAGAATATTGCTGATGGTAAACTGCGCAATAGAGCCATAACCTGCGATCGCTGCAAAAAACATAGCCGCAGGAAAATTTCTTATTTGTGAAAAACAGATCAGCCCCAGGCCCATCAATATGGTACTGATAAACAAGATCTTTTTTAAATGTGTACCGGGTTTACGCGAAGCCAGAAAAATGGTTCCTGCTACAGCGCCCACGCCCACAAAGCTGTTGATATAGCCAAAAGTGGAGGCATCGCCCTTAAAAACAACTTTGGCAAATACAGGCAATACCGTATTATATGGGAGCACCAGTAAACTAACCATGGCCAGCATAATAACAATCAGGCCGATACCCGGCGTGTTTTTCAGGTAAGTAAAACCTTCGGCAAAATCCGCGATGATTTTCTTATCCGTCTTTTTTGGCAGATAGGCGGGTAATTTCATGAACAGCAACGACAGGATAACCGCGCCAAAACTCGCCGCGTTTAGCAGAAAACATACACCGGCACCAAAGGCACTCAGAACGATACCTGATAAAGCCGGACCTAATAGCTGCGCCAGGCTAGCCGTTGCTGTGGAAAGCGAGAGTGCATTGGGCAGGTCGTCCGGGCTGGCCAGCACATCATTGATCAGCGCCTGTCGCGCGGGCACATCGAAGGCATTAATGATACCCAGGAGCACGCTGAGCGACAGAATTGCCCATACCTGCATATGGCCTGTGATCACCAGTAAAGCCAGCAGCACGGCCTGCACCATTGAAGTTATCTGGGTGATTTTGATGATGGTATAACGGTTATAGCGGTCGGCAGCCACACCACCGGGAATAGAACATAAGAATGACGGGAACTGCTCTGCAAAAATGGTTATCCCGAGCAGGAAGGCTGAATGTGTCATCGAATAAACAACCCACACCACGGCAGTCCGTTGCATCCAGGTACCAAATTGCGATACCGCCCTGCCAAAAAAGTAGAGCGTGTAGTTACGACTGGCAAAAGCCCTGAATAAATTTAATTCACTTACTTTTTTCATTTAAACTGACAAAATTTAAATTAATGTCGAAACATGGTTAAAAAAATTAATTCCCCAGCCATTTAGCCACCATGCCACTTAGTAAGGCAGCGGCTGCTTTGGCATCATGCGGATCATTATAATCATATATCTCTCTACGAATACCACGGGCACTGCCTGAAATAATAAATGCCAGCATATCCAGTTCCGCATCATCCGTAGTACGACCGTGTTGATGCACTGCCACTGACATGGCTTCCAACAGAATACCCCTTTCCAAATGCATCAGCCTTTTATGCAAGCCATCCATTAATTTTGTTTGTCTTGATTTTTCATCGGCACTCATAACCTGATCCATAGCGTGGAATACCCGTTTCCACTCTTCAGAGGTCCTTATCTTAGCCGCGCAAAAAGCGTATAGCTTGTCGTTCAGGTTGGCCGCTTTATTTACAGCAAGGCGGATATCAGCGGCTACGTCTTCCGCTATCCGTTCAAGTACTGCCTGGAATACAGCGTCACGGTCCTTAAAATAATAGTATAATGAGCTCCTGCTCCGGTCGGTAGCCTTTGCCAAATTATCCATGGTAACTTTGGTGGGCCCATATTTGCGGTATAAGCGCAAGGCTGCCTGCAAAATTTCCTGGTGAATGATATCGTCCTGGCTGCTCATATTTAACTACATGACAAAGTTAGCTACATTTATTGACAAAATATTATTATTTGTCAATAAATCACAATTGAATTGTTACGCCGGTGAATAGGCTAACTGCGTTTTTTGTCGCTTGATCAGGATCCATGCGAAAACTGTCCCGGCAAGTGCCATAACAGCGCCTACCAATGCCGGTGAGTTATACCCAAGCCCTGCCGCTATTGGTAACCCGCCAAAGAAAGCACCTAAGGCATTCCCTACATTAAATGCGGCCTGGGTAGCCGCTGCACCAAGCATTTCTGCTTCACTCGCTGTGCGGATCATTAATATCTGGATAGGTGTTGCCAGTGCAATGGAAAGCGCTCCCGCTATAAATGTGAACGTAAGTGATAATAATTGATTTGATGAAAAGAGAAAGATTAGTATCAAAGTAGCAGCCATTGCAAATAACAATAGTATACATGCTTTCGCTGGTTCCATTTTATCTGCAAGTTTTCCGCCTATTACATTGCCAACTACCATTCCTAAGCCAGCCAGAACCATAATATAGGATACTGTATTTGCAGAGAATCCGGAAACATCCGTCATTAGCGGAGCTATATAGCTTATCCATGCAAACAGGCCACCGGTGCCTATGGCTGTAATTAATATAATGAGCCATGCTTCCTGCCTTTTAAACAAACTTAGTTCAGATTTAATGTTACCTGCCCTGTTTACCGGCAATTTTGGCAGCCATACTTGTATAGCAATAATTGTTATTAACCCGATAAGCGTTACAATACCAAAGGTGTACCGCCACGAGTAATGATGCCCAACGTAAGTACCTAACGGAGTTATCAACAGGTTAGCTATTGTAAGGCCAGCAAACATAATTGAAATAGCCTGAGCTTGTTTCCCTTTTTCGGCCAGCCTGCTCGCCACTACAGATCCCACACCAAAGAAAGCGCCATGAGGCAAGCCCGATAACAAACGAGCAAAAAGCAAAGCAGTATTATTGGGTGCAAAGGCCGAGAATGCGTTAAAAACGGTAAACATGGCCATTAAAGCCAAAAGAACCTTTTTAGGCTCGAAGTTGCTGCTGATCATCACCAGTAATGGCGCGCCTATCACCACTCCAAGCGCATAGGATGAGATTAAATGCCCAGCGACAGGAATACTGATATGAAAGTCTTTAGCGATATCCGGTAGAAGGCCCATCATTACAAATTCAGTAGTTCCGATTCCGAGTCCTCCGAGCGCGAGTGGTAGTAAGTTTTTTTTCAAAGTGAATATATATCTGACAGATGATCTACTAAAGCGGCAAAAATAACTCTTCAAGCATAAGTGTAAAAGAAACAATTGTGATTTATTTGTAAAGTAAAAAAGTAAGGCCCCTGATGGGCAGGGGCCTTTACTAACCAATTATAAACCTAAATTATGAGAAGACTTGTTTTAAATACTTAGTGTAAAAGTAACACTAAGTATTTAAACGTTAAAATTATTTTATAATTTTTCAGAATTAAGCATTGACTTTGACCTTAATATGACTTTAGTAGCACTTCACCCCTATTTTTATATGATTCCTTCAGGATTCATATCTATATCAACTACCATCTAACAATCAACAGCAGATCGAAATAATTTATTCTAAACAGGTAAGCCCGGTCTTTGACCGGGCTTACCTTAAAAACACCTTTAAATTGTTATTATGCGTTTTTCTTTTCGATCACTTCTTTACGAATCTCGTTGGCCAGTGCCTTTAGCTCCTGCAGTGCGCCGCGTAAACGTGTGCCTGCTGCTTTATTTCCCTTGTCATAAAATGCCGAAGCATCTTTTTCAGCCACAACGATCAATTCCTGCAATGCTTTGAATTTTTCCATTCTAATTGTTTTTAATAAATAATGATGTTTCTTTTAAAATAAGCGCCAAAAGTAACAAAATAGCCGAAATGGTGATAAATAGTTTTCGAACAGCTTTTTATACAGATATTCCCATTTAGAGCCTGTATCATTATTTATTATTTAACTTTTTGATCAGATCAACTTCTTCTTGCCTATAAGGCGTACCGTCTTTTCTAAATACTTCATGAAACCACAATGCAGGTTCGCCGCCTTGCGGCATGGGGGCATCCCAGGCATACATTGTATTTGTTTTACCCGCTACAAATCCCCAATTGATGGCCCCTACATTTTCCTTTTTAAGCATAGGCATTGTATTTTCAAAGGTACTGTTGCGCGGACGCGCCATGTATTCGGTACAAATAACCGGCCGCCCATAAGCCTTTAGCAATTGCACAACCCGGAGATGCAGGTCGGGAGTTTCATAATCATGATAGGTGATCACATCTGAATGCGTTACCTGGAAAGCATTAAGTGTTTCCAGATCCCATGACCATAAGCCCGCACTGATAGGCTGGTCAGGGTTTATTTCCTTAGCCCATTCAAACACCTTTGTTAACAATGGTAATGATTTATCGCCTTTGCCAGAATTCCCCGGTTCGTTATACAAATCCCACAACAATATCCTTTTATCATGACCAAAAGTGGTGAGCATGTCTTTTACATATTTTTCCAATCCCGGGAAATTAGCAGCATCTTCTGATGCCGGCTGACCGGGATCCTGTACCCAGCCCGAGTTGTGGATACCTGTTTTAGGTTCAGGCTGTTTACCGAGCTGTGGTGTTTTATTCCAGCAATCATCAAAAAAAACAAACAAAGGTTGTATATGGTGTTTTGCCGCGATGGTCAAAAACGTATTTACACGACTTTTGAATCCCGCGGGGTCTTCCTTCCAGGCCACACTATGCAGGAAAACGCGCATGGTGTTAAACCCGATACTTTCAGCCCAACCCAATTCGCGGTCAATAGTTGCTGGATCAAAGGTATCAGCCTGCCACATTTCCAATTGATTAATGGCTGTACTTGGTATATAGTCAGATCCATTTAACCAGGCATGCCTGGCATACCAGGCATTAGCTTTTTCAGCCGACCATACTTTTGAAACTTGATTTGTAGCCTTTTGCGCATACGTCACGGTGGATAGCACCATGGACACACAAAGCAATACATTTAATTTTATTCTCATTGGTTTATAATTTGGTTTAACTATTTAGTTTTCATAGGTTATTATTCTGCTGCTATAGTTAGGCTTCCTGTAGCAACCTTATCAAGTTTGATAATCCATCGGCATTCCGGCTAATTTAAGTATATGAAGTACTCTTCACAATATTCTGTTAGTTAATGATTGCCTATATCCATGGCATGATCGGCTTGCACATCTTTTCCGCTCCATACCTTAACCGCGGTCCACGGTTCGGGTACTGATGTCCAAAAGTCATCAGTAGCGGGTAAACCAAGCGGGATAAAAATATTTTCACATATGTAAAGGCTACCGGTAGTAATATAAAAATCTGCCAAACCAGGCTGATTACCGTATAACCCGATGTTGAGCCAGCCATCTTTAGTGAAAGTACCGGGCGCACTAAGAGTTTTCTTTATTACTGCTGTGAGCGCTTCTCTTACCTGCCCATTACTTAGAGAGGAAGGCAACTGTTTTGTGTAAGCCATATAAGCCAAATGATGAAAAGCACCACCCCTGTAAACAATAGATCGCCCCAAAACAGGATATGAACCATCCGTATTTATCAAACGTTCGAGAATTTCAGCATAACGCTGGCTTATTTTTTTAACATTCTCCGCTTCTCGTTGATACCTGTTGCCGTGGGTATTCATGATATCCAGAATTGTTCCGAGGTTGGGCTGTATAACTATACTATTATAATAATCAAGATGAAAATTCATTCCATCAGCATATAAACCATCGCCAACATACCAATGTGATGTAAATTCCCTTATGCCATACTCAATAGTTACCGGGTTATAGTCAAAGCCATATTTGCAATAGAATGCCTCTATTATACCGCTAAATAAGATCCAGTTATTGTATACAGGCATAGTTTTCCGGGTAATGTTTAGCGCATCAAATACCTGGCCCTGCACCTTTTTATCCAGATGCGCCCATAACAATGGCGAACGTATAAGCGCCAGTGCCACATAAGAGGCATCAACCAGCGCTTGCCCACCATGCCATTCCAGGTAATCTTTGGCTGTGGGATCAACTGCATTGGCAATACCTTTTAAAGCCCACTCCCGATACTGGCTACGCATTTTCACCTCTCTTTCGCTGCCGCCTTCAGTCTCAATCCATGGCGCAATGCCGCTTAATGTTCGCCCGAATGCTTCCAGATACCCTGCCTTGCTCCGTGATTCTTTATTATCAATCCTGTCCGACAAGAGCAGCGGCATGTTTGCTTTTAGCTTATCCCCAGCTATGTTTTCCATCACAGGCCTGGCAACCTTATCAAGATAAGTGAGCCATAATTCGCGGGTAGAATCTATTTTCACCGTCTGACTTTGAGCCCTTACTTGTATGGCAACCAAAAGAACAAAAACAATCAAAAAACTCTTTTTCATAGATTTTATTTTTTACACTTGATTCAAAGCATTACAAAAGATGCTGCCTTACAGATAAATATCCTATTATCTCAAAGTCAGGGCCTCACCTTCAAAGATAACACCATGCCAGCCATGCTTTATAAATTGCCTGATATTTTGATGATCAGTACCCTCAGGATTAGCCAACACTGCCTGATAATGTTCTGCAAATAAGTAAAGTGTGCTAGCTGCATCCAGGCAGTTTATGTGGGCAAAAGCAAACACCTTTGCACTTCCCTGGTTTTGAGTGGCTTCATTATATGCGTCGCCATTTTTAAATGCGGTGGGCTGGTGATCGTAATACGTTTCTATAAATTTAATAACATCAGCAAATGCAATTGTATTTGATTTTGAAGCGGCAATTAAGTTGGATAGTTCTTCTTTCATTTTTAATCGTTTGATTTTTGAAAATTAACACTAAAAAATCAATCTCAGTCAGAAATTCACAACTTACTGAAGATCAAAAGTATCATCTATAATACAGCTACACACAGGAAATTATTAGGTTGCATCTTGCAGATCTACATTAATTAACTACTTTTGCCAAACTTTAGGGGTGTCCTTTAATGGACTGAGACTATACCCTTTGAACCTGATGCAGTTAGTACTGCCGAAGGGAAAAGTGATAACAACTCTCCTTGTTGTTTTTCTTTTTTCGCCAGCGATTACGCTCCTAAAGTTAACCTTTAACGAAATATATGGAGCGCACAAACATCAAAACACCCACTTTCAAGTTAGAGCTAACTTTCCAAAGCTCAATATTTCCAATAAAATTATCTATCCTGCTATAACCTCGCCATGCATAAACTTATTGAAACTTTTATAGTCCAAATGCATGAAACCGGCACATTAGAATGGCTCGCGGTTATTTTTGGCGTGATTGAAGTATTTTTTGCGATGTATGATCATATCTGGCTTTACCCGGCGGGAATAATTGGCACAGTATTATCCATTTACCTGTTACTCCATGTACAGCTTTATGCCGATAGCGCACTGAATGTTTATTATCTGGTTATGAGTATTTATGGCTGGGTACACTGGTCGAAGAAAAGCAAGCAGAAAACAGTTTTGATCTCGTATTCAAATAAACAAGAGTGGGTAATCACTCTTTCTATATCACTCGTCGGTTGGCTGATCCTGTATCTGTTTTTGAAGTATTTAACACCTTCAAATGTACCCATTTGGGATGCATTGGTGTCATCAACAGCCTGGGCGGGGATGTGGCTGCTGGCGCGAAGAAAAATGGAGAACTGGATATTCTTCAACGTTTCCAACCTGTTCGCGGTTCCTTTATTGTTCTATAAAAATTTACCGCTATTCGCAATACTTACTGTTATCCTTTTTATTGTCGCTATCGCAGGCTATTTCAAATGGAAGCGGATTTATTTCACAGAACAGGCTACCCCTTTACTGGAAAACTAAAATATGAATATACAACATCCATCAAAATTAATGAATCCGGAATGGGTTCATACGATTCGTAGCGCTGCTGCTAAAGCGGAAGCTTCGGGCAAACTAACTACAGAACAATTATCGTTAATTTATGAACAGCAGTGGTTTAAGTTGCTCGTTCCAAAGATTTACTCAGGCCCTGAAATGACGGTTCCTGAATTGGTGCAACTGGAAGAAAGCATTAGCTGGGCAAATGGCAGCGTAGGCTGGGTAGTGACCCTTTGCGCCGGAGCGGGCTGGTTCGGAGGCTTTTTTGAGCCTGCTATTGCAAACAAAATATTTGAAAGGCCCGATGCATGCCTTGCCGGGAGCGGTGCTGCTATGGGAGAAGCGCTTATTACGGATGACGGCTACCTGATTTCAGGGCGTTGGCCCTATGCAAGCGGCGCGCACCATGCAACTCATTTTACAGCCAATTGCATCATTAAAAACAGCGAAGGAATAATTAAGAATGATGATGGCCAGCCGCTGGTACGCGCGTTTGTTTTTTATAGTAAAGATGTAACCATATCCCCCACCTGGAAATACATGGGCATGATGGCTACCGGAACTGATGCTTTTGCCGTTGAAAATTTGTTTGTGTCAAAGGAACAATGTTTCAGGATTGATGCCCGGTATGCAGTTGCCACAGGCCCACTTTATCAATACCCATTCCTGCAACTTGCGGAGGCAACAATTGCAGCAAACTTATCGGGAATGGCTATTCATTTTATAGATTGTTGTAAAGAGATTTTCGGCGAAAAACAAAAGCTGGAAGATCAACATAAATCCTTAATAAATAATTTGTTATCCGAACAGGAAAGCCGCCTGAACTCCAGCAGAGAGCTGTTTTACCAGGCAGTAAACAAATCATGGGATAAAATGACAACCGAAAACATAGACGAATTATCGCTTACCGAGGTGAGCAACACCAGCAAACAACTGGCAAAAACAGCCCGGGAATGTGTGGATATACTCTACCCCTATTGCGGACTGGTAGCAGCAGCGCGTTCTTCGGAAATTAACCAGGTTTGGCGCGACCTGCATACTGCCAGTCAGCATTCATTACTTACGTTTGCCGACCTATAATTTATATAATTACACACAAATGGGCATAACAGCCGGTTTATGAAATTTATTATTTAATTTAGCACCATAATTTTCTCAAGGGGGTGCCTTGCTTTGAGCAATCAAACTGAAAGACAGGCTGAGATCATACCCATTGTTAAGAGTAATAAGTCTTGAGTCCGAAGTCTTAAGTCTGTTTTTTCAGACTAATGACTAATGACCACTGACTAATGACTACTAACATACACCTGATCCGGATAATGCCGGCGTAGGGATAGGTAAAGTTAACTGTACTGCATGCTGCCCTAACATGCAAGTTGTTTAACAAATTTTAATAATTGAAATTGAAAAATTTATTCGCGGCGATATTCGCCCTGCTACTGCCATATTTGGCTGTAGCCCAGTTTTCCATCACTGGAAAGGTCACCGAAACACAAAACGGACATCCTTTACCCGGTGCAACCATCAGCATCCTAAACTCAAACATCAACACCGCTGCAGATGCCAGCGGCAATTATCTGCTTACCGGTTTAAAAGCCGGCAACTACACTATTTCTATTAGTTTTATAGGCTACCAAAAACAGGTTAAAAAAATCGTAATAACTGCTAACACCAAATTAAACTTCACATTAAGTACCGCTAATGTGCTGGCGGATGAAGTAACCGTGAACGCCACCCGCGCTTCAAAAAACTCACCCATCGCTTTTACCAACCTCAATAAAGCCGACATTGCGGCAAACAACTCTGGTCGTGGATTTGAATACTTATTAGAGCAAACACCATCGGCTGTAGTTACTTCAAATGCAGGTGCCGGTGTTGGTTATACCAGCATTCGCATCCGCGGTTCTGATGCTACACGCATTAACGTGACCCTGAATGGTATCCCGATGAATGATGCTGAGGATCAGGGTGTATATTTTGTCGATCTTCCCGACCTGGCCTCATCGGTAGATAATATCCAGGTGCAGCGGGGTGTAGGCACTTCAACCAATGGTGCCGGTGCATTTGGTGCAAGTATCAACGTGCAAACCACCACCCGTAATGATACAGCCTATGCGGAAATAGATAATTCAGCTGGCTCCTATGGCACGGTAAAAAACACCGTAAGTATAGGAACAGGCCTGCTGGGCAATCATTTTACATTCGATGGGCGCCTTTCACGTATGAGCTCAGATGGTTACATCGATCGAGCATCTTCCGACCTGAAATCCTATTTTTTAACGGGCGCTTATTATGGAAAAACCACATCGATCCGATTAAATGTATTTACGGGGTATGAGAAAACTTACCAAGCATGGGATGGCGTGCCCGAAGACAGCGTAAAATTCGGTAATCGCCGTTACAATGAATTGGGATATATTGATGCCACCAACTCATTTTACAAAAACCAAACAGATAACTATACGCAGAACTACTACCAATTACTGGTTAACCAAAAAATAACTGATAAACTGTCATTCAGTGGTGCGCTGCATTATACTAAAGGTTATGGTTATTACGAAGAGTACCGCAACGCCGATTCGCTGAAAGCATATAATATTACGCCCGTAACTGTTGGCGGTACTACATTAGCAACCACCGACCTGGTGCGCGATCTTTGGTTGAATAACGATTTTTACGGCACGACCTATAACTTAAATTACAAGCCAAACGATAACGTAAACGCCATCCTTGGCGGCGCTTATAACATATATAAAGGCGCGCATTATAATAATATCGTATGGACACAGGAGAGTACGGATATCCCGCCTGATTATGAGTATTCTCGGGACGATGCACGTAAAACCGACTTTAATATTTTTGCCCGTACTGATATACGCGCCGGTAAGTTTTTATTTTATGGCGATGTGCAGTACAGGCACATTTATTATTCTTTCCTTGGGTTTGATGAGAATCTGCGTAACGTGCAACAATCTGTTGAACTTAATTTCTTTAATCCTAAAGCTGGTGTAACCTACAACCTGAATAGCAACAGTAATATTTATGCTTCCGTAGCCGTTGGGCATCATGAGCCAAACCGCAGCGATTATACTGAATCATCGCCTGAAAGCCGCCCGAAACCAGAGGAGCTAACCGATTTCGAGCTGGGTTACCGCACGCATCAATCTATTTTCAGCGGTGGTATTAACGGTTTTTACATGCGGTATAATAACCAGCTGGTACTTACCGGTTCGCTTGATGATGTTGGCGAAGCTATCCGCACCAACGTAAAGGATAGTTACAGAGCAGGCATTGAGGGTGATGGTCACCTACAGATATTGTCAGCTCTGCGCTGGGATGTTAATGCTGCTTTGAGTGCCAACAAGGTGAAAAACTTTAACCAGTTTTTATATAACAACGATACCGGTAACCTCGATGAATTTCAATACAAAACAACCAATTTGGCTTACTCACCGGCTTTTGTGGGTAGCAGTACTATCAGTTTTCAACCTATAAAAAATGGAGAGATAGCATTTATTAGCCGTTATGTGAGCAGGCAATACCTGGATAACACATCAACCGTGAGCCGCTCGCTGGATGGTTATTTTGTAAGTGATGTGCGGTTGAACTATCACTTCAGCTTTAAAGGTGTGAAAAATGTAGGTGTAGGTTTGCTTATCAACAATGTGTTCAGCAAAAGATACCAGTCGGATGGTGCTACCTATCCTGATATAGAAGGCGGCAAAGTAGTTGATTACAATTACTGGTTCCCGCAGGCACCGGCAAATTTTCTGGCATCGCTTACCCTTAGATTTTAAATGATTAAGATATTGGGTTAAAGCCTAAAAAAACAGCGCCGTTAGTTAGCTAACGGCGCTGTTTGAATAAATCTTAATTAACTTTTCAGACTACTTTTTATCGAATATTGTATCTGATAATCATAACACCTAATTGATTTATGCTGATGTTATTTGCCCATATCACGAATTCCCACTAAATCCCTGTTAACTTTATTGAATAAATCAATAATCATAGAAATCTAAAAATCTTAATTTATATAAATCAATCTGATTGTCTTTCAAATAACAATCAGCTTATTTATTGTATTTTCGTTCTATGCATCACCTTGTTATTCAATTAACTATTCTGGTGGCCGTAATACTATTTGTAGTAATGCTGGCTCAAAGAATAAAGATCGCCTATCCTATTCTTTTGGTATTAGCCGGTTTGCCACTTGGTTTTGTGCCGGCACTTAGCGGTATTGAGATAAAGCCCGACCTGATATTTGTGATCTTTCTGCCACCATTACTCTACGAGGCAGCATGGAATACATCATGGAAAGACCTATGGAAATGGCGCAGGGTTATCATCAGTTTTGCCTTCCCAATAGTTATCATTACCTCATGCGTGGTGGCGTTTGTTTCATCGGCATTAATACCCGGTTTTACTTTGGCCACAGGTTTTTTACTGGGAGGGATAATTTCCCCACCTGATGCTGTTTCGGCTTCGGCTATTTTGAAAAATATTAAAGTCCCCAAACGCTTTGTTACCATAGTTGAAGGTGAAAGCCTCATGAATGATGCCTCCAGTTTAGTCGTCTTCAGGTTTGCGCTGGCAGCTGTTGCTACCGGCAGTTTTGTTTTTAGCCATGCTGCCACCAGTTTTGTATTGGTTATTGTAATGGGGATATTGATAGGGATTGCCGTTGGGCTGGTATTTTACGCCATCCACAGATGGCTGCCAACTACCACTAATATTGATATTGTGCTCACATTTATTACGCCCTATGCCATGTATATGATAGCTGAAGAATTTAACTTTTCGGGCGTACTGGCGGTGGTAAGCGGCGGGCTGTTCCTCTCCATAAGGCGGCACCAGTTTTTAAGCAACCGCAGCCGCTTGCAAGGTGTTAACGTTTGGGAAGCCGTGGCCTTTGTGCTGAATGGATTTGTGTTTATATTGATAGGACTTGAACTGCCTGTAATTATTAAAGGATTAGGTCCCGATGGTTTGCAACCCGCCATCATGTACAGCCTGATTATTACCGGGGTTTTGATAGTTACGCGTTTTGCCAGTACGTTTGGCGCAACTGTATTTACTATGTTTATTGGTAGATTCATCACCGTACAGGACAGGCGCCCGGGCTGGAAAGCGCCTATACTACTTGGCTGGACAGGCATGCGCGGTGTAGTATCACTTGCGGCGGCATTGAGTATACCGGTTACCTTATCTTCGGGTGCCGGATTTCCGAACCGGGATATGATACTGTTCATCACTTTTACCGTGATACTTTTTACGCTGGTTTTACAGGGACTTACATTGCCAGCACTGGTGCGGTTGGTGAATATGCCCGACCCTGACTATACCATATCTATGGAACAGCAAAAACAGTTGATCCGCAAAAAACTCTCCGGCTTATCACTCCAAATATTGCAGGATAAGTACGCCGATAAACTGGCCGAAAATGAGATGTTAAGATCGCTTCAAATTAAATTAACGGCGGATATGACCCTATTAAAGGATTGGGAAAAGGAAGATAGTGTAGCACGTGCCGATGCTTTCTATAAAGATTACCGTGAAGTTATGGCTGACCTGATGCAGGAGCAGCGGAAACTTTTAAAAACGCTCAATAAAAAAGATAATATCAGCGATGAACTCATCAGGCATCAATTAGACCTGCTCGATCTGGAAGAAGAAAAAATGAGGCAGCATTTCGCATACGGCGAAGAATGAGCCTCATTTGAATTTCGTAATCAGCTATTGTTAAGCCCAGTTAAACTCAACCTCCCTGTTATTCAGCTTCCATTTTTCAGGCTGAAGGGTATTCATCCAATCCAAAGGTTCACCTATAGGCTGTACTGTGGCGGCGTGAGCAAAAGCTTCTTTTACAGCTTTTTTCTGCACCTCGCCCATTGCTTCAGGCTGACCGGAAACGAATAATGGCGCACCACTTTCAGCCAATAATTGCAGCCATTTTTTATTTCTGTCCCAGGCAATATCAGTGGTTATGCCTACGCAATCACCATCTACCGCATAAAATTTATTATGCTGCGGCAGGCGAAATGCCAGCGTATTCACACCCATTTTGCGTGTCCTGTCCCACTCGTGGCCGCTGGTATCATCACCAATACGGCACATCTCAAATAACCCGGCGCTCAGGTGGCTCATGGTGTTGCAGCCTATTACATAAATGCCATCGCCGGCCGCCTCTCGGATGGCGCGATATAGATCGAGTATGATCTCGGCGGTGGTTTTACTCCGGTCGTTAAAATTCCAGTTGGGCGAAGTGATACTATCTTTCATTTCAAAACCCCAGCGACCGGTAATATCATAGGTACTGAAATCGTGTTTCACCATTTCATAGCCCCATTGTTTGTACACATCAAAATATTGCTTAATGCGTTCAATATTTTCGGGGATCGTAGGATCAAGTATCGGACTCTTAGGATCATCCCTGCCGGGGATCTTTGGTGCCAGCAGGCTTGCCTTTTCATCATGACGGGCACAAAGCGGGCGCATCCATAAACCGGGGCGCATGCCAAGGTTTTTTATATCATCGCCCAACAGTTTCATATCTTTAAACTTATCGTTTGGCTTTGAGAAATCGTCGTTCCAGGCACTTGCGCCCGGTAATAAAGGCGAATATTCGGCCCAACCTGCATCAATTACCGAGAAGGGTTTGTTATTGGTATTGGTAACCAGTTCAGCCATCATAGCGGTAGTTTTCTTTATCAGATCGGACGAGTTATTACCGTAGGCAAAATACCAGTCGTTAATACCATAAATGGGTTGTTTGGGTAAACGCGGCTTTTCGCACATGATGCCGCAAAACCGGTGATCTGTATGAAAAGCATTTTCACCAGCCCTTCCGTTGGTAGTAACAATATCAGCAGCGTGCAGTGTGCGACCGCCCAGCAAAACACCGTTGCCACCTGAATGGGTATCGAGTGTTAACTCCAAACTATCGTTGCCTAAACCCCACCAGCAAATACTGTTGGCACCGGTTTTTACGCCAAAGCAGGCTGTTTGTTTAGCATCATATATGATCACATACCATGGGTTTTTCACCCCTGTCCTGTCTGTTTTCCATTGCAGGTCGCCGTATGAGCGTTCCCAGTGGTCGCCCAGGAATTTAGCGCCTGATGGTATACTATGCTTCCATTTGAGACGAACGGAGTTCAATTGCTGTGTTGGCGAGGTAACATAAATACCTTTGGCATTGCCATTAGTTTTTATCTTTACTTCAATATCCTTATAACTAAAAACAGCTCCGTTAGTACCATTCAGCTTAAACCATTCATCGCCCGATTGCGCCCAAACTTCATCGGGCATATTTATGGCTATGGTTTGTGCTGATGTAGCGTAGGTAAGCCTGCTTAATAAAATGGCGGTTGTGGTAGTTGCGGAAAGCTTTAAAAAATGTCGTCGTTGCATAATTATATAATTGGGTAGCTGCTTTTATTATTTTTTGCTCAGGGCTGCGTTAATTGCTTTTACAGCAAGCGGCTCCATTACTTTGTAACCGGCAAGGTTAGGGTGTACGCCATCTTTTGAGAAGTTGGCAGGCAAGCCCTTTCTTT
>JAMFSA010000199.1 GCA_026225055.1 Mucilaginibacter xinganensis | reverse complement strand
CGGTAAAACAACTGTGAAATCAACCCGTAACAAATCGGTGTAATCACAAAATATCGGTGTAATCATATATAAACATGAGCGAGAAATTAAAAATAGGTATCAGTATTGGCGATGTTAATGGCATTGGGCTAGAGATCATTATCAAAACATTATCCGATAGTAAAATTTACGATTACTGTACCCCTATTGTTTATGGCCATACCAAAGTAGCATCCTTTTATCGCCGTATATCTGATGTAAATGAGTTTAACTTTAATGTGATCACCAGCCCATCACAGGTGATACTCCGCAAGCCCAATATGATCAACTGCTGGGCAGAGGATGTGAAGATTGAGCCCGGTGTACTAAACAAAGATGCGGGCAAATATGCTTTCATGTCGCTTGAGCGTGCTACTAACGACCTGCTTGCTGGCGAGATTGACGCGCTGGTTACCGCGCCCATCAACAAAGACACCATACAAAGCGAAAGCTTTAACTTCCCGGGCCATACCGAATATTTGCAGGACCGCGCAGGCGGTGCCGATTCACTCATGTTTTTGGTGAGCGATACCCTGCGTGTTGGCGTGGTTACCGGCCATATCCCGGTTTCAAAGATCTCCGAAAGCATTACTACCGAAGGCATATTATCTAAGCTGCGCCTGATGGATGCCAGCCTGCGCAAGGATTTCTGGATCCGTAAGCCAAAGATCGCCGTGCTGGGCCTTAACCCCCATGCCAGCGATAACGGCCTTATCGGCTCCGAAGAAGCACAAACCATTACCCCCGCTATTGAGGAAGCCCGCGCTAACGATATACTAGCCATGGGTCCATATGCCGCCGACGGCTTTTTCGCCAACGGCACTTACCTGCAATTTGATGCAGTACTGGCCATGTACCACGACCAGGGGTTGATCCCATTCAAGCAGATCGCTTTTGAATCGGGCGTAAACTTTACGGCGGGACTAAGCTTCATCCGCACCTCGCCCGATCACGGTACCGCGTTTGATATTGCCGGTAAGAACAAGGCATCAGAAGTATCCTTCCGCGAGGCATTGTTCACCGCCCTCCACATCATCAAGCACCGCCGCGAAACCGCTGAGCTTAACGAAAACCCACTGGCGTTTACCAAGCTAAGCAGGGATAGGGATTAATTAACTTATGATAAGGCATGCGCACTGGGTTCCCCTCTTGAGAGGGTAATAATATACAAGTTTACACTAAATTGTTATATTAGCTTAAAAATAAAACAGACTTGAATAATTCTAACGAAAGATTAGATGATATATTAGATTATCTAAGAATAGAAGATAATTATATTAAAACAGCTAAAATACACAGGTCTGATGTAGGGAATTATATGTACGAAAAATATAGAGATAATATAACCCCATTAGAGGTTAGAAGGTTATTTTATAAATTAATTTCAGATGAATTAATAGAAGAAAATAACGGTAAGCTACACATTACAGATAAGGGTTTTTGGTTTAGTTATAGAGCGAATTTTAAAGCTTTGTTCGAAGAAAAATCTCGACTGGAATCTCAGGTATCTGAAGCCAAGGCAAACCGTATTGCGACCCTTCATTTAACAACTGTACTTGCAATTTGCGCAGGGATTCCTGCGTTATATTATTTGTACTTATTGTATCAGGATTTATGTTGGTGTCAATTTTTATGGCAATACCAAAAGTAGCCAATTTAAATATTGGTGTAAATAAATATATTATTACCCTTGAGAGGGGCAGGGGTGTGTTATGCATCATCCAAAGCAATGGTCCGGGCGGTTTCTCCGAGGATAATGGGAGATTTGGGCGTTGCCTTCGGCCCGTGCTTTCCGCTCATACGTGCACACGGCATTAGTCGCTAGGCCGGTACCTGCTGCAATCACTAACGCAGGGCTTCGACGCGCTCCGCCAACTCACCCCGACTACGCTACGCTGGTCGACCCTCTCTGCGACAAGGTGACTGTTGCGCAACTAACAGATTGTTAATAAGATAGTTTTATTAAGCCTGTTGTAATGATTATTTTAGATCATGCAAGGCAAAAAAACACATCAGGAAAAGCTGTTTATACAGTTTCAACTTT
>JAMFSA010000198.1 GCA_026225055.1 Mucilaginibacter xinganensis | reverse complement strand
CGTTAGTTGCAGATTTTGCTTCTTTTTTACGGTTTTCAAATTCCTGAACACGAGCATCAGCGCGAGCTTCTTCCCATATACGTGAGTGTGAAATAACTATACGTTTGTTTTCTTTGTTAAATTCAATAATCTTGAATTCAGCAGTTTCCTCAGCTTTTAAGCTCTTTCCGTCTTCTTTAACCAGGTGTTTGGTTGGCGCGAAGCCTTCAACACCGTAAGGTAAAGCTACGATAGCACCTTTTTCAGTTACTTTTAATACGGTACCTTCATGTATTGAGTCAATAGTGAAGATGGTTTCAAAAGTATCCCAAGGGTTTTCTTCAAGCTGTTTGTGGCCTAAGCTTAATTTGCGGTTTTCAACATCAAGTTCCAATACAACCACATCTAATTTTTCACCAACTTTGGTGAATTCGTTAGGGTGATTTACTTTCTTAGACCATGAAAGGTCAGAGATGTGGATCAATCCGTCAATACCATCTTCAAGCTCAACAAATACACCAAAGTTGGTCATGTTTTTAACTGTAGCTATGTGTTGTGTACCAACAGCATAACGTTCAGCAGCATTTTGCCAAGGATCTGGGGTTAATTGTTTAATGCCTAATGACATTTTGCGTTCGTCGCGGTCAAGTGTTAATACTTGTGCTTCAATCTCGTCGCCAACTTTAAGGAATTCCTGTGGATTGCGTAAGTTTTGAGACCATGACATTTCTGACACGTGGATCAAACCTTCAACACCCGGGATAATTTCTAAGAATGCGCCGTAATCAGCAACGGTAACAATTTTACCTTTAACCTTAGAGCCGATCTGAATATCTTCAGTAAGGCTTTGCCAAGGGTGAGGAGTTAATTGTTTTAAGCCAAGAGCGATACGTTTTTTCTCATCATCAAAATCAAGAACAACAACGTTGATTTTTTGATCTAATGCTAAGATTTCGCGTGGGTGCTCAATACGGCCCCATGAAATATCTGTAATGTGTAGTAAACCATCAACACCACCAAGGTCAATAAATACACCAAAATCGGTAATGTTTTTAACGGTTCCTTCAAGTACCTGTCCTTTTTCAAGGCGGGCAACGATCTCAGTTTTTTGGTTTTCCAAATCATCTTCGATCAGCACTTTGTGAGATACTACTACGTTCTTAAACTCGTGGTTGATCTTAACAACTTTGAATTCCATTGTCTTACCAACATATACGTCATAATCCCTGATAGGTTTAATGTCGATCTGTGAACCTGGTAAGAAGGCTTCAACGCCCATAATATCAACGATTAAGCCACCCTTAGTTCTGCTCTTAACAAAACCTGTGATGATCTCATCATTATCTAAAGCTGAATTAATGCGCTCCCATGATTTTTGAGTTTTCGCGCGTTTACGTGAAAGTACTAACTGACCGTTAGCATCTTCCTGTGATTCAACAAAAACTTCAACTGTATCACCGATCTTCAGATCAGGTGTATCACGGAATTCAGAAACTGATACTAAACCATCAGATTTAAATCCAACGTTTAATACCACATCTTTGCTGTTAACATTTACAACTGTACCGGTGATGATCTCGCCTTTAGTGA
This sequence comes from Mucilaginibacter xinganensis, assembly GCA_026225055.1. Lineage (GTDB taxonomy): Bacteria > Bacteroidota > Bacteroidia > Sphingobacteriales > Sphingobacteriaceae > Mucilaginibacter > Mucilaginibacter xinganensis_A. The sequence goes on along the minus strand of JAMFSA010000198.1, from coordinate 222 downwards.
TAGAGCTGAAAGTGCCATCATAAAGTTTCTCTAATTTCTCACGATCAGTGTCGCTGTAATTGCCAAACTTCTTGTCATCTGCATCCCAATCGAAATCTGCATCGGGTGTACTTGCAATTTGTGACTTGATGTCTTCAATAGAGATCGAATCAGCTTCTGACTCGATTGTCTCTTTTTCTGCAGTAGGTGCGGTAACTGTTCCCAGTTCAGCCTCTTTTGCTT
>JAMFSA010000197.1 GCA_026225055.1 Mucilaginibacter xinganensis | reverse complement strand
CTTTTTTTCATTTTAACTGACCTCATTATTATATCATAAAGAACAAGCTTGGTTAGACCGATAATAACAATAGCACAAATATATAATCTATAATTTTAGTAGCATAATTTTTTAACTTTTTTTAACATAAAAATCTGCAAAAAATGTCAAAAAACGAGCATTTTTACTCAAAAAAAGGCATAAAAAATATAATATGATTAATAGCTGACCAATATTTATATGTTTTTTCTAAAAAACGATTAAATAAGGCATAATTATTACAAAAATTAAAAAAAATCAACTCTTTTCAATTATTTATAAGTCAAAACCTTTCAAAACGCTTTTTAGGGGGTAAACAAGCCCTTTATCACTTTTTTTGATAATAATATTATAATAAGTGTAACAATACCAATACACTTAAACCCCGTAAAAAACGAATGATTATCAATTTATAATGACTACATTGTAAAAAAACACAAAAACGCCCCGATATCTACTCTTCTCTTAGTCATTGCCACTCTTCTTTTACGGTAATTTTTAAGCTTAGGCTATACAAACAAAAGACCAGTAAAAATTGAATTACTGTTTTTTTGACGATCATTTTAAATTACAAACATGAGTAAAGACAAAAAATCCATGCCTAACCCCGTTGGAAAAAAGGCTCCCTCTGATTATCAGTCAGGAAAAACAAGCACAGCAAAAATTGAAGTACTACCCCCTAACAAAAAGAAGAAATAATGATAAATGAAACCATAGAGCAGAAGGCTAAACTATACGTATACGATTTGAACAATTGCGCCATAGAGAACGGCTTTAAAAACGAAGAGGCCTGGGAATTCAGCATGGCTACCGATCAGGAAAAAATAGCCCTTGAAAAGAAATATTTCCCAACCATATCGGCAAAGGTATTGCCTGAATTTTTATCAGAGCTGTTTCACCTGGTAAAATCAAAACTAACACATGCAAAATATAGTAAAGAAAGCAGCCATGCACACAACCCCGCAGGTAGTGCTTTGCAATATCTGATTGCTTATAATCCTGGCAGGTTAAGGCACTAATAGATTTGCTAATTATTGTAAGCACAAGCGCTTACAATAATTAGCATTTGAGCGTCCACGCTCGAATGAACGGGATTGAAATTAATCAATGCATCAATAGCTTACTCCGTTTAACCCCTATCGCTCCGTTCAGATCAACACCTTCCAGTATGATGGTATAAGTGGCAGGCTTATCGGCGGTATAAAATGATACTGTTGCCCTGCCCGCGGTATCGGTAACAATATTGGGCTGCCAATGAACGGTTGAGCGCAGATCAGCGCCCGTTACGGCACTTTTTACATTGTACTTTGGGCGATAAAATTGTTTAGGCAATGACACTGGCAGGGGCTTATATAAATATGTGCCGGGTGTTTTGGATACAAACGGCCCATGCCCCCACCGGGTTGTGATCTCAATAAAAGCCCTCGGATATTTAATATTCCCAATTGCAAAAGGCGAAACAAACGTACCTATATAACTTGAACTGTAGCTTGAGCTGAACATTACCTCAATACCTGTTATGTCTTCGGCTGTAAAATAATCCAGGTTTTGTTCCATAAAGTGGAAGTAATCGTTTATTGCAGTAACACCCTCATTATTATAAAACTTATCCAGGCTAAAACCATCTATTACAAAATAGGTACGGGCATCATATATTTTATAATATTTATTAGGGTCGTGGAGCATATATCCCTCATTAAACCCTTTAACTTTTTGTTTAAGCAGGTTCACCAGCGTCATCTTATTCGCTTTTAATATATCCTGCTCGTTAAGTATCTGATCGGCTTCGCCCGGGCCATTCATGTTTTTGGAGTTTTTTATGATTTTTTTATCTTTTATGACCACTTCTTTCAATTTATGGCCCAATCCCTGTATTTTTTCGTCATAAAGTTGCTTTATTACCCGGTTATTAAGGCTTTTTAGCATTAAAGTATCAATATTCACATACCATGGGATTACTTTTTCATTTGCCTGGGTAAATACCGGCGCCTTAAATTCATCAACCGTTACCCCCACATTATTGCTTTTGCCGCGCTTGTTCCTAACCTGTATCATAAACGAAGCCGTATCAACAGGTAAAAAGCCTTTAAATACAAAGCGGCCGTCCTTATCTGTAACTGTATCTGTTATAAAAGCCGGTTTCTTTGATAACAACGTAACTTGCGATCCGGCAACGGGTTTATTAAAAATATTGGTCACTCTGCCTTGTATCCTAAATTCGGGCTCTGCTGCAAATGCCGGTACTTTGTTTAAAAACAATTGCTTCCAGTTGTAGCCAACCCAGCCTTGTGTAAGCAGCAGGTTATCCAGCTTAACCGCTCTTTCGGGGCTATTATCTTCAAAATAATAGGCGGGTTGCTCAACGTTTCCTTTCAGATCGGATGTAAGCAGCATATCGTTTAAAATATTGCTGTCGAGGCTGTCATTTTTTACCTGACCATCGTCGGTCACCGACATTGAAAAGCTGCCTATAACCGGCTTGCCAGCTTTATCGGTTACTTTTATGTTCAGCGCAACACTATCATGCGGCGCGTAATTGTTTTTGTTGGTGATGATGTTCAGTTGCAGGTTATCATTATGGTTGATGTAAACAATCCGTTCTGCCAATGGCAGAACGGCTTCGTTTAATAATGTAAGATGGGCGATGCCCGATGGAAAAGCATTTTTAGATATCAGGCTTATTAATTCGGTGCTTTTCATGGTGATATGTGCCGCATAACAAACCACACCACCCGACTGGCCAATGAGATAGTAAACAGCCGATCTGTTAGCCAACAGATCGGGCGTAATGGAAATAATCACCCTAAGCGAATCGGCAGGGCGGTTATCCACCCTTAAACAAACACCCGATTGGCTGATAACGGGCATCGGGTAACTTTTTGTATTGCCATCCGGCGAAGTTAGTTGAGCAGTATAGATATTGCCAGCCAACGGCGTAAAGTTAAATGAGCCTATACCACTGTGTACTGATTCAAACGCTGTTACCTCCTGCTGTTTGCTGTCGTATATCTTACCCGATATATCAATACCTTTACCATCCTCACCTATAGCTTTAAACCCAATGCGCGAAGTTATGCCTGTAACCAGCGCACCGCCTTCGGGCATAAATTGCAGGTCGATATTTTGTGGTTGGTTAAATATTATGGGTACTTCATAAGTTTTAGCTGTATCGGCTCCTTTTACCTTATCGTGCAAAATAATGCTCAAATTTTTTGCAGATGTTTTATCAGGCAGGTTAAAATTTACATTAACCTTGCCATCCATATCTGTTGAGGCACTGGCTTTATATAAGGTGTGTTGCCCGTCGGTTACCCGGAGTTGGATATCCTGTAAACGGACAGGATTTTTACTGAGATCAGTAAACAAAAGGCCGGCCTGTATATTGGTTATTCCTTCCTGTTGGGTTTCCTTAAAACTGCTATTGATGAGTCGCGGGTGCGATGAGGCTATGTAGATCTGCTTTTTAAACACATAATCCTCACCAAAGTTACGCATCCAGTTGGTGTATGCCCGCAGCGTATAACTACCCTCGGGGATCTCATCAACATTTAATGCGATGTTTCCCCAGCTTAGGCCCATTACCACGGGGCATATCATCCTTTTAACCATGGTATTGTGGCTGTCGCTCAGCTCAATATACAGCAAACCGCTGCGGGTGGAGGCAGTTAAGTCATCGGCATTTAAAAGGTAGGCCTTAAACCAAAGGGTATCATTTTGCGCGTAGTTAGGTTTATCTAATTGCAGGTAGAGTTTCTCAACGGGCAGTTGTTTGTGTTTCAGGTCTATCCGGTTGATCAATGAATCTATTGGCCCCGACTGGCAAAAGGCCGGCAGGCTGCATACAGATATAAAAACGGACAGAGTGATCCGGTACAATAGATTCATGAGGTGGTTTAAGGTTTATACAAGGGCCTTAATTACTAAAGATACTAAAAAGATAAACACCCTTAATATATTCAATTTGAAAAAATACCCTTTCATTATGAGAGGGTATTTTTTGTTTACAGTAATAGCATATAAACAAAACGCTGTGTAAATCAGCATAAAAACAGGCATTCTTACAACGCGGCACTTTTTTGGCATATACAGATCGCATAAATATTTTACTGACGCGAAATGCAATCTGTTTTAATTGTAGAGGATGAAGCCAGGCTACTAAGTTTGCTTGCAAGGATTATTGAAATAGATGGGTACCATGTACTAAAAGCGCAATCGGCCAAAGCCGGTATAAAGCTTTTGGAAAACGAGGACATAAGAGTGGTGATAAGCGATGTGCAGTTGCCCGATGAAAATGGGATAGAGTTGATACAGCGCATAAAGCGCATCCACTCCTACATCGAGGTAATTAACTTAACCGCTTTCGGATCGATAAAGGATAGTGTAAGGGCCATGAGGAGTGGTGCCTTTGATTATTTAACCAAAGGCGATGATAATGATAAGATATTGCCTCTGTTAGGCAAAGCCCTTGCTAAAGCCAACCAACAGTTTAAAACTTATCAACTCGAAAACGTTGCTGCCCGGCCTTATAGCTTTGAAACCATATTGGGGAGTTCTCCCGCTATAATTAGTGCCATTGATCTGGCTATAAAGGTTTCGCACACCAATACTACTGTTTTGTTATTGGGCGAAACTGGTACAGGTAAAGAAGTTTTCGCGCAAGCCATACATGAAGAAAGCGACCGTAAATCGAACCCGTTCATCGCATTGAACTGCAGCGCGTTTACGAGCGAATTGCTGAACAGCGAATTATTCGGCTACGTAGCCGGTGCATTTACCGGAGCTAATAAAGATAAGAAAGGCCTGATTGAAGAAGCCAATAACAGCACGCTCTTTTTGGATGAAATAGGTGAGCTGAGCCTTGAGTTGCAGGCAAAGCTATTACGTGTTTTAGAGGATGGCACATTCCACAAAATTGGCGACTCTAAAACCACATCATCAAACGTACGCATAATAGCTGCCACAAATAAGGACCTGCGGCACGAAATTGACCTTAATAAATTTAGGGCCGATCTTTATTACCGGCTCTCGGTATTTACCATCACTTTACCACCCTTACGTGAGCGCCGTGATGATATTGAGATGCTGGCTAATCATTTTTTAAAAAGATTTGCCAATAAAATAAACCGTTCGGTTATAAAAATAGACCCCGAGTTTATGAAAGTTTTAACCCGGCATGAGTGGAAGGGGAATATCCGCGAGCTGAAGAATGTGATTGAGCGTGTAGTAATATTAGCCAATGGTGAAACCCTCACCACCGATCTGCTCCCCATTGAATTTTTTATGCATGACAATGATGGCACAGACAATACACAGCCATTTAACCTATCACTTATTGAGAGCCAGTTTATAAAGAAAGCCTTATACCACACAAAGGGCAATAAAAACGAAGCTGCACGCCTTTTGGGTATCAGTATGTCAACCCTGTACCGCAAAATAGAAGAGTATAAAATAGTCTGACCTTATATTTCACTGATAATCATCTAAAGGGAGGTTTTTGTTCCCGCAGGGTCGGGCTACCTAAAGAAAGCCTCAGATTTTGCGCTAAGGCTTTCTTAATTCACAGTACGATAAAAAACCGCTTATATGCCCGACTATTCCAGTCAGTACGGAATCGCGGCCGTAGTTTTTCTTCGGTTAAATATAACCGTTATAGTTTGGGTCAAATTCCACGATCCATTCAATGCCATATTTGTCTCTAAACATTCCAGCATAAGTACCCCACGGGCTGTCACCAATAGGCCCTTCAATAGTTCCGCCTGCTGATAACCCATTAAATAATTTGTCTGCTTCTTCGCGGTTTTCAGCGTTAACGAATATTTTAGACCTGTTTTCGTTTTCGTCTACTCGCCCCATAAATTCGGGAATGTCATTGGCAATTAACACATTGTGTTTGCTAATGGGTAAAGCAATGTGCATTATTTTGTCTGCCTCATTTTCTGGCACCGCAAACTCAGGGCTTGATATTTCCTTGAAACGGATAATCTTTGCGAACTCTCCGCCAAAAACTGATTTGTAAAAGGTGAATGCTTCTTCGGCATTACCATTAAAGTTGATCCAGGGATTAATTGCTCTCATAATGTTTAATTCTTAAAAGTGATAGTAAATTTTCTTTTTATGTTTTCTAAGCATAGTTATTCGGAAGATTTATTTTATTACCAATATTGAGCATGACCCTCTCTTTAATTTTCCGAACAACTATAGTTTTCTAAGATAAGGTCGCCAACAGATCTTCCAGGTTTGTTAAGGACATGGTAAAGCCCATTTTGAAGCCCTCCAATAATTTCTCCAATCGCTCAAACGATTCATTAAAAATGGTGATGTCCACTTTGGTTATGCCATTTTGCTCGCTGAAATTGTAATCCCATTCAGAACCCGGCAGTTCACGGTTTTCGTTTTCATCTGAAAACGCGTTGTACATCTTAAAATTTGTTTTCGGGGTAATCGAAGTAAATTCCTGCACCGCCCAACGTTCCTGCCCATCGGGGCTTATCATCGCGTAAAATCGCCTCCCACCAACTTCAAAATTCATATACTTGGTTTTGGCGCGCATAGGTGCAGGTGCAACCCATTGGTCCAGCAATTCGGCTTTGGTAAAGGCATCCCATACTAAAGACTGTCCGGCATTAAATTCCCTAGTTATATAAACCATTTTCGCTGCCTTGTCAACATTAAAATCAAATAGCAAATCGTTGTTCATTTTTTCTATTTTTTCATGGTTAATAATAGTTCGTCAAGCTGGTTAAATTGATTTTCCCAGTTTTTCCTGAATTGAGCTAACCAGTGGTCAAATTCCTGCATTTTTTTTGCATTAAAGTGATAATAAATTTCTCTGCCACTCTGCTCAGGTCTGATCAATTCGCATTCGTGTAATACTTTAATATGTTTTGATACTGCTTGCCGGCTCATATCAAATTTATCAGCCATTGCATTTGGTGTTAATGCCTGAATAGCAATTAAAGTTAAAATAGCCCTGCGTGTTGGGTCGGCTATGGCCTGGAATATGTCTTGTTTCATTTAGCGGTATTTAATTAGGCAACCTGTAGGTTGCAAATATATATGCAACTTTTAAGTTGCGCAAATTTATTTGCAATTATTTTTTTCAGGGTGTAAACCGCTGTAAAAAAGTATTGCTTTTAATTCAGGATATCCTTTCTTCAAATTGACAATCAACCCTATCAAATTGATAGCGTCATTTTGAGAAAAAAGCAAAACACTATTTCTATATTATTGATTTGTAGATGTTTAGTAATATGCCTATTGCTGGCACAAGAGTAGCATAATGCTGAATGTTCGCAAAGAACAATTGATGAACATCAAAATAAAAATATAGAAAAATGAAAAGACCTCTAATTACTTTTATGCTGCTATCTGCTGTCACACTTAAAGTATTCTCTCAAACAGCAGTTCAATCCGTAAGCAACACAAAAGATTCTGTAAAACGCTCTTTACCTTCTCCGCTTCCTGATCCGCCATTCCCTACAAGCGACTGGGATGGCGGTCCCCTAATTGGTTCTGATGGTACAGCACCACTATATCCTATGCAAAAGGCATTAGGGCTTACCAATACACAATTTAGAGTATATGGATGGATAGACCCGGGTGCAGACATCAGCAGTTCAAAGCACTCCAATGCACCTACTTCTTACGATTTGATTCCTAATACCGTAATGCTGGACCAAGTTGGATTGAAATTTGACTTGCAGCCTAATACCGTACAAACCGACCATGTATCCGCAGGGTTTTTGGTAACAACAATTTTCGGTACTGATTATAGGTACACTACAGGCAAAGGTTATTTCAGTAACCAGTTGCTGGGCAATAACAATAAATATGGCTTTGATCCGGCTGAAATGTATGGCTTGATCTACTTCCCTAAAATAGCCGATGGGATGCTTTTAAAAATAGGTCGTTATATATCCCCGGCTGATATTGAGGCACAATGGGCGACTGACAATTACCTCTATTCGCATTCGCTGATGTTTACAGTGGACCCGTACACTTTCACGGGTGCGCAGGCGACTTTTAAACTGGGATCATACTGGCAATTAGAGGTAGGCGTTGACGCCGGTAATGATATGGCACCATGGAGTAAATCTGCGCAGATCAACGGCTTATTAATGGCTCGCTGGGTATCCAGGGATAATAACAACTCTCTTTATGGTGGTATCAATGCATTAGGTAATGGTGACTATACCCGCCAGCATGATGACTTACAAATGCTGGTTGCAACCTGGGGCCATAAATTTAATAAAACATTCCACATGATGACAGAGGCCTATTATCTATGGCAAAATCATGCATTAGTGGGCGGTACAGTAATTACAGGTCCACCTCAGCCATTTTATACCAATGTTGGCGCGGGAGCACCTATCCCCGGAACAATGACGGCAGTTGGCGCGGTTAACTATTTCCAGATACTAGTATCAAACCGCGATTATATATCCATCAGAAACGGATACTTAAGCGACCCACAGGGAGGCAGAACCGGTTATGCAACCAGCTACTCTGATCATACCATAGGGTTTGTTCACTATTTCAACGATTATATAAGGATACGCCCTGAAATAAGATATGAACGCGCTTATGCCGATGGTATAACACCATATGACAATGGCACTAAAAAAGATCAGTACACGGCGGCTATGGACCTGATAGTAAGATTTTAAATGCAATGAGGGTGCTGTTTGTCAGTTACCGGCACCCTCATTTAACCCCTGATAACTGAGTAGATTAAATTTTAAAAAAATGAAAAATCTCAAATTAATTATCGCCTTTGTAGCGATAGCCTCCTTTGCAACATGGTCATTTGCACAGGATAAAGCAATGGGCTTATACCTTACTGCTGATGATTATGTGAACCATAAATTAAGCTTTGAAACCAACGGCACCGAAGCAAACCACATTACATTGAATGAGTTTTTAGATGGCAGCAAAGTAACGGTTTGGCACGATGGCAAAAAGCAGGTATTCATGAAAAATGAAATATTCGGGTACCATGCCAGCAACAGCGACTACCGCTTTTATAACAATGTTGGCTATAAGATCATCGATACCAAGGATTTCTATATCTACAGTCACCCCAAATTGGTACAGCAAGGCAAGGGCGAAAAGCTTGCAGATAGCTTTTATTTCAGCGCGTCGGTTAAAGATGCAGTTGAGCCTTTAACTATTAAGGACCTCGAAAAAACGTATGCCCAAAACACCAAATTCAAATACACAATTGAAAGCGAATTTCAATGCGACAATGAGTTAACTAAATACGATGCGTCTATACAAGAATATAAGGTTAAGTATTTGTTTGATCAAAGCGCAAAATAGTATTGCCGTCGCGAGCGGCAATTTTTTATAGGTTAGGTTGCTTAAGCCTGGTAGAGGTACCAGGCTTACTTAGTTTACGCCAACGAGCTCAATTTCAAATACCCCAGCGAGATCGGGTCTTCCGCTAAGCCAGCTGCAGGCACTAATTCAATAGTATATTGTTCTTTTAATGCCGGTGATAGTATCTCCTCTATCTGGTACAGGTCATCCACATCAATACCGTATTTGTCATCAATATGTGAGCTTGCGCCTTCAAAATGATTGTGCTTAAAGAATAGCGTTTCTTTAGCCTCTTTAAAGGCTAGCGCCCTGTCGGTTTTAACAGTAAGTACAACGTAGTGCTGTTCCTCAAACTTGTTTTCCTGGTAACCGCCAAGGTTAATAAAGAATAGCTTATTAGTCGGTTCGGTTGTGCCAATATGATCTGTATCTTTTTCAATGATCTTCACTTCAAAGCTATCAACCGCGGTTACTTCGCGCCAGGCATCAATGTGTATCTTATCCGGCTCGGGCCAAAAGGCTTTTATTTGTGGTACAAGTTCATTTAATGAGGATCCTATCCCAAAGAAAACATCATGCTGTTCGGTATGCCTGCCCGGTGGTTTGCAGCCTAACATCAGCATAAAAAGTTTATGGTTTGCCATAAGATAAAGGTAATTAATCTTAACCTTTGCGGGCCGATAATATTGCATTTGTCAGCCCAAAATCACAATTGGGCATAAACGCTGCTTTTGCTATAATTGAAGCGTACTTCGCAAATACAAGCGCACATTTTTTACGTTTATACCCATAAAAACAGCTCTTAATATCTATATGAAAAAGGTAATTTATTTATTAACCATACTATTAACTACCGGTGTTACCGCTTTTGCAGCAATACCATTGCACAAAAGCAAACCCCATATTAAACCCACCATTGATACCGCCACCTTTGCCACCGGATGCTTTTGGTGTACCGAAGCCAAATTTCAGCAATTAAGGGGTGTAAAAAAGGTTGTTTCCGGTTTTGCAGGCGGGCACGTGGCTAACCCTACTTACAAACAGGTTTGCACCGGTACAACCGGCCATGCCGAGGCCTGTAATATTATTTACGACCCCTCAGTAATTACTTACGACGAATTACTGGCCGCCTTTTTTGTAGCGCACGACCCCACCCAGCTTAACAGGCAGGGCAACGATGTGGGCACACAATACCGCTCGGCTATTTTTTACCACAGCGCCTTCCAAAAACAAAAGGCTGATTATTACATTAATAAACTGAACGAAGAAAAGGCCTACAAAAGCAAAATAGTAACCCAGGTAACACCCTACACCGTTTTTTATAAGGCAGAGGATTATCACCAGGACTATTTTAACCAAAACGGTAATCAGCCCTATTGCAAATATGTGATACAGCCCGAACTGGATAAATTTAAAAAGGTATTTAAAGACAAACTAAAATGAGATCAGCATTCTTATTCATCGCTATTATAATAAGCACCGTTACAGGAGCCTTCGCTCAAAATCTAAAATCAGACAAAGGGCACGAGAATAACCCTTATTATTCCAATACCGACACCAAGCCGCTAAAGGTGAGCAATGCCGAATGGAAAAAGATCTTGCCGCCCGACTTGTATGCCGTTGCCCGCGAGCAAAACACCGAACGCCCTTTCACCGGGAAATTCTGGAACAGCAATGCCAAGGGAACTTACTATTGCGCGGTATGCGGCAATGAATTGTTCCGCTCGGATGCCAAGTTTGCAAGCGATTGCGGCTGGCCCAGCTTTTTTGAGCCGGTACGCAAGAACAGTGTTATTTACCGGTCCGATAGTTCTTTCGGCATGGATCGTACCGAAGTGATCTGCGCCCGCTGCGGCTCGCACTTAGGCCATATATTTGATGATGGACCCGCGCCAACGCACAAAAGGTTCTGCATGAATTCTGTTTCGCTGGATTTTCAGCCGGATGGGAGGTAGTAGTTTTTTTGGCACACGCGGCACGTGTGCGCTAGCAACAGGCTTGCAGTAGCGGGGTAATTCATATATTTGATATACATATAAGTGAATTATTATGAATAATGATTGGTTCTCAATCGACCATACACCAGCCAAATTAACAGATTGGATACAAGCATTTGGTGCATTGATAGCAATTCTTGCTGGCATTGTTGGCTTCTATAATTTATTTAAAAGAGATAAAAACAAAGAAACAGAGATTAACTCGCTCACAGAAATAGCTAATTCACAACAGCAAAATCTATTAAAAGTCCAATCTTTATTAGAAGAATCCCAGAAGCAAACGCAACAATTTGTCATACAGACTATTGAAATGAGGGAAACAAATACTTTATATAAAAAACATCTTGATATATTATCCGATTCCATACATCATAATAAATCACACCAAGACCAAATCCTTGAAATAAAAAGGGCGGAGCGTAAGGCAGAAATTATGCCGCGATTTATTTGGTCATCTTCTGATAATCACTCTTATAATTTTCAAATTCGCCTTCAAAATGTTAGGGGGATAGCTTATTTTAATTCTATACTTAACTATAAAGACTCATCAATTACATTTCATACAAACACACCAATTAATAAAGCTATTAGCACAAATGAATCAATAACTCTGATTGGTTCATTAACAGGTGAAACAACTAACCTAATTGATTTTTTTAATACAGCTAAATTTAAGTTTGATATTTTTTTCAAAAACGAGGATAAAAATCTTTATAAACAGACCATTAAAAGGATTAATACAAACTATGATATTGAACTACCTGAAGAAGTACTAGAAACTATTTAATTATATATTATAATCCACCCCGCTGTCCGAAGTTTCCAAACTTCGGAACACCTGCCTGTATTCGGAGACTACAGCTTACCACTAATTTAACATTGATTACCCGCTTAATATTAGCTAACCAGCAGGGGGACTACTGCTGGTAGCTATCACCTAATTAAATGCTATCTTTAGTCTTCTAAACATTAACACAATGAGTCAAAAAATAGCCGGTTTTTTATTGTTGTTCCTTATTTTACAAGGTTGCACCCATGCTCAAACCTTCAATAAAGCCAAGTTAGATAGTTTTTTTGTCGCGATAAACGCGCATGATGAAAACATGGGTAGTATTGCCATAGCGTCCAATGGCGTGGTCGTTTACCAAAACGCCATCGGGTATAGTGAGGTAAATAATGATTTAAAAACACCGGCAAGTATTAAAACTAAATATCGGATCGGCTCTATTAGTAAGATGTTTACCGCGGTTATGATCTTCCAATTGATTAATGAAGGTAAGCTTAGCCTTGAAACAACATTGGCTACTTATTTTCCACAACTCCCTAATGCCAGCAAAATCACCATAGGAGAAATGCTTGACCACCGAAGCGGCCTTCATAACTTTACGAGCGATTCGCTTTATGCCATGGCCAAGCCTAAGTCAGAAGCTGAAATGATCGCCATTTTTGCCCGGCAGAAACCCGATTTTGAACCGGATGCAAAGGCGGAATACAGTAATACCAATTTCGTGCTATTGGGTTATATCATCGAAAAATTGACTGGTAAACCCTATGCAGAAGAGTTAAAAAAACGCGTCACCTCAAAAATAGGGCTGGCAGATACTTATTATGGTACTAAAGCCAACCCAGCCAAAAACGAAGCATACTCCTACAAATATACAGGGCAATGGACGCAAATGCCCGAAACGGACATGAGTATTCCTGGCGGCGCTGGTGCTATTGTATCCACACCGGCCGACCTCGTTAAATTTATAAATGCGCTTTTTGCGGGAAAACTTATTAGCCCGGCTAATTTGGAGCTTATGAAGACGGTGAAGGATAACTATGGCATGGCCATGTTTGCCATTCCGTTTTATGATAAAAAGGGTTATGGGCATAGCGGGGGCATCGATGGCTTTACCAGTTTACTTATTTATTTTCCGCAAGAGAAGTTAGCGATAGCTTATACTTCTAACGGAGTGCGATATTCAACCAATGATGTAATCATAGGCGCGTTAAGCATCTATTTTAATAAACCGTATATAATTCCTGAATTTAAAACAATCACCTTAAGCACAGCAGATCTCGACAAATATGTGGGTGAATATTCCAGTGCCCAAATACCTTTAAAAATAACTATAACTAAAAACAATACCCAGTTATTTGCACAAGCCACTGGTCAAAGCGCATTTCCGGTAGAAGCCCAGGGTGACAATAAATTTGCCTATGCCGGTATTATCATACAGTTCGAGCCAACTAAAAACAGTTTCTCTTTAACTCAGGGAGGTCACAACTATCTTTTTACTAAAACCAACTAATAAGATAATTAGTTGAAAGTCCAAGACTGATAGTCGACCCGCTGTCTCCGACTACAGCATTCCCCTAATTTAACATTGATTACCCGCTTAATATTAGCTAACTTGCATACACATCAAACAAATATTTTATTGCAATGGCAGATCAGACCCAGGATAACTCCGTAATGTCGCACATAAAGAAACTGACTGAAAAGGAAGAGCATTTATACGGAAAGGAAAACTTAACAGACGAAGACATCAAAGAATTACACAAGGTAAAGTCAGAACTCGACCAATACTGGGACCTGTTGCACCAAAGGCGCGCGCTGCGTGATGCAGGCGAAAATCCGAACAGGGCAGAAATGCGCTCAACAGACACTATAGAAAATTACGAGGAATAGGAGATACCGGCCTTAAGCGCATCTTTTATTTCTATCCCGCTGTCTGGAGTTTCCCAAACCGGATCATTATGCCTGTAGTCCAGCCACCATATGACTATTCTGTGATCAGTTTTAACGTTAATTAATGTTAAAGCAGGCAATATGGGGCGTATTTTACCGTATTGAGTAATATGAAATACAAAGTGAAATTAGCGGACGGCACGGCACACCTGGTGCATATCACCAGCGCCTATTTTAAGGCATGGCATGTATGGAAAGTCAAATTCGATGACGGGAAAGTCGTGATGTTATTTAAGCTGGGCAATGAGTGGATGCAGAGGAACGAGGACTTTTTAGAGGCACAGCTCTTAAATTCGGTGGGAGCTTGTATCGATAAGATCATATACAAAAGAAAATTGATCGGCCTTTAAATTTATTTGCTATAAATGCTGTCCGAAGTTTCCGAACTTCGGGACTATTATGCTTGTAGTCTCCGACTACATAAAAAGCCCTGTTTTTTTATATTTTCGTATAATCTAACTGTAAAAACATGACCCGTACTATTTTGTCTCTATTGTTAATGACCTGCACGCTGGCAGGCTTTGCACAAACGCAGGAAGTTCCGGCTGCTATAAAAGTTACTGACGATTATAAGCTGATTATGCATGCCTATGCTAAAGGTGTACAGGTTTATGTTTGCACGCAGGATCCGGCGGATACTTCCCGTTACGTATGGACTTTTTCAGAGCCGCGCGCCAACTTATATACTGCCGCTGATTATCATAAATTAATTGGAAAACACTATCTCAATCCGGCAAAAAAACCTACATGGGCATATACTGATGGTTCAACAATCAGCGGTGACAAATTGCAGCAGGCCAATTCGCCCGATAGTACTGCTATACCGTGGTTATTGCTGAAAGGAATCACACCAGGCGGAACAGGTACATTTACCCAGGTCGCTTTTATTCAAAGGATCAATACACAGGGCGGTAAAGCCCCGGCCACAGCCGACAAACTACATAAAGGTCAGTTGTTAGCGCAACCCTACACGGCTGAATACCTTTTTTACATCAAGAAATAAATATTTATTAGGTCTACGCGCCAGCAGCGGGGCTATTTATTTTAAAAAGGAAGATATTCTTTTTGTCCTGCCAGTCATTTTCAATTACAGTGGCCGTTCCAAATTTCGAAAAAATATTTTTTATGCGGTCTTTTTGAGTAAAAACCTCATCAACAAGACAGTTTTCAACGATATTGTTTTTGAATAGCTGGCACAGGTTTTCAGTTATCCAAGTATCGTCGTAGGCATGCAGCCAATTGGTTAATATTAAAGCCTTAACCGGCGTATTTAATGTTGATACTGTAGCTATACTCCCTTCTAAATATTCAATGGGTGGATTAGTAAATTTATTCAGTAATTCTCCGCATTGAAGCGCCTGTTTATCAAGATCAATGCCGATGCGCCGGGATTTTCTAATATGTCTTAATATCTGACCGGTTCCACACCCAACATCAACCACTGTCGAATCTTTTTCCAGAATCGGGTCAATTATTTTAACAATCATTTGCTTGTAGTTAGTAGTTTCAAAGGGTCTGTAGAGATGCCACTTGTCGAAATGGTATATAACGTACAATAAATAGTATACTCTTTTTTTAGCCTGCCCTATTAATACCTTACCTAAACCATGTTTATACGCCTTTTGCAGCTTATCAATATAATATTTCATATAGAGTTTTTTAGTTCAATATGCTTAAAACTAAATGCTGCGACCTTTTAGTTTTGTTATGGCAATTAAGGCTGCTTACCTCATTTAATTCAGTATTGATCACCAGGAGAATTATTGCAGCAAAAAAGAAAATAGTTGCTTTATTTTCCATGCTTTAAAGTTTAGATAAGTAAACTTATGCTTAATTTTCTATCAGGTAGATTGAGTATGCTAATTGTGTAGCAAATCGTATATTTTGCGCATTTTTAAGCCGAACCTTACCTCGCTTACTGGTAGAAGTTTAACCCGCTGTCCAAAGTCCCTGACTTCGGACTAATATGTCTGTAGTCTCCGACTACATAAAAAATCTTTTCCTCCCTAATTCTTAAAATCCAATTGAAAATTCCCCTACCTTTTAATTAAAATTCTTCTACATTTACCATTATGAACCAATTTACCTATCCATATGCCCAAAGCGCTAAACCGGTTTATTGCGACCGGTTTAAAACTATTATATTTTGCACCGTACTTTTACTCTTGTTTATCAGTTCGGCGCAAGCCAAAGTAATACCGGCTGCCTGCTTTACCGACAATATGGTACTACAGCAAAAAACCAATGCGGCAATATGGGGCACCGGCACGCCCGGTAAAAACTTTTCGGTCACTACCTCATGGAACAATAAACAATATACCGTGGTTTCGGCTGCTGATGGGAACTGGAAAACCAAAATTGCTACACCATCCTACGGCGGGCCATACACCATTACTTTTGATGATGGCGACAAGACTATTTTAAATAATATTTTGATAGGTGAGGTATGGGTGTGTTCAGGCCAGTCGAACATGGAAATGCAGCTGACTGGCTTCTACGGCAATGTGCTCAATATAGATAAAGAGCTGGCCGATGCCGCCAATTATCCTGAAATAAGGATGCTGAAAATAGATAACAAAACCAGCTTTCAGCCGCGTACCGATGTGCCTGTAAAATGGGGTTGGAATGTTTGCAACCCGCAAACCGTGCGCGAGTTTTCGGCAGTGGCTTATTTCTTCGCGAAGAATTTATATGATGATAAACACATCCCGATAGGCATTATTAACAGTACCTGGGGCGGCACCGTGGCCGAAGCGTGGACCAGTGGCGGTGCGTTAAAAACCATGCCGGCCTTCGCGCCTTTTGTACAGGCAGCCGAAGCTGGCCTTACACAGGAAAAACTGGATGCCAAATACCAGGATGATATACGCGCGTGGCTGAACAATATCAACCTAAAAGATCCGGCGTACCCAAACGGAAAATTATTATGGGCCATGCCCGGCTTTGATGATTCTGCATGGCAGCAGATGGCCGTACCTGCTTATTGGGAACAAGCAGGCCTGCCAAATTATGATGGCACCGTATGGTTCCGCAAAACTGTTAAACTACCGGCAACATGGGCGGGCAAGGACCTGAAACTGGATATCGGTGGCATTGACGATTATGATGATTCGTTTTTTAATGGCACGGAAGTGGGCCATACCGAACTATTTATTTATAAACGGAGCTATACCATACCCGCCAAACTGTTAAAAGCTGGTGATAATATTATTGCTATACGCGTATTTGATAACGGCGGGCTTGGCGGCATAAACAAAGGGCCGATGACCTTATCGATAGTGGGCGATACTTCGGCGAAGATCGATCTTGCAGGTAACTGGAACTATCATTTAGCTACGGAACTGAAACAACTACCACAGCCGCCTACAAATGGCAACAGCCCTAACAGGCCCACGCTTATTTATAATGCCATGATCAGCCCTATACTGCCTTACACCATTAAAGGCGTGATATGGTACCAGGGCGAAAGCAATGCCGACAGACCCTACCAGTATGAACAACTATTCCCGCTGATGATCAGCGACTGGCGGCAAAAATGGGGCGAAGGCGACTTTCCGTTCTATTTTGTGCAGATAGCCAATTATGGTGCTACAGATCAGCCACCGGTTGCTGATTGGCCAGCGCTGCGTTATGCCCAGCTTAAAACTTTATCGTTGCCTAATACCGGGATGGCTGTAACTATTGATATTGGCGATCAATACCGCATCCATCCGCAAAATAAGCAGGAAGTTGGTCGCCGACTGGCTTTAGTGGCGAGGGCAAAAACGTATGGTGAGTCCATTGCCTTTTCAGGTCCCAGATATCAATCGCAAAAAATAGAGGGCAGTAAAATACAGCTGTCATTTAATTACACCAACAACGGCCTGGTTGCCAAAGGCGATACCCTGAAAGGTTTTACCATTGCTGGGGCAGATAAGGTTTTCCATCCGGCGCAAGCCATAATAAAAGGCAATAAAGTGATTGTTGTTAGTACTGATGTTGTTAGTCCGGTGGCAGTGCGTTACGGCTGGGCAAATTTTCCAACCTGTAATCTGTATAATGGGGTTGGTTTACCTGCATCGCCATTTAAAACTGATGATTGGGTTGGGGTAAGGTGAATTTTGAATTAACTGCTCAATTAATACTAATATTTTTAGTATTTTATATGGAATTCACAAAATATTTTTTCATTTTTGTGTTCATAATTATGGTTGAGCTGATTATTATGAACAATACTTATTTATTTAAAGAGGCCAAAGCCTGGGTAAAGCGCAAAAGCGGGCCGGATGAAGTGGTGCGGATCATCCCCGCCATGAAAACCGAAGGGCAAGTATTGAGCTATGAATTGTTTGTAGCCTATGATCAACCGGATTATTTAGGCAGGATTTTATTTGATGCCCAGGGCTACTGGATCTATGATGGCAACATATTCAACGTAACCGAACAAGAGCAGTTGGCAAAGTTTATCAGCAGTTATGTGGAAGCGCTTTAAAAATGAATCATCCCGACACCGGAACCCAGGATTATAAATTGTATCGGCATATAAAAATCGCAATCCATAACTCATGGCTTAAAAAATGCCATCATAATTAATATAGCCCAGGTCTGCATTTCCCATATTCGCTACCTCATCCATTATTACATTTTAGCCTGATAATTAACATTTTAAATACCTTACATTTGCTTTAATGTAAACCTGTAATCCATTTTTGGATTTCTTAATTTTAATATATTTAGTCATCCTTAATTTTTATCATGTTTAGGCAGATCGGCTGGCTGGTTGTATATCTATTGCTTTGTACTATTTGCAAAAAGGCTTACTGTCAGCAGGATGTTGATTTTCATTTAAGCGCGCATTTACTGACCGGCAAAAAGATCATCAAAGTAAAACGCGATTATTATGACCCATACCTTTGGGTGCTTGCTCAAAATAACCAGGTATACCGGATCAACAGTTTAAGCCTTGCCATTGATGACTACACGGCTACTTTTGCTGCTCAAGTTAGTTTGCAGTTTACTGATATTGCAGGCCTGAGTCAGGACACGGTGTTTATCGGCACAAATTCAAGTAATATTATAGAATATAAAAAAGGCATTATAAAAACCATCGGGTCGCCCGATGGCATTTCAGGAATGATAAACCAGGTAGGGATTGATCATTTATATAATGAGCAGCCTAATTGTTTTTGTGATGAAGGTGACAACTCGCCATTGTTGGGCCGAAAACTGCTGATAATAGCTACTACTGCCAATATGTATTATTACGATTGTGTAAACGAAGCTATATCACTGTTTACCACATTGTATGTAGGGCTTCCTATGGATAACAGGCTATTTGAAACAACTTACAGGACAGAGGCTTACAGCAACTTAGCATTAAGAGGAATATATGATCCGAATTATCAATACGCTGTTACCAGCCGTACCAGCTTCACAATCTGGGATGGCGTTTTAACCTACAACACCCCTCCATATGGAGCTCCTATTAATACATTCTATTATATAACAGGAAATATAACCTCAGTAAATTCTGGTATTGAATATGACAATTCACAATATTTGAACCAGCTATGGGGCACAGATAATGGCTTGTTTGAGAATACATTCTTCGGATCAAATGATACATCATCTGTTCATACACACTATCTGAGCAGTATAAAAGTAAATAAAGTAACCTCTATTTATGGTTTAGCTGTATTTCCGGCTTTAACAAAGGAACACTTATTAGCGGGCACTGATAATGGATTGTATTTCAGCAGTTCGGGTTATCATAATTATAATGGTGTTCTTGATGTACATAATACATTCACATTTGATGCTGATATCGGCAATCAACCCGTAAATGATATTTGTGTTGATGCTGCCTCGTACCTGCACGCTGCAGCAATATGCGAAAACGCGGCATGGATAGCTACAAATAACGGCTTATACCTTATAAAATCTGATTATAGCAGCTATATAAATACAGCTTCAATTAAAGCAATAAGTTTTAAAAACGAGCCTGATACTTTATCAACGCTTAATCTTTGTTCGCTAAGTTCAACTACAGCAAAAATAAATTTGGGTGTTTACAGCGGTGCTAATATCGACTGGTATAGAAATGGCACAGCATTACCCGGTGAAAACAGTGATACGCTTAACATCAGAGCGGTGGGTGATTATTATGCCATACTTCATGATCCCTGCGAAAATATTAATATCACCACCAACCATCTTAAAGTGAATTTAATTTCCGACCCCGTATTTACTTTCAATTACCCCGATAAACTCCCGGTTTGCGATAGTACATCAGTAAAATTAAATGTAACATACAGCCCATCCTATCATTACCGCTGGTATCATAACGATACATTAAACAGCGATACAACTTCATTTTTAATTGTAGCTCAACCGGGCAAATATAAAGTAGAGGTTAGCGCATGTAGCAATTCATGGGTGCCATCAAAAGAGGTGCAGGTAAGTTTCAATCACATACCCACGCCTGCCATAAAACCCGATAAGCTTGCATATTGCCTTGGCGACCAGGCAACACTAAGCGTAAACATCCCTGTTGATCCATCATACAATATAACTTGGCTGCGCGATGGCAACCCTGTAGATAGTTATAATAATTTAACGGCAATTACAACCAGTATACCCGGCACATATACCGTGTTAATAAGCAGTACGGCAACCGGTTGTTCACAAACATCGTTACCTGTACAAATTGGCTTTATTCCTACACCAGCTATAAACATTCTTAAAAATGTAAATACTACATTATGCCAAGGCAAGGGTGTAAGTCTACAGGCTATTTACAAAAACGGCACAGTTAGGTGGTCCACAGGTGAAACAACCGACCAAATTACTGTAAGTACAGCAGGCATTTATAAAGTTACACTTACATCCACCGCCGGTTGCATAGCTGATACCAGTATAACTATATCTTTTCTGCCCCTTCCGGTATTTAATGTTAATGATACTACAATTTGCCCCTACAAACATCAACCTGTAACACTAACTGCACCGGCTGGATTTTCCAACTATCTCTGGAACAATCAACAAACCGCGCAAACCTTTACTGTTACAACACCGCAAACCGTTAGCTTAACGGTTACTGATGCAAATGGCTGCCAGGCATCGTTACAAATACATGTTATAGAACAATGCCCCGAGGTTGAAATTCCTAATGCATTTACCCCCAATGGAGATGGGATTAATGATACCTGGGTAATTGATGGTGTAAATACTGACCCAACTGTAACGGTAAAAGTTTTTAATCGTTATGGCACCCTGATATATAAAAGCAATGGCTATAAAACACCGTGGAATGGCGAATACAATGGCGGTAAACTGCCTGCCGGTGTATATTATTATATATTAAAGGCAAAAGATGGGAAGCAAACGTTCAGTGGCTCAGTCACTATTTTGTATTGAAAAAAATCAGTAATGAGCATGTGATATTTTTAAAGGATTGTTCATTTCTTAATCTACATCATCTTTTTATCCTTCCTTTTTGCCCAAATTTGTTTTATCAAACTCCAAAACTTATGGATCACGCTAAAACAACAACAAGCAACGTACTGCAACAGCTGTTCAGGCAAACGCTTATTACCATCGCCATCGTTCTTCTGGGTTTTACAGTTGGCCATGCGCAAGCTCCCGCACAACCGTTACCCGTTGTGGGCACAACAACAATTTTAGGGCAGTTAGATGGGGTAACCATAGCGGCAGCAGTTCAGTCGCCATCAAACCAGCAAACAGACTTACAGGTCATCTGCGTTTTTGAATATACCGAGGGCGACATCTTTAATTCGCCGCCCGCATTGCCGCGTAACGTTAACGGACTGGTACATGTTGATGACGCCTTAAAAGGATTACTTACCGAACTGCGCAAAAGCGGCCGGTTTGCGGGCCATGCGCTGGAAACATTACTCATTACCCCGCCAGAGGGCAGCATGCCTGCAAAAAGATTGCTCATTATAGGGCTTGGCGACCGGAACAAATTTAACGCTGACCTGATGACCAGCGTTGGCCGTATAGAGATGCGTGAAGCTTTGCGATTAGGGGTTACCAGCTATGCACATGCCAGCGACTTGAAAGATGCCGGCATTGATTCGCCTACCGGCGCAGTTGCTGTAAATGTTATTAAAGGCGCTATAGAAGCTTATGAAACGGAAATATTTTTGAAAGATCACTCGTTCACCTCTTTCCAGCCCATGGTAAGCATAACTACGCTTGCAGGCCCGGCTTACTTTCAGGCTGCGGGTGATGCAGTTAAGGCCTTTATCGCTGCCAGGAAATAATAAAGGTAGTCGGAGACTACGGACAACGGTGGACTACAGACAGCGGTGTGGATTTCGGATAGAGGCATAGACGTTTTTTAAGGGATAATCTCAAAAAGGACAGAAAAAATTTGTAACTATACGCTTGAAAATGAAAATACATGGGCTGCTTAAACTACTGAACCTGATAGCGCTTTTACTTACTTTAACCCCTGAAGTTTTCGGGCAAAACAGCGCTTTAAGGGCTGATGAAAAAAAGGATTCGGCCTGGATAACACAATCAATAATAAATGCAAATAAGCCGGTTAATCACAAGGATACAAACCAAATTACGCATATATGGGCAGGCGGCAAGATCTTATATTGTGCCGATGGCTCATTAAAAGCAACGCAATTAATTGCAGCTCCCGATACTTTTATTACTACCCTACAATATTTTAATCATGGCAAATTAGTTGAACAGCGCTTTGATTATACCGATCTGGCAAATTATACGCTAAACAAAATTTACCGGCTGCCCGATAAAGAACTGTCCTATCTTTTTTTGCTTTCTAAAACAGAAGACAAGCCCGATTATGAACATGATTGGCTAAAGGATTTTAACAGCCTATCTAACCTGCCAAATGACACTGATTTTAACCACATTAAAAAAATCAGCTATGCTGCCGTGATGCTCAGGTTAAAAAAAGATTCACTGGTCGAAGTAAACTTTCCTCCGAGCACCCCACCAGATAATACTGATAATACCGATGCGACTAATACGATGCCAGCTGATAGTAGTGAAATCACTATTACTACTACAGCTGTTTTAGACACCAGCTCATTTGGTTTTACTTCAGATATAAGGCAAGGCAGAAAATATCCCCGGCCTTTCTTAAAATACGATACTCTAACAGATAAGCTTAGTTTTTTTAATATTTATAACAAGGAAAATGATGACGATAACAACAATTCCACATCACCTTTTTTAACGGTTGAATCGGGCGCGTATCAACATAAGGATACATCCTTTGTGCTGTTAAACGACACTTCTTATTACAGCCCATCTTTAGAGTCGCTTACTAAAACCGTAGCACGCCGAAATTATAAGGCAGGAAAATACATTATAAAAGCTGAGGCCATTGAAGGCTATGAGGAGGAATACGGAGGGGTTATTCAACAAACACTAACTGAAAGATACCATATCGGAACGCAAACGCTAACCGATTTTAACAATGAAGATTGGGATAAAATTGATTTAAAACCGGATTATCGCCTGCAAAATAATTCTTCTCTTATTCTGCTGTTAGAGGATGAAACAAGTGGTCATGCCCCGGGTATGTGTGGAGCAGCCACATATAACGATTTGTACTTTTGGTTGGTTGATGGCAAATCGTCGGCACAACTGTTTTCATTTTCATATGGCTCATGTTCTTTTGATTTAAATTATACTTTTTCAAGAAACGGAAAAGAAATCACAGGAAAATTTTATCTCATCGACCCGGATGATGAGTCTAATGGATATGAGTTTGACGATTCCTATTGGAAAAATAATTCAACCTATGTTTTTGTGATTAGCGACAGTGAGCAAACATTGTCACGTAATTTTTACCTTTATTTTAATGTGCTGGATAAAAAGAACCCTGTAAGATTAAAGGCGGGGAAGTTATACAGGAAAAAACAGACAACATCAAACTAAACAATACCCAATTACACTCAAATTTGCTGTTCAATGTCTCTGACATCGAACCCTTATGCACATAGTCTCCGACTATAGCAATAAAAAAAGCCCCCTGCCTGGCAAGGGGCTACTCATTAACACTAAAGCATAACCAAAATTTTTCAGTGATGTGCAAAATTAGCCGGCTACCCTCAGCATAAATTGGAAAAACCCGAACAGTATTTATTTTTTGAAAGCCAGCAGATAAGCCTTTTTATCGAATTTGGCTGGTGATACCCCGATAATTGATTGAAAGGTGTTGATGAAATGCGCCTGGTCGTAAAAATTATTCTCAAGCGCAAGGCTGGTAAGCAGCACATGGGCCTGTCTCGGATAAGCGATATCGTCAACTGCATTTCTAAGTCTGAGAATGATAGCAAACGCTTTAGGGCTAAGCCCCACATGTTGTTTAAACTGTTTTTGTAATTGCCTTTCTGAGCAACCGAGCCTTGAGGCAAGTTCGCCAACGGTAAGTGCTCCGCCCGCGCCGGCCAGTAACAAACATGCCTGTTGTATCAGAAAAGTATTTTTGTTGTGGCGAAAACGGCCTGCAAAAGCTCGATATACTGCCAAGGCTACTGCCGGGTTATTAAGTGCATCAACATTGATCCCCGGGTCTGTGAGCGGCAGCACCCGATCGGCATAATCCAACATCGGGGCCGTGCCAAAATGCGCGGGTGACCATGCAAAAAGCTGCACCATAATGGCTTTGGTATGAGGGAGCAGGTTTACGCTGATGGCCTCCGTAAGCTGCCCAACAAAATAAACACCGGGGGTAAGCAGCGTATCCGTAAGCCGTGTTTTTACCTGTATGCCTTCGCCGGTGATAAAAGCGATGGTAAAACAGCCATTAGGCAATACGGCGCGTTCTCCTGTTTCCAGTCGGCTATTGGAATTATCAAGTGTCCACAGTTTTTTAATAAAACCCGAAAGCGGGCTGCGGACCTGGTATTCAGCGTAAAAAGGCATATTGATAAGACGCCTTACTTTTAAGAGTGTTACAGCATATGACAGGAACTTAATTGAACGGCTTATTTATATCATCAATACAAATGGAAAAGCAGTTGTTAAATCCCCATCACCAATAAGCTTGCACCTTTAATAATTGATTTTAACCCCTTTTCAATGCCATTATTTATTGATAGCGTGAGCAGTATTTTAAGCACCTGGTTTTCCAACCAGCGTGCTCCTTCGCTAAGCGTGTAGGAGAAGCCATTCTGTTGTTTATTGAGCAGTTGTATATTTTGTAGTGAATTACATTAGAGCGATATAAACATCTAAGCCGTTATTAGATCCCTCTGTTTAATAAGGTAAATTTTTAAGTTATTAATAGGTGAAAAATGGCTCAATATTGTTTTATTTATTGTGTTGTCGTTAAGATGTTTTGCAAGTAAAAACCTACCATGTAAAGTATTGTAACATTTGCCAACTAAAACCCTGAAATTCTCTACTATAAATTTTTCCTTGTCATCAATTTCGTCAAATTCAAAAAATTCAAACATACAAGCATCTTTATCAGCAAAATAATCAATGAAATGATTCCTAAATCTCTCTTTAACTTCTTTACGAAATATTTGGGAGCTATTAAAATCGAAAGTTGTGTAAGCTTTAAGTACGAACAGAAAGTTTATCTTATATTGATGAATAAATAATGTATCCCTGTCAAATAATCTGTTGCCATAATGACAAGATGATACTACTTTGTCTATGACGGCTATATCGTGATTGGAATAGTCATTCAATTCATTAATATAACCATATATAAAGAAATTTGGACTAATATTATAGCCATCTGTAAGATCATCCCGATACCTAATGTTGGGGGATAGTTTATTTTCATTCAACAAATCGATATTAAATTGAATAATATTTTTAGCGTAAGTGAGTTGCTTATACCTTGAAAGAGTTCCCGCCTTGTGTCCAGACTTATAGTACTTAGAATCACCAATGTAAAATATGTCGCTTGTGTCAATAATCGATAAATAATCATAAATATGGTCTAATATTTTACCATCAGGATTGTTTTTCAATTTTTCTATAGAAAATCCATCATTTGTTTCACTGGTATAAACTTTTTGGGTGAAAAGCTTGTCGACCATATCTTCAAATACAAGATTATAATTTGAAACTGCTAAAAATTCATCTCGTTTCTTTTTAACAGTACTGCTATTATGATAGCTAAAAAAAACCTCACAAAGGCGATACATTCGTCTTAAAATATCACTAAAATATTTATATTTTATTTTCCTCAGCTTTTTAAGACCGCTTTTACAAAAAGTCTGGAACGCTTTGTCTTTAATGAGTGTATAGGCCTTATCAATAGTTAAATTTAACTGATGCTCCGTGTTAAAATGATTTACAATAGATAAAAAATAAGTAATTAATTGCTCCTCTTTATCAGGGGTTTTCTTCTTATTATTAATTTCAATATATATTGGTTTATTATTTAGCACAAGAGGAAGTGATTTCTTAATAGTCCTTTCCCATTTTGGTTTTCGAACTTGATTCGAAATGAAATCTATATGCTTATATAATATTGTATCCTTATTTTTTTTATAAAAATTAATAATGCTTAAATATAAGTCCAGGTAAGAAAATTCATATTCAGAGATATTGGTATTAAGTTCGAATGTCTCTATTAGGTGTAAGATAGAGGGATCATACTTCCGTTTTCTATATTCAATGAGACTATTGTAGAAATGCACAGAAAGCTGTCTAATCCAGTTATATTCATTTTTATGAGTTAAAGAACCGCCTATATCTAAATCAATGATTTTCATCTTTGATAACCCGAAAATAGTTTCACCCTCGTCAGTCATAAACACTTTGGGTAACAAAAAAACTAAATTATTTTTTTCGGTAGAACGATAGTATCCAACAGATGTTATAAGTCCTTCCCCTCCAATTTCTTTATAAAACTTTGTATCATCAAATGCCTCCTTAAGGATATCAATGGAATATTTTTCGCCTTCGATAAATAATTTCATGTAAAACCTAATTAGGAATTTCCTACCAAGCCTATTCTTTGCATTAGTAACTTAACCTGTTCAACACCGTTGGTCTCAACTGGAAAAAAAGATTCATAGGATGTCTTATCCGCAAAAACCGTATTGTCCTCATCTTTAAAAACATCATTCCACAAATAAAAAATTACTTTATTTATAAAGTCTTTGATTTGAATCTCATTGCCTGATTTGGGTTTAATAAAATAATTACCTATACATTTATCCATTCCTAAGTTTGGATTATCCATTATATTATTTTTATTAATCACCTCAATAAAATCAATCCAATTCACTGAAAAGTCATCATCAACTTTAATTATAAATGCGGAGGACTTATTATCATCGTTCTTTATGTAGTCTATTGGAACGTATTCCCAATCCCAACGTCGTTTGAAAGCACTGTCCATCGGATATAAGGATTGGTCTGAGGTATTCATTGTAGCTAAAATACTTAAGTTGAATGGAAGGACTAAACCATTAATTAAACCTTCATGGTCAAATCCCATCGCCTCAGAAAGATATATTTTCAATTCATTTGAAGGGCTAACTTTATAGTCTTGATTTCTATCCAACAACTGAAAGACATCTCCAAAAATCTCTGCACAATTCCCTCTATTTATTTCTTCGATTACTAAATAATAGTGCTTTTCAGGATTTAACCAGGCTTGCACATACATATCTGTAAATATTTGGGGAACAAATCCGTAAACTATGTTATCATTGTCATCTTGTTTGGGCTTATAGCCACCTATAAAAGAACTATAATCGTAATCAGGGAAGAATGTCACTCTTTGAGTTGTGAGTTCTTTACCTTTTAAAACCTCAGCAACTTTATAAGATTTCCCTGTACCGGGAGCACCAAAATAAATAATCTGTTTTGCAGGTTCGTCATTTCGTAAAACACTTGCACCTGATATAGCCGTAATTGAACTTTCTACTAAAGATTCATCAATCTCCCAAAAGGCTGAATTTTCAGTGCTATTATCAAAAATATATACTTTTAATTGAGTTTTATGAAAAAAGAATTTAAGAATATCAGTTCCGAAAGATGTACCACCTTGCAATTGCCAATTTTTAAAACCGAGTCCGTTATTTGCGTAAGATAGGTCTGATTGTAAGTAAAATTCTGTTACTAATCCTTGACTAACCGCAAGACTTTTTAATTGGTTTAATAATGTAGCTTTATTTATTGGTTGCTCCTTATTTATATCAATAACAGAATTTATTCGTTCAACTTCATTTATCAAAGAACTAATCTTAAAATAGTTTTTTACTATTTCCTTCACACCCGTTTGGGGTTGACCCACTGTATTGAATAGATTGGGGAAATATTTTTTTAATATTGGATAGTAAGGTGTTTTTACAAAAATATGATGCTTAGGAGCACCGCTCCCATTTTTCCTGATTTGAAGTATTGTTTCGTCATTTATAGTTTTTTTATCTACAATAACTTCTGCTTCGATAAGAGTGTTATTGATATTTATTAAAGTCATGTATTATAGGTTGTTTTCCTTAAAAAACTTTAAAATCGCTTCGGCCATTACCTTACCTAACCCAATAGGCACACTATTCCCAACTTGTTTTGACTGTTCAGATTTACTTCCAAAAAACACGTGGTTATCAGGATACTGCTGAATTCTTGCCATCTCTCTTATTGTGATTCGTCTATCCTCAGTTGGATGATAATAATGGTCACAATTATTATGAACTATGGTGTAACTTACATTATCCAAATCTAATCTTCTCATAGCCCGCTTGAGGTCACTATGATTTCTTAAATTTGGAGGACAGTCTTTCATTGAACCTCCCTGCGGTATAAATTTTAATCTAACTTTATTTAACTCTGTTAATTTACCAACAATATGGTTCGGGTCGTTGTCGGGAATTGATTTGTTTATTATTGTATCACGAATAGTATTGTAATTCTGACCCTCAACTATCGAATCTGGAAAGTGAAACTTTGCTTTAATATCTTCTCTTACTCCTATTATAAAAACTCTTCTTCTATTTTGTGGAACGCCAAAATCTTTAGCATTCAATATTTTATCATAAATTATATATCCACATTCAGCTAATTCCTTTTTTATTAATTCAAAAGCTTTTCCATTTTGCATAGTGGTCATTCCAGAGACATTTTCCATAAGGAATAGCTTTGGCTTACCCTGGTTTATAATTCTTGCATACTCTTTAAATAACTGGTTTCTTGGATCGTCAAAAGACCTTCCTGGATTCCCTGTTGAGAAGCCTTGGCATGGAGGACCACCAATCATAATATCTGTCTGAGGTAAATCTTTGAGATTCGAAATGTCATCACATATAATGTGGTTCCCAATATTATGAGCGTATGTCTTACACGCGTCCTTATTGAAATCGTTTGCAAATATTATATCAAAGTTATTTGTGGCTAAAAAACCCAAATCTAAGCCACCACTGCCAGAAAATAACGATACTACCGTTAGTTTCTCATTACTGATTTTTTTTAGACTTACAGTTTTATGATGTTCATTATTGATATTTAGCTTCGCTAAATTATTTGAATCCTCGTTTAACTGTCTTATTGTATATTGTTTCATTTGTTTTCGATCAGGCTTTTAGGGATGCATTTAAACGTAATAGTATTATCTTTCACAAAAAAGCATTCGTTAACTAATTAGCAATACTTTTATGCTTCAATGGAATATAAGTTCTTAATAAAGATAAAAGGATCTTAGGATCTTTAAAAATGTGCATTAGTATTTTATCTAATTCAGCCAAATTTCCCTTATTTTATTAATAAGCTATTTCTGTTATTGAGAATTGATTTAGACGTTACTTCTACTTGATTTAACTTAGTTAGTTTATGATATATTTCGTTAGTAAGATTATTACAATTGTAAATTTTAATTTTGAAATTTCCCCAAAAAGTTACTAATACATTATTTAACGTATTTAATTGACTAACCGTCTTACGAGTAACGCAAAAGGTCTGACAGAAAATAGCATCAAAGAGGCGACCTGTTAGTATGCTTAACAAGAAGCTGGCGTGAGCTATATATGGCTGTACTCAAAGTTGTTACAACTTTGAAGCCTTTTGCGTAAGGCTCAGGCGATTAAAGTATAGATTTTCAATCATCTTTCTGCTTTTCCAGGATTTTATTTGTTTCTCAAGTTTAAATGCTGCTGATTTACTCTACGGATTCCTCAGTCAATTTAATAGTCCAATCACCCACTTTGCCTGTAAATCCTGAATGACTGGTATTGTGCTTTTTAAGCCGTTTATCGATGCCCTCTCAGGAGCCAACATAATATTTAACAAGTGTTGGAGAAAAAAGAATGTATTCTTTTTTTAAAAAAAATTAATAACAAAAAAGCCTAACATTTCTGTTAGGCTTGGTGGGAGTTACTGGGTTCGAACCAGTGACCCTCTGCTTGTAAGGCAGATGCTCTGAACCAGCTGAGCTAAACTCCCTTTATTTTTGTTCCCCTTGTTTTGGGACTGCAAATATAGGAGCATTCGCCTATTGTTCAAAAAATATTTTAACTTTTTTATATAGATTTGATTTTAAGTGGGTTAAATGTTATCACTATAGCTAAAATCTGCTCACATCGCTATATTTTGGCCCGGGCGGGGGTCGTCGGGGAGAATTTCCATTTCTGGGAAGCCTATATAATCAGCATACCATTGTATGGCTCCTACTACATCAAGCGCATCCTCTGCTATAATGTTAATGGTTTCAAAAGCATATAATTTACTATTGGCATAACCATACAACTGTATCTCGTTCTCATGCGGACTGAATCGCTCATCGCTCAAACAAAAAACTCTGATCTTTAAGGCGGTATCCCTTGAGTGGATAACATCCCTGCAAGAGTTCTTCGGGTCGGTGGCTAATAAATATACATTGTGGTCCATAAAGGGTTCAACAATGCAATTGGCCGATAGTTTTCAGGGAAATTATTTTAGATGGAATATTGTAATTGCTAGGAGAAACGACGAAGCAATCTCGTCGCGTTTACTATGCAAGCGACGAGGTTGCCACTCCGCTTCCAGCGGATCGCAATGACAAACTTATTTATCTCTTACCAATTCTTCCAAATACTCCGGGCTCATATGCAGCCCATCGGCTATAAGGGCGGCTTTAAGGTAAAAATCCTCACGCTCGGCCAGTTTATCGGTTATAAATGCTATCAGTTCATCGCCATGCTTATCGCGCAGCAGGGGGCGTTTGGCTTTACCATTCTCCAGCCTGTCGGCAAGGGTTTTGGGCGATAGTTTGATGTATACTGTTTTGCCGTTCGTGTTCATCCATTCCATGTGATCAAAAAAGCAGGGCAGGCCACCGCCTGTGGATACCACCGCGTTTTCGGGATATTTAGTTTGCTTTAACACTGCTGATTCCAGCTCGCGGAATGATTCTTCGCCAAAACTTGAAAAATATTCGGCTATGCTCATGCCGGCTTGTTCTTCAAGCACGAGGTCGAGATCGATAAACTCGTACCCCAGTTTAGCGGCTAATTTGCGGCTCCAGGTGGTTTTGCCGCAGCCCATAAATCCTACAAAAAATATCAGGCCCATGTTATTGTTTCTGCAAATATTGTTTTACCAAATCATCATACTTTGGTAATGAATGATAATGCCATTTGTTGATGATTACACCATTTTTTAGTAACAACACACCTGGGTTGGCGCGCACCATTTCTTTAAGCGGCACTTCATCTACATAAAATATTTCGCTTACCAAATGGTGCTGCTTGGCATATGTTTCGGCGCTCCGTGCCGGGCTTGAGGTAAGTAATATGGTGCGTATGTTATAATTGCGGGTAAGATCTAATGCTGTAGCGTTTATGCGATTAATGGCTTCCGCATCGGCATCGTTCAAATCCCAGGCTACTATAACCAGGCTGTAGTATGGATTGCTCAGTAACTCATTGGTGTAATCATTACGTTGAGCATCATTTATGGTAAGGTCCTGTATCTTGGGCGTAAAACCTTTTTTTATCAGCTTTGATTCCGGCTGACCAACAATTTCCCAGTTATTATCCTTCCAGATATTGCTTTTGATGTACTCCTTATCGGTCATGGTTTTGGTAGCATGTGTTGCCTTGTTTTGCAGGTGATAGGTTTGTTCAAACTCATCAGGCTGCGCACCCGGCGGGGTTTTCATTTCGGCAGGAATATTGGCGCCAACTTTATATGGCAGAAAATCAAGCACCGGTAAAAAGTTGTAGGTATATAAGCCCACACCAACTGATAATATTACAGCGGCCAGTAAAAGCCGGTCACTTGTTTTTGGTGAAAATATAGGCCGGATACCTAAGCGATGCTTAAACAATAGCAATATCAGCAGCAATAAAACCAGATCCTTGCTGAATGATTGCCATGGGGTAAGCACTATGGCATCGCCAAAACAGCCGCAGGTTTGCACCACTTTAAAGTATGCCGAGTAAAAGGTAAGGAATGCGAAAAAGATAATGATCAGCAATAAGCCCCAGGCCACCTGTTTACCGCGCACGCCAATAAGCAGGGCAAAACCCAGTATCATTTCCATAGCGCACAAAAACACGGCTAAAGTAAGCGCAAGGCCATCTAAAAAAGTAATATGAAACACCTCAAAGTATTCCTGCAATTTGTAGGAAAAACCCAGCGGATCATTCGCTTTTATTAAGCCTGAAAAAATAAAAAGCAGGCCAACCAGCAACCTGGGTATCCACACCCACGTCGGGGCAGCTGCATATTTTTGTTTTGTTCTTCTTTTTGCCATATCAATCAGCCTTATAGCGGCGATTAGGGGGTTAGTTTTATTAACGCGAAAACGGCATAGTTGAGCATATCCTGGTAGTTGGCTTTAATACCTTCTGATGCCAGTGTGAGCCCCTTATTGTCTTCAATCTGTTTTACGCGTAATATCTTCATCAAAATAAGATCAGTTAATGAACTAATGCGCATATCGCGCCAGGCCTCGCCGTAATCATGGTTTTTGGCCAGCATCAGGTCTTTTGTTTCCTTTACCTTTTCATCATACAATATGCTCACCTCATCAGCCGGTAGTTCAACAGGTGTTTCGGGGCCGCATTCCAGTTGCAGCATAGCCATAACACAATAATTTACAATGCCTATATATTCGCTGGTGATATCCTCATCAACCTTTGATACCTTTTTCTCCTCAAGCGTGCGGATGCGCTGCGCCTTGATAAATATCTGGTCGGTTATTGATGCTGGGCGTAATATGCGCCAGGCAGTGCCGTAGTCGTGGGTTTTTTTTATGAACAGCCCTTTACAGGTGTTAATTACTGCGTCGTATTCGGTTGATGTATTATTCACTTTGAATGTTATGGGTTGTATGTTGCAGGTTTTCCTTTTTCTAAAGATATAAAGTAAATTACACCCGCAAAATATTTCAACCTTACAACAAAAAATTCAGTGGCTAAAGATACGTTTTTTCATAAAAAGGCAACCCTGAATGCAGGCGGTAAACTCATAGATCTTACTACGCCCAAAGTAATGGGTATAATTAACCTTACGCCCGATTCTTTTTATGCCGATAGCCGCAAGCAGGATACAGCTTCGGCCCTGCGACAGGCAGAAAAAATGTTGACTGATGGCGCTGCCTTTTTAGATATAGGCGCTTACTCATCACGCCCGGGAGCCGAGGATATTTCTATCCAGGAGGAATTGGACAGGTTATTGCCTGCAGTTGAGGCTATTGCAAATACCTTCCCGGATGCAGTTTTGTCGATAGATACCTTTCGTGCCCAGGTAGCAGAGGCAGCTATAAAGGCCGGGGCGCACATAATTAATGATATTGGCGGCGGGGAGCTGGATGCCGGTATGTTTACCACGGTAGCACGCCTGCAGGTACCCTATATTTTAATGCACATGAAAGGTACGCCCCAAAACATGAACCAACAGGCGCAATATGAAGATGTGTTTAACGAGGTATTTGATTATTTTACGGATAAATACCACCGGTTGAAACAACTTGGTGTAAAGGATGTGATCCTGGATCCCGGCTTCGGCTTTGCTAAAAAAACGGAGCACAGTTATACGCTGATGAAACGCCTGCAGGATTTTAACCCATTGCAATTGCCTGTATTAGTAGGCATCTCCCGCAAAAATATGATCTACAAAACCCTGGGCATAACTGCTGCCGAAGCATTAAACGGCACAACCGCCTTAAATGCCATAGCACTTACCAAAGGCGCTAACATTTTGCGGGTGCATGATGTGAAGGAAGCGGTTGAGGCGGTTAAGATTTGGGAGATGTGTGGGTAGCGTAACCTCATCGATGTACGGAAGATAAATAAGGGGGGCATGCTGAAGCACTCGAAGCATGTGAGTAAAGGCCTTTACGTTTAACCTTCGAGTGCCTCAGTGTGCAATGTCATTAAGTTAAGGAACGCCGTAGGTGTTAAATGTCGGTAGCAGAAAAAACGATCTAAAAATTCGTGCCGTTAGGTACGAAACCGGCGAAGTTGCGTACCTGACGGCACGCTATAGATTTTATATTTTTCCTTTGTACCAACATTTTGCACCTACGGTGCATTTGCTGCCTCTTAACTTAATAGCATTGCTCAGGGTGGCCCCACGCTCAAATTTTAGAAAAACTTCTTTCCAAACATTAATGATGCTACTCGAACAAATCTTTAGGTTATCCACTAAACCTTCTATAATTATTATACTCCAATTTTTATAATTGACCTTAATAACTGAGTATACCCGTCACCCTAAAACCTATAAAAATGATACGCAAACTTTTCATCCTGCTGGCATTAATATTTAGCGTAACTTATATATGCAACGCGCAGGGCAGGTACAAAATAAACATTAACGCCTCAAACAATAAGGCAATCGTTAGTTCGGTAGATATAGCTGCGAATAACACCAATATTTGCGTTAGCATGCGCGGCAAAATAATTATCGACCCTAATATTGGCGGGCAACCCGCTGGTGATATAGCCGTTACTTATTATGATCAATTTGATGGACCGAATAATATAGGTAAGCTAAAAGCCATTGGTGATATAGCTGTTACTTATTATGACCAATACGATGGTCCTGATAATATAGGAAAGCTAAAATCAATAGATAAACTGATATTTACTTATTACGACAGGTTTGACGGGCCCGATAACCCTGGTAGACTGAAAGCAATTGGCAACACCAAAATAACCTATTACGATAAATACGATGGCTTTGATAATATTGGCAAATTAAAAGCAGTTGGCAATGTTACTATAACCTATTACGACAGATTTGACACCTCCGAAGCTATGGGTGTAATAAAGCAGATTAACGGCAATTCGCCTAATATAAATGTATATCGCCTGCAGGGGTTTAATGCTGATAACAATTAGTTCTCCGGCAGATTGGAGGTGAATGAGCTATCAACAATTAAGCGGATAACATCGTCAATTTCGCAGCCTACGGTTAGCAGGTGCTCTATGATCTCTTTGTTGTCCGGGTTATAAAAATCTTCCTTATCAATAATATTTATCAGCCCGAGCATGGTTGCCACCGGCTTGCGCAGCTCATGCGAACTGATAGAGGCAATATTTTGTAAGCGCTCATTCTGATCGGAAATGGCTTTGTTATTCTTTATACGCTCGGTTATATTGCGGGCAAAACAGCCAACCCCGGTAATTTCGCCTTCGGAGTTATAAATGGGGTTAAAACTTACTTCGGCAAATATAACTTCGTTTGTTACACGATCAATAGTTTCATCAATAGCAACATACCGGGTTCCGTTAAAGGCAGGTTTATATAAATCATGCCATTTTTCAAGGTTGTTATAATCGAACCCACCTTCATGATAAATGCTATCACCTTTAACTGGAATAGTGCCGGTAAGCCTAAAATAGGTGTCTTTAAAAGCCTGGTTCATATACAGGTATTTATTATTCCGGTCTATCGACCATATTAAATCTTCCGTATTATTGATCAGTGCTTCAAGATTGTTTTTTGTCCAGGTGATTTCCTTTTGGGCATTATTACGTTCACTTACATCCTGTCCAACTCCCTGTACCCCTATAACCTGCTTATTTTCGTCTGTAATGGCAATAAATTCCCATTCGGTATCATGTATGTCGCCTTTTTTGCCTACTTTTTTGGGTGAAATCGTGATCACTTCACCCGGATGGCTTATGCAGTAAACAAATGCATTCCGGCACAGCTCTTCTTCTTCAAATACAGATGTTTTGGTGAAGTGTTTACCTATGATCTCATCAGGGGTGTAACCAAATGTTTTCAGGAACTGCTTATTTACATACGTGTGGTCGCCATTGATATCAATCCGCACCAGGAAATTGGTTTGCGAATCGATGAGCGAGTTCAGAAATTGTTCGCGCAGTTTCAAATCTTCCTGCGAGCGTATTTTTTCGGTAACATTAGTAGCTACTATTATGCGGCAATCATTATTTTTATACCGTATGCTATCGCCGTTTACATCGGCAAAAATAATCTCGCCATTTTTATTTACGTGTTTCCAAATTCCCCAATGGTTAAAACCATAAAATTCGGCTTTTGCAAGGCCGTTTTCATTGAAAAAATCAGGAAGCCGTTCGCGTTCAACTTCGGGAAGCACATCGTTAACGGTCATGGTCAGGAACTCATCTTCCGTGTATCCGTAAATTTTTATTGCTGCATTATTAGCCTTTAATATACGAAGCGTACTCAATTCGTATATCCACATGGGGTTGGGGTTATTATCAAAAAGGATGCTGTAGCCATCTATTGATTGCTCCTGGTTATACTTTTCTTCCTCCTCGCGCTGGGTATCTTTAACAACGCTGAGCAAAATTAGCTGACCTGTTTGCTCATCAGTAAACAGGCTCCTGTTTTCCTTTACCCATTTTTTGCCCGATGTTGTGACGATGCGATAGGAGAGATTAATCGTATCACCTTCTTTTAACAGGCTGGTGGCTGTTTGTACCTGTTCCCTATCCCGCGGATCAACAATCCGTTGCCATAGCCCTGCATCCTGCTTAAAAGCATCAATAGTATATCCGGTAAGGTCATCTATACCTTTGCTAACAAACGTATACGCCCCCTCACCCATATTATAGGCTAAGGCACAATCATTTAGCGCTGCAAGTATATGATTGAGCATATTATAATGATAGCTTGGTTGAGCTATAAAGTTAGTTAATATTGTAATTAATAATTACAATAATTTATCGGCAACCTGCTGCCAGTTATCTACACGCTCATAATCGTTTATCAGCAGGTTATGGGGCGATGAGTATAATAGCTTGCGACCGTCAAAATCAGCAAAATTGCGGATCCGGTCATCAATAAATATATCAACATTAACAATCTTCAGTCCGCAAAACATAATGTGCGTCCATGATATAAAGGGGAAATGCTCATTCAGCCAGTCCAGTTTATCTATCAGTGAATTTCTGAATTCCATAGCTGCCGACACAACAAACACCTCATATTTTTCGCTAAGCTCTTTTATCACCCGCTGGCTATCGGGCATTACCGGTATATCCCTGAAAAAGCCCG
This sequence comes from Mucilaginibacter xinganensis, assembly GCA_026225055.1. Lineage (GTDB taxonomy): Bacteria > Bacteroidota > Bacteroidia > Sphingobacteriales > Sphingobacteriaceae > Mucilaginibacter > Mucilaginibacter xinganensis_A. The sequence continues at coordinate 445 of JAMFSA010000197.1, read as the reverse complement.
GCTCGTTAACATATTTACGGTTGGTGCCTATTAATTCCTCCGGCAGCATCAGGGCAAACTCCTTGCCGTGCATGTTCTCCAATAAAACTTCAAGGTTATGCTCACGTTTGTAAAGTGTGATAAATTTATCGATGGTATCGGCCATCACCTCGTCCATATCAATGGCTATGCGTTGTTTCTTGTTCATGATTTAATATTAGCATAAATTTCCAAAAAATGCGACGGATTTTATCCATCTATAATTATTTAATTATAAGCATTTTAATATGTTATTATTTTGTTTACCTTTGCATCCCCGCTGAAATAAACTCCGGGGGCAATGTTGAACACATAAAAATATTAAGAAATGGCAACTAAGATCAGACTACAGAGACACGGTAAAAAAGGAAAACCTTTTTACTACATCGTAGTGGCAGACGCACGCGCACCTCGCGACGGTCGTTTT
>JAMFSA010000196.1 GCA_026225055.1 Mucilaginibacter xinganensis | reverse complement strand
TTGCAAGCTGTGCATTGTGGGCTGACTTGTCAATTGGGAACCTAACGCTCGCACCAACGCTTTTACCTATCCAGTTGCGTTGCATTTCCTTTAATGGCTCGGGCCAGTCGATCTTGTCCAAACCCTCCAGTAAACGCTGTGCATAGGCGGTTATGCGCATGCTCCATTGCATCATTTTCTTTTGCTCAACAGGGTAGCCGCCGCGCTCGCTAAAGCCGTCTTTTACCTCGTCGTTAGCCAATACGGTACCTAATGCAGGGCACCAGTTTACGGTACTTTCGCGCAAGTAGGTTATACGGTATTTTAATAGCTCGGCCTGCTGCTCGTCATGACTTAGCGCCTTCCATTCATCCGCAGAAAAAGATAAAATTTCCTCATCGCTCACCGCGTTTATGCCTGCTGAACCGTTCTGCTCAAAATGCGCGATCAGCTTATCAATTCCTTCCGCTTTGTCGGCAGCTTTGTTATACCACGAGTTGAACAACTGCATAAAGATCCACTGTGTCCACTTATAATACCCCGGCGAACTGGTGCGTACCTCACGACTCCAATCGAATGAAAAACCGATCTGATCAAGCTGACGGCGGTACGTAGCAATGTTAGCCTCGGTAGTTAAGGCAGGGTGCTGACCGGTTTGTATGGCATACTGTTCGGCCGGTAAACCAAAGGAATCATAACCCATAGGGTGCAGCACGTTAAAGCCTTTAAGGCGTTTGTAGCGTGCAAAAATATCAGAAGCAATATAGCCCAGCGGATGCCCCACATGCAACCCCGCTCCCGAAGGATAAGGGAACATATCCAGTACATAATACTTAGGTTTGGTGCTGTTATCTTCGGCCTTAAATGTTCCATTTTTGGCCCAAAACTGCTGCCACTTTTGCTCTATATCTTTAAATTGATAATCCATGTTTTGATTTACGCGTATGAGCTTGCGAAATTAGTAAAATCCCCTATTAGTTTGGTAGTTAATTATGATAGTTGTGTGCTTCCGTTGATCAGTGTCATTGCGAGCGATAGCGTGGCAACCTAGTCGCATTCGATATTCGTGCGACGAGGTTGCCGCGTCGTTCCTCCTCGCAATGACATCATAATTATGAACTCTTGGTGATCTTCTGTAACAAACCCAATCCATTTTTATCCAACAGTAACATACATTTAACCCAAACCATTATTATGCAGCCACAAAAAGCACACATCCCTAAAATTGTAATAAAGAGTATTGGTGGCGGCTTGCTATTAATGGCCCTGTTTACGATGGCATGGGCGGGTATTGCATCCGGCGGGTTGACCGGCACAGGGCATTGGATTATATTGGTGGTATTTGGCATCATCAGCATCTCATTTATAATTTATGGGATAAAGATGTTCACCCTATCCAAATACTTTACCGCACCCACCAATGAAAAAGACAAGGCCGAAGGCAAAAGACTAAGCATATGGTATGGCGTAATATTTGGTGCTGAGGGTATCATAATACCTATTGTAGCTGGTATACTGGTGTATTTTCAAAAAGGTAATTTTGTTATACCCGCCATTGCCATGATTGTCGGCCTGCATTTTTATCCAATGGCCAGCATATTTAAGCGCACTATTGATTATTACCTCGCCACCTGGACCTGCATTGTAGCGCTTTCGGCCATTATAGCTACTATATATGATATTGCTCCCGAAGCCACCATTTTTGCTTTTTTAGGCATCGGCGTTGCCATTGCTACAAGCTGCTATGGTTTTTATATGATTTATGTGGGAAAGGATATGACCAGCAGCGCTATTTAGCTGGCGTGAACATCGCTTGAAGCCGCTCATAGGCGCGGAGCCCTATTTCTTTTGTCTTGACACAAAAGAAACAAAAAGTCAAGACAAAAAGATCCTTCCGCCCACTGGCAAAACACCCATGCCCGCGCTTTTTGTCGGGCCTTTACCCGCTTTTGATTGCGTTGTTCTTAAAATTGATACACTAATATAGTTTCTTCCTTCCCCGTCAGTAGAACAGCTTCGGGCGAAAGCAGGCAAAACGATGGTGGCCTTGTGCGTAATTGCAGGGCATAGCAGATTTTTACAGAAGGGCAGAGGCTAAGCGCATAGCGACAGCAGAGTAAAAATATAGCAGCCCAGGTTTTGCGTGATTTGTAGGGAAGGCCTAATGCGGCAAAGAAGCATTTTGACTGACTTGATTTATTCATATTATTATTTGTTTTTAATAGGTATTCATGAGCTTCCTACGGTCGGGTTTTGCTACCTTTTGTATCAAGACAAAAGTAGTAGCCTCCGCGGCAATGAGCGGCTGCGAGCGATAGGTAACCAGCATTCTCAGTTGCAAACTGAAAAATCATTCTGTTTGCAAACAAGCATCGTTATCCGTAGGCTTCTTTACAAACTGAAACCAGTGAATTACTTCTCATACCCCGTTAAATCGCACTGCAACTTACTATCCCAATTACCGGTTTTTGCTGCCGCGATATAGGTTGACCGCAGGAATTGCAACAACTTAGCTTCAGGATTTTCGGAGCGTTGCACTACCTCGTACAATAGGAAAAACTCGCCCATTTCATTACTGTAAAATGCTTCAGATGGCGCGATAATCTGCTCGCCGAAATCGGCCGGGGTAGGGTAGCAATAGGCATAAAATGCCGGGTGCGGAAACTGTTCACTGCCACCCCAAAAGCCTGCGCTGCTCACTTCGTGCGAATAGGCCTCCTGCATTACTTTATCGGGCATATTGGGTGAGCCTCCGGGATGCAAAGGTGCTTCGCGACCCGAGAAGCGGGTTACTGCCAGGTCGAAAGCGCCCCAAAAAAGGTGAACCGGGCTGCACTTGCCCGTAAACTCGGCCCTGAATTTTGTAAATACCGAATTGATATTCACCAGCGCCTGCCAGTACAAGTTCATTTGCACGGCGTCATAGCTTTTATGCAGCTCATCGTCAGCAAAAGGTATGGCAGGGTCAAGCTCATTTGGTTTGGCATAGATTTTTGCCTCAATACCCATAGCGTTTAGTTTCTCAAACAATTCAGCATAAAAACTGGCTACTGTACGCGGAGAAAGACTTAATTTCTCAGTTTTGCCGTTACTTGAAATAATAACGAGTTCATGCGCCACAAAATCAAAATCCAGCTGGAAATTGCCTCCATCATAGGGGATGCTGCCGGTAGTTAAACCCCGTGGCGAAACATAGAGCGTAACGTGCCAGCTATGGTTTATCCAGGGCGTTTTAATCAGCCTGATCTTGCCGACTATCTGCGTCCATAGTTGTACGGTGGCAAGGGTATCTTTCAGGCTTTCAAAAGCGAGTTCGGGCCATTTTTTCGGGCAGATATTGGTTACAGGCATAGTAATAATGTTTGATGCTTAAACAACTGATAACGGAATTAAAAGTTTAGCTAATTTATCCTATTGTTATTAAATATTTCAGGGGACAATATTTATAATATCTTTATTAAATGGATGAAGAAGCACCTTTTTTTGAATTGTCTGATACAAAAAACTTTATTCGCGTAACTGTTTTACGAAAGAGCTATCCCGATGCTGCGGATAATTGGGATAATAATTGGGTGGATGCAACAATTAAGGTTAAAGCAGGCCCTTTTACCGGAACCTATAACGTGCAACTAAGAATCATTGATTTTCAATTCTTCAGAAAAGAATTAAGAACCATCTATGACAATTTAACTGGTCTGGCTAAGTTTGAAGATATTGACAGATATTTAAGTATTAATATGAAAGGAGATGGCGCGGGACATTTTGAAACATATTGTATTTTAATGTTTGATCCTGGTGCTGAGGAAATTACGCTTAAATTTAATTTGCATCCTGACCAAACTCAAATAATGCCTATAGTACGCCAGTTAGATAATATTTTGGCAGTTTTCCCGGTTATAGGCGGTTTGCGGAAGGGATAAGCATGAATTAATCACTCGCTATCCACATTCATAAATTTATCATATCCTACCGGCTGCTGCCATTTATCATCAGGCTCGAAATAATGCCATAACAGGGCCGATACATTGCGTATCAATATAAATGCTTCATTGTTGTGCTTGTAGCTGGTATCTTTTTGATGGTTGGTAATAATGCTGAACACATAATCGCCATGCGGGGCACTTACTACTACCGTTTCAGATCGGGATGCATCAACAAAACCCTGCTTACTGGCGGTTTGTATATAAGGCGGTACCTGCGATATGGCATTATCATCCCAATAAATATGCGACAGGTTGCGGTAAATGCGCTCGCTGGCTGCCGGGCTCACCGCTTTGCCCTGGCGGATCATCGTGAACAGCTTACACATTTCGCGCGGTGTGGTTACGCCCCAGCCGTATATGTTCCGGATTTTCTCACGTCCCTTTACACGGGAGTTCACCCGCATATTATCGAAGCCATTTTGCTGCAGCCAGTTATTGATGTATTCGCCCGTTACCAGTTTTTGCAGCCACAGGCTGGCGGTATTATCGCTCATGGTGATCATCAGCATGGCTACTTTACTTAACGCGATGGTATCATTATCCTTTACTGAACCGAGGATATCACCCGTATCATAGCGTAATGAGTCCTTAAATACCAGGTTCTGATGGTAATCGAGTTCGCCTTTTTGTATTTTATCCATCAGGCCGCACAGAATGCTCACCTTTATCATACTGGCAGTAGGGAATAGCGTATCAGCATTAATCTGAGCAGTTTTACCTGTTTTAAGATTTTGTATGTAGATGCCCACCTGCCCGTGGAAGTCTTTTGTTAGGTCATTTAGCTTTTTGGTAAGCTTTGTATCTGTTTGCGCGAATGTGGTAGCAGTGCTGAGTAATAACAGTAGGATCAGTGATTTTATGAATTTCATTATTGTAATATAAATATTTTTTCTCTAAACCGTAATGTTGAACTTGTTTCAGCACCCCACAAGATGAGTGATCATCATGCTGGCTACTGTTATGATGAGTTCCCGATCCGCTAACAGCGAATGGGATGACGGGTGATGATGAATTGTTTACCCGTTCGTCCGTTTTTATATACGACACCTGCCGTAACAAACCGAACATTCCTATCCCGTCCGTGCACCAATGAACTAATGAACCAGTGAACTAATGAACCGTTCCTTTATCCTTTCGCCTTTAAGCTTTCACCTCCTTCAGTAAATTCCCCCTCGCTCTTCGCTATCACAATGGTGGCAATACCATTACCGATAAGATTGGTTATCGCCCTTGCTTCCGACATAAACCTATCCACACCCAGCAATATCGCCACACCTTCAACCGGAATTATCTTTATAGCGGTAAGCGTTGAGGTAAGTACAATAAAGCCACCACCAGTAACCGCAGCTGCCCCTTTTGAGGTAAGCATCAGTATGCCGATGATCACCAGTTCCTGCTCAATAGATAAGGGGATGCGGAATACCTGTGCCAGGAATATAACTGCCATTGATAAATAGATGGTGGTGCCATCCAAATTAAAAGAATACCCCGTAGGGATAACCAAACCCACCACCGATTTTGAGCAGCCGAATTTTTCCATCTTCTCCATCATGCTTGGCAATGCCGATTCTGATGAGGAGGTACCCAATACAATTAATATTTCCTCTTTTATAAATTTAAGATAATACCATAAACTGAACTTGTAGATACGGCAAATGATATTCAGCACCACAAAAACAAACAGGAACATAGTTAAATAAACCGAACCCATCAGGTTCAACATGGGTTTAAGTGTACTCACGCCGTAAGTGCCCACTGTATACGCCATCCCACTGAAAGCGCCTATCGGGGCTACCAGCATTACCACTTTCATAATGTTGAAGAATACTTTGGATAGCTTATCAATACCATCAACAATCACCTTACCGCTGTCGCCCATCTTACTCAATCCATAGCCAAAAAGTATAGCGAAGAAGAGGATCTGCAGGATATCGCCTTTGGCAAAAGCATCAAATATGTTGCCCGGTACAATGTGCGCGAAAAAGTCGCCCCACTTCATATCGGCGGCAGCCTTTTCGTAGTCGGCGATTTTTGCAGCCGCATTTACTGCTGGGTGATTGATGAAGTTTGCTCCCGGCTGTAAAATATTAGCCACTGTAATGCCAATAATTAATGCAAACGAGGTAACTATTTCAAAGTACAGCAGCGCCTTGCCGCCTACGCGACCTACCTTTTTCATATCCTGCATACCTGCTATGCCCTGCACAATGGTGAAGAATATAATAGGGGCTATCAGCATGGTTATCATGTTAATAAATGTTTTGCTGATAGTTTGCGCGGTAGGGGCAAATCCCTTAAAAAAGATGCCCACAATAATACCCAGTATTATGGCTATAATAACCTGGAAGGTTAAGTTGGTTAGTAAACGCTTCATGCTTAACAAGTATAGCAAATAAAAGCAATAATAATTGTGGTTAGGGGTTGTTTGCTCACTAATTCTCTAAGGTTTATGCCTGGTTTAATTAATGAATAAAAATGAACGGAAATAACTGTAACATTCTTGATTTGTTTTCGTAATACGGTGTATTGTTATTAACTGTTGGTTTATTTCAACCCGTATTTAATAGGCGTTATGGTTGCTGCTGAATATAGAATATGAAGATACTTTACCCTAAATTTGTAATTACCCTGCCTGTTTGCATCGCCTTAATATTGTGCCTTTATAGCTTAAACTGCTTTTCCCAAACGGAACAACGTATTAAATTTAACTCCATAACCTCAAGTATTAACACCGGCATGGACTATTCGCCCTGGCTGAATGATAATGTCGACTCGCTGGTACAGGAGGTTTGGCTCAACAATTTTGTTTGGGTTGATGTTACCCTTAAGTTAACACAGCGCAGCAAAATTACCCGGTTTTCTTTTTATGATTATGAGGGCGTTTTTACCGATGCGCCCGATTCTATTTACGCGCTTAACGGCACTACCAAAACCTTCCTGGGTACCTTTACCGGCCCGGCTTACATGGTTTGGGATGGCTTTACATTAGCCACACCTGTTGAGGCTGATGCTATCATCATCCATAAGTTTAGCAACAATATCCCCCAAAAGGTTGATATTTTCGGTTACCCCGATACTGTTGCTGCTGTTACACCGCCTGTTACCCCTGTTGATACCAACCAAATTGTGAAGATCCCTATTGATACCACCCGCTGGTTCCAACTAACCAATGCCAGCGGTGGGTTAGGGGGACTATTTGATGGCGACCTCACCGATATGGTTAATACCGGCTGGGGAAAGCTGGTAACTAATTATGATGCTTATTACCCTGTAATGCCCGGCGAGAAGATTGACCTTACCAGCATGCGTTTTTATAATTACGAAGGCTCGCTCGGGCCATACCCACTTACCGTTTCGGTTATTGACAGTACGGGTACACGTACCGTAATTGGCACTTATTCCGGCGGTGGATATATGACGTGGGACGGTCCGCGCCCTGGCGATACCTCCAAACTGCTCACCACGCCCATGAAGAATGTGAAATTCATTGTGCTGAATTGCTGGTACCAGTTCCCTACCGAGATAGAGTTTTATGGGCATTATATAGCCCCACCTGCAGCTACGCCTTTGGTGCAAAAAAGCTATCCGCTTAACCAGTACTTTGGCATAAATGCTTTTGAATGGAATTTTGAGGATCCGAATAGTCCGCTGGTAGTGAGCCCAACGCTGCTTGCCGCCGTCGAATCCTTTACACAAGTAAGGCATTACCTCGACTGGAATAAACTGGAGTCGACACAGGGCATGTACACCTTTAACCCCGTGCATAGCGGCGGCTGGAACTACGATGCCATGTACCAGGCCTGCAACGCTAACAATATTACCGTATTGGGCGATATTAAAACGATGCCCGACTGGATGATTGCCACCTACCCATCAGGCCAACAGGATTCGGAGAATGTGCCTGTGCCTTATGGCAGCGATTTTACCGACCCTAACTCCTACATCCTTCAGGCTAAAGTGGCCTACCAGTATGCGGCAAGGTATGGTGGTAATTCATCAGTAAGCTCATCAACACTAAGCGTAGATACCAGTATCCGCTGGACAGCCGACCCTAAAAATACGGTAAAAAAAGGCACCGGTTTAGTGCATTATATTGAGTGCGATAACGAGCGCGATAAATGGTGGAAAGGCCGCCAGGCTTACCAAACTTCGTACGAGTATGCTGCCAACCTATCCGCTTTTTATGATGGCAACAAGAATACTATGGGCCCAGGTGTAGGTGTTAAAAATGCCGACCCTACTATGCAGGTGGTAATGGGGGGCATAGCATCGGCCGACCCAGGTTATGTGCATGGGATGATAGAATGGTGTCGACTGCACCGTGGCTACCGCGCCGATGGTACGGTGAATATCTGCTGGGATGTGATCAACTATCACCTTTACCCTAACGACTCTTTTCCCGAAGGTTATGCCACCACAGGCGTAGCGCCCGAGCTTTCCATCGCTGCCAAAACTGCGCAGAGCTTTATACAAATGGCGCATACCTACGCCGCCGATATGCCCGTATGGGTAACCGAAACCGGCTACGACATGAACCAGGGCAGCATACAAAAAGCCCCGCCGATAGGCAGCAAAACTGCCGCGCAGGTAGAGGCCGACTGGATTCTCCGTACTTCATTGCTATATGCCCGTAACGGCATCGCAAGGGTGTTTTTTTACGAGGAATACGACGATAATGCCGCTGCACCAACACAATACGCTTCATCGGGATTAATAAATGACGATAAGAGCCGTCGCCCTGCTGCGGATTATTTGTACCAGGTGAATAAGGTTTTCGGTAACTATAGCTATAAACAAACCCTTAACAGCGGGCCAATTGTCGATCAGTATTTGTCGGCAGCCAACCAGCCAGCCTATGTACTGGTAATGCCAACACAAACAGGCAGCACGGTAAACTATTCGCTCGATCTGGGCGCGGCTGATTCGGCTTACATCTACAATCCGGTGGCAGGCGCTAATGACATGACATCGAACAAAGTTAAGTTGACAGGCGGTAAGCTAACCCTTAACGTAACCGAAACCCCAACCTTTATAATACCATCCGGCGTAGCCGAAACCCCAGCCTCAACACTGGCTAAACTGACTACCAATATAGCCAACGCCAATAAATTTGATGCCAGCGTAACCCTGTTCCCTAACCCAACGGCAAGGTTCGCTACCATAGCATTAAACAACGATATTAACGGTGATGTAACCATAAAAGTAACCGATGTAAACCAGGGCAAAGTATATGCTACATACACAGGTTCAAAAAGCGGTACTACGTTTTCCCAGACTATCGATATCAGCAGCGTGCCTATGGGGGTTTGCGTTGTGCAGGTTAGTCAGGGTAGCAAACAAAGCTTTAAGAAAGTGATAAAGACATACTGACCCCAACAGCAAGCCTCCCCGTGCCTGTAAGCCAGCCAGCAGAAACAGCACACCCACATGCATAAGAGCAGCCAGCCAGCCAGCCACTCTGCATGTGGGCCGGGTTTGCCTGTTTTTCGTTCATTAGTTCACTGGTTCATTAGTTCATTGGTGCAGTGGCGGCTCTATTGCTGCCGCGGGTTTAGCGTAGCGTAACCCGTGGTACGGCATGGTTAAAGCTTATAGCTTAAGCGGCACAAACTAACAAGCTTGTACAATAGCCACCACGAGTTATGCTACGCTAAACTCGCGGGAGCGGGTCTTTTAACTTAAACGGTCGTTCGTCCGTTTTTTTATACCGGTGATAGTGTAACAAAACGGACGGATTCTACAATGCATCAATTGACATAGTAACATAGCCTGTCCGGATAGTGTTCGGTTGTCCCGTATTTAAAAACGGACGAACGGCGAAGCGTGGCTACCTATTCAACTTTGGTAGTAAAGGCGGGTGTTTTGTTTGTTACTTTAGCAGCCTGTCAGGCTTTTGATAGCTTATGCTTGGCTCTATACCCATTTGCATCTACTAAAGACTTGCACATGCAGATCAATAACTCTTTAGTGACTGCATAATTATTAAAAAATGGCGATTTTTTTAATAATACTCCCCCAATAGCCTATTTATATTAGAATGGGCTTTGGTATGCTGTATGGTGTGAGCGTACCTGACTGCGGGAAGATGGGTTTGTTGTCCGTTCGTTCGTTTTTTTATACCGGTGATAGTGTAACAAAACGGACGGATTTTTTTTACATTGTCGTTCGTTCGTTTTTTAATACTGATGATAATGTAACAAAACGGACGGTTTTTTTACGTAATGGTATTACGATTGGGATTATACTTATTACAAATATACAGAATAGTATTTAAATATAAAGAATATTCTTTAAAATAGTTCATTTGTTAACTGATTTATAAGTTCATTTGTTCACTGGTTCATTAGTGCAGTGGCGGGTGATTACTTGATACCAGCTACCTGATACTAAATAGTTCACTGGTGAGTGTCCGGTTTGTTACGGCGTGTGTCATATAAAAAAACGGACGAACGGCAACTAAGCTCAGCGTTAAGGATTGCAGCGGATACCGGCCTCGCGCTTAATGCCTGCAGGCGTATGAGTGGAAAGCCTGACCCGCAGGGAAACGCCCATGATATAGTGATTAGAGATTAGTTACCTTGCTAATGTATAACACACCCCTAACCCCTCTCAAGAGGGGAACCGAAAAACCAAATCCGAAATCCAGGCGTCATTGCGAGGAGGAACGACGTGGCAATCCCCGACTATGCAGATCAACTAAGCTTTCTATTTGCCCTGTATAGTCGGGGATTGCCACGCTATCGCTCGCAATGACACTTGTGAGGGAATTATCACTTCCAGGTAATTTGCAAACCAGCTGTCTGCACTTCTGCACATTAATTATTATCTTTGGCTGTTTTAACTGACTATCATTATGCTTAAAGGATTTTTCAGCGTTCCGCAACCGCAGAACGAGCCTGTATTGAATTACGGGCCGCGCAGTGTGGAGCGGGGTGCGCTCAAAGCCGCTTTAGACGAAGCGCGCAGCAAGGTTATTGACATCCCGATGTATATCGGCGATAAACTGGTGCATACCGGCAAAAAGCTGGAAATTCGCCCGCCGCACGATCATAAACATTTATTGGCTACCTTCCACGAGGGTGACGCGGCAACCGTTAACGCTGCCATTGATGCTGCTTTAGCTGCAAAGGCTGCCTGGGAAGAAATGCCCTGGGAGCAACGCGCATCGATATTTTTAAAGGCTGCCGACTTGCTTTCAGGTCCATATCGTGCTAAAATTAACGCGGCTACTATGCTTGGCCAATCAAAAAATGCTTACCAGGCCGAGATTGATGCTGCTTGTGAGTTTATAGATTTTCTGCGCTTTAACGTGCATTACATGGCCGAGATATACGCGCAGCAACCGCCAATATCTCCAAAAGGCATATGGAACAGGGTTGAGCAGCGCCCGCTTGAAGGCTTTGTTTTCGCACTTACGCCGTTCAACTTTACAGCTATTGCGGGTAATTTGCCTGCATCTGCCGCCATGATGGGCAACGTTGTGGTTTGGAAGCCTGCTTACCCGCAGATATACGCCGCTAACGTAATTATGGAGGTGCTCCGAGAAGCGGGATTGCCTGCTGGCGTTATCAACCTAATATATGTTGATGGCCCGGTTGCTGGCGAGGTGATATTTAATCATTACGATTTCGCGGGCATCCACTTTACAGGCTCAACCAAAGTATTCCAGAATATATGGCAAACCATTGGCAACAACATCCACAAATACCGCACTTACCCGCGCATAGTGGGCGAAACCGGTGGTAAGGATTTTGTGCTGGCACACCCAAGCGCTGATGCTGATGTGGTGAGTACTGCACTTGTGCGTGGCGCGTTTGAATATCAGGGGCAGAAATGTTCGGCAGCTTCAAGGGCATACATCCCGGCATCATTGTGGCCTGCTGTTAAGGCGAACGTACAGCGTGATGTGGCTTCGATAACTGTTGGCCCGGTTGAAGATTTTAGCAACTTTGTTAACGCGGTAATCACCGAAGCATCGTTTGATAAACTGGCTAAATACATTGATGCTGCCAAGGCCGACGAAAGCGTTGAGCTTGTTGCCGGTGGTACTTACAATAAAACCCAGGGCTGGTTTGTCGACCCGACTGTAATTAAGGTTGATGACCCATACTACGTAACCATGTGCGAGGAGCTTTTTGGCCCGGTGCTTACCATTTATGTGTACGAGGATGACAAGTTTGATGAGCTGCTGGAGATTGTAGACAAGACTTCTATCTACGCTTTAACAGGTTCAATAATCTCGCAGGATAGGTATGCTATTGCTAAGGCTACTTACGCTTTACGTAACTCGGCAGGTAATTTCTATATCAATGATAAGCCTACAGGCGCAGTGGTTGGTCAGCAGCCATTTGGCGGCGCCAGGGGATCAGGTACCAATGATAAAGCCGGATCGGCCCTTAACCTGCAACGCTGGGTATCACCACGTACTATCAAAGAAACTTTTGATCCGCCGAAGGATTACAGGTACCCGTTTTTGAATAAAGAGGTATAACCCCCCGCCCCCCTGAAGGGGGAGGAATTAAAAAGGCGAAAGATGTTAAATACTCTTTCGCCTTTTTTGCATTTATTAAATTTGATATTTCTCACCAAGCGTCATTGCGAGGTACGAAGCAATCCCCGACTATGCAAGTCAATGGTGCTTAGATCTTCGCTCTGTAAAGTTAGGGATTGCTTCGTACCTCGCAATGACGCTTGGTTATGAACTATGCACCAATGAACTATTTAGTATCAAGTAGCCAGTATCAGGTATCAAGTAAAAAATCGGCGCAATTGCACCAATGAACCAGTGAACTAATGAACCAATGAACTATTTAG
>JAMFSA010000195.1 GCA_026225055.1 Mucilaginibacter xinganensis | reverse complement strand
CATAAAAGATTGTATTAAAATAGCAGGCGGCGAAAGCGTTGCCCGGAACATCAAAGGATTATCCGTTGATACTACCGGTTCAACACCTGTCGCGGTTGATAAGGCTGGTCAGCCGCTCGCATTAACCCCTGCATTCAGCGAAAATCCGAATGCGATGTTCGTGTTGTGGAAAGATCACACATCAATAAACGAAGCCGCGGAAATAAATGCGCATGCGCCTAAATTTGGTATCAATTACCTGAAATATGTTGGTGGCATTTACTCATCAGAATGGTTTTGGGCCAAGCTGCTCCATGTTTTAAGGGTTGATGAAAGCGTTAGAAAAGCCGCGCACTCGTGGGTTGAGCATTGTGATTGGGTTCCATTCCTGTTAACAGGCGGCAAAAAGGCTGAAGATATTAAACGTGGCCGCTGTTCTGCTGGACACAAGGCTTTATGGGCCGAAGAATTTGGCGGATTGCCACCCAACGAGTTTTTCGCTACGCTTGATCCTTTACTGGATGGCTTTACATCAAAATTATTTACAGAAACTTATACTGCCGATCATGCCGCAGGTACACTGAGTGCTGAATGGGCTGAAAGGCTTGGCCTCACAACCGATGTAGTTGTTGGCGCTGGTGCTTTTGATGCGCACATGGGTGCGGTAGGCGGGCAGATAGAGCCATATCACCTAAGCAAGGTAATGGGTACTTCAACCTGCGATATTTTGGTTGCACCGGCAAACGAAATAGGCGATAAATTGGTTCGCGGTATCTGCGGGCAGGTAAATGGCTCGGTTATACCTGGCATGGTGGGCTTGGAAGCAGGGCAATCTGCTTTTGGTGATACCTATGCCTGGTTCAAAAATATCATCTCATGGCCTTTAAATAGCGTGCTGTCGCAGTCTGCAATTATTGATGCGCAAACCGCCGAGGCCTTAAAGCTGGAAATGTCGGAATTGATCATTCCTGAACTGGCAAGGCAAGCTTCTTTATTGCCGATAGATAATGATAACGAACTGGCTATCGACTGGTTTAACGGCCGCCGCACACCCGATGCAGATCAAACCTTAAAAGGGGCTATAACAGGCTTAGGTTTAGGTAGCGATGCCCCGCGCGTGTTCAGGGCACTGGCTGAGGCTACTTGTTTTGGGGCTAAAAGCATTGTTGAGCGCTTTGTTTCGGAAGGAATACCTGTAAAAGGAATAATTGGTATTGGCGGTGTGGCAAAAAAATCACCATTTGTAATGCAAATGATGTCGGATATCTTAGGTATGCCTATCCGCATCCATCAGTTTAAGCACACCTGCGCATTAGGTGCAGCCATGTTTGCCGCGGTAGTGGCTGGTATTTATCCAACTGTTGAGGAAGCAATGGCGGCTATGGGCCGTGGGTTTGATGTGGAATATTATCCAAACCCGTTATACAAAGAAGTTTATCAGAAACGATATAAACAATACAATGGCTTAGGCGAGTTTGTTGCTTTTCAGATAGGGCAACAAGCCAAAAGCTAATTTTAATAATATACATATGAGTAAATATCAGCATATAAAACAAAGCGCGTACGATGCCAATATGCAGCTGCCAAAGCTGAACCTGGTGTTGTTTACCTTTGGTAACGTTAGCGCTGTCGACCGTGAGTTAGGCGTATTTGCCATTAAGCCAAGCGGTGTACCTTACGAAGACCTTTCGCCTGAAAAAATGGTGATCGTTGATTTTGACGGCAATATAATTGAAGGCGACCTGAGGCCATCATCGGATACCAAGACCCACGCCGTGCTTTACAAGCATTGGACGGGGATTGGTGGTATTGTTCACACCCACTCTACCTATGGTACCGCATGGGCGCAATCACAGCGCTGCATCCCAATCTTCGGCACTACACACGCCGATTATTTAACGGTTGATATCCCCTGCGCGCCGCCAATGAATGATGAAATGATAAAAGGTAATTATGAACATGAAACCGGTTTCCAGATCATCAATCACTTTGAAAGCATGGGTTTTGATTATAAAGAAGTAGAAATGGTATTGGTAGGCAACCACGCGCCATTCACCTGGGGCAAAACAGCCGACAAAGCCGTACACAACAGCGCTGTTTTGGAAACTGTTGCCCACATGGCTTACCTAACCGAACAAATAAACCCCAAAGCTCCAAGGCTACAGGATTCACTCATTAAAAAACATTTTGAAAGAAAACACGGCCCAGATTCATATTATGGGCAATAGGTTTTCATTGGTCAATGGTCATCAGTCATTGGCAATAAAATAATTCACTCAATCACTAATTCAGTAAATCAATAATTACATATAATGATCGATCTAAAAATATTTGAAGTATGGTTTATAACCGGCAGCCAGAATCTGTACGGCGAAGAAACTCTAAAAAAAGTTGCAGAACACTCACTGGAAATAGCCAAAGGCCTTGATGCCAGCGGTACAATTCCGGTGCGTGTGGTTTACAAACCGACAGTAAAATCAACAGAAGAAATTTATGATACCCTGCTGGCAGCTAATTCGGCAGAAAATTGCATTGGTATCATCACCTGGATGCACACCTTTTCACCTGCCAAAATGTGGATCCGTGGTTTAAGCATCCTGCAGAAACCATTGCTGCACCTGCATACGCAATATAACAGGGATATCCCATGGAGCAGCATTGATATGGATTTCATGAACCTGAACCAAAGCGCGCATGGCGACAGGGAGTTTGGCTTCATCGTATCGCGTATGCGCAAAAACCGCAAGGTAGTTGTGGGCCACTGGCAAGATCCTGAAGTATTGAGCCAGATCAGCGCCTGGACAAGAGCGGCAGCCGGCTGGTACGACTGGCAGGGCGCTAAATTTGCTCGCTTTGGCGATAACATGCGTTTTGTAGCGGTTACCGATGGTGATAAAGTTGAGGCTGAACTAAAATTTGGCTTTGCTGTAAATACTTACGGTATAGGCGACCTGGTAGCTGTAATAAACAGTATCAGTGATGCGGCAGTAAATGAATTAATAGATGAGTATGAGGCTACTTATACTTTAGCGGACGATCTTAAAAAAGGCGGGGCAAAGCACTCATCAGTATTTGAGGCTGCTAAGATAGAACTGGGTTTACGTAAGTTTTTGGTAGATGGAGGCTTTAAAGGTTTCTCTGATACTTTTGAAGACCTGCATGGCATGGTACAATTGCCAGGCATCGCATCGCAACGTTTAATGGCCGATGGCTATGGCTTTGCAGGTGAAGGCGACTGGAAAACAGCTGCCCTGGTACGTGCCTTTAAAGTAATGGGCAGCGGATTACCAGGCGGTAACGCATTTATGGAAGATTACACCTATCACTTCGACCCTAATAATGCTTTGGTTTTAGGTTCGCATATGCTGGAGGTTGATTCGTCACTGGCGAATGGCAAAGCAGCCTTAGAAGTGCATCCATTAGGCATAGGCGGCAAGGCTGACCCTGCTCGTTTGGTATTTAATGTTGCCGGTGGCGAAGCGCTTAATGCTTCAATTATTGATATGGGTAATCGTTTTCGTTTACTGATAAACGAGGTGGAAGCAGTAGAACCACAGAACGACCTGCCAAACCTGCCGGTAGCACGTGTGTTATGGAAACCATATCCTGATATGAAAACCGGCTGTGCAGCATGGATCTATGCAGGTGGCGCGCACCATACTGCCTATAGTCAGAATTTAACTGCCGAGCATTTGCAGGATTTTGCAGATATTGCGGGGATTGAATTTGTGCGTATTGGTAAAGACACTAAGCTTGATCAGTTCCGTAATGAGTTGCGCTGGAACGAGGTAGCCTACAAATAGCCAAACCAATACTTACCTATGCCGATGGGAAATAAAAGGCATAGGTAAGTTTTAACCATTAAAACCATTTAATTTAAATTATGAATAAGTTTTCAAGTATTGATTACATCATATTCGTTATCTACTTCTTTGTAGTATCGGGTTATGGCTATTGGGTGTATACGCGCAAAAAGACGGTCGCCAGTACCTCAGGCAGTCACGACTTTTTCCTTGCAGAAGGTTCATTAACATGGTGGGCCATCGGCGCTTCACTTATCGCATCTAACATTTCAGCAGAACAATTTATAGGGGCCAGCGGACAAGGTTTCCAGGTGGGGCTTGCCGTTGCAGCCTACGAATGGATAGCCGCCATAGCGCTCATTATAGTAGCGGTATGGTTTATACCGGTATATCTTAAAAATAAGATATTCACCATGCCCCAGTTTTTGGAAACGAGGTATAATAAGAGTACCAGCTTAATAATGGCTATTTTTTGGCTGTTTTTATATGTGTTTGTAAACTTAACTTCCATATTATTCCTTGGCGCGTTGGCTATCAACAGTATTTCAGGTGGCGATCATTTGCATGCCATTATTATTGCATTGGCTGTTTTCTCACTGGTTATCGCACTTGGTGGTATGAAGGTTATCGGTTTTACGGATGTTATACAGGTTTTGGTATTGGTAATAGGTGGTTTAGCTACTACTTACATCGCTTTAACATTAGTGAGTGACCACTTTGGCCTAGGTAAAGATGCTTTGGCTGGTTTTGGTGCCATGTTAAAGGATTCTCCAGATCACTTTAAAATGATCTTAGCTAAGCCGGGCCCCAATGCCTCTCAGCAGGACGTTGATAAATATTTATTATTACCGGGTATAGCCATGTATTTTGCAGGGCAATGGATAGTAAACCTTAACTACTGGGGCTGTAACCAATACATTACCCAAAGAGCATTAGGCGCAAACCTTAAAACTGCACGTACAGGTATTCTTTTCGCTGGTTTAATGAAACTGGCTATGCCTATCATCGTTATTTTGCCTGGTATAGCGGCGTATGTTTTGTATAAGAATGGCGGCTTACAGCATGAGATGAATATCGGCGGGCATTTAAACCCAGATAATTCCTACTCGGCTGTATTAGGTTTCCTGCCTAATGGTTTAAAAGGTCTTTCAGTTGCGGCTTTAACTGCGGCTATCGTGGCTTCATTAGCGGGTAAGGCAAATAGTATATCCACCATATTTACCATGGATATCTACAAAAAATACATTAAAAAGGATGCCGATGAAAAGTCAATGGTATCTATGGGTAAAATTATCATCGCGCTGGCTTTATTTGTTTCTATTTTATTAACATGGAAAGATCTTTTAGGTATTGGCGGTGAAGGTGGCTTTACCTTTATTCAAAAATATACAGGCTTTATCAGCCCTGGTATATTTGCCATATTCATACTTGGTTTTTTCTGGAAACGGACAACCGGTGCTGCTGCGATAACAGGTATCATCATGGGCTTTGTGATGTCTATATTGTTTAATAATTATGCTCCACAATTATTTGGGAACGATACATTCCTTTACACAGCTTACCCTAACGGCCATGGCGGTTATGAAATTCCGTTCCTGATCTGTATGGGTTTATCTTTCTTGTTTACCATGATCTCGATAGTGGTGGTAAGTATGTTCGGACCTAAGATCAATCCTAAACATTTTGTTTTGGATAAAGGTATGTTTAAAGTTGAGCCATCAACATTGGCGCTGATAGTAGTGACATTGTTGTTACTGGCTGCCCTTTATGTTAAATTCTGGTAACATCCTAATTAGTTATAAATGCAAAACGGCCTGTCAATTATTGACAGGCCGTTTTTGTTATAGTTGGTTTTATAGGGAATATCGATTGCTAAAATATCAGGTTAGTAGGATTAGGTATCAGGTTTAAAAACGCCTGGAACTTGGCATAGTAGTTCTGCATATTAAGCTGGTAGTAAAATGCGCCCCTGCGTGATCCTGATTTATCCTTGTCGGCCTGTTTTATAAGCAAACCGGTAGCCAGTATTCTTTTGCTGAAATTACGTTTGTCGATAGCAGTATTATACACGCTTTCATACAGGCTTTGTAATTGAGGGATAGTAAACCTGCTGGGCAATAGTTCAAATAAAATAGGGTGGAGGGCAGCTTTATATCGCACGCGCCTCTTTGCTAACTCAACCATTTCCTGCTGATCGAAGATGAGCTTAGGCATACGTTTTAAGCTAAACCATTCAGGGTGATAATCAGTATTTAACTGTTTTTCGTACTTGAGGATATCAATCAACGCAAAATAAGCGGTGGAAACGGTTCTTTCCATTGGGTCGCGGTTAGGGTCGCCAAAGGTGTGCAACTGTTCAAGGTACATACCATCCAGCCCGGTGAGCTGTTTAAGTATGCGGTTGGATGCCTGGTCGATACTTTCATTTTCCTGCACAAAGCCACCCATAAGGCTCCATTTACCTTTTTCGGGTTCAAATCCCCGTTGTATCAATAAAATTTTTAACGTATCACCGTCAAACCCAAAAACTATACAGTCTACAGCCTGGATAAACCGGCTTTGTTTAGCATATTTTATCATTTACAACAACAAGGATTAAAGTTCGTAACAAAAATATAAAATAATTGGGATTAGGAAACGCGAAATTATTGTTCAAATAACACGTGTTATGTAACAATAGCAATGATAATTAAATTGATCCATAAAACAATTAAAAATAATTTAAGTGTTTTTTTTACAATTATAATATTTTTTATACATTAGCGCTTGATCTGTCATTTGGATCAAAACCAATTATATTAGGCCCTTAATTATAAACACATAAAGTACAGAATGCCTGTTAACTTATAATAAGCCAATACTATCTTTCAAATTATGAAAAAGAACATCCAATTAATTCTCGCAGCAGCTTGTTTTTCAACACTGTTTGTAGCATGTAACCATGCATCAAGTACAAAAACCGGTTCAGATAAGGACTCAACTGCTCAAGGGCCGCAAATTCCTGATTCTGCAAACTTTAAAGCTACCGTACAAGGTAAGCAGGTTAATTTGTATACTTTGAAAAACAAAAACGGCGTAACAGTGGCTATCACCAACTTTGGTGGCCGCCTGGTAAGCCTGCTGGTGCCAAATAAGGATGGAAAACTTACTGATGTGATATTAGGTCATGATAGTTTATCTGGCTATCAGATAAAAGCTGAAACTTATTTCGGGGCGATAATAGGCCGTTACGGTAACCGTATTGGCAAAGGTAAATTCAGCCTTGATGGCAAAAGCTATCAATTAGATCTGAATGATAAAATAAACACACTGCATGGCGGGTTTAATGGATTCTATAAACAAGTATTTGATGCTAAAAAAGTAGGCGATCAGCAATTGGAGCTGACCTATGTTTCAAAAGATGGCGAAGGCGGTTATCCCGGAACGCTGACCTCAAAAATAACCTACACATTAACGGATGATAACGCGCTGAAGATAGAATATTCAGCTACAACGGATAAGGCTACTATAGTAAACTTAACCAATCATGCATACTTTAACCTGAATGGTGCAGGTACACCAACCATAACCAATGATTCATTGAAAATAGATGCTGATAATATAACACCAGTTGATACCACGTTGATACCAACCGGTAAGTTTGAAAAAGTAAAAGGCACACCGTTTGATTTTACCTCATTAAAAACCATCGGTGCTGACATTGATAAAACAGATGATCAACTAAAGGCGGGTAAAGGTTACGATCATAACTTTGTGCTTAATAAGCATGATATTAGCCAGTCAATAGCTACGGTTAAAAGCCCTGAAACCGGTATAGTAATGGATATTTACACCACCGAACCGGGCCTGCAGTTTTACAGCGGTAACTTTTTAACCGGATTAAGCGATGGTAAAGGTAAAGCTACCTATGCACACCGCTCGGCGTTATGCTTGGAGACCCAGCATTTTCCTGATTCTCCAAACGAGCCGTCATTCCCGTCAACCGTTTTAAAGCCGGGCGAAACATATCATACAACCACTATTTATAAATTTAGCGTTAAGTAGTATAAAGTATTAGTAATCAATTTTTTATAATTTATTAATTTTCAATATATATGAAATTAAGGGCCTGTTTTTTGTCTATATTTTTTGTTTCTGCCGGATTAATCGCTCAGGGGCAAACAAATATCAGCGTATCGGTGACTGATAAAGCCGAGCCAATCATCAGTAAATACATTTATAGCAACTTCGCTGAACATTTGGGCAGGGGCATTTACGATGGCTTTTATGTAGGCGATACTTCAAAGATCCCCAATACAAATGGTGTTAGAAATGATGTTATAGCAGCACTAAAAAACATGAAGATACCGGCGCTCAGGTGGCCCGGTGGCTGCTTCGCCGATACTTACCATTGGAAAGATGGTATTGGCGATAAAACTAAAAGGCCTTCTATCGTAAATAAATGGTGGGGAGGTGTTACCGAAGATAACAGTTTTGGAACTAAAGAATTCCTGAATATGTGCGAAGCAATCGGAACTGACCCTTACATATCAGGCAATGTTGGCAGCGGTACAGTACAGGAATTATCAGATTGGGTTGCTTACACAACTTCTGACAATAAAAATCCTATGTCGGAACTTAGAAAAACAACCGGCAGGGATAAAGCATGGAAGGTTGCATTTTGGGGGATTGGCAATGAGGCATGGGGATGCGGCGGTAATATGACGCCGGAATACTATGCAAATGAGTTTAAGAAATATTCAACTTTCATGTCAAGCGGCTCCGGGAAATTGTTCAGGATCGCATCAGGTGCAAGCTCTGATGATTACCACTGGACAGATGTATTGATGAAGAACATCCCGCAGAGCTTAATTGAAGGTATTGCGTTACACCATTATGCAATTATCGACTGGGATCATAAAGGGCCCGCAACCAAATTTACCGAAGATCAGTATTTTAAAACCATGAAGAGTGCTTTAGAGATGGATACATTGGTAACCAGGCATTCTGCAATAATGGATAAATATGATCCGAAGAAAAAGATAGCGCTTGTTGTTGATGAGTGGGGTGGATGGTATGATGTTGAACCAGGTACCAATCCCGGCTTTTTATACCAGCAAAATAGTATGCGCGATGCCATGATTGCCGGCGCTACCCTAAACATATTCAATAACCATTGCGACCGTGTACGTATGGCTAACCTGGCCCAATGTATAAACGTGCTGCAGGCCGTTATCCTTACCCAGGGTGATAAAATTATACTTACGCCAACTTACCACGTAATGGAAATGTACAATGTGCACCAGGATGCAACTTTAGTGCCTGTAACAGTTAGCAGCGATAATTATGTATTCGGATCAGAAAAGCTTGCTGCAATCTCAGCTTCGGCATCAAAAGATAAAAATGGTGTTGTGCATATCTCACTGGTAAACATCGATCCTAATAAAAATCATAAGGTATCCTTGAAACTTGATGGTAAAAAGTTCACCGTAGTTAAGGGTAGGATACTGGCATCAGCAAAAGTGCAGGATTACAACTCATTTGATGAACCGAACAAAATAGTGCCAAAAGAATTTAACGGTGCTGCTATAAAAAGCAATACCATAAGTGTAAGCATGCCGCCTGCATCGGTTATTGTGCTGGCATTAAACTAAATGCGCAATAAGTAAAAGCGAACATAGATGAAAAAGATAAAGTACTTATTAGTTATCGCGGCAGCGGTAGCCCTGAACTCCTCATGCGGAAAAAAAGGGGTTACCCCAACCGGTGGCAGTGGCACAAAGACCGCAACAGATACTACGGTAACCACAACAACCACGTTTAATATCAATTCCATTGAGGATACTTATGCTGATGTGGCACCATTTCTGGATTATCCCAAATGGACTGTTTATAACGTACATGATCCATCTATAAAAAAGTTTGGCGATTACTATTACTGCTACAGTACTGACGTTGCTTATGGCATCACTGTTCGCTCCGGATTACAGATCCGCCGGTCGAAAGACCTGGTGCAGTGGGAATTTGTAGGCTGGGTATTTTCGCAACTGCCAACATTGGGTTCGCAATATATCGTGTCACAAGGCGGTACGCCTAACGATGCTTTATGGGCACCTTATGTATCAAAAGTAGGCAGCGAATATCGTTTATATTATTCTTTATCATCTTCGACGGCCCGGTTAAGCGTTATCGGCATGGCAACAGCAACAGACCCGGCAGGCCCATGGAAAGAAACAGGCCTTGTAGTAACATCAACCAATAACAACATTGTACAAACCAACGCTATTGACCCTACGGTAGTAACTACAACGGCCGGTGATCAGTATATGTATTATGGTTCAGCATGGGATGGTATCTACATATTAAAGCTTAACCCAACAACAGGTTTGGCTGCAACCAGCGGCGATATAGGTACGCGCATAGCCAACCGTGGTTTTACCAACGGAGCCTACAATGGCAATATTGAAGGTGCAGAGGTGATCTACAACCCAACTTTAAACAAATATTTTTTGTTTATATCCTACGATTGGCTACAAACCAAATACAATGTAAGGGTTGGCAGGGCCGATAGTCCGACGGGCCCATATTACGACTACAATGGCGTTGAT
The DNA here is from genome assembly GCA_026225055.1 of Mucilaginibacter xinganensis. Classification (GTDB taxonomy): domain Bacteria; phylum Bacteroidota; class Bacteroidia; order Sphingobacteriales; family Sphingobacteriaceae; genus Mucilaginibacter; species Mucilaginibacter xinganensis_A. Next base: position 18,184 of record JAMFSA010000195.1, on the reverse strand, counting down.
TTAAATACCAATATCGATCACGGGCCAATGATTGTTGCGCCATATCAGTTTACCGGTCATGGTGGCTGGCAGGGCACGGGCCATTGTGGTGTGTTTGATGATGGAAACGGCCAGTATTACATGGCGCACCAGGGCCGGCCTGCGGTAAATTCCTATTTTATGGATCTGCATGTGCGTAAAATTGAGTGGACACCCGATGGCTGGCCCATTGTATTGCCCGAACGTTATGCAAACGTAACACAAACAGCGGTAGCGGCCACAGATCTGGCCGGAAAATGGGAGCGCATTGAACTGGATTATCATGTAGTGCCGGGCTATGCAGATACACAGGTATCGCCGGATATGCAGGTAGCCACATCCATCAATATTAATGCTGATGGTACCATAAGTGGTACAGCAACCGGGACGTGGACTTATACGGCCCCGTGGATGCTGATAAAATGGAGTACAGGTGCAACTGAAAACGTAATAGTGCAGCGTGAACGTGATTGGGAAAACAGTGTTGCCACTACGCTGGTGTATTCGGGTTTAAATAATACCGGCATTGCCGTTTGGGGTAAGAAGAGACAATAATCTAAACATTATATGATGAGAAAATATTTTTGGGCGATATGCGCTGCTGGTACTTGCCTGTCGGCTATGGCACAGCAAAAAAGCCCCGCAAAAACTTATGTAATTAAGGCTGATAGTGTAAAAGCGCATGTGCAGCCTACTATGTACGGGATATTTTTTGAGGACATAAATATGGCTGCCGATGGTGGTTTATATGCCGAACTGGTAAAGAACCGCTCATTTGAGTTTTTCCCGAGTTTGATGGGATGGACCGAGGTGAAGAAGGACGGCGGTGAAGGTAGCGTGGAAGTTGTTGACCGCTCAAAGGAACGTCCTGAGAATCCTCATTTTGTTACGCTTAGCGTAAAATCTAATGCTGGTTATTATGGTCTCGCTAATGAGGGATTCCGTGGTATAGGTATTAAGAAAGATGAAAATTATAACTTTTCGGTTATTGCCCGCCAGCATGCGGACAGTAAAATTGAACTTTATGTTGAACTGGTTGATGCCAATGGAACAGTTTTAGGTCATGCTGATCTAAAGCCTGGAAACCAGGACTGGGAAAAATATAATGCGAAGTTTAAAGCAAACGCGACCGTACAAAAGGCTCACTTAAATGTGTATGCTAAAAATGCAGGCGCTATTGACCTGGATATGATCTCGCTGTTCCCCGAACATACCTGGAAAAATAGACCAGGTGGTTTACGTGCCGATCTGGTACAAAAACTGGCCGATATGAAACCAGGCTTTCTGCGTTTTCCCGGCGGATGTATTGTGGAGGGTCGAGATTTGGCAACACGTTACCAATGGAAAAAAACGATCGGTGATATTGACAAGCGCGAAAACCTGATTAACCGCTGGAATACGGAATTCAAACATCGCCCAACACCTGATTATTACCAATCGTTCGGTTTAGGCTTTATGGAATACTTTCAATTGGCTGAAGATATTGGCGCTGAGCCATTGCCTATATTAAACTGCGGTATGGCTTGCCAGTTCAATACCGGGCAAACCGTTCCTTTAGACCAGCTTGATCCATATGTACAGGACGCGCTCGACCTGATAGAATTTGCCAATGGCGGAACCGATACCAAGTGGGGTAATTTGCGTGCGCAACTCGGTCATCCGAAACCATTCAATCTGAAAATGATGGGTATAGGTAATGAGCAATGGGGCGAAAATTATATACCGCGTTGGAAGATCTTTACCAAAGCCATCAAGGATAAATATCCATATATGAAACTGGTATCAAGCTTAGGCCCTGATCCTGACGGTGAGAAATTCAATTTCCTGAACAGTACTTTCAGAGGCTTAAATGCAGATATTTTGGATGAGCATTACTATCGCGCGCCGCAATGGTTCCTGGATAATTCAAAACGTTACGACAATTACGATAGGAAAGGCCCGAAAATATTTGCAGGCGAATATGCAGCCCAAAGCGTAGGCATCGCAAGTCCTGATAATAAAAATAACTGGCAATGCGCATTATCTGAAGCTGCTTTTATGACAGGCTTAGAACGCAACGCCGATGTTGTCAACATGGCCTCATACGCGCCATTATTTGCTCATGTTGATGGCTGGCAGTGGACACCTGACGAGATCTGGTTTGATAACTTGCGCTCATATGGCACACCAAATTATTATGTGCAGGAACTATATTCGTTATATAAAGGAACAGATGTTGTTCCACTTAAATTAAATGGTCAGGCAGTTAGCGGGCAGAATGGGGTATATGCTTCAGCTGTAACAGATAGCAAAACGCATGAACTGATCATAAAGTTTATCAACTCGGGTAAATCAGCACAAAGTGCCGGTTTTGTTATCAAAGGAAAGAAGATAAAATCAACAGCTACGCTGATCACCTTGCATAGTGATGATCTGGCAGCAGTTAATTCTTTGGATAAACCAGAGAGCATCAGCCCGGTGCAGAGTACCATACAGCCAAACGGCAATAAGATCAACCTTACTGTAAAGCCGTATTCAATGAATGTTATACGTGTTAAATTAAGTAATTAAGCAAATCCAATCCGACTATAAAATGAAAAAGATATACCTGTTCTTACTGATTTTTATAGCCGGATCTGCGTTTGCTGTTGCGCAGGAATTAAAAACTGACATTTCGGTGCACGATCCTGTAATGATCAGGCAGGATAGTACTTATTATGTTTTTTCAACAGGGTGGGGAATAGGTGTGTGGTCGTCAAAAGATATGCTGCACTGGAAACAGGAACAGCCTGTTTTTGCCAAAGCGCCGCAATGGGCAGTTGATTCCATCCCGGGTTTCAGGAACCATATCTGGGCACCCGATATCTCTTATTATAGTGGTATGTATTATTTATACTATGCGGTATCGGCGTTTGGTAAAAATACATCGTGCATAGGCCTCGCAATTAACAAAACATTAAATCCTGCTGATAGCACCTTTAAATGGATTGATAAAGGCGTAATAATAGAATCCCGCCCCGGAAAAGATAACTGGAACGCTATCGACCCAAATTTAATTGTTGATAAGGATGGCACACCATACCTGGCTTTTGGCTCATTTTGGGAAGGCTTAAAAATAATACGACTAAAAAAAGACAGGCTGAGTATAGATGAAGATCAGAATAAGCTCATCACACTGGCCAGTCGCCAAAAAGATGCAAGTGCTGTAGCAAACATGCCATCGGTAGATGGCAACCCTGTTGATGCAGGTGGTAATGCCATTGAAGCGCCATTTATTTTCCGAAAAGGGGCATATTTTTACCTCTTTGCCTCTATTGATTATTGTTGCAAAGGCCCAAAAAGTACCTATAAAATGATAGTGGGGCGCTCAAAAAAAATACTGGGCCCTTATGTTGATGAAAATAACATACCTATGCAGCATGGTGGTGGCAATATATTACTTGCCGGCGATAAAAACTGGTACGGCGTAGGCCACAATGCCGTGTGTGATTTTGGTGGAACAGACTACCTGATATTCCATGGATATGATGCTGCTGATAAAGGCATATCAAAACTGCGAATTGAAAAGCTATCATGGAAAAAAGGCTGGCCTTTTGTAGCGCCAGTAATAGTAAATAATAGCAAACAATAAATGCCTCTCTTTTCCTGAAACCTTCATGAAAATATGCCAATCACTTCATTGGTAATCCCTCCTTTTTTCAATATTAATACCTTATAATATATATAATTATTAATGTATTAATACACTATTCTCTTTATTAAATAAATCGAAAATGTGTTGTGTTTTAAGTGTATTAAAGTGCATAATCAGCATTTTGTTTACTCCTTATATCTCTACATAAAATTTATTTAAATAGCTAAAACTGTTTAGTAATGTCAAAAATAAACTTTCAAAAAGAAAAGTGTTTTTTTAACACTTTTCTTTGATTGTTTTATTGACAATTAAATATTTACTTATATATTTGGTTAACAATAACCAATTTATAAACCAATTAAAACCAATTTTCATGAAAAAAATTAGACTTAAACTTAGGAGTAGTCTGTCTTGTCTGATGTTGTTGCTTTTGATGATTTTGCCAGTTTTGAGTTTTGCTCAAGGAGGTAAAATAACTATAAAAGGCACAGTAAAAGACACATTCGGCGCAACTCTGCCCGGCGTTACCGTTGTTATAAAGGGGACGAGCCTGGGTACACAAACCGCAACAGATGGTAGTTTCACCATTAGCGCTCCGGCTAATGCCACACTTGTATTTAGTTATCTTGGCTTTGATACCAAAGAGGTGTCGGTTGCCAATCAGACAGATATAAGTGTTAAACTAACAAACAATAACAAGGCCCTTGACGATGTAGTTGTAGTAGGTTACGGTACACAGAAAAAAGAAAATTTAACAGGGTCAATAGCCGTTGTAAATGTAAAGGACGCTGATAAAAGGACAACCTTTGATGTGGCCCGCGAATTACAGGGACAAGTAGCGGGTGTTGAGGTAAACGGCTCGGGTGTACCGGGAGAAGGTGTTACCATACATATACATGGTGTTAGTTCATTAACTAATAACAACCCGCTGTATGTAATTGATGGCGTACCTACCATGACACCGTTTGATTTCCCTACAGGGGATATCGAAACCATCCAGATAATTAAGGATGCTTCGGCCAGTGCTATCTACGGTTTTCGTGCAGGCGCGGGTGTAGTGCTTATAACCACTAAAAAAGGCAAGAACGGTCCGTTAAAAATTACTTATAACGCTTATTTCGGTGAACAAAAGAATCCTAAAGAATTATCGGTTACCGATAGGTTAGGTTACCAAAAAATTGCCGATGCTGCTGAAACCAATGCTGGCATATCATTAGCTCCGGGTAATGACCCAACATCAAGCAGCTATATATCTAATGTAAACACCAACTGGCAAAAAGCAGCCTTTAAAACAGGCTATACCCAAAATCATGATCTTGGTTTTTCAGGTGGAAATGAATCTGCTATGTACAGTGTAAACTTTGGCTACTATAACCAAACAGGAACAGTGGTAGCAGGGCCATATTATAAACGTTATAATATGAGCGCCAACCTGCAAGGTAAAAAAGGTATATTCTCGTATGGTGCTAAAATGGCCTATACAGAGGCTTATTACCGTAACCTTGCATATCCAAGGCTGCATGGTACAGGTAACGAGATCGTAGATTTAATTACAGCCATACCAACAATGCCTGTGTATGATGCATCGCGTTTAGGCGGCTATGGTGGTGTTGATCAAAACACACAAAGAGCTATCTCACTAAACATGATCGGTGTAAATAACCTGATCACTAATGAAAGTCAGCATGACCGCTTTTTAGGGTCAGCATGGGCTAATGTAGAGATCATAAAAAATCTGAATTATAAGATCGCTGTTAGCTATGACAGAACAGATTACCGCAACTTTTATTTTGAACCAACTTACGATCTTGGCTGGTTTTATCCAAGCGTTAACGCTTATTACAGCGATGCAAGGGGTGAGCCTTTTGAATCAGTAATTGAACAAACATTAAATTATAAATTTTCAGTTGGTAAAAATAATGTGGAACTGCTTGCAGGTACTGCTTACCAAAAAGATAGTAACAATACTATTTTAGGTGAAGCTACTAATCTTCAGCAGCCTTACTTATACGCGTTTGATAATGTAAGTAACAGCACTGAAAAAACTGTATTTGGCAATAGCGGGGTGAGTTACTTTTATTCACCTATTTTCGGCCGTATGAACTATGATTATGATGGGCGTTACCTGTTAACAGCCAATTATCGTCGTGATGGTTCATCACAACTTTTACCTCAATACCGTTATGGTAATTTTTACGGGTTCTCTGCAGGTTGGAATATCGCTAAAGAGCATTTTATACAACTTCCTGAACAAATATCATTGTTAAAATTACGTGCAGGCTATGGTGTATTAGGTAATATTGGGGCTCTGTCGTCTTATTACCCTTACCAAACAGTTGTAAACTCTAATGCCAGTTATGTATTTGGCAATACGCTTGCAAACGGCACTACCCAAACCCAGGTATTTGCCCAGGATAACCAATGGGAAAAAAAAGCAACCAAAAACTTAGGTATTGATGCAAACCTGTTTAATGACCAGTTAACATTTACTGCTGAGTATTATAATGATAAGATCACAGGCATACTTTTATCTGTACCTATTCCATTATCGGTAGGCGCAACAAACGTTCCTGTGGTTAATGCCGGAACATTTACTAATCAGGGTGTTGATGTTAGCGTAGCTTACCATAGCAAACCACAAGGTGGCTTCCATTATGATATCAGCGCTAACGCATCGACGCTTAAAAACAAAGTACTATCATTAGGTAACGGCAACAACCCAATTTACGGCGCATACAGCAAAACAGCGGTAGGCGGCGAGGTTGGTGAGCTTTATGGCTATGTTTCACAAGGAATATTCCAAAATGCTGCCGATTTAAAAAATCATGCAACGCAAATTGGCGCTACCGTGGGTGACGAGAAATTTAAAGATATCAATGGCGATGGCCAGATCACCGATGCCGACCAAACTTACCTGGGATCAGCTATACCTAAATTCTATTTCGGGTTTAATTTTAGTGCGACTTATAAAGCTTTTGATGCCTCTTTCTTTATACAAGGCAATACAGGTAGTAAAATAGCAGATGGCGTTTACCAGGCATTAATGACAGGCCAGTATACAAATGCATCAACTGATGAATTAAATTTTTGGACACCTACTAATACCAATACTAACGTGCCAAGGCCGGTAATAGGTGACCCTAATGGAAACAACAGAAATTCAGACCGTTTTGTACAAAGCGGCTCATATGCACGCTTACAAACCGCGCAATTAGGCTATACCATTCCTTCATCAATATTAAACAGAACGCACGCGCTTAAATCCTTCCGTATTTATTTATCAGGCCAAAACTTGTTTACCATAACAAAGTATAAAGGTTTCGACCCAGATTTTATAAATGATGGAACAATTAACAGGGGCTTTGATTATGGATCATTCCCTAATCCGCGCACATTATTAGTTGGCGTACAAGTAGGTCTTTAATATTTAACAATTATTAATATTTCATTCAAATGAAAAATATATATAGTAAAGGAATAGCAGCTTTAATAGCAGTGTCATTTATAACAACAAGCTGTAAAAAGAGCAGTTTGGATACAGTAAATCCAAACGCCCAAACAACTCAAACATTTTGGAAAACATCAAGCGACGCGGTAGCCGGTATTAACGCCGTTTACGGAAGTTTAATAATTGATGGCTCATATATGAGGTTTACCCCCGTGATAGAAAATACACGTGGCGACGATGTAACCAGTAATAGCCCCTGGGATCAGATCTATAACTGCGGAAAGTTTAATTTAGCTTCCAGCGGATTTACATCATCTATAGCGTGGACAGCTTATTATCAGGGTATTTTACGTGCCAATGAGGTTATCGCTTACGTGCCTAACATATCAATGGATGGGGATCTTAAAAACCGTGTATTAGGGCAGGCATACTTTTTAAGGGCACTGTATTATTTCCACTTAACAGATTTCTACAAGAACATCCCAATGCCGCTTACTCCGCCTGCATCAACAACTGATTACCTGCAAAAACAGGTAGCACAGGCAGATGTTTGGCAACAAGTGATCAGCGACTTTAAAAAGGCTGCAGACCTGCTGCCGGTAAGCTATGCTACTTTAACCAGTGTTGATAACCAGGTAGGCAGGGCAACAAAAGGCGCTGCACTGGCTTATTTAGGTAAAACCTATCTATTCACAAAGGATTATACCGATGCCGCTGCTCAATTTAAAGCGGTAATGAACCTGGGTGTTTATAGCCTGATGACAAATTACTACGACAACTTCTTTTTAAATGCAGAGAACAATGCGGAATCGGTATTTGAAGTTCAATTCTCACGTGATGCCGGAGGAACTGACCTTGGCTGGGGTGGCGAACCGGAATCAGGCTGGGGCCGTACATCGGCACGTGCTGTAACATTCGGCGCTGCAAGCTTTGGTTTTGGCGACGTACAGCCATCACAGGCACTTTATAATGATTATTTACAAGAGCCAACAGCGGCAGGTGGTGTTGACCCACGCCTGGATGTGAGCATGTTCTATAACAAACCCGGAGAAACCTTGTATGGCGTAAGTTTCCAGGTAGCTTATGCGAATAGCTCATCACTTAACCAGCTTTGGTGCCATAAATATGAAAACAGTGAAGATGGATTTGCAAATGAGTACGACTGGCGTTCAGGTATTAATGAGCGTATGATGCGTTATTCAGATGTATTGTTGATGTATGCCGAATGTTTAAATGAATTAGGCAGCACCAGTGACGCATATCCATATATTCAGCAAGTACGTAGCCGTGTTGGATTGGCTGACCTGGCAACTGTTAAACCAGGCTTAACACAGGCAGAAATGCGCGATCAGATTGCGCATGAAAGGTTCCTTGAGTTTTCACTGGAAGGCCACCGTTTTGATGATATTGTACGCTGGGGATGGTTACAGGATCCTGTTAAGCTTGCATTCCTGAAATCGAGGGATCCGGAGTTTAATACTTACACCCCGGGAAGAGAATATCTGCCAATACCATTAAATGATATTGAAACCAACCCGAATTTAAAGCAGAACGCAACATATTAATAGTTTAGTTAGTTAATTTAATGCAGCTGCACCTTGTTAAAGGGTGCAGCTTTTTTTATGAGTAATAATTGGTTTATAATCATCCCGGTACAATTGTTGTGTCAATAATAATTGTCAATTAAAAATGAATTATCATGAAAAATCAGGAAGGTTTTAAGAACAACAACAATGGGCAGGGGCAGCCAAAATCTGATAGGGCTTTTACTAACCAGAATGAGAAGTTAAAGGAAAAAGGGATCAGTAATTCAGGTGGGCAACGTTCCGACCAAACTTCAAACAAATACAGCGCTCATAAACCGGAGCATAAAAAAGGCTAAATGATTAACTTTGACGCTCCCGGCATACCACCGGGAGCGTTTATCATTTTAATAGGGACAGCGGATGTTAAGAAAAATACTCATTATAACAGGAATTATGGCGTTAGCTTACCATTCATATGCACAAAAAAATAAAGCGCAATTAATTGAGGTTGCCGCTTTTGGCGATTATCAGCCAATTGGTGTTAAACTGGCCCCATCCACTAATCGCTTATTTGTTTCTTTTCCTCATCACGAACCCTATTTGTACGCCCTTACCGAAATAGTGAATGGCAAGCCAATAATTTATCCCGACACTGCCTGGAATACCTATGTGCCGGATGAACCAGACACACATTTTGTAAATGTGCAGGACCTTTATACCGATAACCGCAATTTCTTATGGGTACTCGATTCTGCCCCGGCAGGTGCCGCCGCTATTATTGGGAATAGCAAAAATAAAACAGGTAAATTCAAGCTGGTGAAAATCGACCTTTCAGACAATACCGTAAAGCGGACCTATAATTTTGACGATCTGCCTAAAGATAAAAGCGCTTTAAATGATGTTCGGGTTGACAATAGTAAGCAACTGGCTTACCTTTCCGATCTCGGTTTGCGTGCCATTGTGGTGCTCGATCTGGTTAGCGGTAAAAGCAGGATAGTACTGAAAGATGATAAATCAACAATTATTGATCCGGGCTTTGTATTGCACCTTGATGATAAGGATGTTGTTGATACCAGCGGCAAGCCCTTTGCATCCGCGGTTAACGGAATTGCTTTAACAGCAGATAACAAATACTTTTATTTCAGGGCGATAAATCAAACCAAGCTATATCGTATACAAACCGCTTATTTGGCGAATGTTAATTTATCAGATGCCGATCTATCAGCCAAAGTTGAAATGGTGGCCGAAACTGGTGTTTGCCACGGCATGATAGCCGATAAAAAGGATAATATCTATTTAAGTGATTCGCCTGATCATGCTATACAATATGTTAGCCCTGATGGGAAGGTGCACATGCTGGTACAGGACGATCGCATTATCTGGCCGGATTCATTTGGGATTGGCAATGATGGCTATTGTATTTCAGCTGCTCACAGATGAACCGCCTGCCCAAATACAACAACGGTAAGGATATGGTTGCATACCCTTACCGCGTTTTTAAGGTCAAACTACCTTAATTATATATCTTCTTTTATAGCTTTTAAGCCTTTTGTCCAACGGGTAAGCTCTTTCAGCATTAATGCAGATGAGTTGATCAGCAATTCATTTGGCACAAACTCATCATCCTCATTTAAAAACTGGTTGTATGAAGGGATACTTACAGCCTCGGCCACAGCAACAATTTTTAAGGAAAGCAGATCAGGTTTCAGGTTCGATAAAGCTCTTACACCGGCAAACGGCCCGATAGAATAGCTTACAATACCAGCTGGTTTATAGGCCCATTCATGTACTAAATATTCTAAAGCGTTTTTAAGCGGGGCAGGGTAACTGTAATCATATTCGGCAGTTACAAAAATAAAAGCGTCAGCTTCTTCAATTTTGGCGCTCCATTGTTTGGTATGCTCGTGTTCGTATTGTTTAAGGCGTGGGTGTACGGCCTCATTCATCAATGGGAGATTTACTTCGCCAAGATCTAAAAGTTCCGCTTCAAAGCCATGTTTTTGTGCAACGTCAGTTATCCATTTGGCTATTACAGGCCCTTTTCTGCCCGGCCTTACACTTGATGAAATTACTTTTACTTTATACATTGTTAGATATTTTTTTCAGTTTGAATTAATACGGTAAAAGTCAGCATATTTAATATTATATGTTATAACATATAATTAATATGATACAAGTTTTACAAAGTGTAATTAAGTTGAGGAAGCCAAATATTGTGCTTTACTGGTTTCAACAAGATGCTTACGATGTTGGATGCCCCAAAGCCGAAGCTCATTCATAATATTGCCTAAACTGGAGCTGTAGGGTGTGAGTTCATAGGTTACGGTAACGGGAGTAGTATTGAAAACTTTTCGGTCTACAAAGCCATTAAGCTCGAGTTCTTTTAATTCTTTTGATAATATTTTGGGCGTAATGGTTTCCAGGTCGCGCTGAATTTCTTTAAATCTTTTGGGGGCGTCAAAAAGCGATACAATGATCAATAATTTCCATTTGCCATTCAATGCATAAAGGGCATCTTTTATAGCATTGATGCTTGCGCCGCATGCTTCTTTATTTGGTGGGCGATTAATGGTATCTGTTAACATGATATCTATTAGTATAGTAGTATCTTTTGGATAGCAAAGGTAGCCTATTAATATCAAAATATAAAATGACATTAGAATGCGCTGATATTATAATACCATTTGGTATATTTGTATATGGAAAATAAACTGTCAAAGGCCGACCGTACACGCCAGTTCATTATTGAAACCACTTCGGGTATTTTTAATATGAAGGGTTATGCAGGTACTTCTATGTCTGACATTACCGAGGCTACCGGGTTAACCAAAGGCAGTATATACGGTAATTTTGGCAATAAAGAAGATGTGGCACTTGCTGTGTTCGATTATAATTCAAGCAAAGTAAGGCAGGTTATACAGGAACGCATACAACAGGCAAAAACTTATCACGATAAATTAATGGTTTATGCCCAGGTGTATGATCAGTTTACACGTAGCTCATTCCCGCAAGGTGGCTGTCCTGTGCTCAATACAGCTGTTGAGGCAGATGATACCAATAGTTTACTAAAAGACCGCGCGGCAAAGGCCGTATTGCGCTGGAAAAAGAATATTCAGGACCTGATACAAGGCGGTGTAGCAGCAGGTGAATTTAAAGAAGGACTGGATCACGGGCAGATTGCCTTGTCGATAGTTGCTTTAATTGAAGGAGGAATAATGATAGCCAAAGTGACCAACAGCCAAACCAATATGGATAAAATAATGCAGACTGTAGAGCTATTGATCAGCCAGATGAAAATATAAAAAATTTGACATAAAATATACCAAATGGTATATTTTATGATGTAATATTGTGTATTATTTCAAACAAGAAAACAACAATAATTAGAAAAATTATTAAAATGAACATTTCAAATAAAACAATACTTATAACCGGCGGTGGTTCCGGTATAGGTTTCCAGATCGCAAAGTTATTAACTGAAAAAGGCAACAAAGTGATCATCACCGGCAGGAGTGAAGCAAGGCTGAAAGATGCAGCCGCTAAATTGAATAATGTTGACATTTTCGCAGGCGACATTACCAAAGAAGAAGATGTAAATAAACTGGTAAGCCACATAACTGCAAATTACGAAGGTTTGGATGTATTGATCAATAATGCTGGTCAGGCTTCTGTATATCAATTGTTACCGGGAGCAAGCGCTTATGAAAACGCTAATGCCGAAATTTTAACTAATTACCTGGCAGTATTGCGTTTAACAGATCATTTGCTGCCAGTGCTTGCAAAACAAAAGGAAGCGGCTATAGTAAATGTAACTTCTGTTTTGGCTATCGCGCCATCATATGATGTGCCTACTTATTCGGCAAGTAAGGCAGCTTTGCATTCTTATACCCAGGCATTACGCTTTTCATTGGCAAAAACTACTGCGATAAAAGTATTTGAATTGATGCCGCCATTAGTTGATACCGAGTTTTCACAAGATATTGGCGGCAGTAATGGTATCCCACCGCAACAGGTAGCCGAAGAATTATTGCAGGCTTTTGAAAGTGATACCGAAGAGATCCATGTAGGTTTTACCGCGCAGTTTTATGAGGCTTACCTTAAATCGCCTGAAGAAGCATTTTTGATGCTGAATTCGAGGAGGTAATATCCAACCAGTCATTCCCGAGCAACCCCCCGTTGTTTGTGTCCTCACAAACAACTACAGTTATAAATTAGTAGATCGTTTGTGGGGACACAAACGATGGGGCGAAAATGATGAAGTGGGGTAAAAAAAAATAGCGATGGGTTTAAAAACCCATCGCTATTTTTTATGCTGGTAAATTCGAGTTATATCTTCTTAAATACCACAATACCATTATGCCCGCCGAAACCAAAGGTGTTGCTCATGGCTACATTTACTTTGTGTTCAATAGCCTTGCCGCGAACAATGTTCAGATTGGCCGGTACCGCCGGGTCTAACGTTTCGGTATTGATGGTTGGTGGTAGCACCTGATCTTGTATAGCCATTAAGCAAATGATGGCCTCAATTGCTCCGGCTGCACCTAACAGGTGACCGGTCATTGATTTGGTGGCACCAATTTGCATGGTTGATTTTTCATCACCTGTTAGTGTATGTACCGCTTTAAGTTCAGACAGATCACCAACAGGGGTAGAGGTAGCGTGCATGTTCAGGTAATCAACCTGGTTTATGGTTATTCCAGCTTCGTTTAAAGCCAGTTCCATAGCTTTTGCCGCGCCTTTACCTTCGGGATGGGTTGATGTCATGTGATAAGCATCGGCAGTCATTGATGCGCCGGTTACCTCAGCATAAATTTTGGCACCTCTTTTTACAGCATGCTCATATTCTTCCAGTACCAATGCGCCCGATCCTTCACCCATAACAAAACCGTCACGGTCCACATCAAATGGCCTTGATCCGCGCTGAGGGTCATCGTTGCGGGCCGACATAGCCTTCATCGCACTAAAACCCCCTATTGAAGCAGGGGTGATAGTCGCCTCAGAGCCTCCGCTAATAACAATTTTTGCTTTGCCTAAACGGATGTAGTTATAAGCATCCATTATAGCTGTATTTGAGGTTGCGCAGGCCGATACCGCGGTATAATTGATACCCATATATCCGTTACGGATAGAGATCATGCCCGATGCCATATTGGTCAGGAATTTTGGTACGAAGAAAGGGCTGTAACGTGGTTGCCCATTGCCACGTGCATATTCGCTCACCTGCTCTTCAAAAGTTTCCATCCCACCTTGTCCCGATCCCCATATTACGCCCACATCAAACGGGTCCATTTTTTCAAAATCAAAGCCTGAATCTTTTATTGCTTCATCTGATGCTACGATGGCATATTGAGTAAAAGAATCAGTTCTTTTAACGTCTGCCCTGTCCAAAAAATCAGCAGGATTAAAATTTTTCACTTCGCAGGCAAACTGCGTGCGGAATAACGATGCATCAAACTTTGTGATGATGGCTGCGCCGCTTTTGCCGGCTAATGCGTTTTGCCAAAATGATTTTATATCATTTCCCAGTGGTGTTACAGCGCCAAGGCCGGTTACAACAACTCTCTTAAGCATATAAAGTTATGTTCTAAAATAATGTTCAAAGTTAAACTAAAATATACCAAATGGTATTATTTAATTTACCTGCAAATGTAAATTAATATTAATAATTATGCCTCTCCCCACGCCGTTATTACAAGATTTCTTTGTCCGCCATAATTCCGGTGCTCGCACAGGTAAATACCCTGCCACGTGCCTAAGGCAAGGCGACCGTTACTAATAGGTATAGTTACCGAACTGCCCAGTATAGCAGCTTTGAGGTGCGCGGGCATATCGTCGGAGCCCTCGTAATCATGCTGATAATCCGGATCATTTTCGGGCATGGCTTTATTAAAATACATTTCAAAATCTATACGCACAGTAGGGTCGGCGTTTTCATTTATGGTTAATGAGGCTGAGGTATGCTGAATAAAAACCTGCATAATGCCCGTTTTTAACTCGCTGATCTGCGGCAAAGCATTCACAACCTCAGTGGTTATGAGATGAAACCCGCGTTTGCGTTCATGAAGCTGGATGGATTGCTGGTAGATTTTCATATACTTTTATTTTTTATTGTCATTTCGAACGAGGTACGAGGAGAAATCTTCTTCAACTTGCATAGTTCCCAGTGCATATTTCAGAAGATTTCTCACTAACGTTCGAAACAAGGGGATTCTATCTCACCACCATCTGCGCCGTATTCCGGCTTACCTGCTCAATCAATACAGTTTTGCCAACGGTTAGTTCTTTTAACGATGCGGGAGTGTAATGCCTGGTGGTTATCAGCGTTAAACCGCTGTTATATTTTGCTTTAAAGCCTTCGTTCAGGTTTTGCAGTAATTGTTTAAAGCGGTCTTCATCATGATCAAAACAAACAGAAAAGCTCAAGGCAGATGTTTGCATCACATTGATCTTAACATGGCTCTGTGCAAACAGGCGGAAGATCTCACTTAAATGATTCTCTGATATAAATGAATAATCCTTAGCTGATAACGACAGCAATACCTGGTTTTGTTTGATAATGATGACTGGCTTAACAAAATCATTATGCCCGTCTTCCTTAATTACAGTTCCTGCTGCTGCCGGATCATTAAAAGGCTTTACAAGCAAAGGTATTTTAGCGTTTTGCAGTGGCTTTATAGTTTTTGGGTGGATGACCGTAGCGCCGTAATAGGTCATCTCGATAGCATCTGTGTATGATAGCTCGTCAAACTTAATGGTATCCTCAAAATATTTAGGGTCAGCGTTTAATATGCCGGGTACATCTTTCCAGGTAGTAACAGATTCCGCATTGAGACATGAGGCCAATATAGATGCCGTATAATCAGAACCCTCACGACCTAATGTAGTAGTGAAATTCTCTGAAGTGCCGCCTAAAAAGCCTTGTGTTACCACGATGCTTTTCTCTAATAAATCCGGGATATGGTGCAGGATACTTTCCTTGGTTTTATGCCATTGTACCACGCCATCGCGGTAAGTGTTATCGGTATGGATATATCCGCGGACATCAAGCCATTGGCTTTTTAAATTGATCTTATTCAGGTAAGCATTTACAATACGGGTAGAAACCAACTCGCCAACAGATACGATCTGATCATAAATAAAATCATAATCATCATGCGGTTCATCTTCCAGCATCCAGTCAATCTCCACAAAAGTGTTAGCCACATCATCAAAAACAGGATCGTTGTTATCGAAAAGCTCAAACAGGATGTTGTAGTGATATTGTTTTATCTCTTCGTAAATTTCATTTACATCATCAGCCTGGGTGAAATAGGCTTTGGTCAATTTTTCGAGCGCGTTGGTAGTTTTGCCCATTGCCGAAACTACAATGAGCAATTTCTTATCAGCATACAAACTAACTACTTTACCTAAATTGATGATACCCTCGGCATTTTTTACGGATGCCCCTCCGAATTTAAAAACAAGCATTATTTAATATATTGTGATACTACCGTATGCGGCAATAATAGTGATTTAATTTTAGCGTAGGGGATGAACAAAACGGTTTGCCCCGCCGAATATGGCTTTATCTCATACTGGTTATACAAAAACCTTAACCCCAATGGTGTTATTAAAAAGTTGTTATTCAGTGCGAATTGATTGTCTTTAAAAAAGTAATCCTGCACTAAGGAGGCATCCATACTCAGTTTTTCATCGTGCCTGAAAATGGTATCTGCAACTGCATTTAATTTGTCTTTATAATCTTTAACAAGTATATCACTTAACGCCAGGCTTTTGTTGGCTTTGGTATCCCAGTTTAAAAATTCAGTTACCGTAGCCCCATGCGCGCCGCCCTGGAACATATAGCCGCCAATCTCCAACGTGGTAAGACTCGAATCCTGCCTCAATATTTTTGCGCCGCTGTTTATGGTGAAGATCTTCCCTTTAACAGACGGATCATTTTTATTTTGGTCATAAACACTCACAAATTCACGTGCATATTTTTGCAGATCTGTATCAGCCTCAACGGTCGAATCAACCCAAAATAAATTGAACAGCCTGTTCCTGACGCTATCATTCAATAAACCTTTATTACTGAATGAAGGGAACTTTACAATGGCAACAGTACAGCCGCTATCGGGCTTATTACCGCAATCAGATGCGCGTTGTTTTACGGTTTGATAAGTATAAGCAAGGGTATCCTTGTTTATACCATTGGGCGAATTATTGGGCTTACCCCAATTGCAGGCATTCATCAGTAAAACGACGAACAAAAAAAGCAGATATCGTAATTTCATTATAGGTAGTTTATTAACTGTTCTTTTGATAAAGCCGCGTTTAGCCAGCCCGATTCAATATTGGCTCCATATTTATTGTAGAATTTTATAGCCGGTTCATTCCAATCCAGTACCTGCCAAACCATACCGCTAAAACCCAATTTGTATGTTTCCTTTATTATCCTATCGAACAATAATTTGCCTGCACCTTTGCCACGATAGCTTTCCGTTACCAGCAGGTCTTCCAAATATAAGCGACAGCCCTTCCAGGTTGAATAACGCACGTAATACAACGCGAAGCCTACAATAATATGATCGTCTTCAGCTACAAACGCCTTCCAAACCGGGTTTTTACCGAAACCGGCATCCTCAAATTCTTCAAGACTTACGGTAACCTCTTCGGGCAATTTCTCAAAAAGCGCGAGCTCATTCACAAGCTCCATTAAACGCGGGCAATCTTCTTTTTGTGCTGTTCTTATTTTTATGCTCATTAGTTCAGTGGTTCATTAGTTCATTGGTGAATTGTCATTCTGAGCGATAGCGAAGAACCTATCCGCGTTCATCTACGCGTGATATTCACTTGTACAATAGATGCTTCGTTCCTCAGCATGACAAAAGAAGTTTAATTATTCTTATAGTGCTTTACCACACGGCTGCCAAATATAGTACTGCCTAAGCGTACCATATTGCTGCCCTGTTCAATGGCGATCTTATAGTCGGACGACATGCCCATTGATAGCACATTGAAAGTTTTATCCTTGCGGAAAAAGCTTGCCTTAATACCATCAAAAAAGGTTTTGAGCTCGTAGTATTCATCTTTAACCTGCTGTTCCTTATCGGTATTGGTGGCAATCCCCATCAAGCCGCGGATCTTGATATTTTTCAGTTCGGCAAATTCTCCTGATCGTAACAGTTCAATCGCATCATCAAAACCCAAACCGAATTTAGTTTCCTCGTCGGCGATATAGATCTGCAGCAGGCAATCAATTACGCGTTCGTGTTTTAAAGCATGCTTGTTTATCTCCTGCAAAAGCTTCAGGCTATCAACAGATTGTATCAGGCTGATGAACGGCGCTATGTACTTTACCTTGTTGCTTTGCAGGTGGCCTATCAGGTGCCATTGTATATCCTTAGGTAAATTTTCGTATTTATCAACCAGTTCCTGTACCTGGTTTTCGCCAAAAATACGCTGACCGACATCGTATGCTTGTTGTATATCTTCGGGCGGTTTTGTTTTTGATACCGCTAATAATATTACATGTAAACTATCCGTTTCCTTTTTTAGGCTGATGATGTTATCGGCAATGCTCATTTATCCGTATTT
>JAMFSA010000194.1 GCA_026225055.1 Mucilaginibacter xinganensis | reverse complement strand
TTATTCATAAAAACACAAAAATGAAAACGATAAAAACAATATTATTTGCGTCCCTGGCATTACTGCTGTTTGGCGGGTGTAAAAAAATACTTCAGGAGGATCCGAAGGCTACTTTAACGCCGGGTACTTATTATAAAACGCAAAGTGACCTTGATGGTGCCGTTAACGCTATGTATATCGTACTGGCAAAAGATGGTTCATGGGGATTTACCAGTAAAATGTTCTCTTATTTCGGGTCAGACGATTTAACAACCGATCCGGGATTGAATAAAGCAGATCAACGCGACTTCGACAGACTATCCGGGGGCAGTACAAATCAAAGCCTGCCTGCCGAATGGAATGGCCCATGGAGTTGTATCTATCAGGCGAACAACGTAATTACTGTTTATAAAAATGTTAATTCAACAGATTCACTGAAAAATGCTTCAGCAGGTCAGGCGTATTTTTTAAGGGGCCTGTGTTATTATTATTTGGTAAGGACCTTTGGACAGGTACCCCTTGTTTTAGGAACCATCGATCCAACTTCAAGGCCTCCAAGAGCTGATGTGCCTGCTGTTTATGCATCAATCATAAGCGATCTTAACACAGCAAAAGGTATGCTGAGCACAAAATTGGAGCAGGGCAAGCCTAATGTATATACAGTTAGTGCTATTTTGAGTGATGTATACCAAACAATGGCTGGCTGGCCGCTTAACCAAACAAGTAATTATGCCCTGGCTGCTGCCGCGGCGAATACAGTGATACAGGCAGGTGTTTATAACTTAAATACGCCATATGACAAAGTATTCACTACCAATAATAGCTCTGAATCTATTTTTGCATTGCAGTATAATGTTGGCGCAAATTTGCCTGAACGCAGCTTTGGCTCAACCAGTGTACCGCTTGATGAAGTTGCCCTTGATGGTTCAAGTGGCTGGGATGATTTTTACCCGGAATTAACTTTCTTTAAAAATGCACCAAAATGTACACGTACCGACCTTACATTTTATACCACTTTAAAAATAAGGAATGCGGATATGACATTTACTTTATACCCATGGTCTGATAGCCACACGCATGCCAGACACCCTTATTACAAAAAGTTCAGGGCCGGGCTTAACGGCGATGGGGTAAATGAAACAGCCACAACCATTAACACCATACAGCCAAGTACTAATAAGGCGTATGATATTATGAGGTATCCGCAGGTTCTTTTAAATTATGCTGAATCGTCGGCCATGTCGGGCGGCGGACCTACAGCCCAAAGTTATGCGGCTATAAACCAAGTTAGGGCACGTGCCGGCGAAAAGCCACTTACGCCGGGCCTTTCACAACTGGCGTTTAGGGACTCTGTAGTGTACGAGCGGGCTTATGAGTGTGCCGGTGAGTTTGGTGTACGCTGGTTTGATATATGCAGGCTACAGTTGCTGCCGTCAATAATTGCGGTACGCGATCCTTCAGAAAACCCGATCCCTGCCGGAACAAACGTGCAGGGAAAATATTTAGCCCCTATTCCGTATGCCGAAATGGTGTTAAACCCGGCATGGCAACAAAATCCGGGCTATTAACTAACTTTATTGGATAACCAAAGGGGGGCTAGTAATTTATGCCGGAAAAAAAGAATAAATATTCGTCATTAAAAGAACCTTCCAGAAAGAAAATTATATTATTTAAAGGAATCAGTATCATACTGGTTCCTTTAATAATTCTTTGTTTAATTGAATTTGGTTTAAGATTATTTCATTACGGAAATAAACTCCAGCTGTTTGTCAAGTACAAAGACAATGCAGATTACCTGGTATTTAACCCCGATGCTTCAAAAAGATACTTTACTAACCGGGATATTGCCACAACCGGGAATAGTGAAATTTTCAAAAAGAAAAAGGATAACAATACCATACGGCTGTTTATTTTAGGCGAATCCACCACCATTGGGTATCCCTATTATCATAACGGATCTTTCCACCGGTGGCTGCAGTATCGTTTAACGCATGATTATCCCGATAAAAATTTTGAGATTATAAACCTATCATTAACAGCTGTAAATTCATATACGGTATTGGGCTTCGCCAAAGAAGTGGTGAACTATGAGCCCGATGCGGTATTAATTTACACCGGGCATAATGAATTTTACGGTGCGCTTGGAGCTGCATCTACCCAAAACATAAGCAGCAGCAGGTTTATGATCAATTTAATTCTTGGCCTGCGTAACTTTAAGATTGTACAATTAATAAGCAATGTTTTTACAACGATTTCTTCGAGTACTTCAGTTACTCAATCAGGTGAAAGCCGGATGCAGTTAATGGCTGCAAAACAGCAAATACCTTATCAATCTGATCTGTATAAAAAAGGTGTGGATCAATTTGAAACGAATATGGATGCTGTTTTTAGTTTGTTCAGTCAGCACCGTATTCCGGTATTTGTGAGCAACCTGGTAAGCAACGATAAGGATCTGAAACCATTTATAAGTTTTGATGCGGATGGTAAGAAGAGTGCGGGTTTTAATGAAAATTACCAAAGCGGTTTAAGCGCATTAAATGCTAAGGATTATAGTACGGCAATAAGTTTGTTTAATGCTGCCAATAAGTACTATAATAAAAGCGCGAATTGTAACTATTATCTGGCGCAGTCATATTTTTCTGAAGGAGATTTCCCGCCGGCTAAAATATTTTTCGCAAAGGCCAGCGATCTGGACGGATTGCGTTTCAGGGCTCCGCAGGAGTTTAATACTATATTATTAAAACTGAGCCGCAATTATCCTGAAGTTCACATAGTGGATACAAAGGCCGCGTTTGAATCTTTTTCCGGTCATCAGATTACAGGGAACAATCTTATTGTGGATCATGTACACCCCAATTTAAAAGGGTATGCAATTATGTCGGATGTGTTTTATAAGGCTATAAATAAAGCCCATATTTTACCCGCAGTCGGCTCTGATGAAATGTCATTTTACAGATTATTGAATGAAATGCCAGTTACTAAACCAGATTCACTTGCAGGGTTATACCGTATACTTAATCTTAAAACACATTGGCCATATAATGAACCACATGCCGCAGATTCAATTAAAACTGAAACGGAAGAACAATCACTGGCATATAACCTGGTTTTTAAAAAAGCAGTTTGGAGCGACACTATGGGCGAATTGTATACCTATTACATCAATAAAAACGATTATAAACAGGCCAGAAATGTATTGGAGGGCCTGGCATTGGAATACCCGCGTGATGCAGACCTTGCCGAAAAAATAGCCATGTTAAGCGGTGTTTTAAAGAATGATACCAGTACACTACTTTATTTTAGAAGGGCATTTAATATTTCACCTACGTTTGAAAGGGCGAGATATACATTTGTGCTTTTCCTTAAGCTCGATGAACCCGAAAAAGCGCTGCCTTACCTTGACTATGCTATTGCAAATAATTCAGCAGGCTTAAATCTTGAAGCTGTAAAAACCGCTGTTAATGATGTAATACAATTGAAGAAAATTTATGCTGCAGATACCACAAATATCGATCTGGTAAATAAAGTTGCAGCCATTTATTTGCAAATGGGTAATAAAGATGCAGCGCTGAAATATATTAATAAGGCCGAAAAGCTGAACAATAAAAATCAAAACACCCAGCAGTTGTTAGCAGAGATAAAAACGAAATGAAAAAAGCTATGAAGAATTTCATACCAGCTATAACAAAAAAAGAATGTACTGAATTTGGCCAGCTGGCCATTTTAGTCTTGTTGTTTTTTGCGCTAAAGCACGGGGGGAATGCTTATTATATTGACCTTGCTTTTATCTGTATGATCATTACAATAGTAGCACCAATTATATTTTACCCGTTCGCGATCATATGGTTTAGTTTGTCAAAAGTGCTGAGCGTTGTTGGCCCGGCAATTATGCTCGGCATCATTTTCCTTGTTTTGGTAACGCCGTTGGGTTTGTTCAGGCGCTTGATCGGGCATGACAGCTTGCGGTTAAGGCAATTCAAAAAAAGCAGCGCTTCAGTTTTAACAGACAGGAGGCACATTTTTACTGCGGTAGATTTATTGCACACATTTTAAATTATAAACGATGGAATTTTTAAAAGAGCTTTTCCTGTTTATGAAAATCAGGAAAACGTTTTGGTTAATACCACTTATTGTAGTTTTAGTGTTGCTTTCCGCGATCGCGGTAATAAGTGCTATTCCGTCGCTGGCACCTTTTATCTATAGCTTATTTTAGTATTTTATGCCAACAGCCATACTCGGTATATCGGCTTATTATCATGATAGCGCTGCTGCCCTCATTATTGATGGGGCAATAGTAGCGGCTGCGCAGGAAGAGCGTTTTTCAAGAATAAAAAATGACGCCCGTTTTCCCGATCAGGCTATTGCATATGTAATGCAGGAAGGTGGTATTGATTTTGACGAGCTAACATCAATTGTTTTTTACGATAAGCCTTTATTAAAATTTGAGCGCCTGCTGGAAACTTATCATGCTTTTGCTCCATTCGGGTTGCGTAGCTTTGCCAAAGCCATCCCAATCTGGATCAAAGAAAAGTTATTCATCAAAAGATCGATCAAAAAAAAAATTAGTGCTTTAGGCAAAAAAGATATTCCAGTTTTCTTTGCCGAACATCACCTGTCACATGCAGCAAGTGCCTATTATCCATCGCCATTTAACGAAGCGGCTATATTAACCATTGATGGTGTAGGAGAGTGGGCCACAACTACTATCTGCCGCGGAACGGGAAACCAGATCGAAATACTTAAGGAATTGCGTTTCCCGCATTCTGTCGGTTTGTTATATGCATCCTTTACTTATTATTTAGGCTTTGCCATTAACAGCGGCGAATACAAATTGATGGGCCTGGCGCCGTATGGTAACCCAAATTCGACTGAAGTATCCGATTTTAAGCAAAAGATATTGGCCGAGCTGGTTGATATAAGAGAAGACGGGTCGATACTGTTGAATATGAAGTGCTTTAATTTTGCTACAGGTTTAAAAATGACCAATAGCAAAAAATGGGAACTGCTTTTTGGATTTAAACGCAGAGCGCCCGAATCCGAAATTGAGCCTCAACATATCAGCCTGGCTTTAGCTATACAACAAGTAACTGAATTAATAGTAATTAAGCTGGCTAAAACCGCCCGAGACATAACCGGCTGCAAAAACCTCGTGATGGCAGGGGGGGTGGCCCTTAACTGTGTTGCCAATAGTAAAATGGAGGCTGAGGACATCTTTGACAATATTTGGATACAACCAGCCGGAGGCGATGCAGGCGGGGCATTAGGAGCAGCATATGCGGCTTTGTTTATCGGTAGTAAAGATAAAAGAGAACAGCCTTTTAATGATGGTATGCAAGGTGCTTACCTGGGTCCTGAATATACCGACAAGGATGTTTTAAAGGTAATTAACAAGAATAAATCCCCCTATATTTTCTTTGAGGATTTTGCGGATCTGACATCGGCTGTAAGTCAGAAGATTGCGGACGGCAAGGTGGTGGGCTGGTTTCAGGGACGGATGGAGTTTGGGCCCCGTGCTTTGGGCAACAGGAGTATTTTGGGCGATCCGCGGAATCCCGAAATGCAAAACATCATTAATACAAAAATAAAATCGAGGGAAAGCTTCAGGCCATTTGCCCCGGCAGTTTTAGAGGAAGATGTTTCCGTGTATTTTACACCCGGTAAGTCTTCACCCTATATGCTATTTACCGCGATGTTAAATCACCATCTGCGTAAAGAAAAGCCGGCAAATTATGCCGATTTTAAACTTTATGACAGGCTAAATTGCATTCGGGCCGATATACCAGCGGTTATACATGTTGATTACTCTGCCAGGATTCAGACCGTGAGCAAAAAAACAAACCCAAGGTTCTGGCAACTGATCAATGATTTTAAAAATTTAACCGGATGGCCTATGCTCATCAATACCTCATTCAATGTGAGGGACGAACCTATTGTTTGCACTCCGGATGATGCTTATAAGGATTTCATTACTACCGAAATGGACTATTTGGTATTGGGTGATTTTTTGCTCTCAAAAAACTGAAGTGTTGTAATAAATTATGATATATCAATGAATATGTTTGCTATAAAAGTACCGGGCCTATTGTTTACCATGATGTTGTTTGTAGTTGTAACCAACGCCCAGGATAAAAATATTCCATATGGCAATAATGCCCGGGCCGGTAAATATTACAATGTCCGTGGCTTTAATATGTATTGCGAGGTATATGGCACAGGTAAGCCATTGCTCATGATACATGGCAACGGCGGCAGCATCGGTGCTTTTGCAAACAATATTCCGTATTTCGCCAAAAAAATACAAGGTGATTGTTGCTGATAGCCGTGCGCACGGAAAATCAATAGATGGCAGGGACTCATTAAGTTTTGAGATGATGGCAGATGATTTCAAAGCCTTGCTTGATACCATGCATATTGATTCAGCTTACGTATTAGGTTGGAGCGATGGAGGGATAAATGCTCTTGTATTGGCCATGCGCCATCATGAAAAAGTAATTAAGCTGGCATCCACCGGAGCAAACCTCTGGCCCGATTCTACAGGGCTTATCCCATCGTACTGGAAAGGTGAGCAAAAGCAGTATAACGAAACTAAAAACAAAGTGCTGACGATGGCTGCCGAAAAGAATAGTTACAAAATTTTTCTAGCATCGGACTACTGAGCGGGGTACATTCGGATTAACGAAAAATAGTACCGTATCCTTTAACTCCAAAAGCTTGTCGCCGTACCCGATAGTCATATCACCTGTAACCAAACCCATCTTATAATAATCGCACCGGCCACGCGAAACAGGTACATCAGTAGCTGCAGGCAGCTCATGAACCTTAAAGCCCTTTAGCCTCAGGTCCTCCATATTTACACCCGGAATTTCAGCAAACACTTCAATGGCCATGTGGCAAAGCTAATAAAATCAAACTTTAGACCGAATACCGAAATCCGGTTTGATTAGCTTCGAAACAATAGCTACCGGTAAATAGGAAATAGCTGTTAAAAATGATCGGTTAAGTGAAATCAGTTTTATGCAATCGCAAGTTATCCGCAAGCCATTAGCCAACATTCTGGGCTTAGCCGGTATGTTTGGCGCAATGAATATTGACGCTAATCAGAAAAGCATTAACGACATGATCATCACAGTGCCCAGGAACTGGATACGGTTATATGGGAAATTACCAATAAGGCGGAGTAAATTTCTATACTATGTATTCCTGCCGGTTTTTTAATATTTATTTCCCGAACCTTTCGCGCTTTCATTAAAGAAAGTATTTTAAAATATTAAGTGGGCAGCCGATAAAGTTGGTGAAAACAGACCTGCTGGCATGAAATACGGCATATGAAAGCCGAAAAATAATTTTATATATTAAAACGTAATTTTTACCTTTCCCGCCTTAATTCAACTTGTCAAAGTTAGGATCGTATAGTTTAACGTTTAACCTGTATTCTTCAACAATGTCACTAAAAACACATCAATTGCTACAAAAAAAGAAAAAAAACATCCTGGAGCTATGGATGAAAAATCAATTAGCTGACGAAGGTTTACGGGAAGACCTGATCAGTAACGACGAATTACGCAGCCAGTCTGAAGAATTAATCAATTCTTTAGTCGGTAATTTATCCGGTGAGAACTTTACAAATCTCGATTCGGACGAATGGAGCCCGGTTATTGAAATATTAGGGGGCATCGCAATTACCCGCGCCCGTCAGGGTTTCAGTCCTCGGGAAACAGGTAATTTCGTGTTTTCTTTAAAGGAGGCACTGCTGGAAATTCTACAGCAGGAAATTCCCGATGATGCTAAAAAGCTATTTGCTGAAAGTTTAAAGATCAATCGCCTGATGGATAACCTGAGTGTGGTAACGTTTGAAACCTTTATTAAAGGCCGGGAAGAAGTTATTTTAAGGCAGACCGATGAAATCACCGAGATCTCAACGCCGGTGATCCGTGTATGGGACGGAATTTTAGCACTGCCGATCATCGGCACGCTGGATAGTGCCCGTACACAGGTTGTGATGGAAAATCTGTTACAGGAAATCGTAGAAACCGGCTCGAGTATAGCTATTTTGGATATCTCCGGTGTGCCGGCAGTAGATTCCCTGGTGGCCCAGCATTTGATCAAGACAGTCAGTGCGACCCGCTTGATGGGTGCCGAATGTATCATCAGCGGCATTCGCCCGGAGATTGCCCAGACGGTTGTGCATTTAGGTATTGATCTTTCCAATATCATCACCAAAGCAACATTAGCCAGTGCCCTGGCCTATTCTTTCAAAATAATGCGCCTGGAAGTCAAAAAGGCAGGTACAGTTTCAAAATCTTAACTCATTAAGCTAATGGATAAAATTCCTATTCTCCGGTTGGGTGCTTACTTGTTGGTATCTATTCAGGTTGATCTTTATGACCGGCTGGCCCTCAATCTGGAGGCTGACCTCGTGCAAATGGTCAACAAGACAAGTGCTAAAGGAGTTTTGATCGATATTTCTGCGGTATCCATCGTGGATTCATTTATGGGGCGGATCATCGGCAATATTGCCAGTATGTCCAAAATACTGGATGCGGAAACAGTTGTTGTGGGTATGCAGCCCGCAGTAGCTATTACTTTAATTGAGCTGGGCTTGCCGCTGAAAGGTGTGCACACCGCTTTGGATATGGAAAAAGGTATGAAATTGCTCAGGTCCATGATTAATGATGAGACCGAAGTGGACGCAGACGAAGACCAGACCGACGATGACTTTATCACTCAGTAAGGATACGATACAGGTACTCAAAGAGCAGGACGTGGTTTTCTTAAAAAACCGGGTCAAAGAAACTGCTGTCAAGATCAAAATGGGACTGGTCAACCAGACCCGCTTGCTCACCGCCTGCAGTGAACTGGTGCGCAATATGATGCGCTATGCCGATGGCGGTGTCTGCCTGATCGAGGTGGTTTCCAGCGGTCGGAATAATGGAGTTCGCTTAACATTTTCGGACCGCGGGCCCGGTATCCCGGATATTACTGCCGCCATGCGCGATGGATTCTCCACAGGTAAAAGTCTGGGTTTGGGACTTCCCGGTACCAAAAGGCTCGTTAACGAATTTGACATCAAAAGCAAAATAGGCGAAGGTACAGTAATAACGATAATAAAATGGGCCAATGGTTGACGCGACACATACAAGTTTTACAGCTGATGACCGGAGTTATTTCTCACTTATAAAAAAAGAGATCCATAAAAAAGCTACAGAGGCAGGCATGAATCCCTCGCGAATCAGTGCGCTTGACTTGATCGTGGCGGAAATGACTTCTAACCTGTTTAAATACAGCGATGATGGCGAATTGCTACTGGGCGTTTTTAATAATGGCGGGTCACCCTATATTGAACTGATCAGCATCGATAACGGTCCGGGCATGATGAACCCGGCGAAAATGATGCAGGATGGCGTGTCTACTTCCAATACGCTTGGGCACGGCTTAGGAAGTATGAAGCGGCTGTCTGATACTTTTGAACTGTATTCACAGATTGGCTGGGGAACCATCGTGCTTAGCAGAGTATATAATGATCCGGAAAAAGTAAAAGTAAAGAACGAAGTCATCATGCGCCCGATTGTTGTTTACAAACCCGGTGAAAAAACAAGCGGTGACGGTTTTACCTACAAAAAAACTGATAAATATCTTAAAATGATGCTGGCGGACGGATTAGGGCATGGACCGGAAGCAAACCTGGCAATCAATGAAGCTGAAACGGCCTTTAAAGTGTTTCCTGACTACAGCCCTACTCAAACTATTCGTTTTATCCATAATGCCATCAAGAAAACCAGGGGTGCAGTAATTAATATTCTCGCCTATGATCTGTCAAGGAAGGTTTGGACGACCGCTGGCGTCGGTAATATTGCATTGAGAATGTCCGGACCTGTAAATTTCAAAAATCACATGTCATACAACGGAATTGTCGGCCATAATATTCCGGGTACTATGAATGACCAGGAATATGCAGCAGAGGAGTACAATCAGGCTATGTTGTGTTCAGATGGCATTAAAACCCGTATCGATATGACCAGGTACCCAATGATGTATAAATACGACGTGACTGTCCTGGCCGCGGCGATTTATAAGGACCACGCCCGCCGTAATGATGATATGTCGGTAGTAATTGCAAAAGTGAGATGATTAAAGTTGTTTCGATATCATTAGAAAATGAAATGGACCTTGTGCTTGCACATAAACGGTCCATGAAGGTTGCTGAGCGGCTTGGGCTGACTGTCGCGACCCAAACTACGTTCGCTACAGCGGTATCAGAAATCGCCCGCACAGTGATCGAACATACCGACGATGGTGCACTGGAGATCGGCCTGGAACAAAGCAAAATACGCTACAGCCTCGTCGCTACGGTCACCTTTGACAAAGAGATTCGCTTTACAAACACTGATGCAGGTTTTTATTACGCTCAAAAACTGGTGCCGGAATTCGAATTATCAGAAACTGAAACAAGGAACATCATCACGATGAGGCTTGGCCTGCCGCGATCATTGAAACTTGACCCGGTAAAGATCAATTTGCTGAAAAAAGACTTTGCTGAAGAGTTGCCGATAAATGCCTATGAAGAAATAAAACAACGGCATGCAGCGCTTAACCGGATAGCCAGTGAGCAGGAAGCTGAACTGCGCCAATCGAAACTGGTCGACGAAAAGAAAACAGAATTTATTTCCATAGCCAGCCATGAGTTGAAAACGCCGATGACCGTGTTGAAAGCCTACACTCAAATGGCAATGGCAGCTAAGGAACCTGTCAGCGATCACCTGCGCGGGCTGTTAACAAAAATAGATTTCCAATCCAGTAAGTTGATGACACTGGTACAGCAACTATTGGATATATCTAAGATTGAAAATGGAAATCTTCAATATAATATTCAACCTGTTAGCCTAAATAATTTTTTACTTACACAGATTGCCGTCATGCGCCATATTCTTCCGAATCACGAGTTTACCGTTAATTTTTGCGAGGATGTTAAAGTATTGATTGACGAATTGAGGATGGAACAGGTTTTGAATAATCTATTAAGCAATGCCGGCAAATATTCTGAAAGAAACACAAGCATTGTTATAACAACGCTGCTATCCGGTACTGGAGAAGTAATCATCAGTGTTGCTGATAACGGACGTGGTATGGCTGAAGACACGATGAAATCTGTTTTTGACAAATTTTACCGTGCAAAGGACGTCCTGAAAAGCCATGCTGGCCTTGGAATGGGTTTATATATCACTTCCAAAATTATCACCGATCACCGAGGCAAAATTTGGGTGGAGAGCACTCTCGGAGAGGGTTCTAAGTTCTTTTTTAGTATACCGCTTGCAAATAACTGATATGAATGAAGAAAAAAAAGTCATCATATTTGATGATGATGAAGACATCTTAGCGATCTGTAGTTATATCTTAGAAGAAAAAGGCTGGCAGGTCTATGTATTTCCCGATTGCAGTAATATTATCCAAAAAGTATCTCAAATAAAACCTTCAGTAATTTTAATGGACAACTGGATCCCGGAAGAAGGTGGCATTGCCGCTACCCGGCAATTAAAAAGCGTTAATGAATTAAAAAAAATTCCTGTCATCTACTTTTCAGCAAACAGCGATATTCAAACTTTAAAAGAGCAGGCTGGAGCCGACGCTTCGTTGGCTAAACCATTTGACCTCGACGATTTGGAACGTGTTATATATGAAACTTTGTCGAAATAAAGCGAGGTGCGGAAAGGTAACCACTTTGTACTATCCAGCTGTCAACAACTAATTACTTAGCCGGGACGGAACTTATTACGAATAGAAAACCATTCGGCATACCTTACTGTAACAACTTTACCAATAAGGGTAGATCAGCTATCCCTTTTTGTTTTTAGATTTGGGATAGCCTACTTTACCGGGTTTCTCAACGAGTCAGCCGTCTTTTTGACATTGCCGTTGTCGGTTGACAGTTTTGTCGAATCATGCTTTTTTGTCCCTGAGTCTGTTGAAATACCAGGAGATGTGGCTCCGGTATCGGTAACATTGTTAGCATCTACTTTATGACCCATGCAACTTGAAATTATTAAAGTTGCAAATATACTTACTGCAAACATCATAATGGTTTTCATATTTTTCTTTTTTATAGTATGCAACTAATTCATTAACCATGGGCCCTAAACGTTTAAATTATAAGGCAGCTTTGTTTCCTGAATGTCTTACTATATGCACCAAGTTTTCCATGCTATCTTCCTGCTTAATATTTAATAATATCAAGATGCCTTTGCCCATGTCAAAATCATGGGCACATCATTCTTAACAGTCTCTTTCATTAGTGGCTTAACCGGGTTCGCATGCTTTTCTTTTAATTTCTTTAGCATTTCGAAACTGAAGGCATCGTCAATCGGCAAGTGATACTTGGAAATTGATTTTGGATGCAGGGCCAAGTTACCTGGAGGCACCTGCAAATTCTCATGGTTGATATGGGTCAGACCGGTCGCCCTGTCCGTACCGAAAATGACAAACGTATCGAATTGCTGTCCATGATCATCCGTGTATACCACTGACGCGTTTTCATTGTAAAACTGTAGGGGAGTCGTTTGTGTATTATTTGTCTGGATTTGATCCGGTGCAGTAATGGTATCCGAGTTTTCCATAATAATTTGATATATTCTTCCGAATACGAAAAGTATGCCATAAAGAATTTGCGATTGGCCAATATTATCTTTCACATCACTTTGTAGTTTTTTGAATACAGGTGAGAATTAATTTCATTAATTAAAAGTCACTGTATTTTGTTAGTGAAATTATTGTTACCCGTAAACATGCGCACATCTTCCTGTTAACATTTGGTTCGATTTACGGCTGCATAGGGGGAAAGATATATGAGGACATTGTTATACTATCTGACTGAGCATAAAGGTTACGCCGGTCTGGTTTTGTTGATGACCATCATCAACCAGGTGCAGCGTTTGTTGATCCGCTTATCACCGGCAAAATAGTAGATCATTTGATTAATAAATCAGCCTGACATCCTGATCTTCGATGAAGCGACATCTGCGCTGGATTCATTTACAAAAAAAAAATCACCAAAACCATTCAAGAAATCACCGATTCCGGCGATCATATTACGGTGCTGGTGGCTCACCGGCTATCAACCATTAAATTTGCCAACAGGATCTACGTACTTGAAAAAGGAAAAATAGTGATACCGGAACGCATGACGAATCGTTGGCAAAGAAGGCACTGTATTAGGCCATGTGGATGCAGCAGACTGGCGAAGGGAGCTGATTTGCACGTCACACGATATCATTTACACGTTATAAACAATGCTTACAACTATTCAGCAAATTGGGTTCAAAATCATATTTACAACCGACTCGAGTGTTTTGGTTACTTATCATCTTTGTCTCCTTACCGAATAATTCCCTCAGCTTACCTTTTGCTTTTTCCAAAGTATCTTTTTCGTCAGCGCTCAGATTTTTACCGGCCCTGTTCTCGTAAAAGGTCAGCATGGACATGGCGCTTTGATATGGCGATGATTTTCGCCGTGAGCTGGTTTCTGCTGAGTGTTTTAACGATGCAGCGATCTTCTCCGGGTCGCCCGATTTAAAGATATCTTTCTCCAGGTCCATCGCATCGCTATGTTCCGTTACATCTGCCGACCATTTTTTTGTCGTTTTTGTCACCACTGTAGAATTTATGGTTTATAATATACAGCCTATCACACGCCAGCCTGTTTTTTTGCTGTCCGCTTTAGTATCCTGATTTTCCTTTCCTAAATGCGCGCCGCTGTTTCAGGCCGGCAGCTATCGCGTCTCCTTCATTTCCGGTTGTACGCAATACTTCATCGGCAATCTCTTTCGCTTTGTCCCTAATCTTTTTTGGTTAATTTTTGTAAGATGGCGGGTAATCTCCATTGTACCAATCATAATTCCTCCTTTTTTACTTGACCGCTAAATTTTTATATTTTACATCCAGCGCATTTATTGCAGCCAAATGCGCCTTAAGCGTCGGCAGCGTTTGCTCCGCAAAAGATCTTACTACAGGATCTTTGCCAGTCAGCGCATAATCCTGGAACATCATTACCGTGCTCCGGTGGCCCGAGACCATGGCATGAATATACATCCGGTCAAAGTCGTCGCCGGAAGCTTTAGAAAGGTTAAGGTCAGGCGGTGGCGTATCCGTCGCTTCTGCAGGGATCTGGTAACCCCTTTTGTTTTGACCAATTGTAATAGCTTTTGTTCGGCATCGCTGTGATCCATCACCATCATCTGCCCAAATGATCTTACATCTGCTTTTGTCGCTTTTTGCGCGGCAAGTTTTCCTGATCCAGCTTCTTGTAAATTGCCAATACTGGCCATGATAATAAAATGCCTGGCTGTGGTATCCGGAGCCTGCGCATTAGCCCTGCATATGGCAAGGCTCGCGCTTAAAATTAACATGATTATATTTTTCATAAAATTTCAGGATTAAGGTTGACCTACACCGCCTGATGAACCGTAGATCTGCCCGGTGGCAAAACTGGCGTCTGCCGCAGCTAACTGGACATAAATTGAGGCTAACTCGGCAGGCTGACCGGGACGCCCAAACATCGTCCAGTCGCCAAAGGTTTGCTGTTTATCCGGCGTGGTGCCACCGCTAACCTGTAAAGCGGTCCACACCGGGCCTGGCGCAACACCATTCACGCGGATACCTTTTGGGCCTAATTGTTTCGCTAAGGATTTTACATAATTCATGGTTGCGGCTTTGGTTTGTCCGTAAGCATAAAGCCAGGCATCAGGGTTATAAGCCTGTTCAGAAGTTGTAGCAACGATCGCCGATCCCGGTGGTAAATGCGGTAGCGCTTCGCGGATAATAAAAAAGGGCGCATAAATATTTGTTTTCATAATGGAATCAAATTCTTCAGTACTCACATCTAAAATAGATTCTGCTGCCTGTGGCCTTCCTGCATTACTTACGATGATATCCAATCCGCCCAGTTCGCTCAGCGCTTTTTGCACCAATTGTTTGCAGAATGCTTCATCGCGTAGATCGCCAGGTATAGCTACTCCTTTTCTGCCTTCCCTTTTAATCAGCGCGATTACTTCCTGCGCATCCTGTTCTTCGGTAGGATAATAATTGATCGCTACATCGGCACCTTCACGAGCATAAGCAATAGCAGCTGCGCGGCCCATGCCCGAATCACCGCCGGTGATCAGTGCTTTTCTGCCTGTCAGACGGCCCGAACCCTTGTAACTTGATTCACCGCAATCCGGCATCGGGTCCATTTTACTTTGCAGTCCGGGCCAGGGCTGCGGCTGGAATTTAAATGGCGGTTTAGGGTAAAGTTTTGTAGGGTCGCTAATTGCCGCACCGCTAAAAGGTTTGGCTTTCCCGCTGGCGATAGCCAGCGCAGGAGAAGCGGCGGCCAAAGCAAAGGTTGCGCCAAGACTGGCAACTACTTTACGACGGCTGATTTTGTTTTCGTTTTTCATGATAGTGTAGTTGATGATTGGTTTACTTTCTTACTGTTTTTCCATTCTATGTTCCCGGCTTTAATACAACCTTTACGCAATCTTCTTCCTTTTTCTGGAAGATCTCATAAGCGTGCGACACCTCGCTAAGCGGTAAGGTATGTGTAATAATATCGTCCAATACCACTTTATCTTTAACAAGCTCAATCAGTTTATCGATATGATTCAGTACCGGAGCCTGTCCCATTTTGAGCGTGATTCCTTTATCGAAGATCCGGTGCAGCGGGAAATTATCATAAGGAGATCCGTAAACACCCATGATACTAACAGTGCCCATCCTCCTTACCGCCTTAAAAGCCATGTCCAATACCTTCATGCTGCCGGCCTCAAAGTGAACAGCTGCTTTCACCTTATCCATCAGGTCGCGCTCAGGCTCAAAACCTACAGCATCTACACAGACATCTGCGCCTCTTCCGCCAGTCATTTCACGGATCGCCTCAACAACATCAACTTCGTGCGGATTAAGGGTATCGACTTTATTTACGGCTTTTGCCTTTGCTAAACGATAGTTTAAAGGATCAATGGCAATTACCCTGCTGGCACCGTTTATCCATGCCGCCTTTTGCGCCATTAGGCCGACAGGGCCAGAGCCAAAGATGGCAACCACTTCACCGCCTTTAAGTTGCGCCCAGTCAATAGCCGACCACCTGTGGGGAAAATGTCAGTTAGAAACAATACCTGTTCATCGGTCATATTATCTGGTACGATACGCGGACTAATGTCTGCATACGGCACCCTGACATATTCTGCCTGTCCGCCAGAGTAGCCTCCGTAAAGATCAGTATACCCGAATAATGCAGCCCCTTTTTGATCGGCCATGTCTCCATCTGGTCCATAGTGTTTATAGTTGGAGTTTTCGCAGGCAGGTGACGCGTGGTGCTGGCAAAAGAAGCAATGCCCACAGGCGATAGGAAAAGGAACCACAATGCGGTCGCCTTTTTTAAGGTTCTTGACTTCTGCTCCGACCTCTTCGACGATGCCCATAAATTCATGCCCCATAATCATCGGTTCTTTTTGCGGTACCGCTCCGCTCAGGATGTGAAGGTCGGATCCGCAAATGGCGGTTGAGGTAACTTTTAAAATAACGTCGGTCGCCAGCTCAATGCGCGGGTCCGGCATTGTATCGTAAGTGATCTTGCCGGGTTTGTGAAATACTGCTGCTTTCATAGATTAGATTGATTTATAATTAAGTTATTGTGTGATAGCTATTTTTAACATGGTTGTAAAACCCTGTTCCGGAAATTCTTAAAACAATGGAAAAGCGGCTGAAACAAATGGCAGGGGCAATTATACATCAGCCTTGGCAGCTGATGAAATGTTTGATGCAAATAACAGTCCAAGAGATGAACCGCAACAATTTAACCGCTAACGAGAAGGTTTGTCGTATTGCTTTTACTACAGCAGGCGATACAAGTGCATACAATAACGTATTGCTGATTAAAAGTATTTGTTTATAAAACGGACATTCATTTTCCATTTTCAGAGGTGTGACTGACTGGCACAATATTTATACAGGTGATTACACCTTAAAACAACATACCATGGAAGATCCGACTCACACAACCGTTATTTTAAAAGCGCTGGATATTGATTTAATGGCTAATCTGATTGCTGATCTGTAAGCTTAAAAACCGCCGCGATACATTACGAAATAAAATATTTGCATCAGTATCTACCTGTAAATTAAAGCGTTCATATCAACGATTTTTTAAATTAAGCTCAAATGAAAAATAGTATAAAACGTGACGGAAGTCCGGAAAGTGCCTGGCAGCATGGTTTACCAAGTGTAACAACCACAAGACCCTCAAAAATTAACGAAACGGTTTACGATTGCTTAGTTGTTGGCGGCGGTATCACCGGGCTGTCATCTGCTTTGCTTTTGCGGAACGCAGGCAAAAATGTGATACTAGCTGAAGCAAATACTATCGGTTTCGGCACTACCGGAGGCACCAGCGCACATATCAATAACTTTGCGGACACAACCTACAAAGAAGCGGAAAGTGCTTTTGGTAAAGAAGGCGCTAGTTTATTTGCCAGGGCAATAGCGGAAGGACAGGAACTCATTAAAACTAATACCGCGACTCACCAAATTGACTGCGATTATGAGGTCAAGACAGCCATAGTTTACGCCGAAGATAAAGAGCAGGTTGATCAGCTTACCTCACTTTTCGCAGGTTTGGCGACGGTCGGCATACCTGCTCGTTTTACAGATACGATACCGGTTTCTATTCCATTTAAGAAAGCGATCAGCATTGCAAATCAGGCGCAGTTTCATCCTTTAAAATATTTACGAGGCCTGCTAAAAGCGTATATGGCTGCGGGTGGAAATATAGTGGAGCATACCCGGATTGCCAAGGTAAGCACTGAA
This sequence comes from Mucilaginibacter xinganensis, assembly GCA_026225055.1. GTDB lineage: Bacteria > Bacteroidota > Bacteroidia > Sphingobacteriales > Sphingobacteriaceae > Mucilaginibacter > Mucilaginibacter xinganensis_A. The sequence continues at coordinate 177,005 of JAMFSA010000194.1, read as the reverse complement.
AATGAGAACCACATAGCTGAGGCAAACCAGATGACCATTCGGGCAAAAAACATAATTTATGCTACACACATGCCGCCGAATATCAATGCCATGAACTTAGTATGCGCCCCATATCGCAGCTATGTGCTCGGCGTTAAACTCCAATCAGGCGAATATCCGGACGACTTAATTTATGATTTGGAAGAACCTTATCATTATTTCCGCACACATACGGTTGCAGGCGAAAAACTATTGTTCGCGGGCGGCAATGATCACAAAACAGGCCACGAAGATCCGGAAAAGCAAATAGCTGATCTGGAAAAATATCTCCGGAAACATTTTTATATTTCATCTGTGAAATATAAATGGTCATCACAATATTATATACCGGTTGACGGCTTCCCGTATATCGGCCAGTTGCCATTTACCGCGAAGGGGATTTATTGCGCAACCGGGTTCAATGGCAACGGAATGATGCTGGGCTCTGTTGCTGCTAAAATATTGAGCGATCTGATCGTCAGCGGCGAAAATATTTATAAGGATCTTTTTGATCCATGCCGGATAAAACCGGTAGATAGTTTTAAGGAATTTGTGAGCGAGAATGCTGACGTAGCTTATCATTTTATAGCCGATAGGTTTAATATCCATGAAACAGACTCGCTAAAAAGGATTGAACCCGGAACCGGTAAATTAATCAAAGTTGAAGGTAAAAAAATTGCAGCATATCGTGATGAAAAAGGCGTGATGCACGCCCTGAATCCAACCTGTACTCATATGGGTTGTATAGTTAACTGGAACCAGGAGGAGCTAAGCTGGGATTGTCCATGCCACGGCGCCCGTTTTGATATCGATGGCAAGGTGCTAACAGGGCCTGCTACTATAGATCTGTCACAAATCCAAGAATAGAAAAGACATTCAATTTTCCGGAAAACTGTGTGATGTGCTAATTATTTAAGTTTATAATTTTTTATTTAATATACTAATTCACAAAGTGTCAGAAATTCATAAAGTGATTCTGGTAGGCAACCCGGGCAAAACCCTGATCTGAGGCAACTTTGCAAACAGCCCAGTAGCGTAATGTTTCGCTTCAACGTGGTGAAAATTAGTTGGGACAAGAAGGCAAGTAAACTAATGGCTACTAATGTCCCCACAGATTTTAGAAAACAACGTGCGACTGGCAAAACACAAGCAATGACGCCAAGCCGTAAATTAATAAAAATCACCCTGAGCGCCATTTCCTGATCGCCATACCGATAAGCAAAGTTTGATACCAATAGGTACAGAAGAGGAGCCTTTTTGCTGATACGTAAAACGTGATTAAATAAGCCCTATAAATTGCATTTAACAAGTCCGGTTGAGAGGAAGACCTCGTCTTCCCAAAGCTCCCTGTTATTAAAATAATCGTAGTAGGATACCGTTTGCTGTAAGAGCGTAACCCGATAACTTAAGGTAATCCTCTGAGTCGTTGTTTCCTGAATTTGATATGTATAACATTTCGGTCATTGCATTGACTTTGTATCATACATTATATTTCAGATATCAAGATAATAATAGCTAAATTAGTTAAGAGCTTTTCAGAATGAAGCTGAACGACAAGTCTTAGGATAAAAAGGATCAGGCGATGGTACACTTTTTTATATAGTGCTCCGGTCAGCATTATCGTTCATCGAAACAAAGCTGGTAAACTAATTGAATTCTCATTGCGCGGCAGATCAACAGCTCAAATCGAGGCAAGGTTTCACTAAAGATATTTAAGTTGCAGCGGTCATTGGCACTATACTTGTCTTACCTGTTAAAATTCACTACCATGTGAATAATGAAATTAGCCGTAATCGGCGCAGCACTTGTAGCAGGAGCAGACTATTTGCTGAATAAAAAAGAAAACGAATCTGTATTGGATGACCTGTCAGAATAACTACCTGGATGGTTGGATAAGGCCGAAGAATTTGCAGGAAAGCTTGCTGAAAAAATTAAATCAAACTTGTCTTAATGAAACTCCAGGGAAAAACCATTGTCATTACCGGAGCCTCCAGTGAAGCAGGCAGATCGGCCGCTGGAATTTGCTATGGCGCAATGCCACTTGGTATTAGCTGCAAGAAATGAAACAGCGCTGAATCAATTGGCGGATGAATGCCGGGAACTGGGCGCGGAGGTAATAGTTGTTGTCACGAATGTGACCGATCCTAAAGCGATGATCCAGCTGGCTAATACGGCTAATGACTGGAAGACTGGGTTATATGCATGGATTAACAACGCAGGCGTGTTAGCGGCAGGGCCTTTTGACGAGACCCCGATTGAGGTACATACGCAAGTGGTTCAAACCAATTTACTCGGTTACATGAACGGTGCACATGCGGTACTGCCGATCTTTAAAGCCCAAGGTTATGGTGTGTTGATCAATAATATTTCTATCGGCGGATTTCTGCCAGTACCCTATGGTGCAGGCTATACCGCCAGTAAATTTGGCCTGAGAGGTTTTTCGGAAGCGCTTAAGGGGGAACTGGCGGAATGGCCGGATATCTTTGTTTGTGACCTGTTTCCAGCTTTCTTGGATACACCGGGCATTTTGCATTCCGCTAATTATACGGGTAAAGCTTTAAAACCTGCGCCGCCGGTCTATGACCCCAAACGGGTAGCGCAAGTCATGGTCAAAGCCGCGCAGGATCCCAGCTCCAATACCTATGTGGGCAGCGCCTCCTTAGCTTTGAAATTATCGCATGCCATATTTCCAGAAATAATGACAAAAGCGACCGGTTTTGTAATGCGCAGGTATTTCAAAGCTGCGGAGCCTATTGCGTCAACAAGCGGCAACCTGTTTAATACAGTTGATTATGGCATGTCGACTAACGGCGGCTTCGGCTTACCCGGCGAACCCAAAGCTCACCGTAAATATATTTTAGGCGCACTTGTTACCGGTCTCGCAGCGGGATTCTATTTATTTAACAAAAGATAAAAAAGGTAAAGGTCAATTTTACCTGTTCGTAATCCGAGACAACCAACCGAGCCTTTTTATGTCAACAAGAATAATAAATTACAGATGCCTGCCAAAGTACACATACATCAATATTGGTCTTTAACCCTATACGACTTGGCCACAAGTCCCCTCATTGGTGATGTACCTTACGCGAGCGGCTGATCCATAACACCGGGACATAAAGCAAATGACGACAATTAAACAAATTCATACCTTGGACTAAAAACTTCCGATAGAAAAGCGAGCAATTGGGTGTCAGCTAAAGCCGGCGGCAGGTTTGGTTATATATTTCGATTATATGACCTGTTAAATCACATTTCCTTGCGTGAACGGACACTATTTTTAAAGATCGCTATCAGTTTTAGGTTACAAGAATTACTTAGTTACTCACTGATTTAATAAAAATGCAACGACCAGTCTTATAAATTAACTTTAATTATTGCTTTTGAAAAGCGGCTTTAAGAACGGCCTTTTTGCAATTTAAACGTTTGATTACTTGCTTAGAGATCGATATGCGCTTGGTGTGTGTTTACTATAAATAAGGTATTAATCATTTCCCGGCCACTTTGCCATCGCTTTAACCGGTTAATAAATTTGATCTCCAGCCTTTCCTTAATGAAATGATTTTCGTGATAATAATCCGGCATTAGCCCTTTCATTGCATCATGAAGCTCTGCCGTGCTTCCATTTAGAACAAGTTCAAAATTTGATTTTACCAGGCCTGCTAAAGCATCGGTCATACTTGCAACATAGTATGGACAATCCCAGTCATGGCGATAGGGATCATCACCTTTAACATTCACCTTTTGAAGCGGGTGGGAAAGATCTTCCATAAGCTCCGTTACGGCTCCCCCAAAAACATTGGAATACTCGGTTACAAAAAAATTCCACCAGCGCGGGTGATGAGGAAATTCTTTAAGCAGGGTATCACAAATTAATACACGCCTTGGAAATCAGGGCTTAACGGGTCCCTAATGACAAGTGACGCTCCATAATGACCTTCTTTCAAAGAATGTCGGCTGCAGATCACAAAGAATTGCGGCTGGGTTTCCCCGGCCTCATGCATGGCTGCGGTGATCGCTTTTATATCCTGTAGACGATCTTCCAGGAAACCGCGCCTGAAAAGAACAAAGAGATTATTTTCAGATTTTGCTGGACAGCGCCTGCTATTCTCATCAAACACATTGATGTTCGCTGGGCGGCTGCAAAAATGATTGCCGCTATTATAACGGATAATTTCCGAATCTATTGGATAGGTATTAATATCCGCGATATCACCGGCATTGGTCTGCTTGTTAGCATGAACTGACCGGAAGGTTACATGAAATTATTCATTGGCCATGCGGCGTGACAGGTTGTATATCCGCTACTCCGCGGGTGCCAGCAAGGGATCACCGGTATGTGGGTCAAAATAAACTTCGTCCGAGCACCTGCCTAAATGTTTCGCGATAAATTCTTGCTGCAATAATGCTTGCAGCGGTTGCTGTGCCAGCAGAAAAAAGTCCCGCAATGAGTCATTTTCGAGATAGGTCTTATCATCGCTTCTCGCCCATCTGCGCAAAAATTCAAATACTTCTATTTCGAAAATTACGTTTGCCGTTTCGGCCATTTCTTTAGTAAAATTGCATTTTTCCATAACCGTTCGATTAAGATAAGACAGATGTGATCAAAGTGATCATTTAATTTAGGCCCGGCTATTTAAATTGAAAATAAAGCAGCGCGATGGCGGAGATCGCCATCAAAAAAAAGGCAAAACCTCCCAGTATGTTTGACCATCTGCCATTAGTGAATTTACCCATGACTTTTTTATTGTTACCGATGTGCATAACAAGGAGAATTAAAACAGGTGCGGTCAGTCCGTAAAGGATAGCTGTGTAGATTAGGGCCTGTATTGGGCTGACACCGATAAAATTTAGCGTCAGGCCCAGGACGAGGGAAATGATCACAGTGCCATAAAATGCTTTTGCGCTTCCCAGTTTTTTTTCCAGGCCTACCTTCCAGCCAAAAGTTTCACCTACCATATAGGACATCGAACCAACTAATACCGGTATGCAAAGGAAACCAGTGCCGATGATACCCAAGGCAAATAACGAGTAAGCCAATTTACCAGCCAGCGGTTCCAGGGCTTTTGCCGCCTGTTCCACTGTATCTATCTTGGTGATATGTGCGTTGTGGAGTACTACACCGGTGGTCAGGATAATAAAGAACATGGTCACATTAGAAGTACCCATGCCGAAATAAACATCGGTTTTTACTTTTCCGAGCAAATTATCATTGATTGCAGGGATTTTCGATTTTTGGTTGATCTCTTCTGATGACATGGTCGCCTGCCAAAAAAATAAGTATGGCGCAATCGTAGTTCCCAATATGGCCACCAGGATCATGATGAAATCTTTGGTAAACTGCACTTCAGGAACCACGGTATGTTTCAGTACTTGTCCCCATTCAGTTTTGATCATAAAGGGTACAACCAGGTAAAGAAGCAATACGAGGCACAGCCATTTCAGTATGGCGGCTATACGCTGGTAATCGAAGCGGACAATTATGAAGATAAGAACTGCTGTAAAGAAAATACTAAATACGTAATCAGGCAACGCTGGAATGATCAAATGCGCCACAGCACCCATACTTTGAATATCTGCTCCTATATTTAATACAATGGCTGGTACTGTAAATATCAGCATGGCATATATTACCCATTTAGGATAATGTGTTTTGAGTGTATCCGGTAAACCTGATGTAGTTACCGTTCCGATCCGTGCACACATTTCTTGAATAGCCGCCATCAACGGAAATGTAATTAGTGCTGTCCACAAAGTGGCCAGCCCAAAAGCAGCACCCGCCTGTGAATAGGTAGCTACACCCGAGGGGTCGTCATCGCTTGCCCCGGTTATAAGGCCGGGCCCCAACACCTTGAAAAAGGATTTAATTTTGGACGGTACTTTGGTTACGTCTGGTTTCACTTTCATAAGGACATAAAAAAAGCGTTCATAAGAACGCCTTATTCCATAGGTAAATGTTATATGTTGAATTAAGAATCTTACGCCGCAATCAGTTGCAGAAATGCCGCATTGCGCACATTGACATCATCGATTTTACGAATGTCTTTTGCCAGGATAGCTTTCAATTGCTGATCAATGGCTTTTACCAGGGCAGTTGTTTTAGTTGATGTTGCTTTCATGGTGAATTTGTTTTTGTTCACTATTACTCAATAAATATTATGCCAATTACCTAAAATGTAATATTCCCTATTTTTCGAAATATACCTGTAGTTTTTTGCATACGAACCGCACTAACTCCTGTTTTTTTTCCAGTCCAGTTTTCGTCTTTGATAGGTCTCATTTCCCTCAGCAGCTTTCCAGCATTTAAAGAATACTTCCGCCGCCTTGGCATTTTTCTGTTCTCCGCTTCCACGTTCCAGCAAATGAAAAATTATTTTCTTTATCATACTTTTTCCCGCCTTTATAGTTCGCATACCTTCTTGCACGGGTGAAACCCATGAAGGTATTTTCGCACCATGTCCGCACCAACGAAATCACCGGAATTCAGATAGTTCAGGAATAGATTGTATATTTTGCGGCTACTTTCTTCTGCAATATCCACAGATCTAAACCGCCAATACTGCCCGATCTCACTTTTGTACGGGTTCGCTCATTGATCAATCAGTTTGCTGTCCCAAAGGCTGTGGAGGTTGGTGCCTTTATTATCAAAGCGCACTTGTATGGTATTGCCGCCTTTATATTCCTTGCGGCTGATGTGCATAGGTTGGTGCGCGTCACCCACTAAATGGATCAGATATTTCAATGCCTCGTTCTTTTGATCCGGTGTCAGGCTTTTATCTTTCAGGTTCGCTTCCGTTTTCAGAATAGTGTTGTAAACATTGTTATCGATTTCACTTACGAATTTTACGAACTGCTCATGTGTTTATCCTAAAGGAATGTTTAAAAAATGTCAGGGAGCAGTAGTCGTATTCCGGTTCTCATCGGCCCACGTAGCTACATCCGCCATGCCTTCTCCTTTCAGGTAAGCTGAAACGACGTAGTATTACTTGTGAGATCTTTTTGTGCGATGGTAGCGACGGCACGTTGGTCTTTAAATCCCCAGGAAATTAGGACGATTGAAACGTCTATCAGGCAAAAAATTAAATAGTGTTAGTAAAATATCGAATTACCTGCCTAAAAGTTGGATTGATCCTGGCTTTCATCAGTTTATTGGATTTAGCAATGCGTGTTCACAATATTCCTGTAAACCACTTTTCATTAACAGGAAAGAACCATGCTACTGTATTTGATAGCAGATTTTTTTCATTCAATATTCAGGCCTGGCTTTTCCCTGTTGATAATTCCTGCCAATGCAAGTATCAGGTGGCGGGAGGGCATAATCTGTGAACAAAAGGCCATAAGTCTGTTCATACAACCCGGAATGACATACAGGTCACCCTTGAGCATAGCTTGGTAACCTGCTGATGCAACTTTCGCCGGATCGGCTTGTTTACTTTGTACCGTAGCGGAATTGTGCATTTCGGCCCGGTCAAAAAAACTCGTTGCAGTTACACCGGGACTTAAAACCGTAGCCGTAACTCCTGTATTCTTTAGTTCAGCGTGAAGTGACTCGGTAAAACTCACCACGTAACTCTTGGATGCGGCGTAGACGGCCAGCCGGGGCACCGGCTGGTAAGCTGCGGTTGAACCCACGTTCAGGATGCGCCCGCTGCCGCGTTTTATCATGTCCTTTACAAATAAAGCCGTTAGTTCGGTAAGCGCAATAATATTAAGGTTGAGCATATTCGTTAATGTAGTCGGGTCAGCATCTGCGACCTTTTTGTAATCTCCGAAACCGGCATTATTGATGAGGTAATCAATAGATAATTCTTTTGTAATACAATAATCGTATAAAACCTTGGCGTGCTCGGGAACTGACAGATCAGTGGAGATAGTCGTTACCTGTAATTCATATTTTACTTCCAGGTCTTTTTTAATAGCTTCCAGCTTTTCTTTATCGCGGGCAACTAATATTAAATTGATGCCATCTTTGGCGCAGCAAAGCGCCAGTTCATAGCCAATGCCGCCGGAGGCGCCGGTAATCAGGGCGGTTTTAGATAATCTCTTTATCATATAGACTTAACGCTCAATGCCTCCGTTGGTTTATTTTATTTTATTCGGTTTAATTTAGCATAACTTATTATATCTCTGAAAGCATCGGTGCTTTGTGAATATAAGTTTCCGAATACAAATTATCAATAAAAAATTTAGCCAGCAGTTTGCGGCTCATCCGAAACGGCTTGGGCGTATGGTCATAGGTCACCGCCAATGTTCCCATTGTTTCTTTTTCATTCAATCCAACTGGCCTGGCAATGGTCCAGTCTGTTCCGGATGCCTGGATCAATTGTTCCTGCGCGGTATGATCTTCGAATATTACTTTGAAATTTGTCAGCCTAGCTAATAATTTAACATACCATGGGTTGTATCTCCACGAATCCCCCGCACCTACGGTTGATAGAATCATGATTCTTTTAATTGATAAACCTGGAACATCTTTAGAACGCAAACACAACCAGGAGACCATGGAGTTGGTGGAAAATGTACAGGCACAACGGCAATTAGATGTTCAAAACGAAAAATTTGGCTTTATCTCCAGTGATACGCGAAAGGGAAATTTTGTGAAATTTTTCAAGGCCTATATTAATAGCAAGACGCGCTCGGAATGTGATAACCTAACGATGTCTCACCGTTACTTTGTCGAATTTGCTGGCAACGTTCTAAATTTTAATGAACTTACTGATTTTTTATGTGAAGATTATAAGCAGTTTCTATTGAGCGGGCCAGGCATAGGTCACCGCCGGAAGTCTATCACGAAAAATACCGCAGTAAACTACTACGCGAAATTCAGGTCCGCTTTGAAACAGGCTTATAAGAGGGAACTGATTGCCGTGGATCTTCACACCCCTGTTAAATCTGGCATTGTTAAACGCGCCGCCTTGTTTGCTGGTTTGACAGGTCTTCGTTTTTCGGATGTGGAGAGTCTGCAATGGAACGAAGTCAGGGGTTCTACCGGAAAATATTACATGCAATTTACACGGAAAAAACGGAGGGAACTGTGGTGCTTCCCGTATCGGACCAGGCTATTGAATTACTTGGCGAAAGGCGCTTGCCGGAAGAAAAAGTATTTAAAGGGCTGCGATACTCTAATATGAGGGATACTTTCAAGCTTTGGCTGCAAGACGCAGGAATTACCAAAAACATCACATTTCACAGCTTCCGGCATACATTTGCGACTTTGCAGCTGGAGATGGGAATCGATTTGTATACTGTTTCAAAGATGCTGGGGCATAAGAGCATAAAGACGACACAAATCTACGCTAAGGTGGTAGATAAGGCGAAAGCCGAGGCAGCTGGTAGAATAAAGCTTAACCTGGATCTAATGGAATGAAATATTAAAAATAATATTTGTTACTTCGTTTCATAGCGGCAGCTTCTGATTGCAGTTCCGAGTTCGTTTTCTTTTTATTAGCCCTGACCCAATCGATCAGGTCATTTTTGTAAAAGTATAGCCGTCTGCCGGGTTTGTTAACTGGGATTTCTTTCCGGCTCACTTTGCTGTAAAGTGAAGGTACTGTCACTTTAAGAAATTCAGCGGCCTCCTGGATAATCAGCAACTGATCTTCGTCAGGATCTTTTGGTTGCAGGTTGCCAATCAGCAGTTCGATGTTTTCTACTTTCTCGAACAGCTGACGGATCACTTCCGGTATTTTGTCAAAACTAAATGGCTCCATTGTTAATAATATTGGAAAGAAGCCGAATTTAGTTTTGCGCTGAGTGATAGTGTCCCAATTTATAAAACTTGGTAATCATTTACCTATTAATGTACGTGAGATACAAACTGATAAAGTAAAGAAGGCGCTTATCATCAATAGGCGGCGCATGATTGCTTTATTATTCATGATTTTCATTTTTTTTATTAAAAAGATTGAGGCCTGATTGCAGGTATTTAGCGAAACTTGGCACTATCGTAATCGGCACCTTCAGGAGTAACCAAGACAATGTCTGTCAAGGAATTCAGCTATACCTAATAAGGCTGAAAATTGGTATTGAACCGTTTAGCCTGGATGTCGCTGTATAAGTTGCCAGTATTGGAGACCCTTCGACCGCAGTTTTCAAACTTTTTTATCAAGGATTTAAAGAAATTGGCTTCAATTTCATCTTTTTAATGTGTGTTTTTTTGGAGCAAAATTCCCGCGGGCACCAATACTTACAGGAAAATAATCGATGGCTTTTAAAAGTTATTTGAATATCACCTGCTTAATCAAATGACCCAAGATGTCCATGCAGTTAATGATTTTGAGGCTTATTTATGATTGCTGCGAACCACCATCTACAATCTATTTCATTTAAAACTATGAATGGTGATTTCGGTGCGGGTTGACCATATAATTTTGTGCGTTTTGGCGCATCGATTTGTGTGATCAGATTTTTGAGGTATCGTTTTAAATCAATAAGTTATCCGGGTCAAAGTTTCACGGAACAATTTTTTTTCCTTCTCAGAAGAGAGGAGCAACTGCTCTGGAATGTCCAACCTGTTATACCTTATAATTTTCATTATAGTTATTTATTAATTCAATTATTATTTTTGCATTTAATTATAACTTTATAAAGCTGATTAATATTAGCGTACATCTTAAATCAAATAGTACAATTATACCGTATAACCTATTCGTGTTCATTTTAAAAAAAATGAATTTATAGATACACCCTAATAAATAAACTTAAGATGCTAAATAAGTTCAGCACTTCTTCGAAGTTATATATGTTGATATTTATCACGGCCGTTAGCTTAATTGGATTAGGTATTTATGCGGTTAACGATCTGAAAAAAATGAATGATAATACCAAGACGCTTTATGCGGATCGGATAGTATGCATTCAACAATTATCAACTGTGCGCTTTGAATATGACTCGGAAATTCTCCCTGTTGCCCAAGGCGTTAAAAATCAAAAACTTTCTTTTGCCCAGGCTGAAGAGCGGATACTTAAAGCAAAAGGGATCATTGATACCAACTGGTATAGTTATGAACAAACTTATCTCACACCTGAAGAAAAGCTGCTGGTCAAACAAACAGCATTAATAAAAGATCAGGCTTTTGAAGTGATTAGAAACCTGTTACTTATACTTTCGAGAAAAGATACTTCAGCTTTAAATAAATTAGTTCAGCAGGGCGCTTTTACGCAACCTGCCCCTTTTGCTTTAAAGATTAATCAGCTGTTAAATTTGCAGGTACGTGTTGCAAAACAAATACTTGATAACAATAAATCATTATACCAGCGAACGACAATAAATTTTGTTCTTTTTATTTTACTTTCTTTGGTTGTCGCCCTTTCACTTTCGTTTTATATTACAAAAAATATCAGAGCTTTAATTGCAGATATTTTGAGCAGCAATAATATCATTACAGAAAGTGAGAAAAAATACCGTTCATTACTTGAGCAAGCATCAGATGCTATATATCTGTCGGATATCAATGGGAATTTTACAGAGGTAAATGAAAGTTTGTGCAAAATAACGGGGTATTCCAAAGACGAATTATTACAGTTAAATATAAAGGATATTATAGACCCTGAACAACTGAAGGTAGACCCCATCATCCAATGGCACCACTTACAGCAACGCTCGGTGATCCGTGAAAGGCGCCTTATACGGAAAGATGGGAAGATATTTGAGGTGGAGAGTAATGTGAAGAGAATTGCGGATAATCAGGTATTGGTAATAGCGCGTGATATTACTGAAAGAAAACTGATGGAGGCGGGTCTTCGCGAAGCTGAGGCAAAGTTCAGGACCGCATTTGAATATTCTGCCATTGGTATTGCTATGGTTTCGTTAAAGGGTAATTGGCTAAAGGTGAATATTAGTTTATGTGAGATGCTGGGATATTCGGAACAGGAGTTCCTTGCTATGTCAATCTTTGATATTACCCATCCGGATGATGATAGCTTAAACTTTGATGTGATAAATAGTGTTTTAACAAGCGGAAATGGTGTAAAACGTATTGAAAAGCGTTATATCCGTAAAAACGGCTCTGAAGTATGGGCTTCTGTCAATATTGCATTAATAAGAGATGCTGAAGGCGCGCCATTATACTTTGTTACCCAGATTTTAGACATTTCAGACCACAAAAAAGCGGAATACGCTCGAAAGCTTATCATTGAAAATGAAGAACGGATAAGAGTGCTCTTTGATAATGTGGAAGGCGCCACCTGCCTTTTGGATACAAATTTTCGTTTAATTATATTTAACAATGTTTTTATAAAAACCAGTGTCCTGTTGAGCGGCGAAAAACCTCAAATTGGTGATGAAGTATATGGTTTTTTACCATCCGATGAAAAGAAACGCCGTTATGAGATACTCAACAGGGTATTGGCAGGCAATAAAGAGATATTTGAGGTTGAATACGAAAAAAATGGGGAGACTTTATATTTCAGGACTACACTTATCCCTGTTATCATAGATGGAAAGGTTACGGCAATTTCAGCTTATTCTATTGATTTTACCGAACGCAAAACGGCTGAATTACTTATTTTAAAAGGGAAAGAACTTTCTGAGACTATCATTAACAGTTTACCCGGTGTATTTTATTTGCAAAGTACAAGCGGACAGTATTTACTCTGGAATAAAAACTTTGAAATGGTAACGGGCTATACCAAAGAAGAAATTGCAAACTTAAGAACAGAAGATTTGGTAGTCAAGGAAGACCTGGAGAAGGTAACCGATGCCATTAAAAAGTTATTTATTGAAGGCTATGTAACGGTCGAGGCCAATACAAAAATGAAAGACGGAACCAGAATTCCTTTTTTATTAACCGGAAGTCCTATTATGTATGAAAACCAGTTGTGTTTATTGGGCACTGGCATTGATATTTCATCGCGTATAAAGGCAGAAGAAGAACTAAGGTTATCCGAGCAGAAATATAAATTGCTTTTTGAAAGTAATCCTGTGCCGCTGACCATGATAACAAAGGATGACCTTTCAATAATTGCCGTTAACGAAGCCGCTGCTGTTCTTTATGGTTACACAAGAGATGAATTTTTACACTCGAGTGTTTCCATAGTCAGGCTCAAAGAGGATTTGGGAGCGCAAAGGCGACTTTTCCGGACAGCTGTTACCAGTCCAACCGAACGTGAGGTTACCAGGCATGTTAAAAAAGATGGAACTATCTTTTTTGTACAGACAATTGTTAATGATATTACCTACGATGGGCGGGCGGTAAGGCTTGTAATGAGTAACGATGTTACAGAAAAACTTAAGGCAGAGGAGTTGCTTAAAAAATCAGAAGGCAATCTGAAAGCTATAATGGATACTACCGATACAGCTTATGCCTTGTTGGATAAGGAGCTTAATGTGGTAGCTTTTAACCAAATGGCAGTTAAATTTGTAAATAGTCAATTTCAACATAATCCAGTACAAGGCGACAAATTCGCTGATTACTTTCCAAAAGAAAGATTTTCTCAATTTCTAAGCTATAGCAACCAGGTACTAATGGGTGCAAATATTAACTATGAGGCTAACTATCCCCAAAACGACGGTTCAGTATTGTGGTATGATGTAAGGCTGTTTCCCATCACTAACAAACAAAATGAAATATTTGGATTAATGATTTCGCTATCAGATGTTACCGAACGAAAAAAATCGGAAATACACTTGGCTGAACTGAATGAAGACCTCCAAAAACATATAAAGGAACTGGCCATTTCAAACGCTGAACTGGAACAGTTTGCCTATGTTGCATCACATGACCTGCAAGAGCCCCTTAGAATGGTTACCAGTTTTATGACGCAACTTGAAAAAAAATATGGCGATGTAGTGGATGACAAAGGCCGGCAATATATACACTTTGCCGTTGATGGCGCTAAACGGATGCGCCAAATCATACTTGACCTGCTTGATTTTTCAAGGGTGGGCAGAACCGAAGATGACCAGGAAAAAGTAGATTTTAATAAGGTTGTTAACGAAGTCCTGGCCCTTTATCGCAGGCAGATTGAAGAGACACGGGCTGAGGTTGCTTTTGATAATTTGCCGGTAATTTATACCTATAAAACCCCTTTTAGGCAGGTATTTCAAAACCTCATAGGCAATAGCCTAAAATATTATACGACGGATAAAGCACCCTTTATTAAAATATCCTGTAAAGAAACCAATGCACATTTTCAATTTTCAATTAAAGATAACGGGATAGGGATCTCTCCTGAATATTTTGATAAGATCTTTATTATCTTTCAGCGCTTGCATAATAAAGATGAATATTCTGGCACCGGTATGGGACTGGCGATCACAAAAAAAATAATAGAAAGCCTTGGCGGTAAAATATGGGTGGAGTCGTCAGCAGGAAAAGGCAGTACTTTTTATTTTACTATATTAAAAAACTATAAATCATGAGTGGGATAAACATTTTGTTGATCGAGGATAACGAAGGCGATATTTTACTTACAACAGAAGCCTTTGAAGATAGTAAGATAGCGCACCATATAACATCAATAAGAGATGGGAAGCAGGCTATAAGCTTTTTTGAGGATTTAACCGACAAACAGGAAATGCCGCACCTGGTTTTGCTGGATATAAACCTGCCTAAAATAAATGGCCATGAGGTGCTCGCGTATATTAAAAATAACGAGAAATATAAAAGTATACCAGTTATAATGTTAACCACGTCATCGGCCGAAAAAGACATTTTGCAATCTTATAAAAATCATGCAAACTGTTACATAACTAAATCAATTGATGTGGCTGATTTTATAAAAACGATTGCCAAAATTGATGACTTTTGGACCAATATAGTTTCTATCCCGGTTAAATAAAAAACTATGGCCAATAAAGGCGATCATAACATCCTGGTTATTGAAGACAATCCCGGTGATTTTGCCCTGGTTGAAGAGTTTTTGCTCGAACAAATTGAAGCGCCCTTAATTTCACACGTCTCCAGTTATAAGGAAGCAGAAAATATCCTTTCTGTAAAAGAAGATCCATTCGATATTATACTTCTTGATCTTTCATTGCCGGATAAAACCGGAATGCCACTTATACAGGGTATAGTTGAGATAAGTTTAAATGCTCCTGTTATTGTTTTAACGGGATATGCCGATCTGAACTTTGGTGTAAAATCACTTTCATCAGGCGTGGCAGATTATATTTTAAAAGATGAGCTCACCGCCTTATCGCTTTACAAAAGCATTGTGTATAGTACCGAACGAAAACGAATAACTTCAGCGCTGGAAACATCGGAAAAGCGGGCCAGGAGTTTTGCCAGGCAGCTAAATAATATTTTGGAAGAAGAGCGGTCGCGTATCGCGCGTGAGATACATGATGAATTCGGCCAGCAATTGTCAGGGCTTAAGATGTCACTATCCGCATTAAAAAAAAATGTGGGAGTTGATAGTAGTGTTGAACCTGTAATAGATACCATAGTTGGCGATGTAAATAATGGCATACAAATCTTAAGGCAAATAGCTAATGAACTAAGGCCTGCCTTACTTGATAAACTTGGCTTATTTGCTGCTATAGAGTGGCTCGTTAGCGAATTTAAAAAAAGAACAGGTGTTGCCAGCCGTTTTTATGCTGATGTAAATCAACCTGTTATTAGTAAAATGTTGGAAATTAATATTTTTCGCATCTGCCAGGAAGCGTTGACAAATATTACAAAACATGCTGAGGCCAGCATGGTAAATATCCACATTGAAAATAAAAATGAGCGGTTGCTGATTAGGATAATTGACAATGGAAAAGGCATTAAGGATGCAACCCTGCACAATCCCTTATCAATGGGTTTATTAAATATGGTGGAACGGGCTAATCTTATCGGATCTAAATTAAATATTAGCAGTTCGGCAGATAAAGGAACAATCATTGAGCTTATGATAAATACAAATGACGAAAAAAATATTAATAGCTGATGATCATTCAGCGATCAGGATAGGTGTTAAGCAAATTTGCGCCAATGAATTCCCGTTAATGCAATTTGGCGAGGCAGTAAATTATGTCGAAGTTTTTCAAAAGTTAAAGGAAAGTGATTGGGATATTTTAATACTTGATATTGACCTGCCCGGCAGAAACGGCCTTGATATTTTAAAACAGATAAAAGCAGAAAAGATAAAAGTACCGGTCTTAATGTTCAGCTTTCATAGTGAAGAACAGATTGCATTAAGGGCTTTAAAAACCGGTGCATCGGGGTATCTTTCAAAAGAAGCCGCGGATATGGAATTGATCAAAGCGATCAATAAAATTATGGAGGGCAAAAAATATGTATCACAGGCACTTTCAGAAAGATTTCTGGAAATGCTGGATGATAACGCGACGAAGGAACCTCATGAGCTGTTATCAGACAGGGAGTACCAAACACTTCTGCTTATCGCATCAGGAAAAACAGTTTCAGAAATTGCCGACATGCTTTTCCTGAGTACACCTACTGTAAGTACCTACCGCGCACGCATACTTGAAAAAATGCAACTTAAAAACAATGCAGAACTTACTACTTATGCTATAAGCCAAAAGCTGGTATAAGGCTGCCTGTCAACCAAACTACTACAAAGCTTTAATAATTAGTTCTATAGCCCATTCATAGCTCATTTAACAACTTTGAGGTGTTAAACAAGCACTCATGAAACAGGCCTTTAATCTTTACTTTTTGTATTGCAAAAATCTACAATGTAAGAACTCCATTTTCCACCAGATGGTGGAAGTTCAAATTCCGTTTACCATTGAAAACCTGATGGCAACGCATACGTGTACCTGTTGCGGTAAGCCATTGGTATCCGCAGTTAATATTGATATAAACCGGGCAACGGAGGAAGTCAATCAAAAATTCATCAAAACCAACTATCTGAATAACTGATACGGGCAAAAATAAGCTACATTATGTCAACCAAAACACTACAAGGCTTTCATAATTGTGTCTATGTTTTATCAGTTACCTATTAAGCATTTTTGAAGTATTAATTAGGGAAATCAAATGAATGATACTTATACTTTTTACAATCTATATTGCGTCAATATGCATTGCAATCAATCGATTTACCATCGTACCGACAGAATCCAAGTTCTTTTTAGCGAGGACAACCTGCTGTCAATACATTATTGCGAGAGATGTAATCACCCAATGACTTCGGCAATGGAAATGGAAATGGAATATATAGTTGCCGGGGCAGGTATCAGGTTGCCCGGCAAGCCTTTTCATGATGCTAATTATTAATGAGCATGAAATTGAATTTTAACATCATCGTTTTATTTGGATTTTTATCCAGCCACTGCTATATACTGTTACTGTGTGTACTTTACTATTGAGGGCAGATGAAAAAATAATTATTTCACTATGCCCGGACGAAGCTTTTCAGCCTAAAGCCATAACGTCTTCAGGGCTGATGGCTGAAATGGGTGCCAAAGAAGCTGTACTCCTGTTAAAACTAAGCATTTGCATTCTATTTCTGTATTATGCCTTATTATCCGGTTCATTCGTTTGCGGATTCCCTAATCCTCATACGGGCGACCGGTTTTTATATAAACCAACCTAAATACTAAATGGCAAACAGATTAAATCAGCAGAACTCAATTAGATCGAATAAATAAAATGCGGAAGGAGAAGGGGATATTTAACATATTGATCGTAGAGGACAATCCTGGTGATTTTGCACTGATTGAAGATCTCTTATTTGAGCAAATGGAAACACCAGTGTTAAGACGTGCCAAGAGCTTTCAGGGGGCAAAAGATATTCTATTGAATGATAGCAATTTATTTGATATTATTCTTTTGGATCTGTCATTACCTGATAAGGGAGGACTATCGCTGGTTAAGGAAATGGTTGAACTAAGTTTAAATATTCCTGTTATAGTTTTAACAGGTTATGCCGATCCTTCTTTTGGAATAAAAGCGCTTTCGTTGGGTGTTTCAGACTATATCTTAAAAGATGAGCTAACCGCAGTTTCCTTATACAAAAGCATCATATACAGCTCAGAGCGTAAAAATGTGGCCATGGCATTGGCAGAATCCGAAAAACAATATAGCGAGCTCTTTCACTTAAGTCCACAACCGATGTATGTATTTGAATTGGAAACATTAAAGTTTTTAGATGTTAATGAGGCATTCATGAAACATTATGGTTATACCAGAGATGAATTCTGTATGATGGATTTAAAAGATATCAGACCGCCTGAAGAAATACCTGTATTTGAAACAGGATTATTGAGTGATAGCCCGGATCAAAAAAATGATAATTATGGAATTTTTAAACATTTAAAGAAAAATGGGGAGGTCATACAGGTTGACATTAAAAGTAACTTTATTAATTATAAGGGGAAAAATGCAAAGGTTACCATTGCAACCGATGTGACTGAGCGTTTAAATTACATTAAAGCGATTGAGGCGCAAAATGAAAAACTGAAAGAAATATCATGGATACAATCTCATATAATCAGGGCGCCGCTGGCAAGGATCATGGGACTTATCGAGATTTTCAAAGGGCTTGAAGTCGATTGTGAAGAAAAAAAGCAATTGCTCGAATATTTATTATTATCTGCTAACGAGCTGGATGACGTGATCATGAATATAACAGATCTATCAGGGATAACGGTTATGGAATAATCCAGTTAACGATGAATTGGGGCTGGACAAAATATAATAAATCGCCCTTTATAGGAAAATTAAAAATTGTTGGGGAGCGTATGGTAATCGAAAATATGAATGGACAGGTTTCGGGCGAGGAGATAAACACACTTCCATTTTCACCACGTAAGCAACCAAAAGCGGTGGCTATCCTCGCTGTACTGGTGAATGAGGAAGGCATATAGTCAGGCGGTGGTCAAAAGCAAATCTGTTATGAGCGAAGCGAATTTCAGTTTTGCTGTGCGAAGGCGAGGCTGGTGGCGGAATGGAACCCGCAGCGAAGCGCGTGGTGCAATGAAGTTGCCTTCCGGAGCCGGAGGGATTTGTACCAAAGTCAAAATCCTGTATAAAACCGGCTAAAAAGTGGGTTACTTTATGACAGGTCTCTTTTAAGACCCTTTTCCAAAATTCAATTAAAATCGTTCAATTCTGATACATTAAAGCTACGAATTTTGACGGTTATTTCAAAAAATATTTTTAACAAGTTTCCAACCTTGTTAATTCACATCGGCCTTGTTAAATAGTTTCGCCAATTAAAAAATAACATGGCAGCACAAATTATAACAAAAGAAGACCTCGATGAATTCCGCGAAAAATTATTAAAAGACTTAAAGGAAATAATAGGAAAGCCAATAGAAGCTCCAGTAAAATATCTTAAAAGTTATCAGGTAAAAAATATGCTAAAAATGTCAAGTGCAACTTTGCTTACACTTAGAGAAAAAGGAATAATTACATATTCCAAGATAGGAGGCACTTTTTATTACAAGTATGAGGATATCTTAAAAGTCATGGAAGGACAAAAAAAATAAAACAAAAAACATTCAGTTTTGCCTATGAATTTCAACCTTATTTACTATTTCCTAAATTAAGGATAGCTTAAGTTAATCTCATAGTAACCGTAGTTTTAAGTAGTTCGCTCTTCTCGTATAAATTTGTAATTAAATCTTATAAACAAATGGGATATATCTTCAGCAACAGGATCGTATTGCAAATCTATATATTTTAAAGGGATTGCAAACGATCTCTCCAATTGTACTTTAAGTTCTTTGATATCCAACAGAGCACCATAAGTCTGTTCATCGTTTACCTTACTAAGCAAATTTTCATTCTCATATATCAATGCTTTTAAATCCGCTACTTTACCCCATAAATCATCATCTCTTTCTGCTACCCACTTTATAGTAAAATGGATTGCTGCCTGCTGTCCTGGCAATAAAAAAAGCTTGTCTATAAATGGTTTAAGCTGAGCTTCAATAAATTCAAAAGGATTATATTGTTTTTTTATTTTACAATTAAATAAGTCGGTAATTAATCCAGTTTTAAAATCTCCAATGCGCAAGGTACCCTCAGAATCAAAATAAAGCTCATAAAAGACACCATTTAATATATGTCGATTTAAAACCGGATGAGAATCATCTTCCAATTCACACAAATTAAGAACATACGTGATAGCATTATATGCGCCACCGACGGCCGATTGATAAATATTACGACCTAGTACGAATAAATCATTTTTTAACTCAGGAATGGCGCTGATATGTGCGTCAGTTAAAAAACTGATTTTGTCAATGGCTGGATTTTGGACGTACCAATTCGAGGATTTTAATTCCGTTACCACTCCCGCAATTACGCTGCTTTTAAAAGCTAAATAATTCTTGTCTTTTAATGCTAATTCGGCGTAATCTGTTCCTTTCTGTAGTTTCTTCTCCTTATCCAAGATTGCTGATTGATCCAATTCTCCGACAGTTGCTAATATGTCTTTTGCCATATCTGCGGAAAGCGCATCTGAAGATAATTCTGAAGATTTGTTTTTTTGTTCCTCTTCTTCTTCGAATTCTAATTGCAATGCTTTAGCCAACTCATAAAGATTCTTATCTCCGTTTTGCAACAATGCTTGTGTAAGTGTTCCTAGAGTTATAATGTAAATTTCGTCGGATTGCGTAGCAAGTTTAAACTCGTAACTTAATCTCGTATCTATTATTTTGAGATAAGGATAAGGATTAAAAACTGATCGTCCATTGATCATTAATTTTTGTGGTGCATAAACCCAATCCCTTTTATGATCGTTTGTAATTAAAATTGCTTTTTTAACCTTTTGTTTTTCGGACCATTCCAATATTTCTTTCCAAAGAATAAGATCGCCGTAGGCATTATTAATTTTACCACCGTCTTCAAAACCTGGTGGAAGTTCATTTGCATAACGACTTACGGCAGAAACACTAATTCGATCTGAAAGACTAAATATATCGCTATCTAAAATGCAATCCTTCAATAAATCGGTAATTTCATTGTGAATTCTAATTTCATGCTCTTTTTGAGTCGCCTTCATTTTTGAAAAATTAGCCAGTTTATTTTGAATGGCTTTCATATCGTCCTGTAATGCTTGACTATCTACGTAACCAAATTTGGACAAATCAGCAGGTTCTGCATACATTGTCAAAAAGCTTTTAAACTTTTCAAAGTTTTTAGTGATGTCTCCGATCAAATTCCCATCATTCATGTACTCTTTGGTCCGTTGACGAATGACATGTTTTGAGTATTCATTTAGTACCCAAACTGGCAACTGAAGTTTTTTTAATGTTGCGAGTGATGTAAGCCAATCATTAAGTTCCTTTCGGGCTTGGGAATGGAAAACATAGTATTTAGCAAGAATATTTGTATCTAAAAATACTTTGCAGTCTTTATCTTGAAGTGTTGTTACTACTTGTTTAAAATAGGCGTCACGGTCTAATTCACTGATGGGAAAATACATTCGGTTTATTAATATAAAGCAAATATACAATACTTTACCAGTGAGTTATATTATCATATTAGACTCTTAAGATGAGCTATTGTTAACTTCTATTTTCATATCCCCAGGCAGACACCAAGGGTAAGTTAAACCCCTAAAACCCCATAAATTTGCTAACTTTCATTTTAGTCAGTAAAATAGATAGCTAAATTTGTTAATGAGTTAGCGCCAGCCGGGGGAGCTGGCGCTTTTTTATATTTACCTCATGCTCAAAAGGTCAATTTTCATTTTTCTTTTATTCTGGTCCCTGGCTACTGCGGCACAGCGTGCATCGGTAACACCCATTAATCTTACCTGCGAATATCTCAGCAATCCCCTCGGCCTGGATGAATTTCACCCGCGTTTCAGCTGGACACTTCATGCAACAGACACCTCAGCTTTCGGGCAAAAGCAAAGCGCCTATCGGATTATTGTTAAATATCAAGGTATTACCGTTTGGGATTCCAAATGGTTAAAATCTCCAATGATGCAGCTGATTACTTATGCCGGAAGACACTTGCTTTCCGACAAAACATATCATTGGACGCTATTAATTAAAGATGAGCACAATAAAATAAGCACCGGTCATGCCTATTGGACAACTGGCTTGTTAAAGAGAACGGATTGGAAGGCCCAATGGATCGGTACCGATCAGCTCTTTGATCATAAATCGCCAACCAATAATATAATGGATCCCTTCCTTAGAAAGGATTTTACGCTGACTAATCGGCCTAAACGGGCCCTGCTGTATGTAGCTTCCATCGGTTACCACGAAGTCTATGTCAACGGGCAGAAGATGGGTAACGATGTCCTGTCACCGGCGGTGACCGATCACAGCAAACGCGCCCGCTATGTCACCTATGACATTGCCTCAGGTCTTAGATCCGGAAAAAATACGATCCTCATATGGCTGGGTACCTCTTGGTCGATCTTCGCGCCTTACGTTCGTCCTGATCGGCCTCCGACACCGATGGTTTTGGCTCAGGCCGACGTCGATGGACAAATATTAACTACCGACAGTACCTGGGTCACGCGTAACAGCCCCAATAAGCTGCTAGGCTATTGGGATGCACGGAATTTTGGCGGTGAGTGTTATGATGCGCGGATGGAAGCAGATACGGGAAACTGGAAGCCAGCCGTGGTTTATCATCCCCGATTGCTGCTATCCGCCCAGCAATGTGAACCGAACCACTTAATGGATACCATCAGGCCCACCAATATAGAAAGTCGTGCCGATGGTTCTTATCGCGTTGATATGGGGGTGAACTTTGCCGGTTGGACACAGATCAAAGTAGAAGGTAGTCCCGGCGACAGTATCCGGTTTGAATTTTCAGAACGGCAACATAAAGACATGACCTTTGGATTACATAATATTTATGTCATCGGCCAAAGCGGATATGGCACCTTTAAAAATCACTTTAATTACAGTTCGGGCAGGTGGATCACCATTAATGGTTTAAAATATAAACCGGAACTCAATGATATCACCGGCTGGCTGGTGCGAACTAATTATCAGGCAACTTCCACTTTTTCGTGCAGCGACAGCCTTCAAAACTGGCTTTATAAAACCATCAACTGGACCTTTGAAAACCTATCCTTAGGCGGTTATACCGTTGACTGTCCGCAAAGGGAACGGATGGGTTATGGCGGAGACGCGCATGCCACTTCAGAAACAGGCATTACCAATTTTCGCCTTGGTGCTTTTTATACTAAATGGCTGGAAGACTGGCGGGATGTGCAGGGAAGCGAACCGGTGGTAGGGGACCTATATGATACCAGTTTCGCCCGTAAGAAAATTATGAGCGGCAGGCATTTACATCCGGGTATCTTACCGCATACCGCGCCTACTTACGAAGGTGGCGGAGGTCCCGGCTGGGGTGGTATTGTGGTAACCCTTCCCTGGTTAGTTTACCAGCACGAGGGAGACACCCGCATATTAACCAGCAACTTCAACATGATCAAAAACTGGCTCCGGTTTTTAGATAGCCATACCAATAATAACATGCTCGTCCGCTGGGGAGGCGATTGGGATTTCCTGGGTGATTGGCTTTGGCCTGGGACGGACAAAGGCGGGATGATGACCAACGATAAGCCTTCGGCCTTGTTTTTCAATAATTGCTACCGGGTTTACAATTTGCGCACGGCTGTTAAAATTGCCAAAGTGTTGCATCATGACAATGAAGCTAAAAAATGGCAAATGGAAGCTGACCAGGCAAGCGCAGCGATCCATGCGAATTATTATAACGCCAATGATCACAGCTATTGCGATAGTTCCATGGTCAACCTCGCCGCAGCATTACTGACTCGTGTGGTGCCTGAAAACCTGCGCCCGTTGGCAATGCAGCGATTGGAAAGCGAAATACTGGTTAACCAGCATGGACATATTTTCGCGGGTATCGGCGGCGGCGCGATCTTATTTAAATTATTGAGGGAAGAAGGAAGAAGTGACCTGATTTATTCGATGACTTCACAAACCAGTTACCCGGGCTGGGGATACATGAAAGCCAAAGGGGCGACGACGATCTGGGAAGCCTGGGAAGGCGAAACAGAGGGTTATTCGCTGCTGCATAGTTCTTATCTCTATCCGGGTGCCTGGTACGTTATTGATGTGGCCGGCATTAAACCGGATCCTGCCAGTCCCGGCTTTCAGCATTTTATCCTGCAACCGCTTTCCGGGACCAGCATCAGCTGGGCCAAAGCGACTCTTCAATCCCCGGCAGGGCTGATTAAACTATCCTGGAAACGCGAAGACCATAAATTAATAATCGACTTCACAGTACCGCCCAACACCACTGCCTCTTTACGAATAAAAGGGTATCGGCCCGAAGAGAAAGTTCCTGGTACTTATCATTTAACCTTTGATAGCTTATAATTGTACTTTGTAAATATATAATGACCTGGCCCGACCACTATTTCTTTTTTACCGGGGACGACAATCGCTGCTGTTGTCCCTTCCGGAATAGTTACCATTATTGTTAGTATTCCATTTTTGACCTTCCACCAAGACAGGATTTCCCCGTAGGCACATTTGTAGGATGCCTTTGCCCATGTCAGTCCACCGCCGATCACCGGTTTGATCAGTATCCGCCTATAGCCCGGAGATAAGAGCCTAATGCCAGCTACATACTGATACAGCCAATTACCTACCGCGCCATAAGCGTAATGATTATAGGAGGTTGCCTGAACGCTACCGTCAGGTTTAATACCATCCCACTTTTCCCAGATGGTCTTAGCGCCGATGGTCACGGGATATAACCAGGAAGGGTAGGTTTGCTGGTTGATCAGCTCGCAAGCCACTTTGCTCTGGCCATGATCGCATAATACTTGTAAAAGATATGGCGTGCCTAAGAAGCCGGTGGCGAGGTGATCTTTGTTTTCATGGATCAATGTGACCAATCGTTTCACCGCTTTATCCTCTAAGCTGTCCGGCAGCATCCCAAACTCGAGGGCAAGCACATAGGCAGTTTGCGTATCGGAGCTCAGCCTACCGTCCGCAGCAAGGTAAGTGTGGTTAAAGGCCTTTTTGACCGCTGCCAATTGTGTGTTATAATGGCTGACGTCTTCTGGCTTTCCTAAAACGGTCGCTGCTCTAATCAGCAGGGTAGTGGAATAAGCCCAAAAGCATTGGTCGATCAAACCAATATCAGTCGGGGGACCGGGCGCATACCAGTCGCCATAACCGTCATCTTGCCACAGTCCGTTAAAGCTCCGGCTCCCGATATAATCTACCCAGGCCTTCATGGAATGGTATTGATCTCTTAAAATAGCAGTATCGCCATAAGACTGATAAACCGTCCAGGGAATAATGGTCGCGGCATCTCCCCAGCCGGCGATGCCGCCGCCTATCGGCTCATAAGGGTAAACCCAGGGAATAGACTTTGGAACTCCGCCGTTGGCTCCCTGTTCCGACGCGAGATCCTTCAACCATTTAATGTAAAAACTTTTCGTGTTTCTCAGAAAACTGGCGGTTGCTGCAAACACCTGGGCGTCGCCTGTCCAGCCAAGCCGTTCACTGCGTTGGGGGCAATCGGTGGGGATATCAAAAAAATTGCTGTTCAGGCTCCATTCGATATTCTTTTCAAGCCGGTTAATCATTTTGTCCGAGCATGAAAAGGTACCGGTCTTTTTAAGATTTGTATATAAAGCCACCGCGGTCGCTTTCCAGTTAACGGGAATCCTCCATTTACCATGATGGTACATTTCAATTTTGATGTACCTGAAACCGTGATAGGTGAAATGTGGTTGAAACGTTTCCAACCGTTTCCCCTTTAATATATAAGTGTCTGTTGCCTTAGCTGTGCGGAGGTTGCCGGTAAAGAAGTTGCCCGCTTTATCAAGCACTTCAGCATGAAAAATGCGGATGGAGTCGCCGGGATCACCGTTGATCCGGAGTTTTACCCAACCTGCCAGGTTCTGTCCAAAATCAACGATCTCTTCGCCAAGTGGATCCTTGAAGATACGCCGGGGTTTAAACTGTTCGTTTTTAATCACGGGTGGACTTTCCGACGCAACGAGGTTTTCTTTAGGATAGTTAAGGATCTTTACGGCTGTTTGCACAGTAGGGGTATAACGGGCATCGTACATTTCCCCGTCATATAGTTCTGAATAGCGGATAGGGCCAGGGGCACAGATCCATGTCTGGTCCGTGGCGATGGTGTCACGGCTGCCGTCCTTATAGATCAGTTCCAATTGCACAAACAATCCGGCGTCTGATCCGTAATTGTCCCTTTTCTTAGCGCCGCGAAATACGCCCCGGTACCAGCCTTCGCCAACCGTAATTTCAAATTGATTCGATTGCTTGATATAGCCAGTAACGTCATAACTCTGGTATTGTAACCGCTTTTTATAATTAGTGAACCCGGGCGTAAAATAAGCATTGCCGATTCTTTTTCCATTTAGGTTTGCTTCATATAAACCTAAGGCGCTGATGAGCAGGGTTGCAGACCTGACCGTTTTTTTGATTTGGAATCTTTTTTGAAATACGGGACAGGGCCGTTTGCCGGTATCTTCGGGGTAGGATGGGCTAATGAAAACTGCTTTCCAATGTTGCCCGTAACTGTTGGAAGCCAGGAGACAAAGCGTAAGGACAGCTACGGAATAAAATGTTTTCAGGGTCATTATCATTAAGACTTCAAAGTAAGTGATTTGGGGTGCTCAACTCTCCTCTACCTACTACCAGCACACAAAAGGCAGAAAAGGCCAGGATTGCTCCCGGCCAGTTCAACCTTAATTGTTTACTTATTTAGAAGCTATAGGCCACGCGCAAAGCGATCTGGCTTATGGTGCCGTTCTTTGACCAGCCCTCGTAACGAACGCCGGCTTCCAGGCCGCCAGCAAATGCATACCCGATACCCGGTGCATAAACGAAAGCGGTACCGCCGCCATCCTGGATAAATGCCGCGCCAAATTGTGCCTCGCCGAAGAACCCGCCGGTAAAGGTATAGCGGCCACCGAATTTAACCGGGATCGCTTTCAAGTCCGAAGATTTGTAACCGTCGATGGTTTTGCCAAGGAAAGCGGTATAACCCGCAGAAAGGCTCACATCAAAATTGGTCGCGGCAGGCAGCGAATATTTCAGATCGCCACCGATAGCGAAGTTAGAATAATCGCTTACCGATCCCACCGGTAAGGCGGCGTCAACACCGATGCTGAATTTTCCGCCATCTTTGCTTGTGGTGGTTTGCGCGAAGGAACGAAAGGCAGCCATGCCGATCACGGCCAGTGTAAATAGAATTTTTTTCATGATTTTGGGTTTAAAATTTAAGCCGCAAAATTAATGCGGTTCCTGGATTCAACTTTCCCCCGGTCTCCCTCTGGCTGGTCAACCTGAACACCGAAATCAATCGAGGGGAAAGTAAGGGAAAGTTGAGCGCTGAAAAAGAAATAACCTTGCCAGAGAGTCACTGGTTTAGTCACCGTGCTGCTTGATCCGCCTATTTAAAAAAAAATAACCTCGGGCTATTGATAGTCAGTTATTTAGTATTTATATTTAAACCATAAAACCAACCTTATGCCAAGTTACAAATGTTGCGGCTGCAACAACATCCTCACACCGCAAGGGCCTATTATGGCTTTGGTCAGCCATGTTAACGGGCAAGACCATCTCCGGCTTTCTTTTGAAGACAGCGGCCGAATCAACGATCTATCACTTTCGCGCATCTCCTCCCTGACGAGCAGCAGCCAGTCGAAAGCCTTTACCATGGCCGGCCAGGAAACCCTTAACGGCTCATTAGCGAACTTTACGCTCAGGCATGCTTCGGTCGATTTAGATGCGGAAGAAGGCTTACAAAAAGCTGCCCAGACGATCACCCTTTGTTGTAGTAATTGCGGTTCCTGCTGCGAATATAAAACCAAATAAAATGGCGAAAACAGTCAACCCTCAAGTCGGGGTAAAGGTCGGCCAAAATGTTGACCCTGCACGGCAGCCCATCGGCCAATGGGACTGGTTCGCGCTTTCTCGCACCTGGATCAATGGTTCCGAAGACCGCCTGCAAAAGCAGGTCGACAGCCTGCAGAATGCAATCAAGTGGTTCTTTACCTTGAGCTCTTCGGCAACGATTGTTGGCGTACTCTTCAAGGATCCGAAGATTGATACTGGTAACCTGCTTTTATTGGGCGGTGCGCTATTGTTGTTGCTACTGGCTTATGCCTTCGCAACGCTGGCGATCACGCTGGTTTCTAAAAGTATCGATGAGGGCAGCAGCGCCGCCTCAATTCAAAAGACCTTTAACCGTTCCAATTTCAGGTCCCATGCGCTGATCCTTTCTGCATCGGTGATGATGGTCGCCGGCATGGGCCTTTTCCCCATCGGCGTGGTTGAGAGCATCAAGCCGGAGTCACCGAAAGCCGTGCAGGTCAATTTCAAAGCCAGCTGGACGCTCAGCACCGGAAAAGACAGCAGCGCTATTACAGATATTGACGTTTCGGGTTTTACCAGCGACAGCACCCAGTTAACATTCCGCCTCGCAAAAGGGCAAAGCCTGGCCTCGGCTATCCCGGTGGATGCATTCAAGCACCCACTGGCGCATGGCCGGTATGATTTGTCTTTTCACCTGAAAAAACCGGTGACCGTTACCACGAAGTACAATTATTACCTGACCCAGATCTATAAGTCGGCCAGCGACACCTTAATGAAAACCGTTAAACTCAACCCCTGATCATGAAAATACTTTACCTGGCGATTGCCGCTTTACTGCTCAACCTGACGGCGTTCGCGCAGACTGCCGCTAACCCTGCATCCGCAACTGACGACCCGCCGGTGGTCAATTATAGTTTTAAATCGACGGACCAGAATTATTTAAAGTTCGATAAGCTTATGCCTTTTGATAAGGCGTTCACTATTCATTTCACCGAAATACCAGCGACGATCAGTTATATCCAGGTCAAA
Source organism: Mucilaginibacter xinganensis (assembly GCA_026225055.1). Lineage (GTDB taxonomy): Bacteria > Bacteroidota > Bacteroidia > Sphingobacteriales > Sphingobacteriaceae > Mucilaginibacter > Mucilaginibacter xinganensis_A. The sequence goes on along the minus strand of JAMFSA010000194.1, from coordinate 148,258 downwards.
GTGTTGCGTTTCAATACAGATAACATCAATACCAAAAAAGGAGGCACTTTTACACTGGATAACCTCAAGCCCGGAACATTTGAATTCGACCTGGCGAAATGGAACCGTCCCGCGGGCGACAATACCGTGTTGACGGCTGATATCTCTGAAATCATTCGTTTGTTACCGAATACTGATTACCAGGTTTCCATTGAAACCGGAACGGAACGACCGCTTACCGCAGACGAGCAGAATGCGCTCCTAAACGCTCTTTTGCAAAATTCGGCTATTACCGGATCTGTCCAGGTGCTGGCGCAATCAATCTTATCCACCCAGCTTACACCGCCTGCGATCATCAGCCAGGACAAAGCAGCCATTGTCTCATTGATCACGCAGGGTGTCGCGCAGGTCAACCCGAAATATAAATTCAAAGCTCCGGATGATTTGAAGATTACTGCCGAGGTCAGGGATCTGAATGATGCGCTGCGCATAGTCCTCTTTAATGCCGCCGACCTCAAACAGGCCGTGAGTGCAGCGGCCTTACCACAACTTAAAACAGCTACCGATAGAGTGATGTCCACCAATTACGGCACCGTGACCGATGCGGAGGTAGCGGCCCTGACCACATTGTTCCAGGGCATAGTTACGGCCGACGCTGCGCTTAACAATGCCAACCACGGTATGGTTGTCGCCTACACCCGCAACATAACCAACGCCTTGCCCGAGATCAAAGCGGCAAGCAAAGCCTTGTATAACTTATTTGTGAACGGCGTTACGCTCCCGAATACTAATTTCAGCGACATGAGCGCGCCAACTTATAGCAGCGACTTCTTGAAAAGCGCCCAACTTTATGTGACTCTTGACCTGGGGTACGCCTATGTATCCCGGATCGACAGAGGTCTTGCCTACTCGGGCGTAAATATTTACCTGCGGCCAATAGACAAGGGCGTACCGCTCAACCATTATTCAGGCTGGAATTCGTTCGGCGTCCGTACCTCGATTCTGGTCGGCTTGAGCTTAGGCTCGGTAGCCGAAGCCAATGTCCGAAAAGGCCTGATTGGCGACCAGGCGCTGGTATTAGGCCTGGGGTACCGTATCGTATCGTTCTTTAAGTTCAACGCGGGCTGTTTCGTGCATTATCGTTATGATCAGGATCCGGTCATAACGCCTAACCGTTATTATACGTCTTTAAGCCCATTTGTCTCGTTTTCAGTCGATCTGGACGCTAAATCACTTTTTTCCGGCATCGGAACCTCACTCTTAAAATAAAAATATCATGGCCATTTACTTAGCAAATCTTGTTTTGAACCCTTTCAACTTAAAAAAGGGTGCCAATACCGTTAATTTTACTTACGATGGTTACGTATCCGGCGCGGCCGAAAACCAGGTAACCCTAACTTTCAGCATTGCGGACAGCGGCGGCGAAGCGGTTATCGCCGGCGGAGGGCTGAGCGTTGCCTTCCCTTCGAAGGACTTCCCACTGGCCCTGCAAAACATGGCCGGCAGCGTAACGATCAACGTTATTACCGATCATGGCGGTGCCAATATATTGAACGCATCACTGACAGGCGTTACCGCAACCGGTTCCAGTGCTTCCGCGCCGGCTTCTTTCACTTATTAATTGGAGCTTCTATGAAAAGATATATTATCCTGGCAGCTTTATTATCCTGCCTCTTCTCCTGCAAAAGGGACGACGAAGTTTATTCCCTCGGGAATAAAAAAGATGTTGGCATTGCCGGGATCATTAAATTCGGGACCATCAGTAACCTGGCGCCCGAGGCGGATACGGCGACCCTCAGCCTGATCAATATCCAGATCAACCCGGAAGCGGACACAATTAACCGGGTGGTGATCTTCACGACCAGCCTGGGTACCTTTACCAACGGCAAAACGACCATCAGCGTGACAGCAGATGCCTACGGCCACGCGCAGGCTGGGATCAGGTCGGCGGTTGCCGGCGATGCGGGCATCAGTGCGGCCATTCATGCCGCTACTATCGATACGCTGATTCATTTTGTACCCGCCCTGCCGGACGACCTGCTGGTGACTGCCGATCATTACAGCGTGGACACAACCCAGACGATTAATATCACGACTACATTATTCCGTAATACTGGCCGGGGCGTCCCTTCCGATCCAGCAAGGATATGGTTTGCCATAACGCCGAATACGTTGGTTTACCCTGCATTTGTGAATTCTGCCGCTCATATCGGTGCAATAACGGTAACGAATCCATTTAAGGTCACCGGTAATTTTACTTTGCAGGCAAAAACCCTGAGTGCAAGCGGTGACACGATCAGGCGGTCAATCAACCTGTTAATTAAATAAGTTAAATGTTTATCTTAGCGTTTTATGTAATCTATGGCCGAAAGCACAACGATCGCTAATGTAAAAACCTTGCCACTAGGAAGCGGCCATATTGGCACCAGCATAACCGGCATCAAGAAATTGTGGGATTTCCATGAACGGGCAAAGAAATATAAAAACCGCACCATTGTGATCAGCCTGGACAACATTAAGGGGATCGATGGTAACTTATGCGCGCTGTTTGGCATTATCTTATATTCACTGCAAAGAGAAAACAACCTTGTCTTTACGATCAACGCTATTGATGTGGCAGAAAAATGCGATGTTTTATTTGCCAACGAATTTTTGAAACTGAACACCGAACGCCCCAAAGACAATGACTGTGTACGGTTCCGGGCTTTTTATCCCAACGAAAAGGAAAGCTTTCTGAACTACCTGGCTGACGAGTTGCTGGTACATAAAGGCATGCCGGAACTGACGGAATTAGGCAGGGAAAAGATCATCGATGACCTGACTGAGCTTTATGGCAATATTCATAAACATGCGGAAACTAAACTGCCGTTTTTCGTTTGCGGGCAATACTTTCCGAAAGACGAGATCCTGAAATTCACGATTGCTGACCTGGGAGAGGGCTTCTTTCCAAAAATAAAAAAAGTACAGCCTGAGCAAATCAGCACGCATACTGACGCGATCCAATGGGCAATGAACGGGAACAGCACGAAGCCGGATGCCCCCGGGGGTAAAGGTTTGATTAATATCCGAAACTATCTGGAGACCAATAACGGGCATATTCAGGTTTTTTCAGGCTATGGGGGCTGGCAAAGCCTGGCGGGCGTGAAAGCGCAAATAGAAACCGTTGAAATGCCATATTTTTGCGTTGGAGCAACAATTAATTTGATTTTTAGCAAAAATAAACTAATTTCAGACCTGAGTTTAAGATATGGGTGATTTAGCTTATCTTTGCGGAACTCATTGCTGATAAAAACTATATCACCGTATTATACGTTAAAGTACATATACACGAAACACACACATTAAAATTTATCTATGTTAATCAAGATTCACGACGTACTCAATAGTCAGAACGCATCATTACACGATGATGGCTTGATGGTCTATCAGGTGATCAAGGATGCATTAGATCACGACAAAGCACCCGTGCAGGTATCCTTCCGGGATGTAAAAAGGTGTACCACCTTATTCTTAAATGCTTCCTTTGGAAAGCTGCTTAACGAGCTTGGCGAAGAAGCTATGCTTAATTTAATCGTACCGGCAGAACACAACCAGATACTTAACTTCGACAGCAAGTATAAAGATATGTGGATCAATGTGATCAACCGGACCAATTTCCAGGCTTACCGGGAAGAAGCGCACGCCTGATAATGGCATTTGAACTGATCAATTTGCAAATGAAAAGCAGCCCGGAAGGCTGCTTTTATATTTTCGACTCTAATATTTTGCTTCCGCAGCTCGGTCTTCCGGATGATGAAAATAATTATGGACCTTTCCTGAGTTTCCTGGGCAAAGTGGTCAGGCAGGCTGAAACTAATCCCGCAACACGGATATTAACCACCGATCTTCAGCTCAGCGAGGTTTTTAATAAATTGCTGCGCTACAGAGCCAGGGTGGAATGGGACCAGGGAGGCAAAGCTGCTGAAGCGGATTTTAACAAGTACTATAAGTATATCTATCGGAAATCTGATGAGTTTGTAACCGCTTTTGAGAACATCAAATCGGATTTTGAGGATATTGCGAATGCTGTGGATGTGGTTAAGTTGTCGGTACTGGATACTTACGAAAAATTGGTTGACTTTGATCCCAGAAAACTTGATTTCAATGATAACCATATTTTACATACGGTTATAGAACATCAGGCTATACTGGTGACCAACGACCGCGACTACTATAATACCAATATCCGTTTAGCCACTTACAATTCCCGTATGATTCAAGATCATAAAATGGATGTGGTACTGGCTGCCCAGGTAGCTAAAAGACAAAAGCATCTTTAAGGATTTGGGCGACATCCATAAGAAATTATATAGTTTCGCTTCATGCTGACAGTTGAAAATATAGGCGGCACTTCGATGAGCGCCTAGGCGGAAGTGATCGACAATTTCGTTCTGTATCACCGCGGGTTCAGAAACAGGTCCGCACTTACCAGCAAACTTTTGCTAATAATTACGCAATCCGTCCACCCCGTCAGTGATACCACTCATTTGTTTAGGAGCAACCCAATTCAGGTTAGGTGAAAAACCGTGGAGGTCGCGTCGCAGTTGACTGCCGGTCTTGCCAATGAAGAGCGTCGCGTATAACGTCCTATGGCCGGGAATATCGCCGTCGTTGATGGCATTACTTAGAGCGAAGGGTAAAGTATTCATTATAATGACAATCTGATAAATTATTTTTAATATTGATCCGTATTTTTTTGTATATTTAAGCATAAACGATATAATAAATATGGCTGTTAAACCCCTTCCAAACGAAAGTTGGCTGTTATCGCAGATAGCGGTTGGGGATGAGAGTGCCTTCACCAGTTTATTCTATCATTACTACAAGCCGCTCGGGAGATTTGTATTTAATATGACGCAATCTACCCATGTAACAGAAGAGATCGTTCAAGACGCTTTTGTGAAGATCTGGCTGCGCCGGGAAAGCATTGTTCAAATTAATAATTTTGGAAATTATATTTTTGTGTTGTGTAGGAATGAAGCATTTGCCCAGCTCAAAAAGATCGCATCGGAAAAAGCAGCGGTTAGTCGTCTTGAACATGAGTTGGCGGTTCAGGCCGAGCATGACAGCCTGGAAAACCCAACAGAAGCTTATCGTTCACTGATCGAGGAAGCAGTAGCTAAACTCCCCCCACAGCAAAAAAAGGTTTACCAATTGAGCAGGCACGACCGGCTGAAATATGCAGAGATTGCCACTCAACTCGGCCTCTCCGAGCTTACAGTAAAAAAGCATATCCAATTAGCTGTGCAGTTTATTGAAAAAGATTTGGCCACCCGCCTGAACGTCGGAATTGTCCTGGTTCTAACCACTCCCTTTTTATTGCATTGATTTTTTTTTCATTTTTTTTAATTTTCATTACTACCTTTTCGTTCCTGTAACACTCTGTACATAAAAGAGGGGAAATACCTTTCTGGTCAATGTCATGCCGATGCAGGAAAGATTTACTTATTTACTTAACCAGTATTATAACAGACAATCCTCTCCGGAGGAATTGGAAGAATTCTATTTGCTGATTGATAGTCATCAGTACGATGACGAAATCCGCGATTTTATGAACGAGGTATACGCACAGGATACTCTATCCTCGACAGAAGGTAGTGCAACGGAATACTTTCCTCCGGGTGCTGAGCTCAGGATGCTGCAGCATGTGCTACAATCAAAAAATGACCAAGCGGAACATGCGATACCACCTTCCTATGCAAACGTCCGTCGACTTTGGCCGCGTATCACAGCAGCAGCTTCAATTTTGTTATTATTTACAGTAGGAGGCTATTTCCTTTTGCATAAATCAAAGAACACCAGGCAAGTGGCTCAAATAGAACATGATGTTGCTCCCGGAAGTAACAAAGCGGTTCTGAAAATGGCTAGTGGTCAGTTACTGGTCGTTACGGATGCTAAAAATGGGTTGCTGGCAAAGTCAGGAACTACCACCATCACTAAGGCCGCCGATGGAAAGTTGGTTTATAGTAGTTCAGGTGTAAGCAATGGAACGATGCTTTATGATACCCTTATTGTACCACGCGGCGGCCAGCACCGGATTAAGTTTTCAGATGGAAGTATCGCTTTCCTGAATGCGGATACCAAATTGCGTTTCCCGGAAAACTTTGATAAAAGTGACCGTACCGTAGAATTGATCAGTGGCGAAGCTGATTTCCAGGTTGTCCATAACGCCAAATCGCCATTTCGTGTAAAAGTCAGGAATCAAATGACGGAAGATATTGGAACGGAATTTAATATTAGCGCCTATACCGATGAACCGGCTGTTAAAACCACGTTGCTGACAGGGAAGGTTAAAATCTCTAACACAATCACTTCTTCCAATTTGAAACCAGGAGAACAGTCAGCAGTCACCGCTTCCGATAAAATTAAAATATATCAAGTCGATACAGACGAAGCCTTTGCCTGGAAAAACGGCAAGTTCCTGTTTAGTAGCACCTCGCTCGATGATATAATGAAACAGCTATCCCGCTGGTATGATGTTGATGTGGCTTACCAGGACGTAGCGCTGAAAAAGAAACATTTTTCAGCGATCTCTACACGCTTCGCTAACGCCTCTCAGGTTCTAAATAACCTGGAGCTTACAGGCGAAGTGAAATTCAAAATTGAAGGTAAAAAAATAACTGTCCTAAACCGATAACTATTGATAATTAACCCTAATTAAACAACAAATTATGAAAAGGACAGAAATATCACCATAGCGAAACCAGACCTAATAGCTTAGTATGACAAAAAAAATCAGGAACACTTACGATGTCCCTGATTAATATCTGTACAAGCCAAATTTATTGCGCAAACAACGATTTATTACTTAAACAGACAACCAAATGTATAAAATTTATACTAAAAAAGGATGTATGCCGCCTGGCTACGTCAAAAAATTCTTGCTGGTCATGAAAATCACAACATTCCTGCTATTCGTCGCATTGATGCAGGTAAGTGCAAAAGGAATCGCTCAGAAGCTCACGCTGGTGAATAATCACATCACTTTAAAAGAGGTGTTTAAGGAAATTAACAAGCAAACCGGCTATAATATTTACTGGTCTGACAGCCAGGTAAACGGAAACCAAGTAATAGATGCGAATTTTAAGGATGCTTCTTTAAAGGAAGTGCTGAATAAATGCCTGGATAGCCAGCCATTGACTTTTACGATCAATGATAAGACCGTCGTAATCCGCAAAAAAGAGGAACAAATTGAGCCATCACATTCAAAGGTAGCGGCTCCCGATTCGATCCCTTATACGGGTCATGTATTGGATGAAAATGGTAATCCACTGATAGGAGCCACTATCCACTTAAAGGGCAGCGCCTATACCTCAGTATCCATTGCACCGGATGGTTTCTTTCGCCGCAACGGCAATATCCATAGTGTTCTCGTAATTACCTATGTCGGTTATACACCTCAAGAGTATCCGTTAGCGAAACAAGACCCTAATAAGCCGATCATCATCAAAATGCAAAAAGGAGCAACCAATTTGCAGGAGGTTACCGTTAGCACAGGGTACGAAGATAAAACCAAGAAATATTCGACGGGTTCCTTCGAAGTAATTACTGCAAAGGACCTGCAGCACAGTACGGATCCGAACTTACTCAATCGCCTGAATGGGATCACAACCAGCTTACAATTTGGTAACCTGAGTACTAATTTTTTAAATCCAAGCAATTCGGCTGCCGCTGGTTTAGGTGTTTCACCGCTGTTGTCATTGACAATCCGTGGGCAAAACACTTTAAATAATAATGCGGTATATAATTATACCAACATTTCGGGATTTGGCGATAATTTAAGTGGAGTTCCCTTAGTAGTGATCGATGGGATCGCTTCACCGTATTCCATTGACCAGGTAAATCCGGACGATGTAGAAAGTGTCACCATTCTTAAAGATGCGGCGGCTTCTTCGATCTGGGGCTCGCGCGCTTCTAACGGAGTGATCGTGATCAAGACAAAGAAAGGCAAATTCAACCATGCACCCAGTATCTCATTTAGTAGCAACCTTAATGTTACCGATAAAGTCAATTTATTTTACACGAAATTGATGAGCACATCTGATTATGTCAGTTCGCAGATCTATGCCTATCAAATGGGTGGGATTCATTTGCCGGCTTATTCCATCAATCAAGCTCAGCTTGCAGTTTCGCCGGTATTTGAGATTATGAATGATATTCAAACCGGGCAGCTGACCCAAGCTGAGGGTACGGCTCAGCTTGATGCTTTAAGGGGTAATGATGTCCGAAACGATATGGAAAAATACATCGAACGAAATGCCGTTACGCAGGATTACCACCTGGCCGTCAATGGTGGCTCAGATAAACTTGGTTATAATGTTTCATTCGGCTATGATAAAAATCAGAATAATACAGTTGATTCTTATGGCGACCGCTTCAATTTCTCCAACGCGCTGACGTTTAAGTTATCTAATAAATTAACTTTGAGTACAAACGTACTCTACTCCCAGGAAAACAACCATGCACAATCCCAATATAATACTATTGGAAGCAGTGGTATTGCACCTTTTTACCTTTATGACAAATTAGCCAGCGCGAATGGCACACCTTTAAGTGTAGAACAGGTTGGGATCCAAGGCTATCGTCCCGGATTCGAGAGCTTATTGGCGAGTACGTACGGGAACAATATTTTGAGTTATGATTATAAGCCGCTGGATGATATCAATGATGGTTACTTATCATCAAAAAGCCAAGTGATGAGCGGTATTTTTGGTGCAAATTATAAATTCAACTCCTTTTTGACAGCTAATGTCAATTATAACTATAGCCGGTCATTATTCGACAATATTTCTTATCAAGGAGTAAATTCTTGGTATGTGCGCAATTTGATCAATATATACACTAATCCCCAATCATTTAGCAATGCTTTTCCTGCAGGGGGGATTTATACACCCACTACCACAACCAATACTAACCAGGACTTGCAAGCTCAGTTAAATTTCAATAAAACCTGGAATAAAAGTCAGCTAACAGCAATAGTGGGCGTAGATGCGAGTCAGAATTATCAGTTGCAAAACCAAGTTCTCTATCTGGGCTATAACCCGGAAACATTAACCTCTGCAGGATTCTTAAATTATACCGATCAAAATCCTTTTTTGTTTAACACTCCCTATGGCCAAAGCGAGGGTGCTTTAACTAATAGTAGTGCACTAGGCTATAAACGATATCCAAGCTTTTATCAGGATTATTTAACGAGAATTCTGAGTGAGTATGCTAATGCAGATTATAGTTATAACAAAACCTATTTGCTTTCTGCCAGCATTCGAAAAGATGGTTCCAGCCTTTTTGGACCCGGAACGAATAAAACCGGAACACCATACTGGTCGCTGGGCAGCAGCTGGATTCTGAGCAATGAGTCTTTCTATAACATTGGCCTGTTCCCTTATTTGAAACTGAGCGCTACTTTTGGCTACAATGGCAATGTGAACCCCTTAGTAACTTCTAAACCAACACTCGATCCCACGCCAGACTACAATTACTACACAGGTCTGTATGACAATGTGGCCCAAGGTGCGGTAAATTCAAAATTGCGTCCGGAAAAATCGGGTACGCTAAATCTGGCATTGGACTTTGCGACCAAGGACAACCGCATTTCGGGTAGGTTTGATTATTACAATATCGACACCAAAGATCTATTAACTAATCAGCCGATTGATCCAACTACAGGTTTCCCTACTGTAACTTATAATATTGCGGATTTACGCAGGCGTGGGATTGACCTGGAGCTGCATTGGAAGAATATTAAAACAACTAATTTTCAATGGGCCACGTCAGCGCTATTCAGTTATAATCATTCCATCGTAACCAAATTATATGTCGATCCGACCTCCTACGCATATAATGCAGCAAATGCTGTGCTAGGCGGAGGCACTATATTACAAGTTGGCGCCGACTTGAGCCGCTTATATGCTTATAGATGGGCGGGCTTGGACCCTGCAACCGGCCATCCCAGGATTTACGGACCTAATAATCAAATCCTTACCTTTGATGGTAATGGAAACGACGACGCCAACGCCAGTAATACCGCCTTTTCCATGCCGCTATCCAACCTACATTATTTCGGTTCGGCAGTCCCGGTGGAGTTTGGTTCACTGATCAATACATTTAATTATAAAGCGTTCTCCCTTACAGCGATCATCAAATATGAACTCGGCTTCTATTTTTACAGGCCTAGTGCGACAGAAGTAAATTATTATAACTTATATCAAAATGGCACACCTTCCGGTGCGGAATACGCCAATCGCTGGCAAAAGCCAGGGGATGAACTTCGCACCAATGTGCCTTCCCAGATGTATGATCAGTCTGGCGCCGATTTTTATTATCAATATGCTGATATCAACGTGGAAAACGGCGATAATATCCGTTTACAAGAAGTTAATCTATCATATGCGATTAATACCAAACCCAATAGTTTTTTAAAAGCACTTAGTATTAATGCGCATGTAACCAACCTGGGTGTTATCTGGCGGGCCAATAAATTGGGGCTTGATCCAGAGGCTTTCGATTACCCGGTTCCCCGTCAATACAGCTTAGGTTTAAACGCTCAATTTTAATGAATTAACGATGAAAACGATACAGATTCTAATTCTAACGGCTTTGGCTTTGTTCCTAGCCTCCTGTCAAAAATACCTCGATGTGAAAACCAACAGTAGCCAGGTTTTTTTAACGACCGCGGTGCAATGCCAGGAACTACTGGATAACACTAACAATATGAACGCTGGTTACCCCAGTGACCAGGAAGCATCTACTGATGATTATTATCTCTCCGATGCCAATTTCACTCAACAAGCTGGTGAGGATCAGAATATATATATATGGCTGACTAACGGTTATCGAAAAGGGCCTACAACTTGGTCTAATCTATATTACGAAGTGGAACAAGCTAACCTGGTACTGCAGGCCTTGCCGACAATTAAAGACGGCACACCGCAGGCTACCCTGGATATGGTCAAAGCTGAGGCTCTATTTTACCGCTCCTATGCATTCTGGTGGCTAGCGCAATTGTACTGCAAACCATATATTGCGGCAAGCGCGGCAACCGACCCGGGCATTCCTATCCGGCTGACCGCAGATATCAATGCCGTATCTACCAGGGGCACTGTTCAGCAAACCTACGACCAGGTGATCAATGATTTGAAAACCGCGTTACCCTCATTGCCGGCGACAGCAATCTTACCTACCAGGCCGAGCCAGGGAGCAGTATATGCTATGCTAGCGAGGGTTTACTTGTCTATGGCTGATTATACAAATGCTTTACCTAATGCGACAGCTGCACTAGCGATTAATAACCAGCTAACTGATTTTAACACGCTGGATCAAACCTCGAACTTTCCATTCCAGCATTTTGTCAAAGATGAGTATTTTCATAATGTGACCATAGGAGACCAGATGACCGGCGCTTATTACGCGTTCATGGATACGACCTTATATAAATCTTTCCAAACGAATGACTTGAGGAAAGTGATTTATTTTAAAAGTTCCAATGGTGGTTATTCTTTTTCCGGCAATTATGAGCCTAGTCCAAACAATCTCTTTAACGGCTTAGCGGTAGACGAGATGTATTTGACCAGGGCTGAATGTTATGCGAGGGCTGGCAGCACGTCACTGGCCATGGCAGATTTGAATACTTTACTAACAACAAGATGGGTTACCGGCACCTATGTGCCGCTGACTGCTTCGAGCGCGGCTGATGCCTTATCTCAAATCCTGGTAGAGAGGCGGAAAGAACTACTCATGCGCTGTACACGCTGGACAGATCTCAGGCGATTAAACCAAGACCCTACAACGGCCATTACCTTAACCAGGGTCATCAATGGGAAAACCTACACCTTGCCGCCAAATGACCTGCGTTATACTTTGCTGATTCCTTATGCCGTACTCGAGAATTCAACTATTGCCCAAAACCCGCGCTAAGCAAAGGAGTCAACCTATCGCTGATTATTTAACAGATAATAACTGTCCAAACAGGTCAGCGGTTGGTTCTTTTGTCTTAAACCGCGAAATAAAGTTTAAAATAAAAAAATATGAAATATACATTAGCTATACTATTAATTGTCGCCGCTTGCCAGGTTAAGGCACAACCGCAGTTGCCTACTAACGATACCAATCTCGTTGACTACAAACTACTTACCAATTTTCAGGATAAAAAACCCATTTTCAGGTTGACTGGCGAACAAGCAACCAATAAAAGTAGGTTATTGCGTTTTTCAGTACTAACTGGCTATAGAGAAGGTATAAAACGGGTGAATTATGCTAATGCCTACAAGATCGATTACGATGAATCAATCCCGGGTGTGACACGGCTTTTTGGCTACAACGAATCAATTGTAGAGTTGCTCAAGGTAGAGTACATGATGACCCTCAGTCATGTGGTATTAGAAGTAAAAGACCCCTCGAAGTACCGTTATCTACCGCAATATGGGCCTATGGAGACATGGTTAAAAAAGAACGGCTATTGTTATGAGTTGGCGCAGCCTTCTGCTTTTATGGGCGGGGATGAGATATTTCAGCAAAACTTGGCCGCTGACCTGGGTTTAAAAGTAAGCGTGGAAAAGCGCATGGTAAAATGCCTGATCCTGGTCAGGACATCAAATATCGACAAGATTAAATCTACAAGTGGACCAAGTCATTCCGGACAGAACGCCGGGATTGTTGATGGCTCTATAAAAAATGAAACGCTATCTACCTTTCGTGAAGTAATGGACTTTGAAGGCTTCCAGCCTCCGTTAGTGGATGAAACGGGCTATCAGGGAAATGTCGATATGGAATTAAACCTGAATACTTATGCCAATTTGCAGGATGACCGCAAAGCGCTTCAACGCTATGACCTGGATTTGAAAGAGGGAATCCGCGAACAGGAAGTATTGGTAATTAAAGAAATTAAATAATGAAAAATAAATTCACACTCTTGCTATCGTTTTTAGCTATATTAACTTTTAAAGCCAGCGAAGCCCAAGACATCTATTCCAAATATCAATCCGGTATAACTCCTTTAAAAATAGGAGACCAGGTGCCTGATATAGCTATAGCCAATATCTATAATTACAAAAAGGATCATGCTTCTACAGCTGACTTTAAAGACGGGCTACTAATCCTGGATTTCGGCGATATCTATTGCAAAGGCTGCGTGGAAGAACTGCCGCATATGGATAGCCTGAACAAAAAATTCAAGGAAAAGGCCAACATACTCTGGGTAACTGCGAACACCCGTGCAGCGATGCAGACATTCTGGACACATAACAAATATGTGAAATCACTAAAAATACCGGTTGTCGTAGCTGATAGTACATTAAGGGCTTATTTCAGGTTTAGCATGTGGCCTCATGAGGCTTGGATATATAACGGCAAAGTGATCGCGCTTACCGCACCTGAATATGTATCTGCCGAGCATATTCAAATGGTGCTAAACAATGAAAAGATCGACTGGCCAATCAAGGATGATTTTAACATTTTTGACGGAAATAAGACGCCGTTATTTGCGCCCGACAGTAACCAGGTTGCGCCGGGTGGGATCATAAAATACGCGGCGATCAGTGATTATAAAGAGGGGGCTACCAAAATCAATACCAGTGATTTGGGAATCGTTCGGGACAGTTCAACAAAAACCATCCGGGCTTTCTTTTTAAACTTCGGCATTTATGATCTGTATATGTACGTAAAAATACAGTTGGGTACGGTCAATATATCAAAATTCGCAGCCATGAAGCCAGCTGATATCGACTGGCGGGTGTTCGATATGAATAAATATAATTTTACGGAAGGCAAGGGCTACCGCTCCGATTGGACCAGAGAAAACGGCATCTGCTTTGAATCACTGAACCCGGATACCGGGCAGTCGGATAAACAGGTTTACCAATCCGTGGAAAATGATCTGAACCGGCTGCTGGGATTAAGCGTTCGCTGGGAAGGAAATAAATTAATATTTGAAGAAATTAATGGGGGAATGCTGATCGATGCGAAGGGGCAAGTAGACATTATGGCAAAAATCGCGGCTCAAAAAAACATGGAAAACCCCAAGCCGGAAGACAATAAGCAATTTTTGGAAAATAATAAAACCCAGCCAGGCGTTGTGACCCTTCCGTCTGGTTTACAATATAAGATTGTAAAACAAGGCACTGGCGCGCTGCCATCTGCGACCGACAAAGTCAAGGTTAACTACACCGGAACCTTAGTTAATGGAAAAATATTCGACAGCTCCTACAAGAATGGTTTGCCGATAACGTTCGGGGTTGATGGCGTTATTGCCGGATGGACTGAGGCTTTACAGCGTATGCCGGTCGGCAGCAAATGGATCTTATATATTCCGGCTGAACTGGCATACGGCCCCCACACTAACCAGGGTGCAGTTCCACCAAACAGCGCAATGATATTCGAAATAGAGCTGCTCAGCATAATTAAGTAAACGATGAAGAAACCGCTCATATTGGCCGCAGTTTTACTGTGTGCTGGCCATGCCTTTGCCCAAATAAACGGGGTTCCGTCGGTAAACTGGCAAAACTTGGACCTGCAAAAGGATGGTTACTTTGGCATCAGCACGGAAAAGATGTATGATGAACTGCTTAAAGGTAAGCCACACCAAACAGTGATTGTGGCGGTCATCGACGGCGGCATAGACATCAACCAGGAGGACCTGAAACCTAATATCTGGACCAATCCAAAAGATACCATGCAGCACGGCTGGAACTTTTTAGGCAGCAAGCGGGAAAGCTTTGAGTTCGACAATAACGAGGTCGTAAGGTTAGCGAGAACTGATTCCGCCGAGCGCCAGGGATTGACAGCAAAGTATAAACAGGCCCAAGCGATGTTTAATAGTTACAGTAAGTTGCTGAAATACCTCGACGAGGCAGTCAGGAAAACAGGGAAAACAAACCCAACAGCAGATGATTTCAAAAATCTTGTTGCCGGAAATGAGGAGGAAACACGCCTGCAACTATACACGATAGCTACATTACAAAGGAACCCGGATTTTAGCGCTTTTTATATGCAGGTGAAAGGCATACAGGAATCTGCGGAACAGGATTTAAAATATCATCTGAACATTGCCTACGATCCTAGAGCGAAATACAGCCATGAGTTTTCGGCCTCGTGTTATGGCAACACAGATGTGATCGGTCCGGTGCCTGCATTACACGGCACGCATGTAGCCGGTATTATCGCAGCAGTAAGGGAAAATGGGTTGGGAATAAATGGCGTAGCAAACGATGCGGTCGTATTGCCTATCCGTGCTATTCCTGACGGTGAAGCACGGGATCAGGATATAGCCGTAGCGATCAGGTATGCGGTAGATCATGGTGCAAAAGTGATCAACATGAGTTTTGATAAATACTTGTCACCATTCCGGTCTTTGGTTGACGAAGCCGTCAAATACGCGATGTTGAAAGACGTGTTGATCATTCATTCCGCTGGTAATGATGCTATCGATGCTGATACCAAGCAAGGTTATCCCAACAAAAACTACGCTGACAAAAGCGGTGTTGCCGAAGCCTGGATAGAAGTGGGCGCTTCCGGTGCTAAAAACGACGAAAGATTAATAGCCCCCTTTTCTAACTACGGCCAAAGGAGTGTAGATGCTTTCGCGCCGGGGGAAGACATCACCTCCACCTTACAGGGAAACAAATATGAAGCCCACAGTGGGACCAGTATGGCGGCACCGGTAGTTGCGGGACTGGCAGCAGTGATCAGAGGGTATTATCCCAGGCTCACTGCAAAACAAGTTAAAGACATCATCCTGATTTCGGTAACGAAAATCGATCAGCTCAAAGATAAGTGTGTAAGCGGCGGGGTCGTCAACGCCTTTAATGCCTTAAAATTAGCTGCAAATTATAAGGAGAGAAACAAATGAAGAATTATCTGGAAATAGTGTAATCATCAGCTGGCTTATTTAACTATCTGGTTGGCAATTGATATGATGATCGCAACAAACTACAAGTCATTCAAATTACCGAGTTAGATAAATGCTAAAAAATAGCATGCTATTGATAGAAATTATTTAAGCAGTAAGAATAAAAACTAACATGGACAGAAGAGATTTTATTACAAACACGGCGGTGGTTGCAGCTGGCCTGGCCTTTATACCTGGGCTGGCTTTTGCCGATAATGAAAAAGTGCGGTTAGGTTACATCGGTGTAGGGCAGCGCGGAAGAAATCATATCGCCTCAGGCCTGCTTCGAAATGACATTGAGATCGTGGCTATTTGTGATATACAGGAGAGTTCGCTGCAATTTACAAGGGAGCTGTTTCAAAAAGCCGGCAAAAAATTACCGGTGGAATATACCGGTAGCTTAGATTCCTATAAAGGGCTGCTGGACCGAAAGGATATCGATGGCGTAATTATCGCTACACCTTGGAATTTTCATAAAGAACACGCCATAGGGGCGATGCGGGCGGGGAAATACGCCGGCTGCGAAGTAGTCGCCGGCATTACCTTACAGGATCACTGGGATATTTTAAAAGTTTACGAAGAAACCCGCGTGCCGTATATGACTTTGGAAAACGTCTGTTACCGCAGGGACGTGATGGCCATGCTGAACATGGTACGGCAGAATATATTTGGTGAATTGCTGCATGCCGAAGGTGGTTACCAGCATGACCTGCGGGGTGTGCTGTTCAACGATGGCAAAACACCAAACGGGATCGGCGCAGAGTTCGGACCGCAGACGGTTGGCGAAGCGCAGTGGCGCACCCAATTCAATATTGACCGCAACGCGGATATTTACCCGACACATGGTGCAGGACCGGTGATGAATTTCCTTAACATCAATAAAGGCAACCGTTTTACCAACCTGGTTTCCTTCTCTTCAAAAGCCAGGGGACTAAGCGCCTATGTAACGAAAATTGATCCGGGAAACAAGAACGCCAATATCCATTACAAAAACGGTGACCTGATCACCACCATGCTGAACTGCGCGAATGGTGAAACGGTGACGCTGACCCATGACACCCATTTACCGCGTCCCTATGACCTGGCTTTTCGGGTACAGGGCACCAAGGGCTTGTGGATGGAGGTTGCAAAAGGGGTATATATAGAAGATGTGTCGATAAGGGAACGCTGGGATGACCAGCAGGTATGGATCGAAAAATATGAACATCCGCTATGGAAAAGATACGCGAATGACGCGTCCGGCGCCGGGCATGACGGGATAGATTGGTTTGTTTTTAACGCGTTTACCGAGGCCATCCGTCAAAAGAAACAAACGCCTATTGATATCTATGATTCACTGACGATGAGCGTGATCACGCCTTTGTCGGAGAAATCGCTGGTGGAAGGCAATACCCCGCAGGCTTTTCCTGATTTTACCAAGGGAAAATGGCAAAGCGCAAAAAATACCTTCGCATTAGATGATAGTGGCTTATAAGTTTAGAACATGATGATATTCAAACAAAAAATCAGTTTACTGCTGTTGATCCTGTTATTGGCTGTAAAAGCCCAATCACAGGATTTACCGGTCTGGAACCTGGCACTGCAAAAGACAGTCCCGGCGGATTGGCTGATCCAAAAGATCATGACCAGGGCGCAGCTTTATAAATCAGCGGATGGCAAGGACCTGATCCTATATAACGGGCTGGCGAAGCGAACCTTTCGGATCACGCCTAATTTGGCCTGTACCAGCTACCTGAACCTAAGGACCGGCCAGGAATTACTGCGCTCAGTAAAAGCCGAAGCGCTATTAACAATTAACGGCAGGGAATACGGTGTCGGTGGCCTGCACGGGCAGCACGAAAATGCCTTTATACTGCCGGCTATACTCGATACGCTTACTGCAGGCCAAAATGATTTCCAGTATGTGGACTTTACCATAGGCTCGATTAAACCCTACCTGAACTGGAAGACGCGTTTTTGGATCCCCAAGACAGACCCTGCAACCGGGATACGGGTGATTTTCCGCTACGAGGCTGCCGCTCCTGAATTAAAAGGCATAATCGTAAAAGTAACTTATGACGTATATGACGGCTTGCCTCTGATTAGTAAATCAGTGGTTATCGAAAACCAAGGCGCACAAGACTTAAAGATCAACCGCGTCGTCAATGAGCAGTTGGGCATGGCAGAGGAAGAAGGCGCCATTGGAAGAAATGTTATTCTCAATAAAAAGCCGCAGGGCATTGACTTTGAAACCAATTATGCATTCAATGATGCTTTTGCATATTCCTACAGCGACCAAAGCACTCATTGGAAAGGAGATTCCAGCTATGTCACCAATGTAGGCGGTACAGCTTCGCCCTGCCTGCTGCAAATCTATGAAGATAAAGCTCCAGGTATTATACTCAAACCACATGATGTGTTCAGCTCGGTTAAAACCAATGAATTATTAATGAACAGTTATAGCCGGGAAGAAAGAGGCCTGGAAGTGCGGCGGATGTATGCTAAGATAGCGCCCTGGGTATTAGCTAACCCGATCTTTATGCACCTGCTAAGCTGGGACGATGAATCGGTCAGGAAAGCGATCGACCAGTGCGCGGCCACCGGCTACGAGGCATTGATCATCAGCTTCGGCAGTGACCTGGATATGGAAGACACGAGTAAAACCAACCTACAGCGATGGAAAGTGATCGCGGATTACGCGCATGCCAGGAATATAAAGATCGGCTCCTATGCCCTGTTCAGCTCACGTCATATCAGCGCGGCCGATGATGTGATCGATCCTAAGACCGGCAAACCTGGCGGCGCCCTATTCAATGATGCGGCCTGCTTTGGTAGCAACTGGGGATTGGGCTTTCGGGACAAGATCAAAAAGTTTTTTACAGCCACAGGCTTTGACATTTGGGAAAATGATGGCCCTTACCCGGGCGACATCTGCGCCTCAACCACTCATCCCGGCCACTTGAATTTGGATGACTCCCAATGGCGGCAATGGCAGATCCAGACCGAATTATACCACTGGCTTAACGCGAGGGGAATTTATATCAATGCGCCGGACTGGTATTTCCTGGATGGCACGAATAAGATCGCGATGGGCTACCGGGAAGAAAACTTTTCCTTACCCAGGGATCAGCAAAAACTGCTGAACCGCCAGAACATCTATGACGCGACTTGGGAAAAGACCCCGTCAATGGGCTGGGGCTTTGTACCACTGACGGAATACCACGGCGGCGGAAAAGCCGCGACACTGGAACCGCTGGCGGATCATCTTCCCGATTATGAGCAGCTGATGATGCAATATTACGGAGCTGGTATCCAAGCCTGTTACCGCGGACCGCGTCTTTATGATACTGAGGTAACCAAACAGCTGGTGATCCGGGTCATCGGCTGGTATAAGCGTTACCGCGAAATATTGAACTCAGATATTATCCATTTGCGCAGGGCCGACGGTCAGGATTGGGACGGGATATTGCACGTAAACCCTTGGTTAGAGACTAAAGGGTTGGTGATGCTCTACAACCCGACAGATAAACTTATAACCAGGATAATACCGTTGCCCCTCTATTACACGGGTTTGACTACCGTGGCCAAAATCAGTGAACGCGGTGGGAATACCAGGACTTACACCCTTAACCGGGATTATACTGTAAAATATCAAATAACAATTCCGGCCAAAGGTTATACCTGGCTGGTTATTAAATAAAAACAAATGAAATTAATTACCAAAATCGGAGCGACATTGCTATTGTTTAGCACACAATATGTACAGGCCCAGGTGGCCAGCTTCCCCTTTGAATGGAATAAAAACGAAATACGGATCAACGTCCGGATGAATGGCAGCGAACCGATGTCATTTATTTTTGATACAGGTTCCGTTGGCGGCGTGAGCATAGATTCAGCTACCGCTGAAAAAGTTGGCGTTAGCAAAGCTAACCGCCAAACCGTGGATATCGCGGGGAATGGTGGTATTGGCTCCTACACGATGGCAGTAGATCAAACCATTGATGTGGCAGGCGTGCAATTAAAGGGGGTGAGTTTGGTGCTGAATAATTTTGACAGGCTATCCAAAGCGATCGGCGTCAAAATCCAGGGTATTATCGGCGATGAGATAATGAATCATTATGTAACGCAGATTGATTTCGATCACCAGCAGATGAAACTTTATCAGCATATCCAGAACGTAGATACGACTGGATATACGTGCATCCCCTTTGATTATTACAGGGGCGTGATGATACCACGTTTTCCGATTTCGATTACACTGGCCAATGGCGAAACGGTTACAGGTAAGGTCATGTTCGATTCCGGCAATGCGGCAACGCTGCTGGTCAGCACGCCTTTCAGTATATTTCATGATTTCGACCATAAATTGGGAAAAACCCTGACCGTCGGCGGTTTGGGTTTGAGTAATTCAACCACAGAGCAGGTGGCTGAGATCAAATCGATGGCGTTTGGTGGTTTTAACTTCAATAAAATGCTGATCAAACTGACTGTAAATCCAGCAGCCAAACCGGGCGAGGGTTATTTGGGCATTTTGGGTATCGATGTCATTAAGCGGTTCAACCTGATCCTGGATTACGAACACAAAAAAATCTACATGCAACCTAACCATACTTATGGAACGGCTTTCGACGAGAGTGATTTCCAGGAAAAAATAGCGGCCGAGCAGGAAAACGAATCTTTCCTTAAGAAGAATCGTAAAGAGCCGGGTGTTAAAACCACGGCATCAGGACTGCAATATAAAGTCCTGAGTCAGGGTAACGGCCCTGTACCAACAGCAAGTGATAGGGTGCAATTGTATTTCACTATTAAATTACTTGATGGTAAAGTAGTATCCGGTCCTTTCAATAGCGACAAACCCTGGAAGCATCATATCGATAAAGCATTAGACGGCATCCGCGAAGCTGTATTAATGATGCCGGTAGGCTCCAAATGGGAACTCTATATTCCCGCATCACTCGCATTCGGAGAAACGGGTTATGACGCAGTACCGCCAGGCGCTATCGTAACCTGTGAACTGGAAGTGGCGAAAATCGATCAATAAAGACTACATGAAAAGATCGCTTCACATTTTTTTATTTATCCTGATCGCTCAGCAAACTAACGCCCAGATGCTTAGGCTGGAATCGCCCCATCATAACTTGTTGGCGGTTATTGATACAGCCAAGTTCAGTTATTCCGTTTATGACCAGGGCAAAATCTATATCCAGCCTTCCGGGCTCGGCATGTCCTTTTCTAATGGCGGAACGATCTGTGGTGATCATATCAAGATCCTGAGTATGAAAAGAAGAACTGTTGATGATCAGCTCAAACCGTTTTATGGGATTAGCAGTGCTATTCGTGCGCATTATAACGAACTCATTTTGAACTGTGGTGATTATGATGTAGTTTTTCGGGCTTATAACGAAGGTTTCGCTTACCGCTTTATCACCCGCTTTAAAGACAGCGTCAACGTGCTTGGTGAAACTGCCGTGTATAAGCTGGCCGGGAATTTCTTAGCCTATATGCACCCAGCCTTGTCGGAAGCCGACTACAAGCCGGCGGCTATCAGCAGCCTTACTTCTTCGAGTTATACCAGCACCCCGTTATTGTTAAAAGCACCGGATGGCATGAACATTTTATTACATGAATCCGATGTGCTGGATTACCCTTGTATGAGTTTGTCAGCAACGGGAGATAATAGCTTAGTCGGCAGGCACGCGGCTGTACCAAAGACCGTGGTGCCGGGCGGTCATGCCAATTTTAACCTGCTGGTTAAAACAACCGAGCCTTATATCGCCAGAACCAATGGGGCCCGTGCCTATCCCTGGCGGCTGATCGCCTTTGAAAGGGAAGATAAAAATATACTTAGTAATCAGTTGGTTTACCTGCTGGCCTCAAGTTCAAAGCTTAAAGATGTTTCCTGGATCAAACCGGGAAAAGTGGCCTGGGACTGGTGGAACGACCTGAACCTGTCGGGCGTCGCTTTCAAAACCGGGTTTAATACGAATACTTACAAATACTATATTGATTTCGCGGCTACTAATCATTTGGAATATGTCAACCTGGATGAAGGCTGGAGCGATCAGTTCGACCTGTTGAAGGTAACGGATAAATTAAATATGCCGGAACTGATCCGCTACGCCAAACAAAAGAAGGTAGGCCTGATCCTGTGGTGCGTCTGGTATACGCTGGACCGGCAGATGATACCGGCTTTAGACCAGTTCGCCAAATGGGGCATCTCCGGTGTTAAGGTAGACTTTATGGACCGGGATGACCAGACCGTGGTCAACTTCCAGGAGCGATTATTACAGGAAGCCGCCAAGAGGAAGATGTTTGTGGATTATCACGGGGCATACCACCCGACGGGGATGGCCAGGACTTATCCCAACCTGATCAACACGGAAGGCGTCAAAGGCCTGGAATGGGATAAATTCGATTCGCTGGGCACTTCGCCGCGGCACGATGTAGAGATCCCGTTTATCCGCATGTTCGCTGGGGGGATGGATTATACCCCCGGCGCCATGCGCAATTATAACCAAACTAACTGGAAGGCCATCTTCGATCACCCGATGAGCCAGGGTACCCGCTGTCATCAATTAGCCATGTATACTGTCTATTATGCCCCGCTGCAAATGCTGGCGGACGCGCCTACCGATTACGAGAAAGAACCGGTTTACTTAAACTACCTGGCTAAAATCCCTACGGTCTGGGATGAAACGGTAGCGCTGGACGGCAAAGTTGGTGAGTTTGTCGCGGTTGCCCGCAGAAAGGGACAGCAATGGTTTGTAGGGGCGATGACTAATTGGGATGCGCGTACTGTAAAAATAAAACTGGATTTCCTGGAAGCCGGAAAAAGCTACCGGGCCGAGATTTTTCAGGATGGTCCAAATGCTGCCCGGGTGGGCAGTGATTACCAGCGCATCATTTTAAAAGTTAAAAAAGGTGATTCGATCACCATAAATATGGCCCCTGGAGGCGGTTGGTCGGCAACTTTTTCACCGCTAATAAACAAAAATAAATAAACCCAAAAAGATGAACATATGAAAAAAACGCTTTTACTACTGATCCTGCTGCTGAGTATCAAGGCAGCGCAATCACAGATCCTCACCCCGGTGAAATGGGCATACGGTGCCAAAAAGGAAGCCAATGGCCTGGTAATCGTATACCTGAAAGCCACCATCCAGGATGGCTGGCATATCTATTCGGTCAACCAAAAGCCAGGCGGACCCCAAAAAACACAATTTGAATTTTTGAAATCAGCGGATTATGAACCGGTGGGTAAAGTCACGGAACCGAAGCCGGAATCAAAATACGAGGAAGTATTTGGCATCCAGGTGGACTACTTTAATCATGAAGTGATATTTCAGCAAAAGTTCAGGGTCAAAAAGGACAGCCTGGCGATCAAAGGAAAACTAACCTATATGGCCTGCACCAATAAACAATGCTTGCCGCCGGAAGATATTTCCTTTGAAATACCGGTGAAGTAGAGACATTCACACCGATAGACAAAATAGCCTACGAGTAAATATTAATCAAATGAAAAAGTATTCACAAAAAAACTGGAAAACATTAAAGATCGCCTGCCTTTTGGGTGTACTCTACGGGGGCTATCAAATTTACCACAGCGAGGGCAGGATCACCGCAACTGCGTGCGAATCCTTTGGAATAGTGATCCTTATGGCATTGATCATCTTATTTGTGGTCAATAAGTATTACAGAGAGAAAGAAGATCTGTAGAGCCGCGGTCATTGAGGATGCCATCGAAATATGGTCAGTGATAAATAAATTAGATAATAATTAAAGAACATGAAAAGAATAATGATGATTCCGTTGCTATTGGCTAGTATGATAACAGCGAAAGCACAATCATTTAACCCGGTACAAGTGGTCTTTGGAAGCAAAATGCAAGCGGGCGGCCTGGTGGTTATTTACATGAAGGCGACAATTGACGAGGGCTGGCATATTTACTCGGTCAATCAAAAGGCGGGTGGCCCGCAGAAAACAACATTCGAGTTTTTAAAATCGCCGGATTATGAATCGGTCGGTAAGGTCACCGAGCCCAAGCCGGAAAGCAAATATGATCAAGTCTTTGGCATGCAGGCAGACTACTTTACTCATGAAGTGAAATTCCAGCAAGCGGTCCGTATTAAAAAGGATGGCGCTGTAATCAAAGTAAAAATGACCTATATGGCCTGTAACAATAAGCAATGCCTGTCACCGAAAGAGTTGTCTTTTGAAGTTCCGCTAGGCATACCCTATCATAACTACAACAGGAGAAAGAAAGGCACTACCTACGTCGATATAAAAGGGGGACAGTACAAATATTTTGGTCTAATACCCGATAGTCTGCGCACCCCACAACAGGAGGGATATATTCAATCGCTGGATGATGTCATCCTTCATGGTATAATAGTAAAAAACAATCAGGAGGTATTAGTATTCACCAAAACAGAATGTGTAGCCAAAGGACTGTCTGCACAGGGTTACGAGGACTTAAAAAATAGCATCCGGACGAATAATTCTATGATGGCTGCAAACGGAATAAAGGATGCTGCAAGAATGATAAGAGAATTGGATTCCACTTTGCGAGTAGATTCCACTAGGCGAGCGGAATTGAATATCAAAATTAAATGAGATCTGAATTACGCTGTAAAGCTAATCAATGGAGAAACTATAGCCAATGAAAAATTATTTGAAAATCGTTAAAATCGACCAAGGCTCGCCGATACCGAAAAATCACCAGTGGACTGCGCTTATCCAGCAGTACGCAAAAACGGAGGTAAGGGAAAATGGTCGCCGGCCGCTCAAACTGGCATCTATCTATTACATAAAAGGAGCAGTAATCATCTGCTTTCTGAGTGTTCTCCTGGCGGCCCCTGTCAAGGCCCAGGTTACGGTCATTCCATTTGCTCTTAAATGGAAATATATGCATGTGAAAGTACAAATAGCGACCAGCGATACGCTCGACCTCATGTTTGATTCCGGTGCAACCTACACCTCAATCGATTCCGCAGTAGCAGAAAGGATCGGGTTGAGTAAGTTGCCACACCAGCCAATTGATGTGGGCGGCATGGGCGGAGTTCAAAAAAATATAATGGTACCAGATCAACAGATCAAAACCGGAAATATAAAGATTGGACATATTGACGCGGTAATTTTTAATTACAAGCCTTTTGCGACCACGACAAATGTACCGCTGGATGGCGTAATTGGTTTTGATATACTGAATAATTTTGTCACGGCTATAAACTTTGATAATAAAAAAATCTCTCTTTTTAATGCTGTCAAAGATGTAGATACCACGGGGTATCAATGCATACCTTTTGAATTCATTAATGGTGACATACCCCATATCAATGCGAGTATAAAGCTTCCTAATGGCGAATTGCTAAGCGGGAAAGTCATGTTTGATCTAGGTGCAGCCATATCGTTGCTGATCACTGCAGACTTTAATAAATACCACTCCATTAAACAAAAAGTCAAAGTTAACTCGGCGGGTTCAGGAATGGGTATCGGCTTATCCTTTAGAAGTGAGCAGGCAACAGTTGACGCGGTACTTATTAAACAATTATCTATTTCAATGGTGCCTTTGATTCTTGTTTCCGACCCCGAATCAAAAGGGGCAGACGGTTATATGGGAATTTTAGGAATCGATATTATTAGCCGCTTTAACCTGATCATGGACTATGCCAACAAAAGAATTTATATGAAACCTAACCAATCGTTTAACCAACAGTTTTAGCAATTCGATTATCGACAGTCAACAAATTATTAAGGAGGAACGAATAGCACATGAAAAATTATTTGAAGATCGTACGCATTGATGAGAAGTCTATGAAGCCAAAATACAGGCAGGTGATAGATGCAATTATATACGGGGTCGAAACCGAGCAGATTCGTGATGGAGATCACCTGCCGTCGATACATGATTTTTGTGTTGCCTTGGACGTATCTAAAAATGTGATCGAAAAAGCTTACAACGAATTAAAAGTGTTAGGGTTCATTTCCTCCTATCAGGGGAAAGGTCACTTTGTTCAAAGGGTAAAAGCGCAGCACGAGGTCCATGTGTATCACGAGCTTTTAACAAATTATAACCTAACTTAAAATCATTTAATATGGAAACAAACAGAAATTAACAACGCAGATTTTATCGCTGAAACAGCGATTTTGAAAAAGGAGTTTATTAACAGAATTTTATTACCTTATATTTGCTCAAATAAACAACATAAGAAACGGATAGACATTTTTAATTACATCATATTTTAGCGTTACAACGCTTTCTTGATACAACGAAACCGCAAAATTCAAATATCAAACAAGAAACAATCTGTAACGCCTGTGCGAAAGCGCGGGCGTCCTCTTTGTTTTAGTTTGTGGGTTCTTTGCGGTACCCAGTTGTATCTATCTCAAATGATTCCCGCCGCTTTTACACAGTAATATAAGTCATCCGAACTTATAGCGCTGTCTGTCCAACACTTCAATCAATTTTCCTGTTAATTTTTTTGCCGCTGCCCGGAGTGCTCTGTTGCTGTGCGATTTACTAAACCTAACACCGACCTATGAATACAGAAACTGATTACCTGAAATCAATTGCTGACGAAATTGCTAATGGCAAATCGTTAGACAAGGCTAAACCCAATCACAATTTGCTGGTGGAATCCAAGAGGTTGGAAAAAGACATCATTTATGGCCTGAACGCGATTGGTAACTTCACGCAGCGCGATACCTTCCATTTTAATACTTTAAGTAAACTCGTTAATATTTGTGATATTTTATATGAAGCGACCGGGACTGTAAATCCGGATACCATGGTATTGATTGATCTGTTAGCTGCGGTTGAACAGATCTTGCCCAATGAGATCAGGCCCAACCTCAAATTACCGAAGGCTTTTATAGCACTGCAAAAAGAGGGACTTGACGCTACCTGGATAAAGCATAAAACGATCATGCAGGAACAGGGCGTCAACGAAAAACTGATCGACATCGCCGGAATTCCTTTTAAACGATTTACCGATGCAAAGGAAACGCTGAACAGGGGAGACTTTAACTGGTTAAAGGGTTACGTGACCAAACTGAATATTTTAGATTGGGCGGATGCCGATTGTAATAGTACGGCGGAAGCTTTGATGTCGCTGTTGATAGGGCGCGATTTTAACGATGACCGGTTTTTCATCTATTGTAAAAAATATATCAGGGAACGGGCAGATAGCGTAACCGGTAAATGGCAGCGCTTGCTGGAATATGCGAATTGTGAGAAACTTGTCCTTCAGGACACACAAATCAACATGCCCTTATTTGACGTGGATGCCAATTCGGTTAGTGTGAGATTAATTAAATGGATAGGTGAGGAGATAGATTTTGTGGAAACTCATGAGAGAGAAAATCCCTATCTAAAACTTCGTTTTAATATGTATGTGAATCGAATCGCATTCTTCTTCAAGTTGCTCCATGAACAAAAGCTGTTCGGTGATGCGAGTTTTAAGGAGCTGGCCCAGCAGATCGCCAGCACTTGTTCGTCAGCGGACGGGGAGGAGATATTGGCGACGACCATTATTTCGAAAGCTTATCCGAAGGACGAGAAAATGATGGAGGAAATGGAGGGGCTTTTGGTGAAGATGCTGGCGTATGTGCGGAGTTTTATGCGGAAAAAATGAGAATTCTAAGTAATCGACAAACTCTGTGTGCGAAAAGGTATCCGGAAACCTTCAAATAATTAAGATTAAAATCTTTTTAAAAGTTATTTATGTTAGTTTAATATTCTGTATATTAGAGTAATAGATCATCCGATTCAATAATTATATCAAATATATTTTGTTGAAAACCAGAAGTAAATATCTTATAGGTAATCATTTGTTTACACAAAAAAAGCCCGTTTTTGCGCTTTTTGTTATAATCATTGCGACTTCTGCCGGAAAATTATATGCTCAAAAATATAATCTGCGTAACACTATTAATTTAAATGATAAAAGGGTATACACTACTGATTCAGTATTCATCCTAAATTACCCAAGGTCCACAGTTGAGGTAACTGATATACCAGTCCAAGATCAGAGTCGATTTCAAAACAAGGAATTCCCCGTTACCGATGAAATCATGCAAATGCAAGATATTGATTCAGCGCGTGTGAATTTCAGAGATCATACAGCTTCTATTGCTGACCGATGCCATGATTTGGTTGTTAATTACGTCGATCTTGACAAATCAATTGTTGTATATACTGTGGCTGACACCATCAGTATTACCAAAAAGGATTCTTTAGAATTAAAAGACCGACAAATTTGGGTGACGGGGTGGTTATCCGATCTCCTTCTATTTCCTAGCAATGCACCGCCGGTCAGGGGAATTAATCTGATAGGGTTCAAAGCGAAATTCTTTGATGCCCAGTTGAGTTCAAATTCGATATTAATAAAAAACTCACGGATTGATACACTGGATTTAAGTGGCGCAAATTTTTTTAAGAAATTCAAGATCGAGAATTCTTCTATAAAGTCACTGGATCTTCATCACTGTCAACTGCCGGACACAATCTATCTGACAAATTTAGATCTTTCAGATTGCCAGGGGGTAGTTGATTTCAGGCAAATCGACTTTAATAACCGTTATAAGACGCTAATATTATCAAATACCGACTTAATTAAGTTAGCTATTCCATTTGATCGTATAAACATTGTGGTGAGCAATTCGCAAACTTATGAACAGGCGGCTATTCTTTACCAGCAACTTCTCAAGGCGCTAAGGGATGCAGGATTAACTGAGAAATACGAATTCCAAGATAAAAAATTTCAGGAATTGCGCTTATTACATGATCATCATTGGTTTCTGAACTGGCTGTCTAAATCCTGGTGGGATTATGGGTATAGTAAGGACCGCATCTTTTTGATAAGTCTTGCTCTTTTTGTGTTTTTCTTTATGTGCAACACAATTTTTTTAAATCAGTTACAAAAGGTATATGTACCAAAAACCTTTGTCTTAAATAAAGCAGGTTCAAGCAAGTTCGCGCGTTTTTTGTATCAACTTCCAGGAACTTTTTTATATACTGCATTTATATTCTGGGGCCTAAAGCTCGAATTAAAAGAAATAAAGATAGGCAGTTGGACAGGCATCATATTAATCATAACCCAGTATATCTTAGGGGTAATTTGTCTGGCATATCTCGCAAACTATGTATTAAGTAGATAAGCCGCAATTTTTGTCCTAAACTAATGCTCTTTAATTCCTCTATTTCTGTCTCACTATCTAATGTGTCCGATAATCTTGAAATTACAGGAGTGTAATTTTGGGAGTAATGGCAGGGTGTCCCAATTGCTCATGGTGTATCCGGAGTGTTAACACTCTTCACCCGGCCCCGAAACTACTTGCTTTGCTTCAAAATCAGTAAGACCATGAAGCAAAATTTTGACAACAACAGTTTCCGCGACTTCGAATACATCGCCGGAATGGATGCCTGGGCAAGAGCCAAACTCTTCCAGGCCTACCTCAATGACCAAACCATCAAGGGCCAACTCAACTACCGGCTGGTCACCACCTCCGGCTGCGGCCCCGTCATTCAAATGGCCGGCAAAAAAATGATCAGCCTCGTTTCCAATGATTATTTAGGCTTTACCCAACACCCTGCCGTGAAACAAGCTGCTATAGAAGGTATCATGAAATATGGCTCCGGCGCCGGTGCATCCCCTGCCATCGGCGGGCACTACGATTACCATGCCCTGCTGGAAAGTAAGATCGCCGGCTTCTTCCGGAAAGAACACGCCATCATCTACACTACCGGCTACACCTCCAACAGTGCATCGCTGCAATGTATCCTGACCAAACAAGACCTGGTCATACTCGATGCCGGCGTACACACGAGCGTCATGGAAGGCTGCCAATTGGTGAACCGCAAAACAGTCAAGCATAATGACCTTGGGGCCTATGAACATATCCTGAAAATGTCAAAAGGCAAGCACCCGCTGGTGCTGGTGGTGATCGACGGGGTCTATTCACAGGATGGCGACCTGGCGCCACTACGTAATATTATCGCGCTGTGCAAAAAATACGGTGCAAGATTGATGGTTGACGACGCGCATGGCACGGGTGTGATCGGCGAGACGGGCAGGGGACTGATCGAAACTTGTGATGCCTGGAACGATATTGATCTGATCACCGGTACCTTCAGCAAAACGTTCGGGCATATCGGCGGCTACGTGGTAGCCAGCGAAGAAATGGTGAACTACTTAAAATACCAGAGCAGGCAACACCTGTTTTCCGCTTCACTGTCGCCCGCAAGCCTGTCAATTGTAAAAGCCATAGAATTGGTTGATGAAGAACCCTTATGGATGTCCATACTGCATGACAACATCAAATACTTCAGGCATGGCCTGCTGAGCTTAGGCCTGAACATAGGCGATACGCAATCCGCTATTTTTCCGGTAAGAATCGGCGACAAGATCAAGAACGCCAAGATCTGCCATGCGATGCAGCAGAAAGGCGTATATGCCAACCAGATCAACTACCCGGCGGTTTCGCTGAAAGACGCGCGGATCAGGATGGGTGTGACGGCGATGCATACGAAGGCGCATTTGGACGAGGTGCTGAATGTATGGGGGGATATCAAAAGGGAGTATCACCTATGAATTGCCTAAGCCAGGTTTACCGCAAGGCGTGCCGGGAGATACAGCTTCCGGCTAAAGAAAAAGCCTTGGTCATGCGCTTACTCCGCGAGATCAGTGTCAATGCCGTGCGCAGGCAAAAAGCCTGGCATATTAAGGAAGATTTCCTGACGCTCTGGTTTATCTCGGCCGGGAGGTTCCCTGAACTGGCCAGCAGCCCCTATGTTGAGCTTATCAGTAATTGGATCGCTACGCAACTGCCTTTTGACTTGACGAAAGACGAGAAGGCGACATTATGGATCTAAATTTTGACTTATGAATATCCAAGTAAAAAAACTATACCAAGAACTACAGGATGATCTCTCTTTTTACCAGGAAATGGGCGCCGCCACTGTCAACCGCCTGAGCGGCGCACTGATCAGCGCGCGCAGCATCATGATCCGCTTGAAGGTGCTGGTGATGACGGAAGGCTTTGCAAACGACGAAGCCGAGATCAGCTTCTTTAAATCTCAAAAGCCGTTGTTCGTTGCCGAGCAGATCTACCTGACCGAATATGCAACGTTGTTCTTAGGCAAGCCGTCTGCAAGCGAGGGCCAGGCAGAAGCCTATTACGCCGACGAACTGAAACGGTTACAAACCTTTTTCAACCGCTTCGGCTTTCTATATCAATGTTATCAGCTGGAGGCAAAAGATCTGGACACCGTTCTGTTTTTACGGAACGCTGGCCCTTCCGGCATGGTGCTACCTGAAACGCCGGACGCGGATCCGATGTTCTCGACCAACGGCGATCATTTATGGGCCAAATTCATCGCCTATGAACATTTACAGAGTTGGTTGGAAGATGAACTCCGGCAGCTGCGAAATGGGGGTGGGGAAGGACGGCAGGCGACCGGCGAGGGCGGAATTCGCGGTGGCGTGGGCGGTCAGCTACAACTGCCGCCCGGCGCTTTGAAGTGGACAGGGGAGACGATCAACCTCGTGGAGATCGCATATGGTATCTGGGTGACGGGACAGGTAAATAATGGAAATGTTTCGATTACGGAGATCATGGAGTATTTAGAGATGGTTTTCAGGGTCAAAGTGGGGAAACCGCACCGGCGATGGCAGTCTTTGACGCGGCGGAAACGGTTGGGATCGTTTCGTTATGTGGATGAAATTAAATTGGCTTTGGTGAAGAGGATGGAGGAGGAGTTGGAGGTTTGATCGAGGCCAAAGCCGCAGGCTCTTGGCGAGATGCGCGTTGGACGGGTAATTTACTAATATCCAATTTGTTGAAAAGTTATCGTCACATGTATTGCTAAATATATTAGTTTTGTGTATTAAGCAATTTCACAATGCGTTTCAACGAACAACAGTTAAACTTTATTTATGACAGAACACATGGATGCTGTCATATTTGTCACCGAAAATTATCGTTTAAAAACTACGGCATTCATGGTAGCCGCGGAGGTTGGCATGTTGAACATTCCATTCCAAAAGCTAAAGATGGAACTGATCACCTCAATAATTTGTATTTTCTGCCGGCATTCCCTGCAATTTAGAAAAGGGTGTTTTACACACA
The DNA here is from genome assembly GCA_026225055.1 of Mucilaginibacter xinganensis. Classification (GTDB taxonomy): domain Bacteria; phylum Bacteroidota; class Bacteroidia; order Sphingobacteriales; family Sphingobacteriaceae; genus Mucilaginibacter; species Mucilaginibacter xinganensis_A. The sequence continues at coordinate 116,253 of JAMFSA010000194.1, read as the reverse complement.
AGAACTGTTAGAAATCGAAACGGAGTTTCTCGCGCCCCCTATAACGCGGCAAAAAAGCAACAGATTGAGCAAAACAATCGAATAGGACTTGGCAGCGTCGGATTGGCTATTGGAATGGGTATAGCCGGTCCGTTTGGCGCAATCATAGGTGCTTGGATTGGGGCAGAAGCGGGCCTAGCGTTATCCCCGAAAAGATAGTTTAGATACTTATGGAGATCACCAGAATCATTTATGACGGCTTTGATGTTGTCAATAAACAATTTGCAAATTGTATTATAATGATTCGGAAATCTGATTTTTCAGTTACCAAAATATATGAAATTTCAATCGCCGAAAATTATCTCATCTGTTCGAATATATACACTGACATTCTGATCGAAGGAGCTTGTGAAAGAGGGCGGGGATTTTTGGCAAGCTTATTTGGATGCGCAAAGTAATGAATATTCTTTTAATGCTTTTGCTCAAACCCCGGTTCTGCGCAATGGCGGGTTCCAAGTCCAAGATTTTCCGAAGCCGATTTTACTATAATTTTCGAGCAACTTGGTGGCCAAAAATCCCTGACTTTGCTGTAGAAACTCCTGATTTTATTCTGAATGACATAATCATGGAACTTAAAAATATACAAATAGACTCCTTATTGAATGAAGATCGGCAGAAAAATCTATCAATTATTTTCGCAAACTTACCGGATCGGTCTGTCGATCTCGACCCTACAATTGAACGGGGTGAAATTACATTAGCTGATCACAAGCTAATTTTAAATTCATTAAGAAACAATGTAAGAAAGGCCTCATCGCAAATCAAGAGTTACAAAAGGAGTCGATCAGTAACTGCTGCTGGAATTATTTTTCTGAATACGGGGATGTTTAGCCTACCGCATGAATTATTTAAAACTCTGGTGTCTGAAATTTTACGGAAAAATACTAAAACTGTCGAGTTCGCTTTTATTTTTTCCCAGGTAACGCAAACCAACGAACGGTATCAAATCCAGAAAAGCACCACCAATGACTTGGAGTTGCTCATCGTGGACAGCTACCAGGCCGATGCCGTTCGCCCAATGTCAACGCTTTCCGGTGGTGAAAGCTTTTTAGTTAGTCTTGCATTGGCTTTGGGGCTTTCAGACCTGGCCAGCAGAAAGGTGCAGATCAATTCTTTGTTCATTGACGAAGGCTTCGGTACGTTGGATGCTGAGACCTTAGATACAGCCATCTCCGCGTTGGAAAAAGGGAAAAACTGTCGGCATCATATCGCACGTCGAAGCGCTGAAAGAAAGGATCGGCACCCAGATCCAGGTGACTAAACAAGCGGGCGGTTGGAGCAAGATCAGTACGAAAAGTTACCAGGATAAGATGTTGGAGGCATAAGAATAAAAATTTAGGGATATATAGGTTTTTCAATATTCCCCAATTTTGATTTTAATGCTGGTCCATTTGCCGTCGATGTTTCTCAGAAAGTCGTCTTCAGAAGAATTTCCAAATTAGCGCCGGAATTAACCATCGCAATGGCTTTTTTTTGCTTGGAACTCATCCCGTCTTCGCCAACATAACGATAATCCTGAAATCCAACTACCAGGTAATCGGTATCCCGGGTAACGCCCTCTGTTATCCGGCCGCCAATCGAAATGACTATTTTTTGAGCCGCAGATCCATAGAAGAGAGTTTACCTGTAAAGACAACTTTTTGCTCATAAAATAAACACTCGCGGTCATGGTGGGAGGTATCAGTCGCGACAGCGCTAAAATCCGGTTTTAGGTAAGTTCTGATCGTTTGGTAAGGTTGATAACCGGTGCTGCATAAATTACCTATTGCCATCCGGCCTTTGGTTTTAACGTCGTCAACGTTATCAATTCCCTTTTTCGCCAAAGCCAGCAAGATTAACCCGGCTGTGGCCTTGGCGTCGGCTCCGGCGCGGTGATGATCGAAAGTGATTTACGTTCATTGCATAGCGATTTCAAATTATATGACGACAAACCCGGCCAGATATTTTTAGCCATAATATAACTAATCTCAGCCAATGACCGTTTACAAAAATTATTATAGGTTTATTAAACGATTTACATTTGAACTTGAAGGAAATGAACTATGTACTCAAATTGTCTTATAATTTTAAATGAATGAAAACCAATCTAATAAGCGTTTAATTCATAATCATTTCGATATTTCGGCTAACGCGTCAGCAAGATGTGATGCAAGCGTAGTAGGTGCAATCAACTGCCGAATCTCCTTTCTGTCAAAGTTTTTGCCGGTTAATACAGAATGGCTTATTGATATTAATTGAAGTTGCTGAATAGTTTAATTATTTTGCTTTTCGTCCAAATATGTAAAAAGTGGAATCCGGATTGATCTCTAATGCATCCGTATATTCTTGGTCTTTTGAAGTTTTATCATATCGATTATAGGGTGCATAGATTGCAATAAATAATCCTGAGTTTTTGCTTACAAGCATGTCTAATACATTATTGCTACACCGCGTATCAATATTATTAATTATAAACTTATAATTTAAAGTGTCTTGCTTGCTGTTTTTCATGTAAGCAAGTATTTTCTCTTTGAATAAGGGAAATAGCTTTTCATACTTGGCAGCGAATAAGTTTAACACCTTTTCATTTATCAAAGCAACTCCCATATTGTCTTTCATCTCTACTTCACTTTCGATATCGGTCTGTGCAAAATCATCCGGAAACCGGGTGATCACATCTTGCATTTCCAGAGTCCTTCTTAGAACGCATTTTGCACAGTTTTTATCTTTAATGTCACAAGACGAATCGCCTCCAAAATCAGTATTAAAGCTCAATTCTTTATAGCCTACCACCGGTTCATTGTTTTCAAGCATGTAGGTTTTGATGTTATTCGCCCTCGCCAGGTAGGTGTTGTTGCGATCCGCCTCCAGCTTAAGGATCACTATACCGACAACTACCAAAATTATCGCGACCAAAGCTATGATCTGTTTTGTTTGATTATCTGTGAAAAGTTTGTCTGAAATGCCGGCGACAAAAAAAACTACTATCAAAACAATTATGAGTGTTAATCCTATAATTCCAAACCAGTCTAGTTTTCCTAAGAAATCGTAAGCGCTAATTGCATCATTTATTTTCATATCGTATTAAAATTTAGGTAGTTAAAGGTAGGTAATAAATTGCTCAATTCAATAGCTATACATGGTAAAAAACGCTTTATTGGTTAGTACTGAGATTTTGCTTTTGAAAAGTTATTTAAGAAATTGATGTGAATTGTTATATCGTATAAATCACCGCTATTACATATAACAGCAGGATGTGCAAATGATACCGAGAAGCATCGGCAGGCGAAAAATGGCCAAATACGCCACCTTTCCCTTAAACACCGCCCCGACGGCTCCCCGCTATTATTTAAAATCGAAAGGATTAACTTTTAAATAGTAAGCGATCGTCGCGGTCATCACCACAACAAGGCCAGCCTAAACTTTTCCGGCCAGCCCCTGCGCGTATTTTATATCCTCCATTTCGGTGCTGTTATATTTAAGCTCGGAAGGAAAGAGCCAGACATATTCATATAACAACCAGGCAGGGGGGGGAGACGGTCCAAAAAGCATAAATGAGTAATACCAGCACTTTATTGCCCGGGGCGCGCAGGATCAGGCCGACACAGACAGCCGTCAGCACCAGAGAACATCCAAATACCCACTGGCCTTGGACCGAACGCCAGAGCCGATGGTTCATTGCGCTTGCAAAAGCGACGACAATTTCGTTGTCGCTTGCCTCGTCATCGAGGCGCTGCAACTCTTTAATGACCTGATCTTTTTTGCTGGTTAGTTTTTTCTGTATTGCCATCTTTATAAATTGATTTGATTGGTTTCCGGCCAGAGTTGGCGATAGCAGGTCTTAGGCTGGGATATCGTTACGAAAACCCAATAGTCCTGTCCTTATTATCGTCAAGGGAAAGGGTTTTTAAAGCATTACTACTAAGTTATAATAGTGCAAAGGCTTTTACAACCCGTGTTTTCACACTTTTTGTTGCGCGATCCTGAACCCCGAATTACGAATAGCACCGCATCCACCGTCCTGATAACCATTGGGCCAGGGACATAGCGGATAGCCGGACCCCGGTGACAAACGGGGAATGCCCAAACAACTTAAAAAACTAAAACCTTAAATCAACTAACTCCCTTGGCGAAATAGGTGGGACGTGTTGAGGATAAGTAAGAAACTAAGCGGTACTTACTTTTAGCCGATAAATAGGGTGTTTTCACGGGTTGCTTCAGTTTTAATTACTGAGTAACTCTAATGAAAATCAAGGTATCCAGACCATTGTATCGATCATGAAATTAGCTTAAAAAATGAAAATTGAGGATACTAAAGCATTATATGAATTTATAGGACAACTTGACTGGCTTGCGTGGCTCGCCTTATTGATACTTATTGCCCTGGTTATCGCCTATGTGGTGATTGGCGTGGCTGATAAGTTATATAACGATGATAATAAAAAACTAAAAAGGATCTTTACAAGTGTTGTTTGCGGGGTGACCATCGGCTGCGGTATAATTTTAAAAATCAAAGCAGATTCTTCCTACACCGACCTAATTGCTGCAAATTCAATTAAATCATGGTTGCAGGCGAATAATCAGAAATATAAAAATTTAATGGTACTGGCCGGTTTGATTACTTTGGATCCGGACGATACCGGATTCGATAAAAAAGCAACAGCGGAAAGGGCCGACAATATAAAACGCATTATTAAGATGTACCCCAATGAATTTATTAACTGTAAAGTCGATGGGGGAGACGGAAACGGGGTGGAATTAATAGACGATAATGCCGCCAAATCGGTGGATTCATCGGTAATGAAAATGCTTCCCTTTTATCAATCAAAAATAGTTTACTATATGTTGCTTAAGGCTAAGCCAATAATCGATTACAGAACAGTTAAGGATAGCATAGATGGCAGGTGTTATGACAGTGAACTTATTGACCTGATCCTTGCCAAATCGAAGAAAATATTGATCCCCTATGCCAGGAATAATACAGCGTATATCGTGCTGAACACAGCCCTTGCCAAGGAATGGCTTTATACAAAATAGCTTAGTAATAAGCCCGGCAATCAAACTCAAAAAACTCCAAATTTTCCTTAGCGGATATGCGAAAACAGGTAAACCAACTGAAAATAGCAGTGCAATAAGCGCGGGAACTTAAATGATTATGTCTTTCCGATTTTTCAACCCGGAATGTCAGCAAAAGAAAAATTACGCGTTAATCAGAATTTTATAAGATTTGTGAACCAGCATATGAAGAGTTTAGCGTCCCAGCTGAAAATGGATATTCATATTGCAACTATGGAAGCAAGACATACCTATACCACTCAAGTTACCAGAACAATGGGTCTGGAATTTGCGCAGGAAGCCTTGGGGCATACCACGATGAATACCACACAAAACTATTGGAAGGGCTTTGCCAGTGAATCAAAACGTCAAGTGGCGAACAAGCTCATGGATTTTATGAAGCCCGAACGGCCAAGGAGGAAGTCAAAGGTGCTTAATGAAGGTAAAATTTATTTTTGTTGAACAGCGAAAGGCTATAACGATTTCAGTTAATCCGACTTGCAGTTGCTAAATGGCTTAATAGACACAAAGAATAACTGCGATTCTGCAGAACTTTGAATATTGATAAATTGCTGGTTGTAATTTTACACGCAATTTCAACTCGCCGAAATCGGTTTCGTTTATTACTTTGGCTTTTATAATTAAAATATTAATATGGGATTTCTATCATCACTCTTCATAACAGACAAAAAAGGAAGGATAGCGGAACTTAAAAGTCAAATTGCAAACTTTCAAAGAAATATGGAAATTGAGAAGACTAATATGGCAAGCAAGCGCTCTTTAAAGGCCCCTCAACACTATCAGGAAAGCGGTAAAAGAAATATCGAAAGTCTTAAAAGTCGTATATTGTCTTGTAAAAATGAAATCTCACGCCTTAAAGAGTGATAACAGTTTAGTTGTCATCTTTCAGATGCAACTTCTCTAAGGTGATGACATTTAGTTTAGAAAAGCTGCGTGGTTAAACTTGGGAATTAAGAAATTCTTCACTTATGCACGGCAAGCATTAAGAAAAATGCCTTAGTTTGCTCCAAAGCATGGTTTGTCCCCAAAAAATGGTTCGAGGTCCGCACTGTCATGGGCATCTGGGAGATTTCCGAACTATAGTTAAACAGCATTATTATATAAATCTAAACCGATCACGAATCTCATTTTTATAGGTTTTTCCTATAGGGATTTCGTGCTGCAGAATCCATAGCCTATTTTCGTGAATCTTTTTCACTTCGTTGATATTAACAATAAAAGAGCGATGAATACGAACTAGTCCTTTTGCAAATGAGAGTTTTTCTTCCAGAAAACTTAAGTTTTCACTAAATAAAATGCTTTCCTGCTGGTCAATATCTTTTCTCCCGCTGTTTTGATATATCAATTTGCAATAGCTGCCATCAGCTTTAAGGAACAAGATATCGCTGGTCATGATTTTTCTATAACCCTGGTTATCCTTGACAAAAATACATTCATTGATCAGGAACGAGGAATTATTTATTTTCCTTAACGCTAATTCATGCCGCTTGATAGTCTTTATTGCAAGATCAATGGCGATTGATATGTCCAGCCGGGAGAAAGGCTTTGTCAGATATTGTACGCTATTGGTTTCGTAAATGGCTTTTTTTCGTAAATATTCGTCCTGATTGTCTGTTATAAAAATAATAGGGGCTGTGCTGATTTTCCTGATCTCGATGGAAGTGTCTACCCCGTTAATGCCACCAGAAAGCTGGATATCCATCAAGATGATATCCGCCAATTCCGGGTTAAAGTTTTCCAGTGTTGCTTTCCCTGACGTAAAAATAGCGGGCACATCGTAGCCCATGTCTATAAGCATCACTTTTAACGACTCTGCTATGATCAATTCATCTTCAACAATCAGGACTTTTACCTTTTCCATTATATATAGATACTGACTGGTTAAGTACGGCATTTTGCCTTGAAAGCGCAAATAATCGATGCGTTTTCTTTGTGTCAGGAAAGCAGCTGTTTACAAGGAAATAAAGGCTGTTCGTAAAGTCCAGTCCAAAGGATAAACCAGATCAGTTATTTTTAAATGTATTTATTATAGTTTAAAACCACGTCCGATCCTATGAAAAGAAAATATACGAAATATTATAACTTGTGCCTGGAGGGAATAGCAGTCCTGTTTATAATCAACTTCGCTGCCTGCACGAAAGAGAAAAATACTACCCCAGTATTGAATGCTATCATCCCCCAAAAAGCATTGCCAAATAGTGTGGTAACGATCACGGGACAACATTTTAGCACACAAATCGATGAGAATGCCGTTTCGTTCAACGGGGTAGTAGCTGTCGTAGATGCTGCGAGCGACACTGCTTTGGTCGTGACCGTTCCCGAAAATGCCACGACCGGCAAAGTTAGAATTACCACTAAGGGGATCGTTTTAACCATATCATCTGATTTTACTGTAACATCAGGGTTAGCGACTGAGTTTGCTGCTCAATACCTGGAACATATCGGCTTTGACGGATCAGGTAATGCTTATGGCGATGACGGGGCGAAAACAGTTTATAAAGTCTCGCCCCAGGGTGTGATCAGTTCTCTGGCAATGATAGCCTCAGCAGCGCCCAATGCATTTAATCAGCTATGGGGCACAACGGTTGATGCTGCGGGTAATGTGTATGTAACGAATTCGACCGGTTTTTGCATCAATAAGATTAATGCTTTAGGCGTGGTTAGTATTTTCGCCGGATCAGGGCTGGCCGGATACACGGACGGGCCAGGAGACAAAGCTCAATTTACCAGTCCGCTTGGTCTGGCGATTGACATGGCCGGGAATTTATATGTTAATGACGCCCACAGGGTGCGGAAAATAACGCCTGCAGGGGTGGTGAGTACGCTGGCAGGCAATGGAACCGATGGAAGTATAGACGGACCCGCTGCATCCGCAGAATTCGGTAATATAGAAGGAATTGCTACCGACGCTGCAGGTGATATCTATGTCAGTGATAATAAATATTTAAATGTCAGGAGGATCAGTACTAACGGTGCCGTTACAACACTCGCAGGTAGCGGTACCGCAGGTATGAACGATGGCTCAGCTAAAGTAGCACAATTTTATTATCCGCAGGCATTGGCCGTAGATAACGCGGGTAACGTATTTGTTAGTGATAATAATATTAATGGGGTGGGCTTTTGGACTGTGCGTATGATCAACAGACTCGGTGTTGTTACCACGTTCATCAAGGGCTCGGGCTTTTTACCGCTTTCATATGGAAGTTTGAATGTGGCGACCGTTAATTTTCCGGATGGGCTGGGCCTGGATAAATCCGGGAACCTATACATCTGCAATACGCTTTTAAGTTCAGGAAGCGCAGCTGTTAAAAGTATTACTAAAGTGGTCATAAAATAACTATTCATAGCAACCTTTAAACGGCTTTACTATTTGTTCGCAAATGAAAATCCTCCGTTCACAAAGTCCTTTATTAGGATGCTCACGCCTGATGTTAAATTTACTGAAGTAATCATAAGCGCAATCCACACCAAATTTTAAAAATCAGTTTTATGAAAAAAACATTAACTTTTCTTTTTTTATTGATCACCGGAGTCGCCGGTGCGCAAAGCGTTGGAAAGACGTTGCAGACAAAAAAGGATTCTATGCAGAATGCCACGATCAATGCTGCGGTAAGCAACCCGGTGGGCACGATCGAAACTGTGAGTGGCTGGTTTCACCACAAACCAAAAATCGCCGCGGCGACTACAGCAGCGCCTGCTGCTGCAACAAACAATGCGACAACGGCTCCGGCGGCAATAGCAAATACTTCCGCTGTAACCACCACGACGCTGGTCAGTGCTCCGGTGAACAATAATGCCGGACTGATTAAGGGGAATTCAAAAACGATAAATAACGGCCTTTCTTTTTCTATTATACAATGTACTGGAGACAGGGCCGCTCAAACCATAACGATTACATTCATGATTGCAAATCCAAGCAAGGCTAACCAACAGGTAGTGGTAGGCGCTCTCAATAAGTATGCCTACAACAATTTCGGCTCGGCAATAGACGCGAATGGCAATAGTTTAGCCGTTGCCACTGTTTCATTGGGTGCCAGTACCGCCCAGTTTGTGGTTTCTGAGCTACCTACGGGGATCGCAATGAAGGGGCAAATTACTTTAAATAATGCCTTGTCAACTTCTGCCAGTCTTCAATATATTAAAATACCGGTTGCCAGTCAAAATATGAACGGTGCAGGCGATAAGCAGTCTGCATTTGTTGAAGAAAGGAATATACCGGTAGCCTGGTTAAATTAACAGCGGTGTTGGGTTTTAATTGTTCGGTGGTTTAAGAGGATACTTGGTCACTAAACAAGTCTGAAATATAAAGCACAGCCATCAGGCCGAAAGCGATCTCTGTGCCGGCGATTAAAAGATAAAATTGCTCTAACCTGATCTCCGGGTATAGATTGAGCGCTTTATACAGGATCAGGCAAAATTCTACAAGGTTAAAAGCTAACAGACCATAATACCCCCAATGTATGAAAAATCTGTTGGTTTTATTCTTTTTTGCCGGATAGCGGTAAGCATTCTTGATAATAAATTTCACAAAAAATATGATATAAAAACAGCTGACCGGCAGCAGAATATATATAAATTCCTTAAATGTGCTGTTGAGAAAGCCACCTTTCTTGTACAGATAGAAGGCAGCGGTCAGAATCACCAACCGACTAAAGAGGCCAGTTTTAACAATGCGGATCTTTACGGCTGTTTCATTGAATGTGGTCATGGAATATGGCTTTAAAAGCTTTATCTAATTTTTGATTATAAATGGGCAGCTGATCACTTACATCGTCTTCATTTGCGATATCATCAAATTCCGAAGAGCGCTCGATCCCGGCGGCGCAAAATATATTTCCATGATACTTGAGTTGCTGTGTGCCTTTTCCTGAATTGAGTGTAATGGTAAGGTCTATTTTTTCATAGTAATTCTTTTTTGTCACTTCCCCGAAAATCCCGGTTATTTCGAGTTCTAAAAAATCATTGGATGAACTAAGTATGGTAACATGAATGTCTTCGCCGGGTTTGTGCACGCCTTTCTTAAAAAAATCCTGAAGCGGATTAATGTAATTGCTTAGATCGGCGATGGGTTGTTTTAACTTATAAATATTTTTTATCAGCGATTGAAATGCACGAACATTTGGATCAAAATCAACTGACAGGTCCCCACCGCTTATGATATTGACATGTCCCCGATGTTCAATCCGCGTATTAAAATATATCGTAAGGGAAAAGATATCGGCGGATGATGACATCATTTCTATCTTTACTTTGTTAAGGGGTAAATGTTCATAGTCAGCGAACTTACAGAGCAACAGCGAGTAGAGATCGATTGCGCTGTCCTGTAGTTTTTTTTGTACGAAGTTCCATGTGGAGGCCATCTCCTGCGGATCTGTCTGCCCTGGCGCCGGACCTAACAAAAGAATTGCGGTATAGGCTGAGTCGGAGCGATGATTCGAGGTTCCGGGTTCAATTCGTATCAGCGAGTCTAATCGGATTATTTTATTCACCTGAAGAAATTTATCCATTTGTATGGTCTTCAGCCAATTGTCATAGGCGGAGGCCCTGAGGTCCGACTGAGAAAAGGCGGCATTATAGGATGAAAAAAATAGAAAAACAAATATCTTTATGGCTTTACCTTTCATTTGGATAAAAATAATAAAATGTCCCATAAAGATACCGCCATCATTGATTTATATGTTTTCGCTGCAAATGCAATTTTTCAGGAATGTTTTGCCAGGGCCGGCCTTTTAAAACACGCAGAGCTCGAAAGGAAGATGTGGTCATTGAAACTCAGAGACAAACTATGGGAAACCAAAGAAATAGCGCCGCTGTTGACTGACGATGAATGGATTTCTTATCACGATTATTTAAGGGACAGATATAATAAAGTCATGAAGATTATTCAGGGCGGCAACCTTAAACAGACGGTGGGACTTCAGTATCGCAAACTCCTTCCCTTACTTGCCTATGCCCGGGTAGCCGATTACCAATCTTTCAATGAAAAGTTCGTCTTCGAAGACGCCATTACGCCGGCAATAGAAAATCCTGGTATAGTTCCTGAAACCACGAAAGCACTGGAACCAGTAGCCATACAGGCGTTATACTCATCAAAAGTTTTTGGTCGTTTTGATATTCTTCGTAATCCAGACAATGGCTTCATTAATTTCTACGCCAATGGTGATTTTATATTTGAAGGCGAGACCAGTTTATATTTAAAACAGCAGTCTTTAATAAATGCCAGGACTCATTCAATGTATGAAGATAAAGAATTATGGGTCAAGATCGATTATGAGCGGAACGGTAAAATATTTACCGCCTATTTCGCCGAGATAGAGTCAACTGACGGATTGTTGAAATTACTCCCCCCGGAACGATTGTTGCATTGTCTGCAAAACAAAGAGGATTAACTGCCCCAATATTTTATTTCCCTTTTGCTGGAACTCTACTCGCACTATACGGATTTACTCAGCAATGTCTCTATAGCGGTTATTGCCGAGCATTAGTCTTACCAATTTAATAGGTATTCTAACACAGGTGACAACTGTGGTTATCGATGCTGTTTCCTACGCATACTTCCCAAAGGCCCCGATGACATGACGCGTACGTGCCACGTATGCGCCGCGTAAGCGTAGAGTTTATTTTATGCGCCCTATCATTGTGCCATGATCAGCGTCATGAACTGGTTTAGGATATCCAAAAAATAATAATAGAAGACATTGCCGGGAAAGCGGGTTAAAGGGCGATCTGCCGACCCGGGGTGTCACTGCCCTCTTTAACAATTTAAAAAAAGAGGAAAATGAAAAAGACCCCCAAATTTTATCTCGCGGTAATTGGCTTTACCGCGACAATGGCTGCCTGCGGCTGTAAAAAAGATGACACGCCGGCTCCGGTTCAAACGCATCAAAATGTAGTAATGGATGACGGACAACAGAACCCGCTGCCGCCGCCGATAAAACCTTAATATATAAGGGGTCATGGTTGAAAATGGCCCCTTATTTATTTATATTTACTGGCACGGTAAATTACACCCTATAACACTTAAACCGCAGATGCTAAAAAAGATACCGCTTGTCTTAGTATGCGCCGTTGTTGCGCTAGCTACTGTTCCCTTATTTTCCTTTCATGGTGATCAAAACCCGGATACGTTATTAAAAAGAGCGCAGGCAGAATTTAGCAAAGATCCTTCTGCGGGTATAGCCATGGCTTCACTTTCGCTGAAAATAGCGCAGTCTCTAAAGAGCAACCTCAAGGTAATCAAGAGTCTTAATGTTTTGGCTGAATTCTATTGGACACAAAAAAAATATGATAGTTCCGCCTATTATTCCAGACAAGCGCTGAAAGCGTGTAATAACGCTCATTTAGACACCTTGAAAAGTGATGCCTGGATGATTCTGGGCCTGGGTGATTACAGTAAAGGGAAATATGAGCAGGCCATCAATGAGTACGGGCTTGCTGTTCCCTTATACCAAAAAAGAGGTTCCGGTTTTTCCCTGGCATTGACTTATTATAATCTGGGCCTGTGCGAAGATCAATTGGCCAGGTACGCGGATGCGGTCACTTATTATATGAATGCCAGTGTGTTATTTGAAAAACTAAAAGCGGATGATTATCTGAATTATACCTATAATTCGCTTGCGTTGTGCTTTGTTTCCTTAGGTAAATATGAGACTGCTATCGTATATAATAAAAAAGCGCTCCTGTTAAGACAAAAAGAAAAGAACAACGTATTGATCGCGCAGTCTTTAAATAATATTGGCTTTGTGTTCCTGAAACGCAATGAACCGGACTCCGCCATCATCTATTTGTCCCACAGCATGGCGCTGTACCAAAATGAACGAGATTCGAGTTTATTGGTATCACCCCTGCAAAACATAGGCGGGGCATGGAAAGGTAAAAGGGGTTTTAAGAAAGCTAAAAGCTATGTTTTGCGTTCTTTGTCTATCGCGCATATTTATGGAATGCAGGAAGAGATCGCCCATGGTAATTTATCCCTGGGAGAGATTTACCTGGCGACGGGTGAATATCCACAAGCTGAAATCACCATTGATAGGGCTGAAGCTGCAGCGCAAAGGTTAAAACTCAACGAATTAGTGTTAGCTGCCTACAATATAAAAGCGGAGCTCTATAAACAGCGTCGCGATTATAAAAAAGCCCTTTTTTACACAGATAAAAGGAACAATTTGAAAGATAGCCTTTTCACCACTGCACAGAACAAAATAATCTATGAGCTGGAAATCAAATATGAAGCTAGTCAGCGAACCCGGGATATCGCTTTGCTTCGCTTACAGAACAATTACAATACTAAGATCGTAAGGCAACAGCGTATTTTAATAATTGTTTTAATCGTGTCTGCAGTTTTGCTGGTTCTGTTATTCATTATCACTTATAATAATTTCAGGTTAAAAAACCGGGCAAACCAGCGAATACAAACACTTATGCAGGAATTGCACCACCGCGTAAAAAATAATCTCCAGATTCTTGCGGGCATGTTCACTTTGCAGGTTGCACATCTTCAGGATGAACAGGTTAGAAGCGCAGTTCGTGAGAATGAAAGCCGCCTTAATTCCATGAACCTGGTCCATCACAAATTATACCTGGATAACATGACCACTAAAATAGAGATGGAAGCCTATTTAACGCAACTGCTGCACCATGTAAAGAATTCATTTGGCGCCGCAGCTATCCGGGTATTGATAATTGCAGATCCGGTCATGATTGAAGCGGATAAAGCGGTGGCTATTGGTTTACTGGTCAATGAACTGGCTACCAATGCCTTTAAATATGCATTTATTGATGGTCAGGGAGAAATACATTTGACGCTACGCGCTGTCGCCAAATCGAAGATTCAGCTTGTTTTTAGCGACAATGGTAGGGGCAAACCAGACATGCTGGGGCAAGACGGCCTGTCATTTGGATTGAAATTAGTAAACCTAATGGTACAGCAGCTTGGCGCAACAATGGAAACAGTAAGTGCAGGCGGCTTGTCTTACCATTTTGAAATTGATCTATAGAATAAATCTGCCTTATTAGTTTTCCATATGAAAAAATATAGTTTCTCTTTAATAATAATCACATTGATTACGGGCGTAACAGCCCTGGGACAAACTTCTTTGTCCAATAGATTGTCAAATTTGGAATATCAGGGTAAATATAAAGAGGCTATTCCCTTGATGGATAAATATATAGACTCACTCCGGCAGGCAGCGAAGAAAGACCCGTCGACTGAAAATTCCTTTGAAGTTTTTTTTAGAATGGAAGCGGGCTTATATATGATAACCGGCGAATATGAAAAAGCAGAAAAGCGACTGACACAGGTATTGTCTCAAATGCCTGCTGACAAGAACCACGATGAAGAAAGAAGACAGGCATTAAGCCAGATGGCATTGTTATATGAAACAATGGGAAATGCTTCAGCCGAACAAATGATCCTGGAGAAACTGGTCGTGTCGGAGTATACCGGTTATGATGCAAAACAGGATAAAAAAGCGCTCTTTTTTCAATATTACAACCACATAATCAAGACAAGTGGTATGAAAATCGATTCTGTTGAGTTGGACAAAGACCGTGAAGAGCAATGGAACAACTATTTGGCAATGCTGAAGCTGCCGGATACAGGCGAGAATGCCTATGCGTTAAGAATGTTGGAATTTCAAATGGAAATGCAACATGGTACAGATCGTCGCTTTGCCAGTGCCAGCCCAGCGCAATTATCTCTATTGAGGAGCGGGAAGCTCGTATTGGGAGGGAAAAGAAATGGGGCCATCGACAGTAAGCCCTGGGATGAAGTGGAGCGTCTCTTTGTGATTTATAAAAAGACCGGAAATTTAGTAGCCGCGGAAGCGCTCATCAGGCAGGCGATTTCCATAGATGATGCCAATGCCGGTGAAAGAGGCAATGCTACGAATGCGCTTTTGGAAACATTATTTCAACCAGGTGTAAACCCGTTGGAAAAGTCCGGAATATCTAAAGTGAGCATGTCAAATATGAGGCAAGCTATTTCTTCGGGGCATAAATATGGCGGAGTAGATATTTTTTATATTCAGAACAAGGTTCTTCTGGCGCAGCTTTATAATGAGTCAGGCAGGGACGGGGCATACCGGTTATTAAAGGACACCTTGTATAACTTATGCAAAAAGCTCGACACAGTGTCCAATACTTTTATTATTGGTTACCTGGCCCGAGCTTATATTGATATGAACGAAGTTCCGGAAGCCATAAAGGCGTATAAACGGATCATTGACTATGAAAAAGATAAATCTGGGAAACTAAGTGTCAGCTCGTTTTTATATCTTGAAGCATTACAGCAACTTTCGGCATTATACGCGTTAAGGGACGATTACGGTGCAGCGAAAAACAGCTTAAAAGAGGCGCTCGATTACGATAGAAAGGCTAGGGCGGAAAGCTATCCGGATCACAGGAAGCGATTGATCGCCATGGCCAAACTGATTGAAAGCACGGGTGATCTTACTGGTGCAGAGCAATTTTGCAACGCAGCGCTGACTCCTGTAATGGGCACGCTGCAACGCGATCTTGCCTTTCTGAGCGAAAGGGAAAAAATCTCATTGATCAATAGCGAAAATGACGAGTTTGATTTTTCAGCTTCGTTATTATATAGTAATCCGAACCCCTCCGCTGCGATTGTACTTAATACCTATGCGCATCAACTCCAATTAAAAGGCTTGGTTTTAAATGATGAGGAAAAGCTATTGAACAGCATTCGCCGGAACCCCGATCCTGCACTAAAACAGTTGTTTGATCAATGGCAGAGTAACAGGTCGGCAATTGCCTGGCAATATAGTCAACCCGCATCCGCAAGCGCAATCAATCTAATCGACAGTTTAAGTGCGATTGCAAATCAACAGGAAAAGAAAATAAACGAGCTTTCACAGGTTTACAATAGTTATCAGCAGAATCAACAAGTAGATTTTAAACAGATACAAAATCGTTTAAAAGCAGGCGAAGCGGCAATTGAATACATACGTTTCAGTTATTTTCATAAAAGGCAAACAGATTCAGTTTTTTACGCTGCCTTTGTGATCCGCCCAGGAGATGTTGCACCGCAGTTCATTAAACTTTGTGAAGAAAGGACATTGGCAGCACTGCTGTTGAATAATAAGAGTTCATCAGCGGCATTTATACAAGGCCTTTACGGCAATGGGGTTAATCCCGGCGTGAATTCAGATAATCGAAAAAGCGATAGTTTATACCGGCTGGTGTGGGAGCCTCTTAGTGGCCTGTTAAAAGGAACAAATAAAATTGATATAGCTCCGGCGGGGCTGCTTTGTCGCGTAAGTTTTAATGCATTACCTTTTGATAAAGAAAATTACCTGATTGATAAATATGAACTTAGGCAATACAATAGTATTAAACAAATCGCAGAACAACATATACCACTGAAGGGCACTTCTCAAAAGGACGCGGTATTGTATGGTGACATCAACTATGGCGAAAAGGCCGAGGTAATGGCCGGTGGTAGCTTGAAATCCTCAGGGCGAATATGGGGCCCATTGCCTACACTGGAACAGATAAATGATATTGGTATTTTATTAAGGGCTAATAATAAAAACATTGATATTTTAACAGGTTGGGATGCTTCAGAAGAAAGTTTGAAAGCACTGAGCGGCCGTTCACCGGGCATATTACATATTGCTACACATGGTTTTGCTAAACCCGACCTTAATAGTGTGGATGCAGACAAAATTACTCCGCAAAAATATCCGCAGATTGCGGACGATGCTATGTTTCGGAGCGGCATAATTATGGCTGGTGCCAACAAGGTATGGAGCGGGGGGGAGCCAGAGGCCGGTAAGGATGATGGGATCGTTAGCGCCTATGAGATCGCTAACCTGGATTTTAGTGGCACAGAACTCGTGGTTCTCAGCTCCTGTGAAACTGCTTTGGGTGATATTAGGGGAACCGAGGGAGTGTTTGGTTTGCAAAGGGCTTTTAAACTGGCAGGCGTCCGTGATATGCTTTTGGGTATGTGGGATCTTCCTGTCGAAGAAACAGGCAGGATGATGAAAATATTTTATACCTACAAAATAAATGGTGCTGACGACTACCAGGCTTTTAAGATGGCTCAGGCTGAGTTACGTAAAAATAATCCACCTTATAAATGGGCTGGCATGGTTTTAATTGAATAGTTTATAATGCATCGCTTGCCACAGCAGTTCGATTGGTTTAAAGAGTATACGCAGTGACAAAACAATTATAAATATCTTCGGTCAGTTTAAGCACTTGCAAATTGGTGGTCGAGTGAAGTCATCTGATATTTTACATTGGTCTTTAGTCAGGTCTTTACATAAGAATTGCATATGGAGGGAATGTGATAGAAATAGAGGTTCCATTATCACCGGAAATTTTAAACTGACCGCCAATTTCCTTACTCAACCCACTGATTAATGAGACGCCCAATGATTTAGATCTGTCGTTTACGTTAAAATTCTTCGGTAAGCCGATCCCGTTATCCTCAATCTTTAGCAAATAAGAATCATTGATGATTTTTAATGTGGTCTTTATTTTTCCACCTGCTTTACCAAAGGCGTATTTAATGGAATTAGTTATAGCCTCATTAATGATTAAACCTATCGGAATAGCTTGTGCTACATCAAGTTCACTCACCTCAATATCAGTTTGAAAGATGATGTTATTATTTAGGCTGAAGCTGTCCTTTAAATAATTTACCAGTTCCTTTATATAATCAGCTGCTTTAATAAATGTTATATTATCACCCATGTATAACTTCTGATGGAACAGCGACATCGAGTGTACCCTGTGCTGGCTATCTTTTACGGCTATTAAGGCGTCATCATTATCTAAATAGGCTGTTTGTGATTCGTCAGGTGGCCCGATGTACTTTTGCTTCGCCTCCAGCCAAACTAAATCAAATATAACCGGCCTGGTAAGCTAACGGATTTTATACTACCTTAAACGCCTGGAAGAAAACGCTAATAACAGCGGTACAGACATTTAAGTATGATAGCTAAATTGATCAACAGCATCCGGTATTTAATCGACCTCAACCCAGAAGAAGAAGAAACCATTAACCGGCTCTTCAAATTAAAGGAAATCAAAAAAGGAGAATTCTTCCTGGCGGACGGCCAGGTCTGTAAGCACGCGGGCTTTATCGTAAAAGGGCTGGTGCGCTATTACATCAATCACGATGGGGAAGAAAAAACCTACGAATTCGGGCAGGAAAACGACTTTGTCTGCAACTATGAAAGCTTCCTGCCGCAAATACCCTCCACCAAGATCATCCAGGCCTTAGAGGACTGTGAAATATTGCAGATCTCCCATACCGACCTGCAGCTATTTTATCAAACCGTCCGCGGTGCCGAACGCTTTGGCCGGCTGGTCATCGAACAAGTATTTGTACAACTACTGCAAGCCCTCAGTTCCTTATACACCGATCTCCCCGAAGTCCGGTATAAAAAACTCTTCAAGGAACATCCTGACCTGCTGCAACGCGTGTCCCAATACCATATCGCCTCCTACGTCGGCGTAAAGCCCCAATCACTCAGCCGGATCCGCAAAAGAATTTTCGCTGAGAAATGATTTGTTAACCCAGGTGCATGAACGCCGGGCCCGGAGTATGGAAATTTGTATCATCATTCAAAAACAAAATGTCATGATACAAAAAATCACCGTTACCATCGCATTCCTGACCGGGTTGGGAATGATCTTCATTGGCGTCAGGTTCCTGCTGGCACCCGAAACCGCCACCGCCGGTTACGGCATCCACTTTAACGCAAATGGCGACTATTCCTTTGATTACATCAAAGGCATCCGCGACCTGTTCTCGGGTTTACTGATCTGCATCCTCGCGCTCAGCAAACAAACCAAAGCATTAGGCACTACGCTGACCCTGGGAACGATGATCCCGGTCGTTGATATGCTGATCGTTTTGAGCAAGCCCTACAATAGCATCGCGCAAGCTATCCCGCATATATCTGCCATCATCGTATGCGCTGTAGCCGGAACCATTTTATTAACGCACAAAACCCCCAGCAAAGCCCTATGAAAACGCAAGGATATATTAAACTGGTCAGTTCAGTAGCTCACCATACCACCAGTGTAATCGAGTTTGGCATTATTCCAGGCGAAAAGACACCCTGGCATTACCATACCCTTTTTTCAGAAAGCTTTGAAGTACTGGAAGGCACTTTAGAAGTCCGCTTAAATAGGGAAGTTCATCAATTAACAAAGGGCGACACGGTCACCATTAAGCCTAACGCGCACCATTACTTCCACAATATTTCGAGTGAAGACTGTGTAATTCAAGTGACCATCAGCCCCGGCAATACAAATTTCGAGCACGCGCTGCTGATCTCTAAAGGCCTGGCAAAAGACGGGTTGGCCAGCGCGGCAGGAACACCTAAAAAATTAGCCGACCTGGCTTTATTTGTCTATTTAAATAATTCTAAAATGGTCGGCCTGCAAAAGATCGCAGCGCCGCTCTTTAACTTTTTGGCTGCAAGGGCCATTAAAAAGGGACGGTTGAAGGAGTTAGAAATGAGGTATTGTTGAAGTGGGCGGTAAACGAAATAAAGATGGATTGGGTTTAAGCCTTGGTTATTGTGGGTAAACTCACCTTACTACCCTGGTAGTAACTACTCCATGAGCGGTAGATTAAAACCCTGTAAAACGTATTATTCATCTACAAATCTTTCATCTGCGCTCCTTTTTCAACCAAGCTTGGTAGGCAGCTTTTCCACGTTCGAATTCTGCAGCCGTTGAATAGAAGTTGTGAGACTTATCGTTTTTCTCCACATTTAAAACGTAATAAATATAGTTTGTAGTGGCAGGATAAAGGGCGGCTTTGATGGAGCTTTCAGAAACTGACGAAATTGGGCCCGGAGGGGCTGGCGGACGCCGGAACTATTGGAAGAAGTGCAGCGATCCAACAGTTTTTACTTCAACAAACTCTGCCAAATGAAAATGCCGTCCTGGACAAAAGGCAGGGTGGCGCTGGTCGGCGATGCCGCTTATTGCGCTTCCCCGGCGGCTGGTCGCGGCGGGTCATTGGCCACAGATGGCGCAGCTGCACTGGCGGATGCTTTTGAAACATCTGATGGTAATTATGAACTAGCCTTTCAGGACTACAACCAGAGCTTCCGTTGCTTTATCGAGGAAGTACAGGCGCAGGTAACCGATTTTGGACTGGACATGTTCATCCCAAGAACGGAAGAGGCGATCCGTAAAAGAAATAAAGAAGGGTTTGGGTTTTAAAAATAGGATAGAAACGTTTTGATTTATCTTCGCATACCGCTGAAATTATATTGATTTACCCGGCTAATTACCGGGTAAAATATTGGGAATAATCTTAATATCGTTATTTTCAACTGCTTTCTTATTTTTCTTAACTGAACCATCTTTTAGTTTCCCAAAGCGATAACTTAAGCCGATATTAAATCTCCGGTAAACAATATCATTGTGCGAAATCTCTGTAAACCGGGGATCTGTGTATTTATATTTATAATCCAGGAATTTTTGGTAGGGATTGCTGACCGAACCGGATATGGTCAACTTTTTATGAAAGATCGTCTTTGATAAGCTCAACGATGTATAATAATATGGGCTTGATGTTCCTTGCAAGGTGATGGCCGGGCTGTAATATTGAAAATTAAAGCCTCCGCGCCAATCGTGGTCAAACCGATAGCCGAGGTATAAATTTCCATTCCCGCTAAAAGCTTTCCTGTGGTAAAATAAAGTGTCTGCTGTTCCCTTTAGGCTCAGGTAACTTGCCTGTGCATTAAGGTTCAGGTTCAGCCGTTCGGTAACGGGATAATTGATATTCAGATCGACTTCCATGCTATTGTTAGCCCCAAGGTTCTGATAAGTTCCTCTTGTAATACCATCAGCGCCGATAGCGGTTATATATTGTATCGTATTATTTGAAAATGAATAGCTTAAACCCGCATTAATGGTGGTGTTCTTAAAGAAACTATAATTGAAACTTAGAATATGGTTGATTTCGGGCTTTAACTCAGGGTTGCCATAAGTAATAAATTGTGGATCTTGCTGATCTATGTATGGATTTAACTGGGCTATGCCCGGCCGCTGGATGCGTTCCGTATAGCCAAAATTGACACTTTCAGACGCTGTAAACTTCCGTTGAATAGCGATAGACGGAATAAGGTTATTATAATCGGGGATAGCAACAACCCCACCGCTCGAAAAGTTGGCATCTATAGCCGTTATTTCCAACCGAAGACCTGCTTTTACGGTCCAGTTTGAAAGATTCAACTGGTAAGAATTATACATACTGTAAACGTCCTGCTGGTAGTCAAATTGATTGGATGCGGCCGGATCGGGACTGGAACCTCCGGTCGCGGCATCTATATGCTCCACATTGTAATTGCTGAAATTATTCCGCAAAATGGCTTTAACGCCAGCCTCAACGTCAATATACTTTAAAGGATGGGTATAATCTACTTGCAGGGTATGCTCATGTGTGCCTGACAGATTATCCTGGTTATAATCCGGCAAAGCATAATTTACCAGGTCAGACGCGCGAAGCTTATTTAGCTGGTCATTATCATTTTTCCAACTTGAAATCCTGCTGCTGGTGCAGGTACTCAATGCGGAAAGGATAAAAGCCTTTTTTTAACGGAAGGATATAAGAATAGGTGGGTTTAGTATAGTCCCCGCCCCATTCGATAAGGGGCTTACCAGCGATCAAAAGCCTGGAACCCTTATCTGCATTAAGAAAGAAAATATAATAACCGTCTTCATTGGCCTCGAACATGCCATCTATTGCCAGGGCAAAATGGCTTTTGCGCGGCAGGCTATCGAGGTTGAAGTTTTTACCAAAGATACCTGTTTTGATTGGTTTCATCTTTTTAAGGTCGGGCCAGGCAGACCAGTCGCCTTCATAGTAGGCGTAGTTGAACCCGCCGCTCTGCCATTTTGCATTGCTTTTTACAGGTATAGGTGGCTGCTCCGCTGTAAATGTGCCAGTGTTGACCTTGTCATAGCGCGGCCTGTTACTGATTGCTCTGTAAGTAACCGTGCCCGGCCCGTTGATGGCCTGTTGTTGCGCGACCTGTGGCGATCCGGCTGTTGGCATTGAGCCATCCAGCGTATAATGCACGCCGGTTGTATCACCATCGATATACAGGTTGACCGGCTGCCCTTTTTGTACGATCCCGTTCATCGGGTGAAAAAGCAGCGTCGGGGTCAGGCCCTCATAGGTATATTTTAAGCCGTCATACGTTCCCTTAAAGCGTAGGGAGCTGTGCGTTTCTTTATCGTAGGACTGCACTTTCCATTTTAGACTGGCAGGGGCATACTGTTTCAGGAGGGTTTCAAGGGTATCTATCTTCATCCCGTTCATCGCTTCGCCGGCCCGGCCGGCCACGTATAAGGTCGTATTTGCCAACGGCAGGGACTTGAGCTTTGCAGCAGCCATTTTCGCGACCAGCGAATTATCCCACCAGATGCTTGGATCGACCGCGATAAACGATTTGAATACCGCAGGCTCATTCAGCAGGGCATAAACGGCAAACATGGCGCTGAGCGAATGCCCCCATAAGGTATTGTCACCATTGGAAGGGTAGTGCTGATTTATATAGGGGATCAGCTCGTTTTTTATAAAAGCCAGGAATCGCGGCGCGCCTCCCGAACCTTTCCAGGCATCCAGATGCGTTGGTGTCAGTTCCACATTGCGGTCTATGCCCATTACGCTTACGATAATGGTTTGCGGCATAAACCCCTGGTCCTGTACAAAACGCTGTGTTTGCGCTACCAGGCCTGTATTCCAGTTATCGCCGTCCAGCACGTACAGCACATCATATTTTTTATTGTCCTCCTGTTTATAGTCGTAGGGCAAAAACACCTGGAACAAACGTTCCTGGTTCAGGACGGCCGAATGCAACGAATCAAGTTTACCGTGAACAGGTGAACGCAGCACGGTATCCTGCGCACGAAGGCTGATAGCTGTCGCAAAAAAAATAAGTAGCGTGAGGAATAGTTTTTGTTTCATCGTACCCATAAGACTCGGCATCCGGGCAATTCGTTACAGTATGTGGGCAGCTTTGCTGTAAAATGGCGCTCATCCGTGAACCCGAATTCAAAAGTGGAGGAATGATAAACATTGGCCTCAATGGTTTTCTGATCGATGTGTTGCAGGTAAAACGTTCACACGGCCAGCCATCGCAGGATAGGTCTTTCCTGGACCATATAAATGTATATCCGGCAATGATGAATCAGGGAATAGGAACGGTTACGACAAGGCCTGTTTTATCGCTGATCTTTTTTTAATACCTTCGCCGCCCTTATATGAAGAAGTTTTTATATGGAATAGATTTTGGAACAACAAATTCCGCGCTTGCTATCTATGATGAAGATGTTAAAGAAATAGTCGGCACCGTTATCATTCCTTCGCTTATTTATTTTTATCAGCAGCCGGGTAAAGAAAGCGCGCCAAATTATGTTATAGGCGAAGAAGCTATCACGGCTTATCTAAAAGATGGCATGAAAGGCCGCTTTATTAAATCTGTTAAGCAAATATTGTCAAAAAGCAGTTTTAGCGAAACAAGGATCCAAAATAAAAGATACAATGCGGCTGATCTGGTAGCGCTTATTTTGAAAGAATTAAAGACACGGGCAGATCAGTTAACAGGAGCGGATTGCCGGAAGGCCATCATCGGCAGGCCTGTGTTTTTTGATGATGACGACGTTAAAAAAGATACCCTGGCGCAAACCCGGCTGAGTAAAGCGGCAGACATTGCAGGTTTTGAAGAAATACGCTTTCAGTTTGAACCCATCGGCGCAGCATTTGCCTATGAGAAGAGCCTTACGAAAAGAGAAAATGTGCTGGTGGCTGATCTGGGCGGAGGAACAACAGATTTTACTTATTTGGTACTCGACCCGGAAAAAGTTGGCAGTAAGGACAGGAAAAAGGACATGATGGCCAGTGGTGGCATCTATATTGGCGGCGATAGTTTCGACTCGGCATTTATGTGGGAGAAAGGCACACCTTATTTTGGCAAATACACCCGGTACGAAGCTACGCCCGGTAGGGTATTGACCGTTCCGAAATCGCTTTTTGCCCATATTTGTTCGTGGGAACAGATGAATTTTTTTAATGGATTACGTATAAAAAAAGAAATAGACGATTACTATTACTTTTCGGGGAATGACCCGGTATTTAAAAACCTGATCACACTTATTGAAAATAACCTCGGCTATTCCGTATTCCAATCCATCGAAAAAACAAAGATCACGCTTTCTGACAAAGATTCCGCAAGGTTTAATTACCGGAATATGGGTATTCAAATTGATGAGGAAATAGCGTTACCACTGTATGAGCAGATCATCGCAAAAGACGTAAATAGGATCGCCAAATACCTGGATGACTTTATGGTTCAACATCACATCAGCGCTCGGGACATTGATAGTCTTTTCTTAACCGGCGGCACTTCAATGGTTGGCAGCATTCAAAAGCTATTTAAAAATAAGTTTCCGCACGTTAATTTTAATTCGGGGGATAATTTTCAAAGTGTAGCTAAAGGCTTGGCTTATAGCGGATATCTTTTTGAAGATTAATACGCCTGGCTGAAGCTCATATTCAAATGTAAAAATTTAACACAATAATTGGAAATTATAGATTTTACATTTTATTCCATAAGAAATTGACAAATAGAACTGTAGATAAATAAACAGATAATCTAATAAGTATAGATTATCTATATGAAATAGTACAATGTGGATAATTTGGGGGATCAGCGATATGGCTCCGTTTGTCAGGAGCCGTGATACGATCGGTATCATCAACTTTTTGTGCTTATGGCGCATTTTTAGTTCGGGAAAAGCGTTGTCCGTTGGAAACGCTATTTATCCAAAAATAAAATTACTTTGATTAATTGCTCTTTTTGTGAAAATTTGGCAATCAAGCTCATCCGAAAAGATGAGCTTGATTAAACTATCGCATTATTAAAATCAAGGTCGCCGATATAAACGGTTCCGTTGGCATCTTTTTTTATTTGGAGGACGATGAGTTCTTTTTGCTCTTGTGGTGTGCCATAGTGAGTGAATAGTTCGGCCAGGATGGTGGTGGGGGTGGCGATGGTGACCTGCCGGTCGCCGTAGTAGTTGATCTCTACTTTATAGGTCCTTTTGAGCGCTTTCTTTAATAAAAACTGTTCGGGGCCAAAGCCCTGGGTCATATCGTGCGAGATGCGCCCGCCGATAGCGGTACGGTTATGGCTATAATAGCATTTTTCACCATTGGGGTTGGTGGCCCAAAGGTCAATGTCGGTGTTGTTCTTATTCCAGTCCATAACGATACGGATATCTACGGGCAATACTTTGATCACTGATTTTGGGATGGCGGAAAGCTTGAGTTTACCTTTATTTAAAGCATTCGTAATTGAGATCCAGTTCGCTGATCTTTTTTCTGCGCCTATAGCCGGGCTACATCGACGTCCTACACCTCATCTGTTTCAAGCAATTTTGTACCAGTAAATGCGAGACAACTTGCTAACAATAAATGCCTCAGGCAGCACTATCTTCAGTGGGCGTATAGTTTTCAAATATTTATGTCAATTAGATTAATGGTTCGAATTCTGATGAGTTCACGAAGCAAACGTAGCTCATAGTGGAGACTTTTGGAACTCCTTTTTAGCAGATTTAAGGCTATTAGCAACCTTATGGTGTTAATAAATTATCTGATTTACTTTGGCGTACATAATTGCGGTTAATAATTTAGACTTTCTACTGTTGTCACTTACCATGCAATATTTTATAGTTCTATTAAAAATCAATAGGTGCCGTATCAGGTCCCCACGTCGCGTTAGCAGTAATGGTGAATTGGGTGGTTACAGAGCTATCGAACAGCTTACCGCTGAGTATAGTTCTGCGGTTTTTCTGTATTTGCACTTGTGGAATGGTTTTACTCGCTATAATGTTGCCATTTTTATCGTAGGCATTTAAGATAATATCTATGGGGCTGATTGTATTAAGTACAAAACGCTGCATTACATAATTCCCTTTGGTAAAATCAGCAGTAGTAAGGTTGGTAAAATCATTGTCTAAAGTTTCTGGTGGATCGGGGCTAAGGCTTGTTGGCGTATTCGGTGTTTCATTCGCAATGGAGTAACCATTCAGCTCGCCTGATCTGCCTAAAATGATATAAGATACATTGTTTGGTATAACGGCATCCTTTAAATCAACCTCCACCTCACCAACAATTCTATTTAAAGTAATGGCATCGCTTTTAGTTGGCCCTGTTACTGTAAGTGAACATTTTCCGAAAAAGATATCCATCGATCTTGGGATTGGATCAAGGGCCTGCCCGGTGTATACCGCTGCTGTTGCAAGCGGCAAATAAGTAGGCTGATCGCGGGAGTAATTGCTATCCCAATAATCTATTTCCAGTTCGTCGTTTTTTGAATAAGTATTGCCAGTAATAACAACAGTGTAAGTACCGGCGGCCAGCGAATCGGTAATAACATTATATGGATCATTGTCTGTCCTTGAATACATATTTCCACCAGGGGCGTTATGTCCAACCTGATATACAGTTAGAAATCCAGGAGATAGCGCATTCCGGATATAGCGCCTGATTTCCTTACCACTGGAGTCATAAACTAAATAAAAATACTCAAATATAGCCTGTGCAAAAACAGAAGTATCTACTGCCGATGCAACCATGTTTCTTTTTTGAGCTAACGCTTTTAATGCCCTTTGTGTATAAATACTACCTGTATTTTGTACAAACTGTGATACAGTGAATGATACCGGGATTTTTTTAACATTTGAAACATTAGTCTTGAGTGTAGACTGATGGTCTTTTTTACATGATGCTAAGATCGATATCATAAGCATTAGTTGCAGGATCAGGTTCTTCATAAGATTAGATTTTAAGTTAAAAAATATTAAGCTTTCCTATCATTTTAAGACAGCGAAACAGCTAGTCATAAGCCTTTAGAAAAATGCCTCAAATATTAACAACACATCAGCGTTTTAAAAATGTAATTGGTGACGTATCAGGCCCCCAGGCCACATTGGCTGTAATGGTAAACTGCGCAGGTACAGAATTATCAAATAGTTTGCCGGTAAGAACAGTTCTGCGGTTTTGCTGTATTTGCACTTGTGGTACCGTTTTACTTGCTATAAGATTACCATCCTTATCATACGCGTTTATGAGAATGTCTATCGGAGTTAACGTGTTTAGCACAAAACGCTGCATGATGTAAGTTCCTTTTGTATAATCAGCAGCGGCAAGGTTGGTATAGTCATCATCTGCAGTATATACCTGATCAGAGCTATATCCTGTTATTATATTATTCGGTATCTCATTTGCGATAGAATAACCGATAATTTCGCCTAACCTCCCTAAAATAATAAAGGAAACATTGTTTGGTATAACAGCATCCTTAAGATCAACCTCTACTTCGCCCACAATCCTGTGTAAGGTGATGGCATTGGCTGTAGTAGTCCCTGTTACTGTAAGGGTAGACTTGCTGAAAAAAATGTCCATGGACCTGGGAATTGCATCAAGCCCCTGCCCGGCATATACCGCTGCCGTTGCAAGCGGCGAATAAGTGGGGTCAGTAATATCTGCATCCCAATAATCTACGTCAAGCCTGTTGTATTCTGAATAAGCAGCGCCTGCAATAGCAACGGTATATGTGCCGGCAGCCAGCGAATCGGTAATAACGTTATATGGATCACTGTCGGCCATGAAGGAAATATCACGGATCGGGTCGTTGCCGACAAACTGAAACTTAGTTACAAATCCCGGAGCAGCTGCATTTCGGTAAATGCGCTTAACTTCGTTGCCGCTTGAATCATAAACAAGATAAAAATACTCAAATACGGCCTGTGCAAAAGCAGAAGTATCTACTACCGATGCAGCCAGGTTTCTCTTTTGCGCTAACGATTTTAATGCCCGTTGCATATCAATATTACCCGTTGTTTGCGCAAACTGTGAAACTGTGAACGATACCGGGAATTTTTTGGCGGTTGAAACATTAGTCTTGACTGTAGATTGATGCTCCTTTTTACATGATGCCAAGAGTGATACGATAAGAATCAGGTATAACGTTATTGGTTTCATAGCAATAATTTTAAGTTAAAAAAGTTGAGTCTTTTCCTATTCTTTTAAGATAAGTAATAGCTATTTTCTAATCCTGTAGTACTGCACCGTACATTAATAAAAATATCAGCGCCTTAAAACTGTATTGTGGGCCCATCAGGTCCCCATGTTTGGTTTGCTGTTATTGTAAATTGGTCTGATGATGTGTTATTAAATAATTTCCCGGTTAAAATTGTTCTTCTATTTTGGTAAAAGGAAACGTTGGGAATCTTCTTCGTAAACAATATGTGATTATTTATATCTACAGCTTGTAATGTAATGGTTACAGGTGTCACTGTGTTCCAAATATACCGATAGAATGATAATCCTGCTTTTCCTATTTCCGAACTGGTAATAATATCATAATTAGGGTCAAGCAAATTACCTTGATCATCCTGATTTTCAACTGGTGAAGTGGAAGTCTCCGTGTTGATATGGAAGCCACCGTCTTCATTTTGTCGTGTTAGATTAATGTATGCTACGTTAGCCGGAATAGCATCTTGCAGATCAACCTCTAACTGGCCAACCACCCTGTCCAAGTTAATATTAGAAATCATATTCTGAGTCCCGACCACCAGAGTAGTCTTTGAAAAAAATAGATCCATGGATATAGGCTCTGCATCAAGACCTTGCCCTGCATATATAGTAGCTTGTGGGAGTAAAGAAAAAATTTCAACCGCGTCTTGATCCACATCATTATTATTTATATTAATTCCGCTGTTATTTCTGTCACCACTGTCGCCAGTAAATACCACGGTGTAAGTGCCTGCAGCAAGGGAATCGGTAAAAATATTGTAAGGATCAGTTGTGTTGATGTATCGTAAACCTACGATACCACCCTGGTTATACTGCGGTCCTGCATGAAAATCAACTTTTGTTTGGTAATCTGCTGAAGACCGATATATCCGTCTGATCTCATTACCGGCGTTGTCATAAACAAGATAATAATATTCGACTATTTGCTTACCTAATGTGGTGGTATCAGGTGATACCGCATTATTTTTTGAAGAGGCTAAGGTATGTCTTCTTGAAACAGTAATTGGGCCAACAGTTTCTGTAAATTGAGCTACAGAAAACCTAACCGCATATTTTTTCGAAGCTGTTTTGGTTTGAGGATTAATACTGTGAGAATCCTTTTTGCATGATACTATTATAGTTACCAACAATAAATATATTAATCGTTTCATAATGATCGATTTAGGATTTGTATTTATTAAAACTGTATAGTAGGTACATCAGGCTCCCATGTTTGGTTTGCTGTTAATGTAAATTGGTTTGATGAGGTGTTATTAAATAATTTCCCGGTTAAAATTGTCCTTCTGTTTTGATAAAACATAACATTGGGAATTGTCTTCGTAAATAACACCTGGGAGTTTTTATCACGAGCCTGTAAAATGATAGTTACCGGGGTGGATGTATTCCAAATAAACCTGTAAAATAGCAAGTCTGTTTTTCCTATTTCAGAACCGGTAATCACGTTCTCTCCGTTGTCAATCAAATTACCCTGATCGTCCTCATTTTCAACTGGGAAGGTTGAAGTTTCTGTATTGATCATAAAACCGCCATCTTCATTTTGCCGGGCAATAACAATATAAGCTACATTAGCCGGCATAGCATCTTGCAGATCAACCTCTACCTGGCCAACTACCCTGTTCAAGGTAATATTAGAAGTCGTATTCTGATTTCCTACCACCAATGTAGTTTTTGAAAAGAAGAGCGGTACATTTACAGGGACTGGATCCAGGCCCTGACCAACATAAATTACAGCTTGCGGGAGTAAGTAAAAATGTTCAACAGCGTCAAAATCAGAATCGTCATTATTGATCCCGATTCCACTGCCGCCGTTATCACCAGCAAATACTATGGTGTAAGTGCCGGCGGCAAGGGAATCAGTTAAAACATTGTAAGGATCAGTGGTATTGATATAACGGATACCCGAAATATATTGTGAACCGCCATGAAAATCAGTTTCTGTTTGATAATCTCCCGGAGATCGATATATCCGTCTGATCTCATTGCCTGCGTTATCATAAACAAGATAATAATATTCAGCTAACTGCTTACCTAATGTGGTGGTATCAGGTAATACCGCATTGTTTTTTGAAGAGGCTAAGGTATGTCTTCTTGAAACAGTAATTGGGCCAACAGTTTCCGTAAACTGGGCAACGGAAAACCGAACCGCATATTTTTTAGAAACTATTTTATTTTGAGGATTGTTACTGGGGGAATCCTTTTTGCATGATACTATTACTATACTTATCAATAGCAAAAAAACTAATTTTTTCATAATGATTGGTTTAGGAAGGTTAATCTTTAAGCAAATTTAACTCTAATTGGTTAATTGTATTTACGTAATAAGCATCAGAATTGGCACACTTTATTGCACAGCGCATGCGATTATTGAGAGATTGTATCCATGTGATACAACGGTATGCTAACATACAGTTATTACCTATTTTCGAAATCAGGTGGTCAATGCCTCCTGTAAGTGCCAAACTCCCTGAACTCCTGGTTGCTGCCATCTTTATAAGATATACAGCCGACGATCTTCTCTTTGTGCATATCCAAACCACAGGCTTTATCTAAATGAGGCATAATGTTTACATTTTCAATTACTTGTTGTTTCATAAATATTCCCCGTTGATTATCTATGAAAGACTTTTTATGAGCCCGAGTGTTTTTGGTTAAAGTTAATTGTGCAGCCCTGCGTGGCTCTATTATCGAATCGGAGCTTTTCGGGCACGAGCGAGGGGCCTTTACTGGTGCAACCGACAGACGGATAGGCAAGTTTGAACATGCCCATGGTGGGACCATATTTTTGGATGAAATAGGGGAGCTTCCATTGGATATGCAAGCCAAATTGCTACGGGTGCTCCAGGAAAAAGAAATTGAACGGATTGGCGGGAATAATACTGTTAAGGTTGATGTCCGTATTGTGGCCGCAACCAATCGTAACCTGGAAAAGGAAGTAGCAGAAGGCCGGTTTCGGATCGACCTGTATTACCGATTAAACGTATTCCCGGTTGCTTTGCCGCCATTGCGTGCCCGGAAGGACGATATTTCTCTTTTGGCAAAATATTTTATTGCACTTTATGCGCGCAAACATAAAAAGAACGTGAACGACCTATCAGATATGGCGATGAAGGAACTGACCGCCTACAATTGGCCAGGTAATATCCGCGAGCTGGAAAATCTAATTGAAAGGGCTATTATCTTATCCTCCGGCCCTACTTTGAACGCCATACAGTTGCCTAACCCAATCGAAAATACCGAAACCGCAATCAGTATTTCCGATGAGTTGGTTGTTAAAACCATCCGGGAAAATGAACGGGACCACATTGTTAATGTACTGAAAAAGTGCAACGGAAAGATAGCAGGATTAGGTGGGGCAGCTGAATTGCTGGGCATACCCGCATCTACATTGAATTCAAAAATGAGTAAGCTGGGGATTGTAAAGGGAGCGCATTATTAAAAAATGGATTTTAAATGTTCCAACTCGATCTAATGCGTTTTTTCATCCACTTTTAGTGGTTATAAAAACTAATCCAGGTTCAACATGCTACCTCGAACCGCAATATTTGTTAGGTAATTATAATGCACTAAGAGGACTACAATTTGACGACACCAATTTCGAACCATTTTATGGATGACATTAAAACAATAACCTATCTGACTACACAGAATCGATAATTTTTAAAAGGGCGACGGAAAGTTTATCGAATAGTTTGCGAGTATATGGTTAAGAACAACGATGATCGTATGAGCTTGGAGAATACGGAGATATTGTTCGCTGCATTCTGTATTAATGTCGTTTGTTTTTTCCGATATCATGTAGCCATCCGGAAGATATTTGGTCAATTATCCAGAACATAGACATTGTCGACATCCTAAAGTAATGTTCCGATGGAAGGGGGTATTCATCCAGCTCAACTTTATCGGAAGCATCTGTAAAAAGGATCATTTTTGCTGTATTCGGTTGCATTTAGTTACAATAAGATTTTTTGTAGTTCCATTTTAGCTAAGAAATTGATATCTGATGGCATTGACCGCCTTATTCCAAGAATATCCAGTGTTTAATGACTCTAAAAAAAATGGATTACAATTTATCCCCTTGTGATGTTTGTGAACCTGTGGTCGTCACAGAGACTTTACAATAAGAAACGGGGTAATTACGTTTAGAGAATTTAATGATTTGAAATGATCAAACTGTTTATCAGCGGCTTTCCGCTGGATATGGGGGAAATGGAACTGGCGCAATTGCTGGCGCCGTACGGGGATATCAGTACGATGAAGATCGTTCGTGACAAAAAGACCCGGGTGTGCAAGGGGTATGCCTTTATAGAAATGACCAGCCAGGCCGGTGCAGCGGCTGTAGTGAGCGCACTTGACGGGACGAAGATGAAAGGCAAGGTACTGACGTTAAATATTCATGATGAACAGCCAGGGCGACAGTGAAAATAATGATTTCGGTTAGCTAGTATGTTAATGGCAAGCACATTTTTTATATCTGTTAAATTATTCAGCAACATATTAAAGCATCAATGGGACGATAGGTAAAGGAACTATTATCGGTCGGCCGGCCCGTGTCCTTACAACAGCCTTTATTTACGGTTCACGACATTCTGATGCCATCAGGATGCCTAACGCCTTGTCCGATGGCCAGGTATTTACACTAAAAAAAGTCTGCCTGAAAGGCAAATGAATATCAAACGAATAGCGTGGTATGGACTTTTTTGATTCGCCCGGTCAATTTATCCTGCTGATCCCGTAGATCGTCACCGGTTGAACCAGGTATTGCGCGGTATCCTTTTTGGCCTGTATACTTTTCACCACCGTCATTCCTGCCGTTACCCTGCCAAATGCCGCGAAGCCCTGTCCGTCGGGGTTCCTGGCACCGCCAAAATCTAAAGCCGGCTGGTCGCCGATACAAATAAAAAATTCACTGGTGGCGGAGTTCATGCCATTTCTGGCCATAGACAAAGTGCCGTTCCTATGCCGCAGCCCGGTCAGCTTTGTAGTTTCGATCTTTATACTGTCAAGTAACAGGCTGCCGGGCACATTACCGCCCTGTATCACCTGGATCTTTACTTTACGGGTGGCTTCATTGGCTGGGGTACACACCCGGAAAAAGCTGCTGTTATGATAAAGCCCTTTATCGGCGTACCGCAGGAAGTTGGCTACGGTAGCAGGTGCCTTTGCAGGGTAGAGCACAATGGCAATGTCCCCGAGCGAAGTTTTGATCAGGCAATGTATGGGCTGTTGCGCATTGCTAAAGCGGACAAGGGCGATCATTAAGCAGCAGATGAAAATTTTTTTCATGGACAAGATTTTATCTTAACGTATTAGTGTAGTCAAACCATTGACTGGTTTTGTTGTTAGTGTGCGCATGCAGACAGAACAAACCAAGACCAAATATAATGATATAGAGCTCGACGCTTTCAAAAAACTGATCGATGAAAAGATCCGGGCGGCACGTGAGGAGCTGAATGAGCTGGCGGGGTCGCTGAGCTCAGCGAACAGTAATGGTGATGACGCGGCTATTGCCGGCAAGACACTCGAGGACGGCTCGGCTACCTACGAAAAAGAGCAAACCAATCAGCTGGCGGCCCGTCAGAAAAAATTCATTGAGCAGCTGGAGGCGGCGCTGCTGCGGATACAGAACAAAACTTATGGGATATGCCGCGGGACAGGTAAGCTGATTCCGGCGGAAAGGCTGCGCGCAGTGCCACATACGACGATGAGCATGGAGGCCAAACTGAAACAATAGATCAAAAAGCGGCACTTTCATCAAGCGACGCTTTTTGGTTGGTGCATATGAAATATGCGGAAGGACCAGAAAGCAATTAGTAGGCTATCACAAAACTTCCGTCTAGGGTCACCGTTGTGTTTCCAGATCCTTCGACAAGCGGTAATACGCAGCCACTTAGTGTGCCTTCAATTTTCCTGGCGCTCGGGTCATTTTTGGTAATGACAACCGTGCCTGCGGGGTTGGTATTAACACTGGGATAAGCTATAGGGTTATCATCAAAGGCATTTCCGCTGTCACTTAAATAATAAAGTTCCAGGTCGCCGCTTGACAGGTCAAGTTTGCTCCCGGTGGCATAGGCTGTATTAGAGGGGGCGAGCAACAACGAAACCGCGCCGCTGCCCATACTGTGTCCAAGGTAATAGAACAGGTCAACAGCAGCAATCTTTGACTCGACCATCCTTGGTTTTACCACGATGGAATCGATGGTTTGCTGTACGCCATTGAGCTTGATAACGTTTTGGATAGCGGTAAGAGGTTTGGTGGCCTGATCTGCTTCTTTGGTGCAGCTGAATGTCAGTATCAATAATCCTGTTAACAGGGCACTGCCGCCTAATTTGATCGTTTTTTTCATCTTTCAATTTTTTAAAGTGTGGATTGATATTGTTGATTTCAGGATTAGTCGTCAGAATGACCGGCAGGGGAAACAAATCATTAAAATAATTTTGAGTTTCCGGGAATACATAAACCCTTCTCGAATCATTAATGCCAACCTTAACAATATTGAAAAAACTTAAAAAAGCGCTGCTTAAGTCATTTGTATTCATCATTATTGCAGAACTTACTTTTCCAAAACTATTCGCATCATTCATGTTTTATCAATGAGGATGATTTCCAATGCCGATGTGTTACAGCAGCACTTACTATGGCGTAGGCGTTTTCAGGATTGATATAAAAGCATGGAGACTACAAAAGCAAAATCTACACCATATTCGTTGTATTGATTGACAGAAGTGATCCCTCGTACAAATAGTTCATTTTTGTGAACAATAATCCTGCAACTCCTTTGCTTATCCTGATTTTTTGTCCATTTGCGCCAATGTTTTTTTGTACTGAACATATCGTTATCTTAGCTGGGCCATGAAAAAATTCACTGCTACTCGTCCCTGCCGCTGGGGTATCATCGGCCCCGGTAAGATCGCGCAAAAATTCGCGGCGGCTATCCCGCTTGCAGGTAATGCTGTTTTGTACGCTGTGGCCTCGAGTGATGGGGGACGGGCACGTGCCTTTGCTGAAAAATATGGTGCCGCGACCTATTACGACAGGTATGAAGCGCTCATATCGGACCCGGAAATTGATGCTGTTTATATTGCAACGCCGCATGCGTTCCATGCCAGGCATGCACTACTTTGCCTCAGCCAAAACAAGCCGGTGCTTTGTGAAAAGCCCATGGCGCTTAACCATGCGCAGGTAAAGCAAATGGTTGACGTATCGCGCCTGCACCATACTTTCCTGATGGAGGCGATGTGGACACGTTTCCTGCCTGCTATAGAAAAAATACTGGAAATAGTTAACGCGGGAAGTATCGGTACGGTCGGTCATGTCCGTGGCGATTTTGGCTTTTATGCCCCTTTTGACCCAGATAGCCGCCTGTTTGATTTAAAGCTGGGCGGCGGATCCCTGCTGGATATCGGCGTTTACCCGCTATGGCTCTGTCTCGCAGTGCTGGGCAAGCCGGATGAGATAACGGCTAGTGGCACACTGGCCCCGACAGGCGCAGACGAGAGCTGCCTTGCCGTTCTGCATTATAAAAAAGGTGCGATCGCCTCCGCTTTTTCTACCCTGAACGTTTATACTTCACTTACCGCCGAAGTTGGTGGTACTACGGGTACGGTCGTGATCCCGTCCCCCTGGTACAAAAGTAATACCTTTAGTTTGCGCCGGCCGGGCGAGGAGGAGCAACGTTTTACCTTTGAAGCAGTGGACAATGGTTTTGAATACCAGATTCGGGAAGTGATGCGCTGCCTGAATCTGGGGCTGATCGAAAGTCCGTTGATGAGCCACGCGTTCAGCTTGTCACTGAGTGAAACCATGGGCCTGATCCGGCAGCAGCTGGGGGTCAGCTACCCGGGAGCGGACAGTTAAAAGATCAAATCCATATCCCTGCAAAAAGCGACGAGCTGTTCGTGCTTTGTAAAACCCAGGGGGCTTGCTTGATCTGCCCAAGCCGTTTGTCCACGTTTCTCAGGCTGAACGCCTTGCTGCTGGAGATGGGCCGGGATGGCTTTTTGCAGTGTGCCTTTGCCAAACTGGGAGATGATCATATTTAGGTTTCTCACAACAGGCTTGTTCTAAAGGTGGATATTAGCTTTGAACTATTGACGGGTTTTCCTTAATTTCCAGATAAACCCATCCAGTACATAATGGGTGGATTGTGGCAGGGCCAGCAACGGTACAATGAGTGCCAGTACAAAGTTGGCGCTGATAGCAGGCAGTATGGCGAAGATATGAAACACACTACTATGCTCGCGCCATACCAGACCATCCCAAAGGCCTTCTTCAATATAGGCAAAAAAGATGAGTAGGGCCGCAAAACAGATTACCCCGCCGTAGGTGCTGAAGGTTAGGCGCAGTAGCGCTGTTTTTTGCTCTTTAACGCTTGTATAGCGTTTGCGCTCGTTAAGCCATATCAGCGCCATATACGGTACGCCATGCGAAACTACATTGAGGGTAGTGAACGCCATGTCGCCATTATAATAAACAATGCCAAAGTACCAGGATAGCAGGGTGCCCGCCACAATCAAGTTCTTAGGCAAATTGAACCGACGGGTAGTTATCATCAGCCAAACTTCTTTAATGATATAGATTGCTATAATGAGCAAATAGAGCCATTGGGTTACAGTCAGTATGATTTGAGATTTTGCCAGCAGAAAATCACCATCAACAAACCAGTTGAAGTTATGATGCGTACCCGAAAAATGCCAATAGAGCAGGGGATATATCGTAGCGGTATATATGGTAACGCTGTCAATAAGGCGGGTAGTTTTGGTATGTGTTTCGTTGCGGCTGTAGATGCGGAGAAAGCCATATTGCTGGCGGATAAAATGAAACACAGCAAGGTAAGCCAGCGCCCGCCAGAAAAATACCCCGCCCCATATATACAGCAGGACTCCGCCTATATAACAAAATAGGGGCACTGCTATCAGCAGCGGATGCTGCAGCCTCAGTTCGTTAGGATTAAAATAGGTACGGTATAACGTGCTGTAAACGTGCGCTACATCAATCATTACGATTAGCAACACCCAGCAGGCAACCGGCATATGGTCCGAATTTTTAAACTCAGCCGGGAACAGCATCACTGTCAGCAATGCAACAAAGGGTGGCGAAAGGATGAAAATACTTTCGCCAAGGCGGTTGCCTATCCACTGTTGTGCAGTTGCTTTATGCGCCATGGTATTTATTGATAACCTGTTGCGCAGCATTAATACCATGGTGAAAAGCTTCCTCGAATAACGAGATCCCACTAAGATCGGTATGGGCAAAGAATATCCGGTCGGCAATGGGCTCTTTTGCCTGTCTGCGGGTTTCGCCCCAAATATAACCTACCGCCGGACTGATCATTCCATGCCCCCACAACCAGAGATCGATCTGTTCGATATGCGGAGTGATCTCGGGGTGCATTTGTTCCAGCTCGGGGATGATGATATCGAGCCACTGGTCGTAGGTCCTGCTGTAAGCAGTTAGTCGCGAAAGCCGTGGCTCCTTATCGCAAAGTGGCAAATAATAGGTCAATACCTTCTTTTCTTCAATCAATTTCAGGTCTTGCTGGTTGGCATTAACGTAGCCTACTGATGGTTGCCCGTAAGCCACATTATCCCAGCAGAGCACCATTCCTTTTTCTGGCGATGGTAATTTATCAACGGTAATATTGGCAATAAGCCAGGGGGCATAATTCATCCGGCTATAATCTACACCCGGGCGTGTTATGCCGGTTAACAACTTCTGATTAACAAACTGCTGCGAGGCCATGATCACATTTTCGGCGATAATGAGCGATGTAGTGCCTTTAGCAAGATCCATTACTTTAACCTGCACATTATTTTGGCCCAAGCCGACTGAATAAACCATGTGCGAGGTTAGCAGATGATCGCTGATTTGGTTACGTAATTGTTTCATGAGCCAGCCATTACCTTCGGGCCAGGTAATGGCAGAGTTAGGCTCGGCATTTGCAGCTTTACCTCTCCGCGATGAAAAATAATGCAACCCGGCCCAGGCCGAAACATCTTTAGCATGCCTGCCATAATCATCCTTGCACGAATAATCGAGGTACCAGAGCAGGTAAGGCGAATCAAACCCTTCCGCCTTTAAATAATCTGTAAAAGATATATTATCCAGTTTGCGGTAAGTCTCATCAGCCGAGCTTTCATCAATGGGGATGGTAAAAGCATATTTGCCATCATTGCCTTTGGCCTGCTGGTATTGTGTTACCATTTTAAAGAAACGCTCTATTTGGCGGCGGTCGGCATCAGGTACACCAAAATCTGGTACTATACCATTTTGCCAGTGCCCGTTGATGAGCAGGCGCTCCTCTGGATCAAAACACAAATAATATTCATTATAAAAGGGGAGGCCCTTGTCATCAAAATGGGTGATTACCTGTGTCTCCTGCAAAAAATCAATGAGCTTTTTGTCTTCGTTGTTGATCAGCGTAATATAATGCGCACCCAAAGGATAGGAAGAAACGGCGTTGGTGCCGAAAAAAGCATTTCCACCGGCATGGTCTTCTAACTCTACTACTTTAAAATCGGTTTCTCCATTGTTTTTAAGCCAGCGGGCAGCCGATAAAGCGGAGATGCCGCCGCCTATAATTAATGTTTTTACTGTAGATGTTCCGGTAGGTGAGGGCAAAGGAACTTTATCGCGCAGCATATGTCCCGCTTTGGCATTCGGGCCACGCAGATTTCCGGTGATATGTGCATAATCAGCCTTGCGACCGCCCAGTTTACGTAAACAGCCGTTCAGTAATATACCCGCCGTGAGCAATCCGGCACGGAGCAAAAATGTGCGACGGCTGGTTTGCGATTTATTGAACAACTGACCACTCATCTTCAAAATATTTAACCAAAATCTGGTTGTTGAGTCTGTTTACCGATGCAGGCACACGGGCCATATCCTTTGGGAAGAAAAGCATCTGCTCAAGGCATTGTTTCGACATAAACTTTAGCCCAGCCAGGTAATGATCGGGTACGGTATACGTATTTTGCCGCATGGCCATGATATATCCCCATTCGCCGAAGGAAGGCACATAATCATGATAAGGTACGGTATGAAATCCGACAGATTGCAGGGTTTTGTCAACCGTCCAATATGATTTTGGTGCTACAAACGGAGATGTAGACTGCACAACCATGATGCCTTGCGGTGCCAGTAAGCGTTTAACAATACCATAAAATGTGTTGGTATATAACTTACCTACCGAGTAGTTTGAAGGGTCGGGGAAATCAACAATAATGGCATCATAAGTACGTTTTTGTGCCCTTGCCCATGAAAAGGCATCGGCATTGATAACCGTTACTTTGGGTGATAAAAATGCCCCGCGGTTAAGTTTAACCAGCATATCATTGGTGCGGAAAAGCCGGGTCATTTCCTTGTCGAGATCTACAAGGGTTACTGTTTCTATTTGCGGATATTTAAGTATCTCGCGTACTGCCAGCCCGTCGCCGCCACCCATTACCAAAATGTTTTTTGCGTTGGGCAAGGCTTGTAACACCGGGTGGATCAGCGCTTCATGATAACGGTATTCATCAACCGAACTGAATTGTAAATTCCCGTTCAGGAACAAACGCAGATCGCGGCCTTTTTTGGTGATGATGATGCGCTGATACAGCGTGCTTTTTGAAAAAATGATAGGGTCGCTATAACTCAGGCTTTCTGATAGGCTGGTGATCTTTTCAGAATAAATAAAACCTGCCAGTAGAAATAGCAAACTGATAATGGCTGCACTTTTTAAATACTTTACGCCTTTTACTTCGCTTTTAAATATGATGCAGGTGATTAGCGCCACCAGAACATTAAGCATGCCGAAAAGATACGCGGTTTTGATCAGCCCCATATAAGGGATAAGCAGTAAAGGAAAAACAAGCGAAGCGATAAGCGCGCCAATGTAATCAAAGGTAAATACTTTTGACACGAGGTCCTTAAATTCAAAGCGGTCCTTCAGTATACGCATTAATAAAGGGATCTCAAGCCCTACCAGGATCCCGGTAAAAGAGATGAGCCCATAAAGCACAATGCGGAATGAGCTAACACTTTCAAACACCATAAA
The DNA here is from genome assembly GCA_026225055.1 of Mucilaginibacter xinganensis. Classification (GTDB taxonomy): domain Bacteria; phylum Bacteroidota; class Bacteroidia; order Sphingobacteriales; family Sphingobacteriaceae; genus Mucilaginibacter; species Mucilaginibacter xinganensis_A. The sequence continues at coordinate 76,026 of JAMFSA010000194.1, read as the reverse complement.
CAATATAGTAGAGCTGGTGCCGCCCACAAGGCCCACCAATATCTCTACACGGATGAACCACGTAAGCAGGTTTTTTTCAAAATATTTTGATATCCAGGAGCCAACTCCCATTGAGAACAGGTAAACCCCGATGATGGTGGAAAACTGGGTAACCGAATCGCCCAGCAGGTAGCTGGCCAGTGTGCCTGAGATCAGCTCATAAATAAGGCCACAAGTGGCGATAATAAAAACAGAGATCAGTAGAAGAATAGATAAACGTTTATGCATTGCACTTATTACTTATGATAAAACCGTACGCCGTAGCCCGAATGAGGTACAACACCTTTATAACCCGCGTTTTTTTGAATATTGCCGTCGGGGAAAAACTTAGAGCCTGTAAATGTTGACCAGGTAAAAAAGATAAGCAGTGCCACAACCGCGCAACCGTACCCTATCATTGTTTTAAAATCACTTAATAAATTCTTAATCATCATCACTGCTTGTGCTTTTATTGTAAGGTGAAAAATCACTGTTCATCCATCTGTTCACTTCAAAACGACGCTGAAAATACCAGAAGGCCAGTGGTGCCAGCGCCAGCACCAATAGGGTAACTATTATATTTTGCCAAAGTATAACATTTGCTGTTACCACCATATCAATATCTTGCGCCGCTGCCATACCGGCATAAGGGTATATATTAAGGTGATAAGTGCCCGGGGGCACATCATCAATAGTTATCGTGCCATTTGTTGAACCTTCACTCCAGCTGTCACCATCCTCATAGCCGTGGTAGTATTCTATTTCCTGAGATACATCCCATGTTTGGTTATCCTTTTCGCTTACCAGTTCAACCGTTGCCTCCATCCAGTTATTATCTATTTGGTCTGATAAATAAACGTCCAGTGGGGCTGGCCCGTTGCTGATGATAAATGATGAGGTGCGTTGTGGCTGAAATTCATAGGTACCACCCGGTAAACTGCTGGTTGCTGCCGCGCTGTCCTTTCTGGCGCTATCTGTTTTTGCCACAGGTGGCGGCAATAAGGGAACAGAACGAGACATGATTGTTTGGGACGGCCGCAGAACTGCACACAGTACTTGTATAACTACCATGATTACAGCGGCCGCTATACTTATGCGTAAGGTTTGCAAATATTTTTTCCGGGTAGGGTTGGGCTGGTTAGCGCCTATATCTGCCTGCTCCGGGAATTTTTCGGTCGTAATCTTAAACCCGTCGGCTATTTCCTGCGGGGTAATATATTCGCCAAGGTACCAATCAATTATCTTAGGGTTTGTTTTATTCTTTTCGCGTACCAGCATCCATGGCGCACTGACGAACTCACGTGCCGAGATTTTTTCGTCATAAGCATCCCAGTCGAACTCACCAGTAAGCGCGGTGATCTCGGGCGTGTAGCGGTTAAATTCAAGATAGTCCACATCGTTTAACGTTGCGGCAGTGCCATCAAGCATGGCGTCTTTTAGCTCCGGAAAATGCTGCATGCCTGCAATAAAGCTCCAGTGGCCATTATACTCGGCCAGGAAAGCGTAGCCTTTGGTAAAGCTGTACAGCATATACTCGCGCCAATCATAAGCAGTACCGGCTTCCCTTTTCTCCATGTAGGCCAGTACCTTGTATTCCGTGCCTTTTAAAGTACCAATTGAGCCCGGATCAAGGATATGCTCGTACTTAATTGGCGCTATAGAATATTGACTCTGCAAATGCTGATGATCAATATAATGCAGGTAGTAATTGCATGAAGGGCACACCAGGTATTCGCTGCCTTCAGGGTCATACAAGGTTACCGGCTTTGCACAATGCGGGCAATACAGCTGCTTGGGCTCGGGGAAAGCTTTAAGGTTAACAGTAGCCATACATTCAGCGTTTTATTTCGTTTTTTTGGAGTTCGGTAGCATCATAAAAATCGATAATACTGTCATAAAGGTTTCTCGCTTTACCATCATTTACATGCTGATAATTGGATAGGAAAACATCAAAGGTAGCCAGATTATATTCGGGCCAAGTATGTATGGAGATGTGCGATTCGGTAAGGCAAACTACAGCAGTGAAGCCACCGCCCTCGAAATCGTGCCATACTTCGCCTACTTTATTTAACTGGTGTTCAGTGATCGCGCCGGATAAAAAATCGCGAAACTTTAAACTGCTGTTCAGTAATTCAATATTTTCAGAAGTAAATTCAGAAAGAAGGTGTAAACCGGGTGTATAAGGCATTAGGATTTAATCAATCCTTAAATGTATAAAAAAAATAGGAATGACAAAAAAACTATCTACATCCAACTCCTGCAAATCTGCGTAATGAATGTGAGGAACTTGTGGGAAAAAGATTCGGAAAAAAGACAGGCATGCGCTAAAGGCATTGTTTGGCAAGCACGCTGACCAAGCTGTTTATGTCGCAGCGATCCACAATATTGACATTGATCAGTTCTGCCCATTAATCAATTTGTTGAATGGGAAAGTAGGAAAGACAGACAGGAAGCACGTAGCCAGCGTCAGCGTTGATCATTAAAGAATACGCGCATTGACGTTGACCTGTTTTTTTTTATCTTCGTCTCATGAACCTAAACCGATGGTATTTTGTCGTCATATTGCTCTTTATTTTTGTTTCCTGTAAAAAATCTGAGCCGTCCGTGCAACCAGTGAAAACAAAGCCTGGTCCTGATATATATGTGTCAGGCACCACTATCGAGACATCACCCACAGCTGATGCAGCTAATAATGTAGCAACTTACTGGAAGAATGGGGTGGAAATACACCTTGCACCGTCTGAAGATTCCACCAAAGCCACAGGAATTGTAATCAGCGGAAAAGATATTTATGTGTCAGGCTCAAAAATGATAAACGGGATCCTAAACGCAGTTTATTGGAAAAATGGTAACCTGGTAGTATTGGGAAAAGGTGCTGCGACATCAATCGTTGTAGTGGGGAACGATGTCTATGTCGGCGGTTACACCAATGTATGGGCCCGCAGTGCGAATATGTATCAGGAACTGGCTACTTACTGGAAAAACGGTAGTGCGGTGTTACTGCCCACTATTAAATCAGTTTACTCATATGAAATCTACCATAGTATGATTAACGCGATAGCTGTATCTGGAGGTGATGTTTACACTGTGGGTGAATCAACTGATATTGGGGGGGATTTTGTCGTTGCCTCTTTTTGGAAAAATAGCAGCGGAATACCATTGGTTGCCGTAAACCCAGCCGGAGGCACGGACAGGACCTTAGCAACCGGTATTGTGGTGCAGGATAACGATATTTATATCTCAGGATATGATGAGTCCTTTAGTTTGGATAATCCGATAAACTACACCCGCGGAGCCATTTACTGGAAAAATGGGAGCGTTTTTTCTATTGCAACAGCTGCCGGCAACCAGTCTTACGCTTTGGCACTGAGTGATAAAGGCATTTGCGTGGCGATCAGGACAGATCCGGCAGGAACCGCCGGCGCGTATTGGATGAATAATATCTTCGTCAGCCTTTCGGTGAATATCAATCCCTTACCTAATCGTGGTATAATCACACAACCAACGGGTATGGTTGCCGTTGGTGACGATATCTATGTATCTGGGTACATTTTTGAACAAGGACCCCTACAATTTGGGCCTGAGTTTCCCACTTATTGGAAGAATGGGAAGGCGGTTACCCTGCCAACCGCCATTGATGGAGAGGCTAGTGGTATTGCTGTGGTGGCCGCAGGCGAATAAATATATGGGCTGGATGATATGTTATTTATAATTTGCTCTTTTAACCAGCAACTTAATGTCAATAATTTTAATTTTCCGGCCATCGGTACTGAGGATGCCTTCTTCTTTGAATTCCTTTAATAGCCGGATGACGTTCTCTTCGGCTATACCGGCAAAATGGGCCAGATCGGCCCTTGAAACGGTCATGGAGATGTGCTGATCTCCGGCGTATTCATCTTTGTATTTTTCGCGGAGCACGATCAGGGCGATAGCCAGTCTTTCGGGCGCGTTCCGTTGCCCCATTACAGAAATGCTGTTGGCCAGCACGGTGAACTCATGGCTCAGGGCCTTCAGGAGGCGCTGGGCGAAGTTGGGGCAATTGGCAATGGTGAACAGGAAGTCCGCAGAGGGGATAAAAAAGACCTCGCTGGCTTCCATCGCGGCAGCAGAATCCGGATAGCGTTCAGCAGATAATATGGCATGGTAGCCGATCAGCTCACCTTTGTTGGCTACGTAAATGATCTGTTCCTTCCCATTCTGATCGACTTTGTATTTTTTGATCTTTCCGCTAACCACCAGGAAGATCAAGGCGGGCACGGTCCCTTCTTTGAATAAGGCTTCCCCGCGCTGGTACCTGTGCTGGCTCCCGTTGCGGAATAAGCGGTCGTGATCGCCAGCCGACAAAACACCCAGAACAGACGGCGTGTCAAAGTTCCAGCGATCGATAGGAAATATACCCTTTAAGCTTATAGGTTAAAGTTACAAAAAATAAAAACCTGACATATATCACCCCAGGGACTGATATAATCTGATAAATATACAGCTTACCCTATCTATTTTTATTCAACAATAAATCTCTATTCATCATGAAAGCATTCCAAGATGAGCGGCAGCACGGATTACCGTCGAGCCCTGAACAATTCAGGACACTGGCTATCCGGCATTTGAACCGAATCTACTGCGTGCGGTCGCATATTTCAGAGCGCCTTCAGGACCTCATCGGACAGTCAGATTTTGCCGGTTTACAAGTTGCCTTGGTGGAAACACAGTTGTCGGTGGAACAACAGTTGGCCCGGCTTTATGGCATTTACCTGTTAATGGATAGCGTGCCTGCAATGACGGGTTGTGATGAATTGACGGAACTGATGGAAAGCGATTATGCCACTATTTACGGACAGTTTGCCGGGCCAGTGTTTCGTGATTTGGCGGTGTTGTTTTATCTGCAAACGGCGGAAAGCGCCGCTATGATTTCCTTCCGGCTGCTGCGGTTGTTGGCGGCGCAGATGGGAAATGAGCGGCTGCAGGGATTACTTGCGGAGATTTGCGATGGGGTCGTGGCCTATCCGTTGCTGTTTTCGGCGATTACGGAAAAGCACGGGGATGCGTATTTTGGGAACCAGGATATTTGACTTTGATTTCAACAGGGGTCGCGGCGGACTGGTCATTTTTAAGCGCTGGTGACCAATACGAAGGTCAGGATGAATATGGTGACGATGAAGGAGCGTTATGAGGGGCAGGTACTGACTTTGGAAAATGAATTTGATTAAGGGCCTGGTCCGGATAACTACTTTTTGTCCCGGTCAACAAAATGCGATAGGTATTGTTGATCAAGTATGAAAGAAGAAACGATAAAAACTGCAGCCCGCATCGTTTTGGGCGGCGCATTGTTATTTGCTGGCATTAGCCATTTGAGTTTCGCTCGTCGCGACTTCCGCGCACAAGTGCCAAACTGGGTGCCGTTAAAGAAAGATGATACGGTGGTGTTCAGCGGGATCGCCGAGATCGCTTTGGGCAGCGCCACCGCATTGGCACCTAAAAGCCAACGCCCAAAGGTTGGCATTGTAGCGGCCTTGTTCTTCACCGCGGTCTTTCCCGGCAATATGGCTCAATTTACACACCGCCGTTCGGCGTTTGGACTGGATACAGATGAGAAACGCTTTGCCAGATTGTTGTTTCAGCCCTTATTGGTTTATTGGGCATGGAAAAGTACGCGGAAATAGCTGAAACAAATAGCAATAATTTGTATTTTATCGGTAATCAATTCAACAACAAAATGACGTGCTCCAAAACATATCAGAAAGTTTTAATTAGTGCTACTTTAATCGTGGTGACCGCCACTGTAAAAGCGCAGACAGGCGCGCCTGTTGAAACAAAAAAAGCCAATAGCGATTATAAACCTGCTTTTACAGGACAAACCCGTATTGGCAGTGTTAAAACTAAAACCCCCTATACGGTTAGCGTCATCAGTTCCGAACTGAAAGGTCCATGGGGCATGCACGTATTGCCTGACGGCCGTTTACTGGTCAGCAGTAAGCCGGGAACAATGCAAATACTTAAAACTGATGGTAAAATTGATAAGACGATCACAGGCTTCCCTGTAGTGCAGTATGAAGGCCAGGGTGGTTTACTTGACGTCAATATTGACCCTCATTTTACGACCAACCGGATGGTTTACTGGACCTTTGCCGAGCCGGGGGATGGCGGCGCTACGCTGGCTGTGGCTAAAGGGAAACTGTCTGCCGATGAAACCAGGCTGGAAAATGTCAGAGTGATTTGGGAAGCTGAGCCGCGTTACAATGGAGCAGGCCAGTTTGGTTCACGTATAATATTTGACAGGCAGGGCGATCTTTTTGTCACCTCGGGCGACCGTCAGGCGGATGATATCCGGGTAAAGGCTCAGGATCTGGATGCAACTACCGGTAAAATTATTCATATCACTAAAGAGGGGAAACCGGTTCCCGGTAACCCATTTATTGGAAAAGCCGGTGCCAGGCCCGAAATATACGCTTACGGTTTCCGTAACCCGGATGGCTTGGCGATCAATCCGGTTACCGGCGGCCTTTGGGAAATTGAATTTGGCCCGAGGGGCGGTGATGAGGTTAATTTGATCGTACCCGGCGGTAACTATGGCTGGCCTTTTGTTACTTATGGTATAGAATACAGCGGCAAAAAGGTTTATGATGGGATACAGCAGAGAAAAGGAACAATACAGCCTATTTATTACTGGGATCCGGTTATCTCACCCGGCTGTATGATGTTTTACACTGGTAATATAACGGAGTGGAAAAATAATATGTTCGTAGGCGGTCTTAGCGGGCAACATATTGCCCGGCTGATTATCAGGAACAACAAAGTGGTGGGCGAAGAACGTCTGCTCGCTGATAAAAACGAGCGCTGGCGGTGTATAGCTACCGGAAAAGACGGCGCTATTTACGCGGCAACTGACGTTGGGAAATTATATAGGATTGCCAAACAATGATATAAAGTGTGTTTGAGCATTTTACCAACTGTTTAGTTAAAGCATTTTTAAGGTGATGCCAATCAGGCCGGTGTATTTCTCCAGGTAATACTGAATCGTCTTCAACTTAAAATCATCCCAGTAAGGTAACATAGGTGCCAAGTCGGCATTCCGCTTATCGAGTGTATCAAGTACAAAACCATAGGCATCCTGTTGCTGCTCGGAGGATAACCTAAGCTCTTCTTCATAAATAATATTTGGGAATTTTGACAGGAACAACAATTGTACCTCGATTTTGTCCTGCACGTTCAGTCGTGGGATCTCCACAAGCTGTGATGCTTCCGCGTCAATGGCATCCATTCGATTTTTGAGGTCTTCCGCAATAGGATCGGATAGCGGCAGGCCAACCATATCGAACAGAGCTTGTTGCTTGTCTTCGAATAATAGCTTTGTCAGGCCATCAAAATAATATCTTTCTTCGGCTGCTACCGGCGCGGTCATGGCATAACAGAGCCAAAAAAGGTTGAATTGTTCGAGATCGGTCATTATCGCGCTAACATAATAATTTGATAGTATTATAAGTTGTTTAAGTGTGCCTGGCGGTCCGGCGCGATCTGCTCTGCAAACTTGAATAGTAAAGCTTTCAGCTTTGGGTTCACGATTTGCTGACAGAACGGTTTTGCGGGGTCTTTGTAGTAATAGTCCAGGTAGTTTTCTTCGTTAAGCCTGAAAGTTTGGAGTGGCATTATATTGGTAATGATGGGTTGGTCGAAATCTAATTGTAGAGCATGGATAGTATTTTTTGTGATCCTAGCCTGTTCTGCATTATAATAATAGACTGCTGAACGATACTTGCCACGCAGGTTATGGTTCGATGTGCAGCTGTGGGTGTGCAAGTGGATGGCGATTAAAGTTTCCAGGCTGATCTTTTCCTGATTAAAGCCGACAATAACGGCTTCTGAAGGCGCAACGTTTTCTCCATCTGCACCGATCCAGCCTTGTTCAACGATAATGACGCCTTTGATTGAGCGGAAGATGGCCTCCGTACACCAGTGACAGGAGCCGCCAAAACCTATTTTCTGCATTAGGTAAAATTAGTGAAATCGCACAACTAATTTGTTACCGGCTCATATTATAATTCTGCCTGGTTCTCAATTGTTCATCCAGCGAGATCATAAAGTATTCGCGTATGGAATCGTTATACTGGGCGTACTCCATTGCTTCCCGCCTATCCTTTGCAGAAGGTGAAACGGCTAGCATACTCACGTGTAATATGTCCACAAAGTTGTCCGTATCGATATGTGTAATATGGTCCATTTCATTAAAGGAATAAACCGGTCTTTCCTTTCTTAATACCAGTAGAGCATCTGCCGAATAAATCCCCTGACCAAGCTTTCCGAAACTGACGTATATATTGTCATTTTCAATTTCAACTTCGGTAATTATACCAATGTGATTTTGCATTCCTGCCGTGTCATTTGGTAGGTCAGGGTTTACTAGCACAAATGTGCCGGTTAGTTCTTCGTATTTGTTCATATTACGGTTAAGATAAATTGTTATTTAACGAGTTACTGTTTTTACGCCGGCATTTGGAATCATTTATAACATCGCTCAAGCGGGTGAAGTTATTGGCGTTTAACAACCAAAATAAAATGACCGCCAAATATTCGTCAGATCTAATGTTACCTTATACCGCTATTGTTGGTATAAGTAGAATGTGCTGAGCGGTCAGATGCAGGGAAAATATATGTGCTGAACACTATGTATTAAAAACTATTTTGCTGCCGATGTAATAATTATAAGACGGCTCATAAATTATATATCCCAGTGCTACCAGTTCGCTCATACAACGATGATATGTAGAGATAGAAGAAATTTTTGCTAATGGCATCAATTTTTTCCTGGAAATTTTCACTTCATTTTCCCCGCCTGTTTTTCTAAGCAGGTAATAGACCGACGTAAATAGGGAAATATGGGAGGGCAACAAACGGTCATCATTACCTGCCTTTTCTAAAAAACGAATAAGAATGGCCTCCGGGTATTTCATCTTGCCGCCTTTCCTTCCAGCATTTTTTGAACATTATCCGCCCTATAATAAAAGGTACTGCCAACTTTTGAAAACTTTAAAACGCCCTTTATCCGGAGACGCTGTAACGTGTTGGGCGAAACGTTGAGCATTTTCCTAACCTCCATGCTCTTCAACCATTGATTACTCTTCTGCGGTTGTTGCTTTAATGCCGCCAGGAGTTCCTGCAATAGTTCTTTTTTAAAAATATATAAATCTTCCTTCGTTATAAATTCTACGTTCATCACAAAAAAATTGAGATAACAAAGCTCAGGAAAACCCTTCTGGAAGAAAGGTAGCAACTAGGTCGGCAACCAGAAATATCACAATTTAGATAGAAATTTATTGAATTTTCCCCGACTATTTCCTACCTTTAATCAACGATTTAAATAAGCCAAAAAAAGTCATTGCGCGATTCGTGTAGTGGTTGAAATAAGACGGTATAAATAATTGAAAAACAATGCGTTATGTGAGTGGTTTCTTTCCCTCCCTCACCGCATGACGAGATTGAATTAAAATCTTTAGAGGGCTGCTCCACAACGAGCAGCCCTTTTTGTTTGAGGCTCAGTACGTTATGTGCAAAGGCCGGATTGATACAGGGTGTTCTAAACATACCATCACGAAAGGTGAGCCCTTCTTTGAACACCGCGTTTATAATAGCGTGTTGCTGGTTTAATGAAGAATCCTCAAAAACCTTTGGAATATTAAGCGTATAAGGCAAAACAAGCAATTCCTGATTGATAAAATCTTCCAAATCTGTTTCGAGGTAACTCATTTGATCTTCCAATTTTGCTTTTTCCGCCGATAACTTTTTCATCCATTTTTTATAGGTATCCCCATTGATCACCTCATCAAACAGATTCTTCTCTGTATTCTCAATTTTCTTTTCTATCCCGGCCAACTGGTCTTTTGCTATTTTCAATTGTTTATCTCGGACAATAAGCGTGTCCTTTAACCCAATCCTTACTTCTTTTATAATTTCATCAATGTAGGATTGTGTGAAGCTTAGATTCCTTAAAAGTTCGTTAAATTTATCATGGAGCATCGTGCCCGAAATATTCAGGCTGCTATGGGTAATGCAACGATAATACAGGTAATATTTGTTTTTGCCTTTACTCCATCCGGCAGTCATATTCGTATCACAGCAGGGGCTTTTTAAAACGCCCTTTAAAGGAAACTCATCTTTGGGTTTTGATTTCATAGCCCGTTTATTAAGCCCAAGCATATCCTGTACACGCCAGTATTGAGATTGGGTTACAATTGGTTCATGGATAGCCTGAATGATCTTTTCGGGGTATTTACCGCTTGCACAAACCCTGACCAGCCCGGCATATAGCGGATTAGTCAAAATACGGAATATAGCACCGTTTCCGCTTTGTGGGAAACCCAGTTCTTTAATTTCTTTATGGATCAGGAAACGGGGCACACCTGCCAGAAAATCCCGGTATATCTTCTGTACAATATAAGATTTGGTTTGATCAATAGTGAGCAGGTTTCTATTGGCAGCATCCCGACCGTTCAGATATCCGTAAGGTGCCTGGTTAACATATCTACCGGACTCCTGCGCGTGTCTTGCGCTCACCTTGGCCCTACGCCTGATGGTAAGCAATTCTTGATTGGCGATAAGGTATTTAAAAGCCCTTAAAAGGAATACTGAAGGATCAGAGGTATCAATATCCAATGGCTCACTGGTAGCGATCACTTTCAAGCCGTGTTTCCTTTCCAATGACTCTATTTTCTGCAAAGCTTCAGGCAGGTTACGACTGAAACGGTCATGGTCAAATACGATCAGATATTTGACCTTTTTCTTATGTTCCTTGATGAAGTTTTCAAGCGCAATATAATCAGGCCGGTCAAAGGTGTAACTGCTTTCCCCATCATCGACAAATAAAGAGCCGAGTACTAAATGATTACGTTCACAATAATCCCTGATGCTTTTTTCTTGGTAGTCTAATGAGTGAACAGACTGGTCTTTTTTACTGACCCTCACATATCCGATTGCGTCCATTTCTATATTTTTTAATTATGTTTTCTACGGTGATTTCAGCTATTAATTTAACTAAACTATCGCTATTTTCCTCATGATTTGCCACTTTTTTTGCCTCATTACTATCTTTTTTTTCTATATCGTAAGGCTTACGTTTCAACTTTTTTCTATACATAACATACCTGTTTTAGGTACAATAATGAGAAATCAAAATAGTGCACTTGGGCAAGTTGCCTAAAATGTTATTAGGAATATAATGGTAGATGGTTGTCTAAATATTTTTCAGTTGTATATCAACTCATATTATTAAATAATATAACTTAGCAACAAACCTCATAATCTAACTTATCACCATTTATGTCTTTCTTTCCGCCATTGTCTGTTTCAGACGCAATTGATAAAATAGAATACAATCAATATTTATTACCTGCAATTCAAAGGGATTTTGTTTGGGCTCATACTAAAATTGAGATGCTTTTTGATTCTTTAATGCAGGGCTACCCTATAGGGTCAATGTTACTTTGGCGTGTTGATGGAAACAACACACAAAATCAACGATTTTATGGTATTCTTAAAAAATATAGAGAAAGATATCTAAACCGCTCTGATGAAGTTTCCACCAAAGGGATACCGAGTTTTGAAGTAGTATTAGATGGGCAGCAAAGACTCACAGCGCTATATCTTGGTTTGAGAGGCTCTTACGCCTATCATGGTTATAATTTGGCATGGAAAGACAATGAATATTCAGTTCCAACGAGGCATCTATATCTAAATTTAAGTTATAAAAAAAATCAAAAGAATAACTTAAATGACAGTGATGATGATAGAAAATATGAGTTTTCCTTTTTAAAGGCGAGTGATCTTGAAGAAGACGAAGGCAACAACATTTGGTTTAAAGTCGGTGATATTTTAGGTATAAAAGGCACAGCACAATTGAATTCCTATTACCGGAAAAACAATATTGAAGACGAAGAGGCCCAGGAAATTCTAAGTCGGTTACACGACATGGTTCATCTTGAAAAATTAGTACACTATTATCTGGAACAAAGTTCTGATTTCACCCGCGCGCTCAATATTTTTATTAGAATTAATTCAGGTGGAATATCGCTTAGCTATTCAGATTTGGTAATGTCAACTACCATATCCGGTTGGATGGAATTGGACGCTAAAAAGGAAATTAATGGTTTAGTAGATGAACTGGTGAAAGAATATGGTTATCCTGTTAACAAGGATTTTGTATTAAGAACATATCTAATCTTATACAACGATGATATAAAATTCAGGGTTGATAACTTTAAAATAAAAAATGCCAAAGAGTTTGAATCGCATTGGCCTGAAATTAAGTTAGCCATAAGAGAAGTTTTTCAATTGGTTACGGATTTTGGCTATGCTCCTAATACACTAACTTCGTTAAATGCATTGTTACCAATCGTTTACTATATCTACCAAACAGAAAAAGTTAAAGAGTTTTGCCAGAAAGTTAAATACAAAGAAGACAGGGCCAACATTAAGCGTTGGTTGCATGTAGTACTTCTGCATCAAATTTTCGGTGGGCAGGCCGAGGGAGTATTGAAAACAATTAGGGACACTATTAAGAAGGAGATAGCTAAGGAGTGCGAAATTTTTCCTGCCAAAGCAATTGCGACAAGGCTTTCAAAAACCAATAAAAGCATTACTGTAGACGATGAATTTATTCAGGGCCTCTTATATACCAGTAAGGATAATCGCTATGCTTTTCCAGTGCTTGCATTATTATTCCCCCATCTTGATTATAAAAACAGAGATTTTCACTTAGATCACTGTCATCCTTTGTCATGTTTTAATGAGAAGAAATTAAAAGCGAAAGGAATTATTCTTGACGATAATAACAGGGAGTTTTTTACAGATTGGGATTATTTTAATTCTATTATTAATCTTCAAATGTTAGATGGTAATGAAAATAAGTCAAAAAGTGATAAAGACTTAAAGCCTTGGGTGGAAGAATACGCGCCATCTTTGAAAAATCATTATTTACCGAAGGAACTCGATTTGAAAGATTTTCCAACCTTTGTTCAAAAGAGAACTGAGTTATTAACCAAAGCGTTAACCGAAGTTTTAGCCTTTTGATAGCGTATGAAAATTGTTGCATTTATTGACACCCTCGGGTTCAAACAAAAAATTACATCCATAAATCATCAGCAGGCCGTCGAAGTTATCAGATCCTTTAATTCTCAGATATACAATTTGTGGAGCGATCTCAATTATAATAACGACAGTACGATCCACGGTCAAACTTTCAGTGATTCCTTAATAATCCATACGGATGATAGCACCAATGCATCACTTCGTAAAATACTTACTTTCTTAAATAAACTTTATAAAATATCAATAACTCAATGTGATTTGCCACTGCGTGGTGGTATAGCAATCGGAGATTTTGATCATATACCGGCTACTGAATTTAGTAATTTGCAAAAAGGGCTCGTGGTGGGTACGGCTTTTATTGACGCCTATTTATTGGAATCTGCAAACAAGATAAAAGGGTCTAAAATTATATTTAAGGCTGAAATTCATAATGTTATAAATGAGCACTTTCCGGAATTTTCATCTAAGGAGTTATTAAAGCTGGAAGATGGCCAAATTCTGTATGAAATGCCCTGGGGTGATATTGAATACCTTTCGGAAGAAAATTATCAGCCCTTGACCGTTTTTGTTGATCTTGCAACCCGCTCCAAATGGATTGATCATTATTTCCACACATTAGATACTTTCATAACGAAAGAATCACAAAGGGATAAGCACGAAATATTTAGAAAAATAGTTAACCTAATACGAACTAACTACAAGTATAATGACCTTGATAATTTTATCGAGAACTTTTTTAAAACAGATGGCATAGTCAACCTAAAAAAAAGCTTTTCTTCATATATACGAGAAAGAATAGAATTTTAGGCAACTTGCCTAATCCCTAAAATCAACCTTGCGACTTTTGATTATCAATTCAGATAATCATGAAAAACAATGAAGTCATACCCGATCTTAAAGACCGCAAGTTCAACGGCCATATTGCCAAAATCAAACGCATCCGCACTGAGCCGCGCCAGCGTATACGCCGGCTTTTGCGCTCCTTTGTTCCACTCGATCCATCAGGCCGCAGGCCGGAATCCGATCAGCAAATTCCCTGAAAACCGGGGCCGCAGGCAGCCCGGTTTCCGTTTTAAAAGCGTCCATTTTTTGAAAAAGAATGGAGCAAGCGGGAATTGGGCAGTGGCCCTATTCGCTTGCCGTTTGCGCTGCAAACGGGGTTGTTAGCATTCTCCGGGAATGCTGTATGCTGTTCAGGATATATTCAAGGCCGTTTTTAGCATTCCCGCAGGAATTTCTATAAACAAAAATTTATTGCCCATGCCAACACCAAACGATTATAAAAAGACGGTCAAGTACACCGAAGAAACGGACGAAAAATTACAAAAGCTGGCAGACCAGGCAGGCCGTACCAAGCGCGAGTTTTTCATCCAAATGGTTGAATATTTTTACAGGACTAAGAAGGATCCAAAGGACATTAATGACGAACTGTTAAAAAAGACATTGGTCAAAAACCACGATACCTATATCCGCTTTATCCGGTCGCAGGAAGAAAAAGTATTAATACCTGTTAAAGTTGAAGTTGACCGGATGATCCAGTCGCAGATCAAAATATTGGATTTCTTTAATAACCATGTATTAAAAGCAAACAAGGATTTATTAAGTAATCAGCAAGCACAGGTAGAACAATTCACAGCAACCGATAAGCTACTCAAAACCATTACCGAGAAATTGGAAACCAAAGAAAGCCTCAAACTTAAATTCCTTTACATCCTGAACAATTATAGCAAAGCCAGGGAAAGCTTCAGTTTCACGACTTCTGCAAAGGATAAAGAAGAACTGGTACAACAGGCACGGCAGCAGATCGCAAAACTTTAAATTATGTATATCAATATTACAGACAGCGAAACGGCGGATAATAAAGGAGGCAGCGGCGGACTGGTTCATTATTTAGATAAAGAGAATAAAACTGATGTTACTAAACAACCGGAATACTGGTTTAACCAGGAACGCAGCAACATCCTTTCTGATGAAGTAAGACCGGCCATTGATAATAACATCGCCAAATTAAGTAAAGCTGATGCTAAATTTTTCCTCGTCAATATCAGCCCAAGCCAGAAAGAGATCGCTTACCTTAAAGAACAGTACGGCCAGGACGGTGCCAAAGAACAGCTAAAAGCTTATGCCGTATCTGTTATGGACGAATACGCCCGCAATTTTAAAAGGCCGGGCATTGCAAGCAGCATGGACTTGCTTTGGTTTGGTAAACTGGAAAACTACCGCTATTACAGCCATAGAGACCCCGAAGTAAAACAAGGCATGAAAAAACGTGGCGAACGCAAGGACGGCGAACAAATGCACCTACAGATCATTGTAAGCCGGAAGGACATCACCAACAAGGTCAAATTAAGTCCCATGAATAAATCCAAAGGGAGGAACACCGAACATTCTAAAAAGATGGGGCAGTTTGACCGTTCTGCCTTTAAAGCATCCGGCGAAAGGCTTTTTGATGAGAAGTTTGATTTTGAACGTGGCGTAACAGAAACTTTCAGGTATGCCAATGCACAAAAAAAAGGCAGCCTGGAGGAAAGAATGGCACTACACGCAGAAAAGCGGGACTGGGAAACAAGACAACAATCAAGACCGGCACAAAGCCGGGCCAATAACGAAAATGCCAAACAGCGATCCGCATCACTTTTAGAAAAAACCAAATCGTCAGTCAGCCTATTGAAAAGGGTGCCGAAAATAAACCTGTCAGACTTATTATCCCAGGCACCGGATAACCTGTTACAATCTCTTTTGGGTAATCCGAACAAAGGCGACAGCGCCCCTTTATTACCACGCAAAAAGGGCAAAAGACGCAAAGGCATGAGCCTTTAATTCATTATTTAATACATTAAAAATACAGCTATGCAAACAGGCGAAGATATACAGGGACTACGAAAGATCATTGATTTTACCCGGCTAATCAGCTTAACTATTTTGTGCATCCATTTCTATATCAGTTGCTTTACAGCTTTTCATCATTGGCACTGTACAACGGAGATCACTAACCGCCTGGTGATGAATATCAGCAAGACCGGGCTATTTGCCGGGATGCTCAAACCGAAGTTGGCCGCATTGCTGTTATTAATCGTTTCGCTGATCGGTGCCAAAGGCAAAAAGGACGAGACGATCAGGAAAGATAAGATTGCCATTTATATAGGTGCCGGGCTGCTTTTATACTTTATCAGTGTGTTATGCTTTTACCTTAATGCTACTGCAACAATCATAGCAATACGTTATATAGGTATAACCAGCATAGGTTATTTGCTCATTTTAACAGGCGGTGGCCGACTATCCCGTTTATTAAAGCTAAACCTGCAAAAAGATATTTTCAATACTGAAAATGAAACTTTCCCTCAAGAGGAACGCCTGCTTGAAAATGAATATTCCATCAATCTGCCTGCAAAATACAGCCTGAAAGGTAAAGTGCGTAACAGTTGGATCAATTTTATTAACCCGTTTCGCGGCCTATTAGTGGTGGGTACCCCCGGCGCAGGTAAATCTTACTTTGTCATCCGGCATGTGATCGACCAGCATTTGAAAAAGGGATTCAGCATGTTTATTTATGATTTTAAGTTTGACGACTTAACTAAGATCGCCTATAATAAACTGGAGAAATACCAAAAGAACTATAAGATCAAACCTAAGTTCTACCTCATCAATTTTGATGATTTAAGCCGTACACACCGCTGCAACCCGCTTGACCCGCAATCAATGGACGATATTACCGATGCTACCGAAGCATCGCGTACCATTCTTTTAGGCTTAAACCGTGAGTGGATCAAGAAACAAGGCGATTTCTTTGTGGAATCTCCTATTAACTTTTTAACAGCCATTATCTGGTATCTGCGCAAATATGCAAACGGCAGGTATTGTACTTTACCGCATGTAATTGAACTGATGCAAGCTGATTACGAAGAACTCTTCCCGATCTTAAAAGAGCAGGAAGAAATTAAGGTATTAATCAATCCCTTTATATCCGCTTTTCAGAACAAGGCTAAGGAACAATTAGAGGGCCAGGTCGCCAGTGCCAAGATCAGTTTAGCCCGGCTATCTTCACCGCAGCTCTATTACGTTTTATCCGGCAATGATTTTACACTGGACATTAACAATCCCAAAGACCCCAAAATCGTTTGCATGGGTAATAACCCGCAGAAACTGCAAACCTATGGCGCGGTATTATCGCTGTATATTTCCAGGGTAATCAAATTGGCAAACCGGAAGAACCAGTTAAAAAGCAGTCTGATCTTTGACGAGTTTCCGACCATCTATTTTAACAATATCGACAGCCTGATCGCAACAGCCCGATCAAATAAGGTCGCTACCACGTTAGGCATACAGGATTACAGCCAGTTAAAAAAGGACTACGGACGCGAACAGGCCGAAGTGATTATAAATATCGTCGGCAATATCATTAGCGGGCAGGTTACGGGCGATACGGCCAAACAGCTATCCGAACGCGTGGGTAAGATCATGCAGGAACGCAACAGTGTAAGCATCAACAGCAATGATACTTCCATCAGTAAATCAACTCAGCTGGATTATGCCGTACCCGCCTCAAAAATAGCAGCACTATCGTCAGGTACTTTTGTTGGCATGGTGGCTGATAATCCCAATGAAAAAATCGAATTGAAGGTATTTCACAGCGAGATACAGAACGATCATGCTGCCATCAAAGCAGAGGAAAATAGGTATCGACCTATTCCCGAAATAGATAAGGTAACAGCAGAGGATATAAAAGAAAACTACCTAATGATCAAAGCGGATGTGCAGACCTTGATAGATACAGAGATCAGCATATTAAAAGTAAGAAAAGCTGCTGAAACACTAGAGGAGGTCGAAAAAGAAGCAGTTAAGCCAGAGAATATGGACAAAAATGATGAGGAACCACAGGGGCAGGTCATGTCAATGTAAGCGCCGGTTGTATATCGGGCTTTCGCTTTCTGGAAATCACGCCGTTGCCTATTGACCAGTTGGTAAATTCAAAGTAAGTATCACGGTTTCTTTTTCGGCTAATGCCATAAGTGATAATATGACCACTGTTAACCTAGCTAATTCTCTGTTTCAGCAAATCTTACATAGATATGCTAAATAACTATTATTCATACTTGTGTGTCTATTAAATTACGATCCCTGGCCTTTAGACAATATTAAGACCGCACGTTAGCAGAATGTTAACGTGATTAACGAAATAAAATCAACACGTATCTCAGTTAACAAAGCAGTTAATTGATTATAAGGCAATTAAATCACAGTCGCATGTTTTGCATAGGTATAGTTTAATTGAACATTCTCAAATGGAATTAGCAAAATAAGAGATGAGTTTGATTTAATATCAGCTTGTTGGGGTACCGCTGATATTAGAACTTTCGTTTACACCAAAGAAAGTAAGTTTTATATAACAATGAAAGTTTCGATACGATGGACAACTCAGCGAAAAAAAACTATTTAAAATATATTGGAGAGATTGTTTATTTAATTACCGAAAACTACTCAATGACCCAATAATATAAATACACCTAGTTCTTAACCAGATGGAGGGGTATCATAAATAGGTTTCCCGAACCATTATAAACACTCCTGTTTTCTTTCATAAATTTATCATAGGTCATCACAGATTTCTTCTTGGTTCTGTCATAAAAGCCGCTTATCCTGGCAGATGTATAATAAAGCATTTTACCATCAGGCGATACATAGGGAGAGGCATTGTGATCCCCATTGTTAATATTACTCCCTAATTTTTGAGCCTGAGCCCACCCCCCGCCATTACGAAAAGTGATATAGAGATCGTTGCCGCTGAGAAATACTAGATAACTTTCATCCGGAGCAATAAAAGGATCCTGAATACTGTTTACGCCGCTTATCAAAACTAGCGTTGCCGGACCGTAATTATCTCCCAGCCATGCGGCGCAATAACTTTGCATTCCTGGATGCTCTTTTTTCCTGGAGCAGAAGTAGAGTGTCCCTTTATTACTGACCGATGGAGCAAAACTGCCAACCCCGTCACGATTAATCAGGGTATCGAGATGCACCGGTGGAGCCCATTGATTTGGACCGGTTTGTTCTGTGTACCAGATTTGCATAACCTTTTGTGGCTGATCCCCCTCTTTAAGGGGCCTGTCCGAAATAAAAAAAAGCCTTTTCCCGTCTGGCGTCATGAAAGGATCTGTATCATTCCATTTTCCTGAGAATGATGCGACTTCTGGTTTCGTCCAATGCTCATTTTGTTTCCTCGAGAAGATAATGGTCGCAAAATTTCCCTGAGAGGTATAAACCGTGTTCCCGTCCGGTGCGAACGAAATCGCTCCTTCATCGAGATCGGTACTGACAATTCCCGGGGCAAATACAGCGGGCATAATATTAGGGTCGATTATCAATTTATTTTGAGCAAAAGAAATGACGGGTTGCATAAATTGTACTATCAAACCGGCCATCAGGCCTGTTTGAATCAAAGTGATGTGTTTCATGAATTTTCCTATAATATTATTTTGTAATTCCACGTGCTTTTAATAATGCAGTTATATTAACTTTCCATATATATTGTTCTGTGGACATTGTTTCACCGGAAGCTCTTCGGGAATTGCTGTAATAGAGTTTACTCAGGTCCGGTGCCAGGCGTGCTTCAACACCATACACGTCGTCGCCCAGTATGGAACGCAGGTCAGCAGGTTCACTCCAGCCCTCAGATGCCCGGAAAACAATGAAAAGGTCCGCTGTCTTTGGAGCAGGCGGACGCGCCGAAGAGAAGATCAAAAATGACTCATCTGGTGCTACCGCCGGATCATAATCGCCGAATCGGTCCAGTGAGAAAGAAGTTTTAACGGGCGCTTGATAAATGCCATTTTTAAATGCGGACCTGTAGATGTGAAATTTCGCACCGCTGTCCGCGCGCATAAAATACAGGCTGCCGTCCGCAACTACACATGGACTAAATACAGAACTATTTGCATTAATGACACCCGGCAGACGGGTTATCCTTGGAGTTCCTTTTTCGCTGAAATCTACTTTCCAAAGGTTCCCGCCGCTGCCCGGCAATACCTGTCCGTTGTAATGGCCTGTTAATACAGAATCTCCCGGCTTTTCGGGTCGGTTGGACGCGAAAATCAAATATTTTCCATCAGGGGAAAAAGCAGGTTCCAGGTCTCGGAATTTACCGGAAAAGAATGCAATTTTGGGTTCAGACCATACTCCTTCGCTCCGTTGAGACACCATTATAGTAAGATGATTTCCCCCCTGGCTTTGTGTAAAAAAAAAGAGCAAGTTATCCGGTGTGAAAGCGGGTGACGCATTAATAGGAGCCTTCGGGGCAATCTCGCCGGGTACAAAAAGAGTCGCGTTTGATTTGTTTTTATTGACAGTATCTTTTTTACCTGCCTTAATTTCAAAATCCTTAGCCCCCTTATTATTACGATGCGCTAAAGAGGCCATGCCTGGTGACCGCAAAACAAACAATATAAGCGTTATGTAACTAGCAGATTGGATGATTTTATTAAAGTGCATTTTACAGGCTTTAAGTTTTAAAAGGCGTTGACCATTAGAACAATGCTGTTAAATGGCCAACAAATCATTGTTAATGGATTAAACATAACAGTATTAAAAGAGAGTCAAAACGGGTTTAAACCAATCATGTTAAATTTCTAACGATTGGTTGATTAGTTTTAACCATGCAATCTTTACCATCAGCACAATGGTCTGTTTTTTAAAATTTTCGCGCCGCCTGTTTTTGCGGATGTCCTCCTATCCCGTAAAAGCATGCACGTAAAATATCCCGACAATAGTTAGAAATACGAGGGCAGTTATTGAATCTTTTTTTGGCGCCGGAAAAGAAAATTAATATTTGCGGCTTAAAAACTAACCATGAAATCATTTATTACACTGATATTCTTTTTATCCTTTTCTTCGACAGTTTTGGCGGATAATATCGATACTATAACAGTAAGGCCTGCGGATCTGCATATGAACCAATTGCAAACCGGCAATTTCGGTTATCTGCTATATTCAAAGAAAAATAAAGAAAGCGCACCGACGCGTGTAACCTACATATCTTTCAACGTTAAACAGGAGCCTTATCATAACAAACCGGCAATTGAGGTACTGCAACAATGGGATACTGATACTATGAAGCATCGCTGTTTCATCATTTTTGATGCCGGAACCTTCTCGACCCGTTTACAGGAAACTTATTGGAAAGCCCTGGGATATTCCATGAAATTCGACTTTGAATCAAAAAAAGTAGAATTTATTAACGTAAACAATCAAGCGGCGATACCGGATTCTGTAAGGCAACCGGTCATCAATGATTTTGAACAATCATTTACCAGATACAATCTTAACTGGCATGCGGATATGATCATTTACTCTTTATTAAATTACAGGCCGGGCAGAACATTTGTTATCAATTACTATGACCCGGGATTTGGAAAGGCTGAAGATGTGATGTACACGGTAACCGGTGATGATCTTCTAACCGATCACAATGGGCGCAAAATTCCCTGCTGGGTTCTCAATCATTTTAATGTTAATCAATCACCGGAAAAAGGGTATGAACGTTTTTGGATCAGTAAAAAATCAAATGAGGTGTTAAAGATGGAAGATTACGGCGGGGCCGGACATGGTTACCGCTATAAGATCAAACTGGGTTTGTCGGGTGATTAAATGCAATTGTTGCCTATATTTAACGTGCTATCGATTAAAAGCAATCAGACTTATCTGATATCACTTTTAGTGTGATATTTTAAAAAACAGGCGGTTGCTTAAATATTGATGCAGGATTGCATCAAAGATCATATAACACGTTATCACTATAATAATGAAATTGATTCGGGGTCAGGCAACGGTAAGACAATTGGAGCTGCAGGTTTGGACAGCAGTATTTATTGTCGGTTTTTTTACCCTGCTTCCGGAGGACGGCCTATTGCAATCGGGTTGTTTTGCGCTGATCAATACCAGCTTCTATGCGATCATTATCTATGGGAATATCAATTTGCTCTATCCACGCCTTTTTGCTGCTAAACGATATTTTTGGTATATCATTCTTGTTGCACTATTCCTGCTGATAATCGGGGTGTCGCGCAACTACGCGATCATGGGTTTGCATAACCGGATCCTGCCATCCCAGCCTGAACCGATAACATTTATATCGCTCGCCAATTTTACCGTTGCAGGGGTGTTGATTTTTGTCCTAAGTTTCGTTTTCCGGATCGCTTTGGCTTATTTCACCATAAAAAAACAATCAGAACAAATCCTGCTGCAGAAAAGCGAGGCTGAACTCAGCCTTTTAAAATCACAGGTGCAGCCACACTTCCTGTTTAACACGTTAAACAATATTAATTATATTTTATATAAAGAGGCACCGGAAACCGCAGTTTTGATAGAGCGGTTAGCAGATATCATGCGTTACTTTGTTGAGGAAAGTCCGAAAGATAGCGTATCTATCGGAACTGAAATCAACTTTTTGGAAAACTATATCGAACTGGAGCGTATACGTATCCGGTTTAAAACGGAGATCAGCTTTATTAGGGAATGTAATGAAGCCGCCCTGATTCCACCCATGTTACTGATGACTTTTGTCGAAAACATATTTAAACATGGGATTGATAAATCTGGCAGCAATTCCATAATGCTTTCGTTAAAACAGGAAGATGGTTTTCTGCTATTTCAAACTACTAACAAAATCACAAACGATAGCGTCAATAATACCGGAAAATTTGGTCTATTGAATCTCCGGCGCCGGCTGACATTACTTTATGGTACCGCATTTGAGCTCAATACAACTGAACATGATCATTCTTTTATAGCAGAATTAAAAATCCCGGTCTTATGAATTTAAATTGTATAATCATTGACGATGAACCTTATGCGGTAGAGTTAATGGATATGTTCGTCCGTCAGTATACAAGCTGGAATATCACCGGAAAGTTCTATGATGCGGTTTCAGCCTTAGAAATCATTAAAATCCAAAATCCACAATTAGTCTTTTTAGATATAAATATGCCCCAATTAAGCGGAATCGAACTTGCAGAATTGATACCATCTAATGTGCAGGTGGTCTTTACGACTGCTTATTCTGACCACGCTTTGGCCAGCTATGATTATCAAACAATTGATTACCTGTTGAAACCGATCTCGTTAAAACGATTTTTGGTTACTGTTCAAAAGGTAGAATCACATTTTAGCCTTCAAAATAACTTCTCACCCAGCCGGCATCCAAATGACGATCAACACTTTTATATTAAATCAGGTAAAAACCTGCATAAGATACTACATGATGATATTCTGTACTTTGAAGGACAAAAAGAATATGTCCGTTTGGTTACCACAAATGAACAGCTATTGATCTACCGCCGTTTAAAGGATCTGGCAGAACAATTTTCCATGCCATTTATTCGTATTCATAATTCCTACATTATTAACACAAGACATCTTAGCAAAGTGTTGGATAACCATGTTTATCTAAGTGGCAAACAAATTCCAATAAGCGAAAAATTCAGGGAGGGCTTTATGAACGCTATAGATAAATTTACACTCCGGTAATTAATACATATTTTACAGACCAGCGCTTTAGTTTATTAACTGAGCTACGGTCTTTGTTAACTAATTATTTTGTGCGCGCCAAGTTTAAGAAATATTAATATTTCTATATAAGATTTATTTCATGTTGACGTTTTCTTACGAAGCGAATGCGCCATTTTGTTAATTGGTAATGCGATTCCTATACATGTTTCCCCACTCGGACATGACTTCCAGCATGGGTTTCATAGTTTGGCCCAATTTAGTCAAGCGATATTCTACCCTAGGTGGTACTTCTGGAAAAACGATCCGTTTAATGATCCCGTCTTTCTCCATTTCCCTTAACTGCGCCACCAGCATGCGATCTGATATGTCTTTAATGTCTTTTTTTAGTTCACCGTAGCGCATGGTGCCGTAGGATAGCCGGCACAATATTGCTGGTTTCCATCTGCCACCAATGATCGCAAGCGAGAAAGCCATACCGCAGCTATCGTTGATCATCCGTTCGTTCAAAGCATTAGTAGATGTTTCTTTTCTCATTTTTTACTTTTTTGTTAGTACCTAACAATTTGATGCTTACCTGCAAATATACAGTGGACAAGCTACTTTAGCAGAAATATAAAATAATTATGAAAAATCTGACGAATAAAGTTGCAATGGTAACTGGTGGCAGCCGGGGTATTGGTGCAGCAATTGTAAAAAGACTGGCTGCCGAAGGTGTAAAAGTCGTACTTACCTATGTAAGTTCACCTGAAAAGGCAGCAGGTGTTGTCGCTGAAATTAAAGCTTCGGGCGGCTTCGCCATCGCACTAAAAGCAGACAGTGCTATCTCGTCGGATATAACGGCTGCGGTTGCGAAAACTATTGCTGACTTTGGCCATATCGACATCCTTGTCAATAACGCCGGGATCTATATAGGTAAAGCCTTTGACGAGCATACACTTGAAGATTATGACCAAATAATGGCGGTCAATGTACAGGCCGTTTTTGTAGCTGCTTTAGCGGCTGTAAAAGGAATGCCTGAGGGTGGTAGAATCATCACTATTGGCAGCAATATGGGTGATAATGCACTGAGGCCGCAAACAACTTTATACACCATGAGTAAATCTGCGCTGCAGGGTTTCACCCGGGGGCTGGCCCGTGATCTGGGTTCCCGGAAAATTACTGTAAACCTGGTTCAGCCCGGCCCAACCAATACGGATATGAATCCGGCTGACGCTCCGCGCGCTGATTTCCTGCGAACCCGCATGGCGCTATCGGATTATGGCACAGTAGACGAGATCGCAGCATTGGTGAATTTTCTGGCGAGCGATGAAGCCAGCTATATCACCGGCTCGTTTTTAACGATCGACGGAGGGTTAAACGCTTAGGCATTCACTTTTGAAAGATCGGAAGACATCATGGCGCTCGGTGGATCGGCATTATTAATACATTTGCGCATAACTATCGATAACGCGGGCTGGTTGCTCGGCAGATTCACATTGACCATTGCCATAGACAATGATTAAAGCGCCAGTTATAAAAACCACCCTTTCATTGAGTGGCCTTGTTTGCTGTTTTATTTCCGTGATAGGTATTTTAAATTATTTGCTCAAAAATTGACTAACGTCCCTTGCAAACATTTCAGGATACTGGTACAATGACTTAGGTAAAGGCCAACTTATATATGATCGGTGGCGGTATTATATGCAAGTTTGAGCGTAGCTGAAAGCAATAAAATATGGATTATCAGACCAAAAGTTGCTCGAAAAAGCTTCCTATTTGCTTCTCTCTATGTACAAAGTGTAACTCCAATATCCAATGTCTTTTGTTGCCAAGAGCATCAGGAGCGAATATACTATTATGATTTTCGGGATGAATATATAAATTATAGTTTCCGGGTTCCAAACGTTCGTGAGGGAATTCACCTATCAGGTGACCTGCAATCTCAGAGCCATATTCCCAGCCATTTCTTTTTGCAACGGCCACCGAGTAATTATAAAGCTGGGCGGAGGTTAATTCCGTCTGTGTAAAAAACCAGTCCCTGATTTCATGCCATGCTGCAAAAATATCATCCCTGAGCTTGTGTTTAATCGGATCGGCGCCAATCACATAAGTCCGTCCAAGATCAGCTTCCCAATCTTCAAATATGGGGCCGAAATCAAGAAATAAAATGTCGTCTTCCTGAATGATAAGGTCAGGCGGATTTTCGTCATAAGGAGCGAGTGTATTTGGGCCACTTCTGACAATTCTTTTGTGCCAGTATTTTTTTATTCCAAAAAGTTCATCCGCCAGGCTGAATATCTCGTTGTTTAAGTCGCGTTCTGATTTTCCTGCTACGATCAGGTTTCTGCGCTCAATTTCCGAAAAAAGGTTGTCAGCTTTTTTTTCAGCGTCAATTAGTTTAAGTTTTATAGTTTCCATAATTATAATTTAATGGCGCAAATTAGCCGTTAACGATGAAAACAAAATTGCCCTATGACAACAAATTGCTAACGGATACCTTTTCTTATCCTGCTTAATGATGTCGGGGTGACTCCGATAAAGGAGGCCAGGTATTTTTGAGGGATTTTATGCATAAATACCGGCTTCTTTAACAATTCGAGATAGCGTTGTTCGGCTGATTCTCTTTGGAGTGATGTAAAACGTTCAAGCAGATTTAGAATCACATCTTCCCAAAGATTACGCATGACCTCCTGCATTACTGGATATTTGCCGTATATCTGAATTAATTCCTTTTTAGGGAGATACCAAACCGTTGATTCCTCGATAGCTTGTAAGAAATAATCCGAAGGCTTCTCGCTAATGAAGCTATACATCTCAATAGCTGAAGAATGCTTAAAGGCAAACCAAACCGATATTTCCACATGATCTGCTAAATAATACAACCGCAAACAGCCCTCTTGCACAAAAATAACTTCCCTGCAAACTGAGCCTTGGCGCAGCAGGAAATCATTTTTCTTCACCGTACGTTGTCGGAATTTTCCTACTATGGCATCTAATTTTTCTTCTTCGATATTTGCGTAATTGCCGATAAAGGTCTTAAGCGCTGTTTGCATTTTTATATCTTGTTTACTGTTAGTATATCCGTTTGGGCTTTTGACAGGGATTTTTTAAGAGGTTCGACCGCCGCAATACCGTAGTTTTCCAAATACTGCTCCATACTGTCCATAAAAATGGGATAGGCATTTCCCAAAAGGCTTTGCCCGTCAAAGGAGGCGCCATGTAAAGTGTCAAATTTGAGCTTGATCACCTTGTAATAGAAGGCATGGAAGTCGGCTTTGGGCAACATGATCTGGTTGGGGTAACTGAACATCACCGCAGTATGCCGCCTGCTTCTTGAGATGTAGAGCGAATCACCGCAAAGCATCGTACCTTCTAGAGAAAGCCCTTTTACCGAAAGCATGCAGCTTCCGGGAAAGTGGCCGCCCGTATGAACAATGCAGATATCGTCCCATAAAACCAGTGAATCGCCTTCCCAAAACCGGATTGCATCAGTTTTATAAGAAACAAATTTTTTGTCGCTGTGATGAATATAGACCGGGCAATCAAATACGCTGGCCCATTGATTCATTGTCGTATAAAAGTGAGGATGGGAAAAAGCGATGGCGCTTAAGCCGCCTTTTGACCGGATAAAATCGACGGTTTGTTCATCCAGCAACGATATACAATCCCATAACACATTGCCTTTTGGCGAAGTAACCAAGAAACAACGTTGGCCAATCGCGAATTCAGGTTCGGTTTTAATAGTATAGAGTCGCTCATTCAGCTGCGTAATCTTATTGCAGTGATTTTCTTTCAGCGCGGAACTACTTGTCCAGCGCTGTCCTGCCAGGGGGATGAATTGGCGGTCATCATTGCAAATCGGACACAGTTCAGCAAGCCGACTGTCATCCTGGAATCCTGTTCCGCAAGCCGTACATATTGTTTGATATTTCATTTTAGTAAGTTTTAATAGTTAATCCACAAATCAGATTATTCACCAGCGATCATGTGCATAGAGATGGCGATACGGTTCCAGCTGTTGATGGTTACGGTGACAAAGATTACCTGCGCCAGCTTTTGCTCACCCAATAATTTCAATGCAGTATCATAGGTGTTATCGGATACACCATGTGCCGAGATATTGGTTACCTCCTCTGCAAGCCGAAGGACTGCCTGTTCTTCTTCCGTAAAGAATGGGGTTTCCCACCAGGCAGCCAGCGCGAACAACCGTTGCGCCGTTTCTCCCAATTTAAGCGCGTCCTGGGTATGATAATCGATGCAGTAGCCGCAGCCATTGATCTGCGATATCCTTACCCTGATCAGCTCCTGCAATTTTGCGTCAAGGTCGAATGCGGGCAGTTGTTTGTCGGCTACCGCCATGGCCTGGTAGATACGGGGTTCTGCATCGTTGATATTCATTCGTGTTTTCATAATACTTGTTTGTTTAATCGTTTTTTATATATGAATAACCTAGATCCGAACTTTTTGACGTCCGGGGCGCCATATTTGGACAGATTGACCAGCAGCACGCTGGAAAGAATTACCGCTAGTCCAAAGACCTGTAATCCTGAAATGTTTTCTTTAGCAAAAAGCACGCCCAGCAATACGGCGATGACGGGATTAACATAGGCAAACATGCTTACTTGTGCAGCGGTCCGGACCTTTAACAGCCAGATATAGGCGCTGAATGCAGCAATAGAGCCGAATATAATAAGATATCCCATAGCCAGCCAAGCCTTCAACGGTACCTCGCCTGCATGAAATGTAGAAAACTCATGGTGGATGGCCGCTGCGGGCAGATAGGCCAGGCCGGCAATGACCATTTGCCAGGCTGCCGTTAGTCGTGCCGGAGCAGTACCCGAATTCTTTTTTGAATAAAGGCTGCCTGCTGACCAGGCGATAGGACTGGCGATCATCATGAGGAACCCGAAAAATCTCTGGTGATTCATATTACCCAGTGTAGTTTTCGTGACGGCCCCGCTAAATAGCAGGACAATCCCGATAAAACCAAGAACCAGTCCGTAGACAGTTGTTTTGGTTTTGAGATTTACGGCCCGGTTCGACCGGTCAAGCACAACGAACCATAGAGGGTTAGCGGATATCATGATGGCCACCATCGCTGAAGATATACTACGCTCGGCAAGGATCACCAATCCCATGGCTACAAAAAGCATGAGTAAACCGCTCACTGCGGCACGGGCGACATCCTTTTTGTTCCACAAACGGTCACCTTTCAGTGCGCACCAGGCCATCATCAAAATACCGGCGGAGAGGAAGCGAATAGCTCCCATCAGCATGGGCGGAAAGCCATGCAGCGCGAGGCTGATAAAGAAATAGGTGGAGCCCCATACGCTAAATACCGTTGCGAATGCCAGGATAACGAGCAGCGTGGAAGCTTTATTTGATGGTGTGTTCATGAGCTTATTTTTTAAGGTGAATTGAGGTGGGCTTTGATGGGTCATTGAGATAAAAGATCAGTAATATTGCGGGCTTTGACGGATCATTGTTCCGCGTGACCGAATGCAGGCCATAAGGTTTCTCATAAAAGGAATCGCCTTTTTTATAAAGGTGGTGCACCCCTTCGAAGACTGATTCAATTTTACCCTCCAATACATAGCCGAAAGTAGGGCAGGGGTGCCGGTGGGCAGATGACGAACTGCCCGGTGAAAAGGTTACCATTTCCATTTTCACATTTTTATTATGGATTCCCCGAGTGTTGATCAACACTTTGAGTATCGTCGTATCAGTGATCGGCGCAATGATATGGGCCTGCGCAAAAAGACACAGGTTAAACGTTAACAACAAAAGGAAGAGGCCTGTCGTTTTGTAAATCAGGTTTGCTTTCATGAGACGGTCGTTAATTCAGTTAACTTAGATGACATTTGATGGTGGCGAAGCGTTAGGCCGTCCAGGCTCCAGCGATAGGCAGGCAAAGTGGCCAATAGCAGGCTTCCCGCGCTAAGGGCAAATACCGAGTAGGCAAAAGGAGCATCAATACCAAATGAAATGGCCATCGAAATGGCGAAAGCTCCGCTTAATAATCCGCTGCCCACGGCTGCAAACCTGGTAAAAAGTCCCAGAACCAGCAGCAGGCCGAAGCCTGCTTCGCCGACCGAGGCGATAATAGCGAGAAAAGGTATCAAACCGCCTGGCAGGAACGCCATCACCTTTTCAGCGTAGGACAGGAAATGTGTCCAGTCGCCCCAACCTACATGTGGCTGTCCATTTGCCCCGAGGATACCCAGGCGATCTGCTACCTCCCATAGATAAACTATGCCAATTGAGAGGCGCAGGTAAACTGAAATCAGTTGAATAACAATTGTCTTTTTCATTATACTTTTTTTTTTTGACTAAAAGTATTGTAGATTTGGTCTATCTATATAGTCCAAAAAACACAAATAAGGTAGTCCAGAATGAAAGTCATAGAAGGTTTATTGAAAATAGATAAAGCGCTTCCGGTAGCTGTCTATCTCCAGGTGACGAACGGGATCATTGCCTATATACGCCAGGGCACGCTAAAACCCGGGACTGCATTACCGCCCAGTCGTGTGCTTGCCAAAAGTTTAAATATTCATCGTAAAACGGTGGTCGCTGCCTATGATGAACTCTACGCACAAAGCTGGGTAGATGTGTATCCGAGAAAAGGGGTCTTCGTGGCTAGGAACCTGCCCGAGGTATCGCCTCGGTACATTGCGAACATGGTGCCGCGCGTTGGGATCGCCACCGAAACCTTATACCAGTTCACAGATAAGATTACCACACAGCATATGTTTAAACGGAACCCGGAAAGCAACCTGGTATTCAATGATGGGTTTCCGGATACGAGGCTCGCGCCCATTGAATTGATGGCCAGGGAGTACCGGCGATTCGGTGGTTATCATTTTACACCCAGGTATTTGATGTACGGGCCGGAGCAAGGTTCAGAAAACCTTCGTACTGAGCTGGCGCGTTTCTTGTTTGAGACAAGAGGAGTGCAGGCGTCTGCCGCAGATATCCTGGTAACCAAAGGCGTACAAATGGCTATCTATCTTATTGCACAGATTTTGCTCAGCAAAGGTGATACGGTCATTGCTGGCGACCCAGGTTATCCGGCAGCCAACGAGGTTTTTGAGCAGGCAGGAGCTGAGCTGGCCCTTGTCCCTGTCGATGAAATGGGTATCGACCTTGACGCAGTGGAAGACATCTGCAAAAAGAAGAAAGTAAAAATACTGTATGTGATACCTCATCACCATCGGCCAACTACAGTGACGTTAAGTTCCGAACGTCGAATGCAGTTGCTCGAGCTGAGCATGAAGTATAAGTTTGCGATCGTTGAAGATGATTACGATTATGATTTTCATTACGCCAGCAGCCCTATTTTACCGCTATGCAGCGCCGATTATTACGGCAGTGTTATTTATGTGGGCTCATTTTGTAAAACGATAGCGCCTGGCATCCGTATAGGTTTCGTGGTGGCGCCACAAAACCTGATCATCCAGCTTGCAAAGCTGCGCAGGATGATTGACCGTCAGGGCGAACAACTACTGGAGGAAGCAATGGCCAGCCTTTTAAATAATGGGGATATCGGCAGGCATCTTAAAAAGGTCAACAAGATATATCATGAGCGGCGGGACATTCTTTGCGGCCTGCTCCGGGAAAAGCTCGGTGAACAAATATCTTTTAAAATACCTGACGGTGGATTTGCGATTTGGCTGAAATACCGGGATGGCATCAAAGCAGCGAATGTTGCAAAGAAAGCGGCAGAGATGCACCTGACTGTTAGCAATGGGGTCGATTACTTTTATAAGTCTGCTAATCAAAGCTTTATTCGGATCGGATATGCCTCGTTAAATGCAAAGGAGCTTGGCCAAGGGGTTGATATACTGAAAAAAGCAGTGGACAAAGTTGTGTAAGTCTATATCTAGGCCGCAAATTTGTTTTATTAAAGAGATATAACTATTTATGCCATTGAACACACTTGTAATCTATTTTATGGAGAAAACAAAACGAGTCCTTCCTTATTATACCGAAATTAACGACTTTCTTGCCTCTATACCGTGGCCCGCACAGACGGCCGATCCAGATTTTTATTGTCTGCGCCTAAAAAAACTCGGTCAGGATATTGAGGTTTACCGACCGCCTTTTAAACGGTCATTTTATTTCTTCGCTTTACTGTTCAATTCTGGTAAGATCGAAGTTAATTATGGCGACCAATCCGTGCAAGATCCCGACTCCTATTTGGTCTTTCATTCTCCTGACCTCGTTTACAGTTTTGCGCATAACAATGCACTGGAAGGATATGTTATTTATTTTAAACGAGAATGCTTCTCTTTCTTTAAGCCCGATTTTCATCAGCAATTCCCTTTATTTGATCTCCTGCATACCAACCTGTTTAAGTTTGACCATGTCACATTTGACCAGCTAGCAACGCACTTTGAAGTGGTATTTGACGCATATAAAAGATCATCTCAAACTGAACATATGGAAGCCAAAATAAAACTGCTTGGCTTATTTTGTTATTTGAACGACTTTATGCTGGAGAAGAAAAAAGAGAATTTCCCTGCCAATACACAGCAAATGCTACTGCGTAAATTTATCCAGTTGATCGATAACCATTATATTGAGCAACGCGGCGTGCAGCAATATGCGGCGATGCTTTCGGTAACTGCCAACTACCTTTCGCAGTCCATCAAACAAGTAAGCGGCAAAAACGCGCTTAGCTTTATTGTTGGACGCCTGGCTGCTGAAGCAAGGTCACTCATTCAATATACCGATCTGGGAATCGCAGAAATCGCCTACCAGCTTAATTTTTCAGACCCGGCTAATTTTGGCAAATTTTTCAAAAAACACATCGGTTTATCACCATCGGAGTTCCGGAAACGCCGCTAATAATTAAATTGACCTGATTATCCAAGTTTTCGACCAAAATGTTTTGCGACTGGTTGAGTTTATTTGCACGATCAAAAATTAATTATTATGCCATCTAAAGTATTTATCAATCTGCCAGTGAAGAACCTGGCAACATCTATTGAGTTCTTCCAAAATCTTGGCTTTTCTTTTAATCCCCAGTTTACTAATGAGAAAGGTGGTTGCATGGTTGTAAGTGACAACATCTTTGTCATGCTGCTCACCGATACTTACTTCAAAACTTTTATTGAAACTGAAGTATGTGATGCACAACAATCCACAGAAGTACTAATCGCGCTAGATGCTGCTTCGCCAGACGAGGTAAAGCAGTTTGTCAGCAAAGCAGAGTCACTGGGCGGCAGGATCTATAAAGAGGCCCAGGATCATGGCTTTATGTACCAGCATAGTTTTGCCGATCTCGACGGCCACAAATGGGAAATAGCTTTTGTAGATATTAATCAGTTTCCGCAATCTTAAACGCCCCCCTTATGAACTATAATGCAGATGTAGATAACTACATCGCCAGTGCGGCAGAATTCGCAAAGCCGGTATTGACACATTGGCGCAAGCTTGTTCACCAGTATTGTCCGGAGGCAATTGAGGCTATTAAATGGGGGTTTCCCCATTTCGATTATAAAAATGATCATTTGTTTGTGATTGCAGCGTATAGAAATCATTGTTCTTTCACATTTCTGAAAGGGGAACTAATGACCGATCCGCGTCTGAAGGCCAATAAAGATCTAAAACCCATTCAAAGATTTTTAGGAAAGGTTGGTGGTATGGCGGACCTGCCACGAGATGATGAATTTGTAGCTATGCTCAAAGAGGCCATCCAATTAAACGAAAAAGGCATCAAGGTAAAAAGGGCAAAGCCAGAAAACGACAAACCTAAAGTATTGGAAACGCCTGACTATTTGTTAGCGGCATTAATTGCTCATCCCAGAGCAAAGGAAATTTTTGAAAGTAAATCCAACTCGTTCCGCAAGGAATACATTGTCTGGATCACCGATGCGAAAACCGACGAGACCCGGCAGAAAAGAATGGAGGAAGCCGTGGCATGGATAACCGAAGGAAAAGGCCGGTTCTGGAAGCATCAGAAATAAAAATAGCGAGGCCTGGCAACTTTTATCAAATATTTAAATCCATATTAAAGAAATACTATAATTAGTGTAACGTAATTTAATAAAAGCAGGTCGTATAAAATATGAAACAGATTTTAATTATATTTTTAATACTAACAGCCTTATTTGAATCCGGCCATGCACAGCAAAAAGACTTTTTTTTCACCACTTCAGACAGTGTGCAGCTCTATGTTCACATTTCCGGAAAAGGAAAGTCGTGTCTTTTTGTTCATGGAGGCCCGGGGTTGACCAGTTATATATTTGAAGTAACACCGGCAGCAAAAACTATTGAGCAGCGAATGCATATGATTTATTTTGACCAGCGGGGGAGTGGGCGCTCCGGCTCTGCTAAGAATGATGATTACAGTATCAAGCGTATGGAAAAAGACATTGACGAATTACGGGAATTCTTAAAGATACAAAGGTGGGACATAATGGGCCATTCCTTTGGCGGAATACTAATGACTGCCTACGCGAAAGATTACCCTGAACACGTCCGTTCATTAATGTATGTGCACTGCACTTTAAATATGAACTCAAGTTTGCAAAGCCACATTGATAACGGATTAAGGCTACTCGAAGAGCAAAAAGACACTATTAAAGTTGACCAGCAACTGCCTAAATTTGATCAAATGATAGCTGTACACAAGGAACTGGCAAAAAAAGGTATCGAATATAAGATTATGTTCAGTTCCCAAGCCGAACAAGATATGGAAGATTCACTCATCAGCGCTTCAACACCAAAACTCAACCAGGATTTTCAGCGTCATGTTTGGAAGATAAGTGAGTATTTCGAAAATTATATCAGCTACACAAGCAACATCCATTGCCCGGTTCTTGTCATTAGCGGCTTACGAGATTATGCAGTGGGGCCTGAACAGTATAAATTATGGCGGTTTCCGGATCAGAGGGTAGTTCTTTATGAGGGGGCGCATACTTCATACCAGGAAAAATCAACATGGTTTTCAGAGGCAATTTTCAATTTTATCAATACGCTTCATTAAAGATGCCGCTGCCTTGATGCAAGAGTCGAAAGGAAATTTCTGATATATTAACCTTGTTATCTGACATTTTCTGTCTCTTTTTAACGTGTGCCTGTAGCAAATCGATCATTATATACGTAATATTTAAAACAATGACTATGAAATTAACAGCAAAAACAAATTATCTTATCGTTACTTTACTTGCATCTGGTTTACTTGGCTGCAAAAATTCCAACGTTAAACCAGAAGTTTCATTGAATGGCCGCTATTCTGGTCAGTTTTATGCAAATGAAGCTATTGATGCTTTTAAAACTGGACCGATAACTAATACGGTGACGGCATCGATTTCCGGTTCCAATTATACAGATACCGCAGGCAACGTTATACATCCTAATTATCCAGGAGGAATCGATAAGGGTACCTTTAAACTGCAAGGAGACCAGGTAACATTTGTCACTACATTAGCCCATCCGGACAACTTTGATACCAATCTAACGTTGAATGGCTCTTATAGCTATGTTATAAAATCAGACAGTTTGATTTTGATAAAAACACTCGGAAGTAATATCTATACCTATAAACTCAAAAAGCAATAGTTATTTAATGTAAATCAACATGGTTGACCAAATAGCTATACACTCATCATAATTTTTTGTTTGACAGATGGTTTGGCAATGTGCGTCGGCTAAGAAGATTCCTGATAAATCCAGTTACGATATTATCATTACATCATAACTATATTACAGGAGACAAAGAGTTGAAAAAGTTTATTTATTTAGGGCATTCCTTTTAATGTAAATATGCAAAGAAACCAATTACTATTTTTGGTACTGCCTGATTGAAGTAAAATTAAGTAAAAAAACGAAAAAAAATAATGAAAATAAAATCATCTGCATTTACGGACGGTACAGAAATCCCACAGAAACATGGAAAAAATGTAGAAAATATTTCAGTACCGTTGTCGTGGGAAAATATTCCTGAGGGTACGAAATCGTTAGCGATTTCAATGTTGGACAAACTTTCTGAAACACGGATCATTACCCATTGGCTGGTTTACAATATTCCGGTTGAAGTTCACTCTATAGAAGAAGGGTTATCCGGTCGCAATCTTATGCCGCAAGGTTCCAAGGAACTTAAATCATACCAGGGGCCCTTGCCACCAACTGGGACGCATACCTATGAATTTACATTATTTGCTTTAAACACTACTCAGCTAGATATACCAATGAAGGCTTCATTGACCACTTTTTTACAAATCGTCAGCGAAAATATGCTCCTGTCAACTAAAATTTCAGGAACATTTAAACAGATTAAAAATAAAAACTAGAGTGCGTTTAGATGGTTTATATACCAAAACTTCTATTGATATTCCTTTATTTTTTCTCTATGGTCTAAACCCCATTGAGCAAGCGTTTCGGCAACTGGTAAAACATTACGTCCATAGTCCGTAATTGCGTAGGCGACCGTTACCGGGCTCGTGTCCATTACTGATCTGGAAATAAGCAGGTTGATTTCCAGATCACGCAATTCTTTGACCAGCATCTTGGCAGAAATGCCGTCATTTTCACGTTGTATCTTTTTAAATGTATTGGTTGCTACAGGACGGTTGTCTAAATAGCGCATGATCATCAATTTCCATTTTCCGCCAAGTAATTCAATACTGTCCCGCATAGCGGCTAGCTCCTGTTTGCAAGTTGCTTCCTGCTTGTTTCCGTTGATCGTTATTGTAGCCATTTCTGGTAGTTTATCCAAGGTAACCGGTTACACGTGATTAACCCATACCAAAAATAAACTATTCAATCCTAATTTTGAGTTGTAAAATGACATATGAAAGCTATATTATTAAAAGATTTTGGTCCCGTAACTAATTTTGTGCTTGACGAAAACGTACCCATTCCTACTATCGGAGAGGACGATGTCCTGATACGAATCAGGGCCGTCGGTTTTAATCCGATCGACTTTCAAATGCGACAGGGCAAAACAGAAAAAAAACGTATGCACTCCAATATTTTGGGACGGGAGTTTTCGGGTGTTATTGTAAAGACGGGAACTTTGGCAAATCTATTTAAAATAGGTGATAGGGTTTTCGCAGCGTCTGGCAGTATGGGATCAAATGGGACTTATGCTCAATATATCAGTGTTCCTGAAGATATTGTGGCGATAATACCTGGCCAGCTAACATTTGAACAGGCTGCGGCCATTCCGCAGGGTTACCTTACTGCTTTGCAGGTGTTAAACAGGCTTCCAGTAAAAAAAGAAGACAGTATTTTTGTAGCCGGGGCCGCGGGGAGCGTTGGGTTGGCACTGGTCAAATTATTTCTGGCTCAGAGGTATAAACAGTTGATTGTTACAGCCGGCAATGCGGACAGTACCCGGCAGCTGATTCGCGCTGGCTTGCCGGAACATCAAATCGTAAATTACAGTCAGGAGCATCTTGCCAGAAAATTAATAGAAAGAAACAGCGGGGTATTATTTAATCACAGCGTTGATATTGTGGGCGGCGCAATGTCTGAAATTTGTTCCCAAGTGATCGTCACTAATGGAAGTTACGTAGATATAACGGCATTGTCAACAGCACAGGCAAGAGAAGGGTTATTTAATAAAGGAGCACTAATACTAAATATTTCTAATTACGCCTATTCTCTTTCAGGCGATAAAAAATGGTACGGCGATAACCTTACAAAAATAGCTTTATTACTAACAGTAAAGGCTATTTCCGCCCCGGACATAAGCATTTTAGGTGGATTAAACGTTCAAACAGTAATAACAGCGCATGCTTTATTGGAGGATAACCAAACACAGGGTAAAAAACTGGTCATGCAAGTTGAGCCTGATGAACTTAATCATTATGAATTGTTCATAAGAGCCAAGTAGCATTTGCTACAGGCAGACATTAAAGACAGAAAATGTCAGATAACTAGAACGCGATAACTCATTCAAATACTGATTCAAAATTGCTTAACTCCCTTATCCAACCGACCTCTTTTGGGCCAATAGTTTATTGATTTTAAATAAAACGTCGGCATTCCGACTTTGGCTTTCGAAAGGAGAGAAAGATTAAATTAACCAGTTTATCCAAGTTCTTGACATAGTCATTTCTTGCATATTCGTGTTTCTTTGAGAGTATGAAAAACGTTCTTACTGTAGAGGCATAAATAAACAACACATTCGATTTTGCAAAACCACTTTTTAAGTATCGGGCCTAGAATTTAAAAAATATTGCCTCGATTCAATGAAAAGTAAAAATGGGCCTTCGCTCATTGATTACAAGGGCAATTTATGTGTGTGACGGCTGTTTATAAAATCACTGTTCGTCTCAGTAAATAGTTTGGCATAAGTAAAAAATAAGTGAACATTAAAATAGCAAAAAGTCGAGAAAAAAATTTATGACAAAAGCGAAAGTTGCTGACAAGGTTTGGGTAGTCAATTTGTTGTCCCTTGCTTTTGATGAGAATCAAAGCGTTAACTATATCGTGTGCCAAGACAAAAATCGAAAAAAAAGAATCAAGGCTTTAATCGAATATTCTTTCGAAATCTGTTTGATGTTTGGTGAGGTTTGGTTATCTAACGATCGGCAAGCTTGTGGAATGATCCTTTATCCGGAAAATAAAAAAATAACTTTTTCCACCTTATGGCTTGATTTAAAACTTGTTTTTCAGTCAATAGGATTGACAGAACTAAGAAAAGTCTTAAAAAGAGAATCCAAAATTAAAGCTAAACAGCCGCTTGTAAAGATGTCTTATTTATGGTTTATCGGTGTAAACCCTGTAAAGCAGCAAATGGGAGTTGGAAGCGAACTTCTGCTAGAAATCATTAATTATTCAAAAAAGAATGCTCGTATTGTTTTTCTAGAGACTTCAACTTTAAAAAATCTTTCTTGGTATAAACTGTTCGGTTTTAAGATTTATGATAAACTCGAACTAACCTATACATTGTACTTCCTAAATAACGAAGCATCTAGCCAAGCTTAATAGTATGCTGGTATTTGGGACGCAAATTCATATTGTAACATTTATTTTTATTTTGCTGGAAACGGGGATGTTTATCTTCCAGTTTTTCTATTATCTATTCCGGCCACAGGACATGCAACGCAAATGGTACCTGATCTTGTTGGGATTGATGCTTTTTTACAACATTACAGGCGGGCTTTTTCCTGACTCAGAAATAAAAATCCCCTTGGATATTCAGGAAATGATTGCCTATGGCAGTGGTTTTTTGATGGCTTCTTACTTTCCCTATTATTTTTACAAAGCTTTTGATTTAAAAAAACTGCGCTGGCACGCACTATTTGGGGTTCCCCTTTTTTTATTTTGCCCTTATCTGGTGTTCTTCGTTGTCATTTATGCCATTAACGGCAATCTGAATGTTGACATAAAATACGGTATGATAGCACCATTTATTTACGCACTCATTTTACTGTATGTTATTTTCCGTGCCATCTTCATAAAATATAAAACGCAACAGGATAAAAATAAATATGTGGAAGAAATCGCCATGTATGTAGCAGTTACTCCCTGGGCTGCACTTGCCTTTTTTGGTTTGGTAGAAAGCAGTCAATTAATTGAGGTTCTATGTACTAATACTGGAATAGTCGGGATCACTTTTCTCTTTATCTGGAAATCTATAAAACATGCGCGCGAGGAATTTGCGCGTCTCCAGCAACTGGCCAACCACGGAGACGGAATACAGGTCTTTGAAGAAATGTGCCGATATTATCGTCTTACTCATCGCGAAATTGAAATTGTTCTTCTGATTAAGGAGGGACTGACCTACAAACAAATATCTAACAGGCTATTCATCGCCGGAAAAACCGTTGAAAATCACGTTCAGCACATCTACGAAAAAACACTTGTAAATAACAAAGTTTCGATGATCCAAAAGTTATTTCAATCTTGAAATTCGCAATTATCACCTTATAGTGGTTTTCCCTCATTATGTTAAAATGAGTATAAAGCCCTATTGCCCATATTGCTGACTCTGGTCAAATTTGCTCCATAAACTTCAGGTTAGATTTTTTATATCATACAAACCGAATTATTATGGAAAGAACATTTACTTATTTCCTGCCCGTGTGAAAGTTGTGCCAGTTGTGAACCAGGCAAGGCAGGATTAATTAAATAGATCTGTATATGTTATCAAAATTTATTGGAAAGCTGTCAACGCAGCTTACAGACGGCCTTTTAGATATTAACGTAGAAAAGTTATCCATTGAGAAACGTTTAGCAAAGGCCCTTCTGTTGATCCGCAGCTTACTGTTGCTA
The DNA here is from genome assembly GCA_026225055.1 of Mucilaginibacter xinganensis. Classification (GTDB taxonomy): domain Bacteria; phylum Bacteroidota; class Bacteroidia; order Sphingobacteriales; family Sphingobacteriaceae; genus Mucilaginibacter; species Mucilaginibacter xinganensis_A. Next base: position 36,225 of record JAMFSA010000194.1, on the reverse strand, counting down.
TTACAAGAACAGGTATTACTCCACCCGTTGAAAGACAAAACCGAAGAAATTTATTTTTTCAAAAATGTTAAACCAAATTTTCTGGCCGCCAAGATATTTGAACAAGAGCGATACAATCTGGAGCAAAACAAACCTGTCGGAACATGGAAAATGCTATTGGCCTATTATGAAAGCGAACTGGAGATTATCCGGCGTTATTTCAGGCAGTACGCTTACCTGTATCAATATTATCGTACCGGTATGACGGAAATGGATGAACTGTATTTTATTCGGGGAGCGGAAGTACCGTCAGTGCTGATACCAGAATTTGGTGAGCCTGATCCTAAATTTTCCACCTGTGGCGATCACCTGTTTGCGAAATTTATAGCCTACGAAAAGTTGCAGGAATATATCCTGGAACAACTTAGGTTAGGCACATTAGCTTCACAATTAACCTTACCAAGCACTTACCAATCCAAGCCTTTACACTGGACAGGCGAGAGCATCAACCTCGTAGAATTAGGTTACGGCCTATTAGACAGCGGACAGCTGAATAACGGCCAGGCGGGTGTAAACGATATTTTCAAATGGCTGGAAGAACACTTCAACGTATCCATAGGAATCCCCGCAAGGCGTTTTGTAGAAATCAAACGGCGCAAGCGATTAAGCCGAACCCGTTTTTTGGATAATCTGCGCGATTCTGTTACTAAAAAGATCGAAGAAGACGAAGAATTTAATCCTGAAAAACTGACATCTAAACGTGAAAGTAAAAAGGGTTGGTAGTTGTTTTTTTTTGATTATCAAATAATTAAAAAGAGTTTTAGGCTACTTGTCCAAGCCGGATTTGCAGCTTCCCAACCTTTGCTTTTGTAATTCCTGCCGCAATGGGGTGGCAGGGCAAAAGCAATTTTATGATACTACATTTTTTTACATGGCAGCAGTTTTTAGTTGCCGCAGTCATCTTTACCGTAGCCTGGTATGCGGTGATCTTCTTCCTGTTTTTCAGGGGTAAAATCACCGCAAAGCTACCCGGTAAATCTAAGCAGCCCGAACGAATCAGGCGGGAATGGGACGACGAATTGGAAGACTATCCTGATGAGGAAGACGACTTGATTGGCAAACAGTCTTTGCCCGATGGTATCAGCGAAGTGGAAGCGCACCTGCTCGGTTTCGCGCCGAAAGAAAGGGAACATGAGGATGTAGACGACAGGGAAACGCAATTGGGTGTAGTGCCCGATGTGTTGGAAGAACTGAAAACCATTTTCCACATCCTCGAAAACGAGGGCGGTACCGCAGAAGATTTCGTGTCGCTGTTTGGAATGGTCAAGGCCAAGTACCCCGGCATCAGGAACACCCCGAACGAAGCCGCCATCAATGAGTATATCCGCGAGAACCTGCCTTTTGACATTTCCGACGACCAGTTAGCTAACCTTTGGAATTAATCTCCTAATTATTTAAACCCATGAAATCATTATTTAAATCAGTTTATAAATATTTAAAGAACGGGATCGACGCTTACCGCGAATTACCGTCAGAAAAGAAACGCATCGCGTTCACCAAAACCATAATGTTCCTTGCCGGCCTGCTTACGGTCAACATTTGTTTCGCACAGGATGGTTCGGCAGGAATCACCCAGGCCACCACGATGGTCAAGGGTTACTTTGATGCAGGCTGCAACCTGATGTATGCCATTGGTGCCATCCTGGGCATTGTCGGTGCCATTAAAGTGTTTAGAAAATGGAATGAGGGCGAGCCTGATACCAACAAGGTAGCTGCCGCCTGGTTCGGCTCCTGTATTTTCTTAGTGGTGGTTGCCACCGTCATCAAAAGCTTCTTCGGGTTATGAGCAGTGTATATCAGGTCAATAAAGGCATCAATAAGGCTATTGAATTCAAGGGGGTCAAAGCCCAATACATCGGCTATCTGGCCGGTGGCTTAGTCGCCTTGTTATTGCTTTTTGCAATTCTCTACATCTGCGGAGTTAATACCTGGGTTTGCCTCATCCTGATCGGCGGCGCAGGCACCGGCCTGATCACGACAGTTTTCCGTCTGAGCCACAAATATGGCCAACACGGGCTGCTCAAACGGAACGCCAAACGCAGCCTACCGGATTACTTAAAGTTCAGGTCAAGAAAACCATTTATTCATTTAACGAAACAAGTTCATGGTAAACATTGAAGACATATTGCCGGTATATAAGGTTGAAAGTAACTGCATTTTGTCAAGACAAGGCGATATCACCATTGCCTACAAACTGGAGCTGCCGGACATTTTCACCCTGTCCGGCCAGGAATACGAAGCTTTACACCATGCGTGGCTTAAAGCGATCAAAATACTGCCCCAACATAGTATCGTCCACAAGCAGGATGTTTTTACCAGGGCAGGTTATGATAGCAAATTGGGACAGTCGGCCAGCTTCTTAGCCGAAGCCAGCGAACACTATTTCAAGGGCCGTCCTTACCTGGAGCATAGCTGCTATATCCTGCTCACCAAGCAGCCCGGTAACCGGAAAGCAGCCAGCAGCGGTTATTCCGGCCTGATGCGCAAATCACCGGTACCCGCACAGATGCTAAACGAGCGAATGTTTCGCGACTTTATGGAAAAGGCCGGGGCTTTTGAACGCATCTTAACGGACAGCGGATTTGTGAGCATGAAGCGCCTCACCGATGAGGAACTGGCCGGAACAAAAAACAAGGCCGGTATCATTGAGCAATACTGTTTTTTGCAAAGAGAAAACGAAAGGCCGGTAATCAAAGACGTGCATTTAAAAGACGAGATCAGGATTGGCGATAACCATTGCCAATTGTTCACCCTATCCGATGTGGAAGACTTACCATCGCTTTGCGGCAGCCGGGTTAATTATGACCGTTACAGCACGGATAAAACCAAATTCAGTGTGGGTTTTGCTTCGCCATTAGGTTTGCTGTTAGATTGTAACCACCTATTCAACCAGTTCATTTTCATAGGAGATGCACAGAAAACACTCAAAGGGCTGGAAAAGAAAAGGCTACGCTTACAATCTTTATCTGCCTATAGCAGAGAAAATGCGATTGCAAGGGATGCCACTTCGGACTTCCTGAACGAAGCGATTGCCGAACAAAGGCTGCCTGTCAAAGCGCATTTCAATGTGATGACCTGGACGAATCACCCCGATCAAATTCAGGAGATCAGGAATAAGGTAGGTTCCGCTATGGCGCAAATGGATGCTTCCGGTAAACAGGAAACTGACGGTGCACCGCAGATCTGGTGGGCAGGCTTGCCCGGAAATGCTGCCGACTTCCCGATGAACGACACATTTGATACTTTCTTAGAACAAGCGACCTGTTTCCTTAATCTCGAAAGTAATTACCGCACGTCGCAAAGCGGTTTTGGTATTCGGTTGGGCGACAGGCTTTCCGGCAGGCCGGTCAGAGCGGACATATCCGACGAGCCGATGAAAAAAGGTTTTATCACTAATAGAAACAAGATGATCTTAGGTCCATCAGGTTCCGGTAAGTCTTTCTTCACTAACCACATGGTCAATTCCTACTATGAACAAGGTTCGCATATCGTATTGGTGGATGTGGGCCATAGCTATAAAGGACTTTGCGACCTGGCAGGCGGCTATTACTTCACTTACGAGGAAAATAACCCGATCAAATTCAATCCTTTCTATATCGGTAAAGGCGAGGTGCTGGACATTGAGAAAAAAGAAAGCCTGAAAACGCTGTTATTGGCCTTATGGAAAAAGGAGAACGAGAATTTCGCCCGTTCAGAATATGTAGCCATATCCAATGCCATCACGCTCTATTACCAGCATTTAGCCAAGCAACCGAACATTTTTCCCGGATTCAATTCTTTCTATGATTTTTTGATGGGGGAATACTTGCAGGTACTGGAAAACGGTAAGGTAAAGGAAAAGGATTTCGACATCGCTAATTTTCTCTATGTGCTAAATCCTTATTACAAAGGCGGGGAATTTGACTACCTGCTGAATGCTACGGCAAACCTTGATCTGCTGAATGAACGCTTTATAGTCTTTGAACTGGACAATATCAAGTCGCATGAAATTTTGTTCCCGGTGGTTACGATCATTATCATGGAGGTATTCATTTCCAAGATGCGAAAGCTGCCCAAAAGCGTCCGAAAAGTGATTCTAATAGAGGAAGCGTGGAAAGCAATCGCCAAGGACGGTATGGCAGAGTACATCAAGTATTTGTTTAAAACCGTCCGGAAATTCTTTGGCGAGGCCATCGTAGTAACACAGGAAGTCGAGGATATTTTAAGCAGCCCGATCATCAAGCAGGCTATCGTCAATAATAGCGACTGTAAGATACTGCTCGATCAAAGCAAATACCAAAACAAATTTGACGATGTGCAGGAACTATTGGGCCTCACCGAAAAGGAAAAGGCGCTTATCCTATCCATGAACAAAGCCAATGACCCGGCTTACAAATACAAAGAAGTATTCATTAGTCTGGGCGGCCAAAGTTCCAAAGTGTACCGCACCGAAGTATCGCCATCTGAATATTATGCCTATACCACCGAAGCATCGGAAAAAGCAAAAGTACTTGAATATGCCGAACAGTATGGAAGCATGGAAAAAGGCATCGCGGCAATGGTTCAAAACAATAATTAAAAAATCAACAATATGAAAAATTACATTTTTTTAATGGCGCTGGCGATTTTAGGATTAACCGCCTGCCACAGCGAAAGCAGCGGCAACATCAAGGATTTTATACCGGGCACGTATGTCAGTCAGGCCCGTAGCGATTACAGTATTGCCAATGATACACTCATCATCGAGCCGGGCAGGAACACGGAAAATATTTTCCTGATTACCCGCAAGACAGGATACAGGCGCATCAGCGAAGGTAAGCTTCAGCCTTTACAGCACCAGGTCAAGCACTGGTCGGGCGAATGGGACGAGCAAAAGCAGATCCTGCAAATTATGCAGACCGGGAATTTCCTGTTGTTTCAACCGGATAAGGGCAGCCTGCTCAATGGCAGCAGCGAGTATTGGAAGCTGTAGGCCAGATCAATTAACACAATTATTTATTCATTTAAAACAACACTCCCTTCGGGGGGTAAGGGGGGCTTTTTATGAAACCTCGCGCAGCGAAGCTTCATTGCCATTGAAAAACCAAATTAAAATCAATGAAACACTCCGAAGAAACCACAGATAATGATATGAACGCAATTAAAAAGTATATGGTTATTCTGCCTATATCAGCAATAACCGTCTTTGTATCCATACCAAAGGGGGCCGATGCGCAGGCCGTTGTCGGGTCGGTTATATCCTCGACCGTTGGCAGGGTGATTCGCGCTATTGACCTGAAGGTACAAAGTATGCAGAACCAAACAATATGGCTGCAAAACGCTCAGAAAACGCTTGAAAACCAACTGTCGAAACTGAAGCTGACGGAAATATCCGACTGGTCATCCAAGCAAAAAGATCTGTTCAGCGAATATTACCAGGAATTGTGGAACATTAAATCGGCCATTGCCTATTATTCAAGGATTAGCGAACTGACTGAAAAGCAGGTGGCCTTAGTTAATTCCTATAACCAGGCGTGGAACCTGCTCAAAGCAGACAAACATTTTACCGCAAATGAACTGACCTATATGACCCAGGTATATTCCGGGATTTTGCAGGCCAGCGTAAAAGACCTTGATCAGATCTTGTTGGTGATCAACGCCAACAAAACGCAAATGCCCGATGCCAAACGGATGGATATTGTCAACAAGGCGGCAGACCACATGGACACTAATTACAATGATCTGCAGCAATTCAATACGGAGAATGAAATGCTCAGCCTGCAACGGGCGAATGACAACAACGAGGTGCTAACTCTTAAACAATACTATGGTATTCAATAAGTTAATTAAAGGTTTCCCTTTCAGGTGGTTAGGGGGGCTTCTGCTATTATTGCTCAATACGGCTAATGTTCAGGCGCAAACCTTTGACGATTGGTTTAAACAGGGCAAAACGCTGATCAAAAACATGACTGCACAAATCGCCGCGTTAAACGCCTGTGAAACAGGTATCCGGCAAGGTTATAACATCGCAAAAAACGAATGGGGCGCTATCGGGAATTTTAAAAATGGCGAGTTTATGCTGCATCAGTCTTACTACAGTTCCTTGTCGGCAGTTAAACCGCTGGTTAAAAACAGCACCGATCTAACCACTATCCAGGCAGAACAGCAAAGCATTATCAGCCAGTTCAACGCGATAAACAATTTGGCTGGTTTGACCGCTCAGGAACAAACATATATTCAAAGCGTGCAGCAAAATGTGATCACACAATGCGCTAAAGACCTTGGTGATTTGCAAACGGTATTAACACCGGGCCAATTAGTTATGTCGGACGATGAGCGCATCAAACGCATTAACAAGCTTACGGCAGCTATTAAGGATAAATATGTTTTCACCTGCTCATTTGCTAACCAAGTTCGGCTGTTAACCCTGCAACGCAGCGAGGAAACCGAAAATATCAACACTTTAAATCAACTCTATGGAACAGATAACTAAGTTAAGAGACAAAAAGCGAAAGCTGAAAGGCATGATTAGCTTTTTCAGTTTTTCATTAGTGTTATTACTAAGTGGAATCACTGTTAATGCAAATGCGCAGGCTTCGACTGCGCAGGATGTTCAGCAACTGGTTTTAGATCTTGAAAAGCTGACCCAGTTTAAGGCGATCCTTTCCGACATGCAGACCGGCTACACCATCCTTACACAGGGTTACGGAGAGGTTAAGGATATTTCCGAGGGAAATTTTAACCTGCATTCGGCTTTTTTAAACAGCCTGATGGCCATAAGCCCGGAAGTGCGAAAATATGGGCGGATAGCTGATATTATCGCTAACCAGGCCAGTATCGCTTCCGAATATAAGGAGGCCTGGCAGCAGGCCAACGCCAGCGGTCATTTCAATGCCCAGGAACTGGTGTACATGAACAGCGTGTTTAGCGGGTTGCTTACGCAAAGTATCAATAACCTGACCAATTTGGCAAATGTTATTACCGCCGGAACGCTGCGTATGAGCGATGCTGAACGCTTACAGGCTATTGACCATATCTATTCGGACACGCAAAACAAGCTGGTTTTTCTGCGGCACTTTGACAGCGAGGTAGCCATTCTTTCGCTTCAGCGGCAAAAAGCGCAGAATGATATACAGACACTTAAAAACCTTTATTAATATGAAATTAAAACAATTAAGAAAGCCCTCCCTGCCGGGGAGGGTCTGGGTGGGGCCAATTGCGGTTTTGCTTATGTTGTTCCTGCCGGGCCTATCCAAAGCGGACGGGCTGGCCAGCGACTTGCAGGGTATGCAGCCGGTACTCGACAACGTGTACAACCAAATGCTGCCCCTTTGCAGCCAACTGATCGGCGCGGCGCAGGGCATCGCCGGGTTTGCGGCTTTGTGGTATATCGCTTCGCGGGTGTGGCGGCAGATCGCCAGCGCTGAGCCTATTGACTTTTATCCTTTACTCCGGCCTTTCGCATTGGGTATTGCTATCCTTTTGTTCCCGGCAGTGATCAGCCTGATGAATGGTGTATTGCAGCCGGTAGTAAGCGCAACCGGTACAATGGTACAAAATTCCAATACCGCCATAGCGCAGCTATTGCAGCAAAAGGAAGCCGCAGAATCGCAAACATCAGCCTACCAAATGTATGTTGGTGATAACGGTAACGGCGACGAAGATAAGTGGTACAAGTATTCACATCCTGACGATCCTAACGGTAATAACAATAGCGGGTTATCCGGTATTGGCAGCGATATTCAGTTTTGGATGGCCAAACAGCAATACAACTTCAGCAACAGCATCCGCAAGTGGATGTCCGAGGTGCTGGAAGTAGTTTATTCGGCAGCTTCGCTTTGTATCAATACGATACGAACCTTTTTCCTGATTGTTTTGGCTATTCTGGGGCCGCTTGTTTTCGGACTGTCCGTCTTTGACGGTTTCCAGCATAGCTTGCAGCAATGGCTGGCCCGCTATGTCAACATATTTATGTGGTTGCCCATCGCCAATATCTTCGGTAGCATCATCGGACAGGTGCAACAAAATATGCTCAAACTCGATATTGCGCAGATACAAAGCCAGGGGAATACTTTTTTTAATTCCACCGACAGTGCTTACATCATTTTTCTGCTTATCGGGATCGTGGGCTACTTTTCCGTACCCACCGTAGCAAATTTTATTGTACATGCGCATGGCGGTAACGGGATGCTGCAAAGAATAAACAGCGTAACAGCAACTACGATAAGCACAGCCTCATCGGCTGCCGCAGCCATAGGACAACGTGGAGAACAGGCACGAAGTAACGTCCTCAATGCGCCTTCCGACTTTATGAAAGGCTATAACAGCGCAGGTTCGGGTGATAGCAACAGCCACCAGAAAGACCGGCTGTCCGGGAAACAAACCCCTAATGCCTAATGGGCAATTATGAATCAGTGTAATCACACATTAATCGGAGAATTAAAAATGTTTCAACAACTCAAAAATATAGACACGGTTGCCAGACTTCAAAGGATGTTCAACATCGTACTGATGGTGGTGAACGGAATCGTATTGTGCTTTGGGATCTATAAAAGTTACGAGTTCGCAGACCGCGCGCAGAACCGGGTGCATATCCTGTATAACGGCAAAGTATTGGCCGCCATTGCAACCGACCGTAAAGCTAATCTGCCTGTAGAGCTTCGTGATCATATCAAGACTTTTCATGAGGATTTCTTTAACCTGGTACCGGATGATAAACAAATACAAGCTACCATCACCCAGGCTTTGTATTTGGCAGATGGCACCGCCAAAACCGCCTATGATAATTTGAAAGAGGCAGGTTATTACAACAACCTGGTTTCCGGCAATATCAGCCAGCAAATACATGTGGACAGCATCCGGCTCGATTTGAAACAGGAACCTTATGGCTTTACCTGCTTTGCCACTGAAAAGCTGGTCAGGTCAAGCAGTACCGTTACCCGTAAGCTCGTCACCCAGGGAGAGATCAGGGATTTAAAAACGGAAACGGATAATAACCCGCATGGCTTTTTGATACAGGGATGGGAAATACTGGAAAACAATGACGTACCTCAAAACAAGTAATATGCGGTTATTCAAGAGAAAACAAACGGCTACCCGACAGAACCGGGTAACCGGTTATCTGGAGCAGGTAATCAGCCATAGGCAAAGGCAGATAGCCGACCACCTGAACCGGAAAACGCAGTACTGGAACCAGTCATCTAAGCTGATGCTCCTTCTGCTGATCTTCCTGTTATTCGGGGGAGCCAGCTTTTGGCTGCTTATCCGGGCTATTTATTAAATGATAATCAACACATTTTAAGATTAAAGAATATGAAAGAACAAACTGAAGAACAACAGGCCAGGCTGCGCAAGTTTTTACTGGTGTTGCCTGTTATCATCCTGTTTTGCGCTGCACTGGTATTTGTCGCATTGGGCGGCGGTAAAGGCCAGCCCGATAGCCATGCAGCAAGTATCAGGGGCATCAATACCGAACTGCCGGAAGCAAAGTTTGGAAAAGAACAACCGCAAGACAAATGGAGCTTGTACGACCAGGCAGCGCGTGACTCGGCACGGTCAAGGAATAACGCCGCCAACCCCTTATTTTCCCTGGACAAACCTGACAGCAATGCTAAACATCCGGCTTACGGTACTTCCGCTGATGCCAACGCTGTGAAGATCAATCAAAAGCTGGCGCAAATCGGCCGGGAGATCAACAAGCCCGAACCTGCTTTTAAGCCTGTTCCGGAAAATACTTATGCGCAAAATAGTCCGGAAACTGATAAGCTGGAAAAACTGCTCAAATCTATGAACAGCAAAAATGCCGACGACCCGGAAATGAAGCAGTTGAACGGTATGCTGGATAAGATCGTGGCTATCCAAAACCCCGGACTGGCACAACAAAAAGTCAAAACCGAACAGCTAACCAAGCCGGATAGTGCTTTTAAAGCGATACCGGCAGTGATCGAGGGCAACCAGAAAGTAGCGCAGGGCGGCGTTGTCAAATTACGCTTGCTCGATACTATCGTCTTGAAGAACATAACGATACCGAAAGGACAGCTATTATTTGGTTCCTGTAACATCACCAACCAGCGTTTGCTATTGGATATCAAAAATATCCGCTTAGGAAATGCCATTGTTCCCGTTGATCTGTCGGTATTTTCCCTTGACGGGTTGTTAGGTATTAATGCGCCGGAAGCAGAATTAGGTGAAGCTGCGGGGGACGGCGTAGGAAACGGAGTGCAAAGTATGCAGTTTTTGGGAATGGACGAATCATTGGGTGTACAGGCGGCTGGTGCCGGGATTGATGCCGCCAAAGGTTTGCTGAATAAAAAAGTTAAACGCATCAAGGTTAAATTAAAAAACGGGCAACGCATTTTATTGCGCAATAATCAACTTAAAAGCCATTAACCATAAATATTAAACTAAAAAATATGAATTTAAACAATTTGCAAGACCTCAGAAGAGAGGTCAATGAATTAGGATTTAGTTCCAAAGTAGCTGATGAGCTTGAAAAAAACATGAAGCTGCTGCCACAGCACTTCGTCATTAAAGATCAGCTGCCAGGCGATAGAGGGCAGGTCGATCTGACCCTTCATTTTCACAAATCAGGCGTTTCAGACACATTCAGTTTTGGCAAATATGAAGCAACAGCAGGAAAAGTGCCGCCTTCGCCTGAAAATCAATCCTATATGGTACTGACAGAAAATAAGGACAATAAGGAAAAGCCATTAGTTAAAACATTTGAAAGCCCAAACGAGGCTATCGATTTTTTTAAAAAGCAAAAAGGCACCAGTGAACTGGCATTGGGTGAAAGCCCGGAAAGCAAACAGCTATTGGCCAGCAAGGTAAACGGTAACGTCAATTATGTAAATGATAATTTCCGGGGTGCATATTTCAGCCCGGCAATCAAACAAACATTTTATGTTAAAGATGGTGCGGGCTTTACTGCAAGTCAGGCGGCTAACATGGTACAGGGGCGCACCGTACATAGGGAAAATCTGATCAATCCCAATAAAGGCGAGGCCTACAATGCTTGGGTTAAATTGGACTTTGAGCAGAAAAAGGATGACTATGGCAATTTCAAGCTGAAACAAATGAATGATCCTAATTTCGGCTTTGACCTGGAGAAAGCGCTGAACGGTTTTAAAATTAAGGAATTGGCAGATCCAGCCAAAAAAGAGGCGATTGTAACAGCGATGAAAAATGGCGACCGCGTGGAGGTGACAATCACTAACCGTGAAAACAAAGAGGTTAAAATTAAGGCCGAAGCTGTTCCGCAATATAAAACGCTGGATTTTTATACTGAAAAAGGAACCAGGGAAAAACGCGAGCAATATAGAAAGCCGGATGTTGCCGAGCAAGCACAGGCTAAGAGCCAGGGCAAAACGAAAGAAAAAGACCTGGAAGAAACCAAAAGCATAGGCATCCGTTAAAGCCGGGTATCGGTTCAATTTTAATTAACTAAATTCATAAATATTAAAAATTACGTCATGAAAAAATTTCAAGAGTTAAAAGACCTGGTAATTACCATTGAAAAAGATGCTGCTGCATTCTACGAAAAAGGAAATAAGGCCGCTGGTACACGTCTGCGCAACGGGTTACAACAAATTAAAGGTGCCGCTACAGACATCCGTAAAGAAGTTACTTCATTGAAGAATAAAGCCAAATAAATTTCCATTCCCTTTTTTAATTTATTGTATTCAGGCCGCCCTCTGATCGGGGCGGTTTTTTTATTGCCCTTCGTGACTACCAGAAATATAAATTGGCATGTCACACTTTTTGAAGAAAACGTCCGGTATTTTTGTTTTAAAGGTATCCACTATATGAAAAAGCAACAACCACCGATTGATTTTCTTGAATTTCAAACAGTCTGGCTAAAATGCGTTAGCGCCGTGGATAGGCTGATTATGGAAAAAGGCTATGAGGCGCTGACCCCTGAAAATATCTGTAAATGTACCGGCCTGACGGAAAAGGCTATTGATACTTATTTTGGAAGTATGGATGTCCTGCTTAAAATGCACGATGGTATTATCCTTTTAGAACAGCAATTTAAAACAAAGTATGGGAATTACCTACCTGAATAGCGCTGCTATTGCCATCACTCCTGCTTCTCAATAGTATCTAAAACGGTTTTAATATATAAGCACTTCAGTGCGCTTAATATTACGGCCATTTTTACCGCTTCTATTGATGCGGCATAAAACTTCGGAGAAGCCGTTTCGCTCATTTCGCCCTGCTCATTCCCTCAACCGCTTCTCCTACAAGCGCCGGGAGTGTATTCCACACCCCCTTTTTTCTTTTTTAAGGCTTCGCTTGACTAAGCGCGTTTTTTTTATGCGTACTGGCCTTTTATATACAGCAAATTTCTGATAAGCCGGGACATACCGTCAAGGCCAGGCCCTGCGGGTTTTGTAAAAAAAATCTTCCTCTCATTCTTTCATCGGCTGCCGCTATCGCGGCGGGTGTTGGAGAGCGTATTTTTTTCCCAAAAGCCTTGCCGTTATGCCCGGCTTTTTCAGGTGCGGTGCTTAATAAAAAGCCAGCGAGCGCTATGCGAGCTGACCTAAAAAACAAAGCATAAAAAAAAGCACCATGAAAACAGCAAACGAAAGAGGCCCACCTTAGAAACCGCAGAGCGACAAACCGCAGACCTATCACCCGCATAATAAAATGAATAAAAAATATTAAAAAAATACAATCATGGAAACTAAAGTAAAAGATAACAGCAAAGCTGTTAATAACGCTAAAATTGATAAAATAACCGCATTTGTAAACGGCAATCCTGTAAATAAAGAAAGTAAGGAAGTGGCAAAGCCACAGCCCGAAGCGGAACAGGCAAAGGAACAAGCGGAGGCAGTAAAAGCCGGGGAAACCAACCCGCAGGCAGAGCAAGGTAAAGAAACCGAAGCACCAAAGGCACAGGTTAATGAACAACCAAAAGCAGAAGAAGCAAAAGCCGAACCTAAAGCAGAGCCGAAGCCCCAACCTTTAAAAACCGCTTTAAATTTAGAGGAAACTTTAAAGTTAGTAGCAGAGTTGAACCGCCGTAAAATTCAAAGGGATAAGTTAATGGAAACCATTGATAATTTGGAAGCTTTTGAAATCGACATTAAAGAGGATGCTGACGAAACAGACGGCAATATCTATCAGGGTTGCGTTTTGACCATTGAGGACGATAACCGCAGGAAGTTTACCACCAAGAACCCGGTTATTATCTGGACAGTTGCACAGCAGGTAAACAGCATGTGCGTAAATAAGCTGTCAGAAATCGAAGCGGGTATCATACTTCCTCAATAACTAATCAAATGGAAACGCCCCTTGTATTCAACTACAGGGGGCGTTATTTAAGACATCATCTAATCTTAAAATCTACGACAATGTTAGAATTATTTATTGAATTAACCAACCAGCTTTTTTGGGATGGTTACGCCCACCAGTTGGCACAGGATAACCCCGCAGGGTTTCAGCTAGAATTAGCGGAATTTATGAACTCCTATAACAGCTAAGGCGATGAAAGACACCATTTTTCTATTTATCAAAGTGGTTATCCAAACCAAGCACCGCTATATACAGGATGCAATGAAGGAACTGGAAACCCAAACTCAATATAACATTGGCAGTACCGCCAATGTGGAAGTATTGGAAACAGAGATTATACAGTTGAACAAGGACGCAGTAAACAAAAACAGTCATGGCACACAACATTAATTATAACGAACAAACAAAAAAGCATAGCTTTTTCAGCGTAAAGGAAAAGGCATGGCACAATTTAGGGCAGATCATTAGCGACTATCCCACCAGCGGAGAGGCGATAAAACACGCAGGGTTAAACTACCACGTAGAAAAACGCCCTTTATTTACCTATGATACCGGGAACTATATAGCCGACCCCGATACGGATATTATTATCGCTGAAATAGAAGTCCCCGACTTTTACGCCACCGTGCGCACCGACACCGACGAAGTATTAGGCGTGGTGGGTAATGATTACGAAGTGATACAAAACGTAAACGCTTTTGATTTTTTTGATGCCATTGTAGGCGGTAAGGACGGTATTTTGTATGAAACCGCAGGAGCGTTAGGTAAAGGGGAGCGCATTTTTATTACGGCAAAACTGCCTGATTATATCCGTATTGGCAGGGACGATTTAATAGAGCAATACCTGTTTTTGACCACCTCGCACGATGGTTACGGCAGTATCACAGCAGCATTTACGCCCATTAGGATAGTTTGCCAAAATACCCTTAATGCAGCTTTACGCAATCACAGCTCTTCTATTAAAATACGTCATACCGCCAGTGCGGTAGATAGGTTGAAACAGGCGCACCAATTATTAGGCGTAACGAACTTGTTAGCCAACGAATTAGAGGAAGTATTTAATAACTGGTCAAAAATACGCATAACTGATAATGCCGTTAAACGCTTGATACAGGTAGCAATGGCACCGAACAAAGAAGTGTTGCAGAACCTGCAAAGCGGGAAGTTAGACGAATTATCAACCAATTATAATAACATGGTCAGTAGTGTAATGGAGTACGCTTTAACTAACCCAACGCAACAGGAGGTAACCACCAAAGGAACTTTGTTTGGGGCTTACAATGCTGTTACAGGCTACTTTCAGAATGTGCGTAATTACAAGGATGATGAAAGCAAGTTTAAATCCATCATGTACGGCACAGGATTACAGAGAAGCCAAACCGCATTTGACTTGTGTAAAGAGTTTTCAAAGCATGGCATCGAGGCATTAAATTAATCACAAAGGGCAATCTTAAAGGGTTGCCCTTTTTAAACTTAAAATCATGAAAGCAATAAATCAGTTAACTAATATGGACAAAGCCAAGTTATTACATGAGCTTTTTCCCGATGAAATACCGGCAGTGTTAGAAGATATACAAGCCGTTTGCACCCATTTTAAAGCCAATAGAGAGGCTTATGCGAAGACGTGGGACTTTGGGTTAATGACTTTTGATATGTGGTTAAGCCTTGCAGAACAAGCCGATAAGCTGATTGGTAAACATCGCACCAATATGGTAAGAAGCAGTAAGGTATTTTCAGAGCAGTTGTTTCATTCCTTTGACTACACCGTCCTATTTGTAAATGACCGTATTATAAAATATGCGGAGGGCAAAAGTGAGAACAGCAGATTTAAACTGGCCGTTGCTTTGTTTTTTACTGCTTAATTCTATTTCAAATTAGCAGATAGCCTTGTGTAAATAATCACAGGGCTATTTTTTTGAAAATTTTCCTGTAAAGGTGAGATTAGGTGAAACAAAGATTAAAATCGTCAAACAACCACAAATCATTTTGTTGACATTTGCATTCCAAATATTATAAATATGACTTTTACCCGAGATGAATTATTAAATATACATGAAGCTCCAAAGGAGAGATTTCAGGAGGTAACACAAACGTTAACTAATAAATTGGTTAACAAAGAAGTTTTATCACTTGCAGAATCAAAATTTATTTGCTTAGGTTTAAGAAACATTTATTCAGATGATCCTAACGCTCCCGTTCTAAAGGCGGAAAATTTCGATCAATGCGCAGATTTTCTATTTTGGCAAAAATACTTACTGTATTGGCACGATCATGAGGGCTGGAGTGAAGTAAAAGAGCGAGATGCAGTATTGCCATTGGCTCAAAAAAAATTAGACGTAGCCTTGTTAACCGAACATTATGAACAATGGAAAACAGTCATATTAGGTGATAAATTTAGTTCTGCTTTACTTCAAACTATTGCCAGTGAAACCAACAGGTTAATAAAAGAGGTTATTGATTATTCTAAAAACCTTGGTGAGGGTTCAAATCGGCATAAATACATTGAAAAAGCTTTAATACTTCATAGCAAATATCTTTATTACCAGGTTAGTGAATATTACGAGGAAAATAATAATCCTGAAGAAAACCTAAATCTATGTGGCAATTTAATTGTTATTGATAGCTTCGTTTACATACACACACTTTTTGGCCATTTTGCAGCAGATATAAAATTCAATCGGTCCGGTAAATCTTACCACAAGGATGGTAATGTTGATTTTAGAAATATTCCGAAAGAG
This sequence comes from Mucilaginibacter xinganensis, assembly GCA_026225055.1. Taxonomy (GTDB): domain Bacteria; phylum Bacteroidota; class Bacteroidia; order Sphingobacteriales; family Sphingobacteriaceae; genus Mucilaginibacter; species Mucilaginibacter xinganensis_A. The sequence goes on along the minus strand of JAMFSA010000194.1, from coordinate 20,191 downwards.
GTTTTATCTATACTGCAAGCATACGAACAGCATATCGCATGTCAATATTTTAATAAGCAGGCTATATTTTTTAATCTAAACGGCACTGATTATGCAATTTGGTTTAGGCCAATGAAAAGATCGGTTAAAGGCGGCCCACCACAGGATTATTTAAGGGTACAAACCTATTACCCTGTTGAAATGCCTGATGATCAGAATAAAATCAACGCAATGAGCAAAATAAAAATAAGCGAGGCATTAAGCTTTTATATAACGACATAGCTAATCATGGTAAATAATTCTGAACAATCACAATTGATACTCCAAACAGTTATCGAAATCGCCAAAGCTGAAAATGCCGATGGCATTGTCAATCTACTTGAAAATGCCGAAATAAGCATAGAGCAAACCGATTATAACAACTGGAATAATGGAACTTACTATTTTACCATATTCGTGACAGTGGATGTAAAATCCTATGTCGCAGTGAAAAACAACCTCAAGGAATTAGAATCAGATTTATTACAAAGATTTTCCGAAACCATGCGACGGTCACAGGATGAAGAAATCGTTCAGGTCAACATTATTCCTAAAGCAGGTTCTGTAATGCCTGAACAGCATCCACATCGCCCTTTATCAACAATTGAATTTGAACGTAAAACATTGTTGACTGCCTATTTAAACAAATGTTCTGAGGACGAACTTATCGGAGAAATATTGATGCCATTATTTAGACATTTAGGTTTTCAACGAATTACAATTGCAGGGCATAAGGATAAAGCGTTGGAATATGGAAAAGATATTTGGATGAAATATGTGCTGCCAACTCAAAATATCCTGTATTTCGGTATTCAAGCAAAAAAAGGCAAACTTGATTCCGCTGGAGTGAGCAAACCCGGTAACGCAAATGTCGCTGAAATATTGAACCAGGTGACAATGATGCTTGGTCACGAAATATTTGATCCGGAGACGAGTAGGAAAGTACTGGTAGATCATGCGTTTATTATTGCAGGCGGAGAAATAACTAAGCAAGCCCGGAATTGGATCGGCGGTCAGTTGGATATTTCAAAAAGAAGTCAGATCATGTTTATGGAACGTGATGATATTTTAAACCTATTTATTGTAAATGGTATTTCTTTACCCACCGCTGCTTTTCCGCCGTCGCAAGATAATGAAGATGATAATCTTCCTTTTTAATTGATCGATTTAAAAATCACTTTCAATTTAAGAGGTGCTTAAACTTATCAAGCAAACGATCAATATTATTATCAGGCGGTGTTTGCTTACCTGTGGTTTTTTGGTTAAGTACAAATGATGGCGGCCATAAGTATTTAGTTTCATTACTGGCCATGTGATTGTTGTTGGTTAAAAGTTCTATATCGGGATTTTTGCAACGCTGTTCAAATGATCGGATCGCTTTGATCTCGATTATCATGTTTGGCAGGCGTTCTTTTGGAAGTTGCATTATTTTCAAAGCATCCATTGCCAGTTGTTCAATTGCGTCATCAGCGATACTGGCCATCCTTGTCGGTGCGGCAGATTTCTGCCGCTCCAATACCTCACTAATAAAATCTGCGGCTGAATTAAAAGGTTGAAAGTCATTAGTATCTTCAATCTTACGGATTATAACCATCAGTTCGTCACTGTTTTTTTGACCCAATTGAAATCCAAGCAATTTCAAACAGAGAGATTGTAATTCATAGGCATTGCAGACGGCTTCATGCGCATTTTGCGGCATGTGCAGCTTCATAAAATGATTATACGCCGTTACACTAAAGGCGTAATATCTCCGGTATTCCAGGATCATTTCATCTTTGGTGCTAAGGTTTTCCTCAATTTGCTGCATCAAAAAATAATAGCGTGCCTGAAAGAAAAACTTACCCAAATTATGTGCTGCGCTTGCCTTTAAAAGGAACGAGTCATTGGAATCCGCAAACCGGTAAGCATCCAAGCCCAGTTTAGTTGCCTGTTGAATCATGGCCGTACTAAATCGGGCCAGGGAAATCCTGACTTCCATTGGTATGTCAATTTTTAGGCTTCGGCTCAGTTGGTAGTTGCTATTGAAATGCAGAAAAGATTCTAAAGCAAACGAATTGATATTGTCAGCATGATAGACCAGCATTAAGTGTTTTTGATCCTCTGGTAATTCCGCTTGATTAATCTCATTAGTTAGCGCATCAATGCTATTTTTTGTTTCTATCTCAAAGTTCCCACTGGCTGCCGTTTTGTTTAATTCAAAATACAGCTTGTTGATCTTGATCAGTAATCTATTTTCAACACCTTCAACGTTATCTTCCAAATTAGAGATTTGTTGCAGATAGTTATCGTAGTCAATATTACCCTTAAGAAAATCGAGTCTTAATTCCGAAAATTGTATAACCCCCAACTGGTCAGTAGTAAGGCTGTCTTTTCTCTTGCCGATTTTTCGCAGATAATATTCGGCATCCACTACATTTCCTGCACGGCAATAAGTGATAGATGCAAGGAAAAGCAATTCCAATGTATTCAAAATAGTAGTAGCGGGAATCACCCCGAACAAGGTCATGATTTTGGTAAACTCCTGTTCGTTGAATAAGAATATTCCGTACTTAATTAAAAAAGCTGAAGCTTGTATGGGGTCTGTTAAATCTGTTTCTATCGGCGCTTGTTGACTAACCTGGAGATAAGGAATATCATACTTTCTGCCATGATTAGCGATGAGTTGCTGGTGGTTTTCATGCCTTGCCACCATTGTTTCGTGTATGTCAGCCAAAGCGGTTAAGTCGATTTTTTGCAAAGGAACAAGAAGTGAAACTGATTTTTGTTCCCGCCAGCCAACTCTTTGCGGATGGTCATCCAATCTCGCAATAATGGCATCTACATAGTCGTAATAGCAAATTTTCGCATCTTCATCGTAAATAATGATAATACCATAAGCAGGCGCACGTTTGCTTAAATATCCCAACCGGGATACTACAAATGGAAACGATATAAATTTGTTGTCCTCCTCGCCAATTAAATTCAGTTTTGTTTTGCTTTTGATCTGTATGGGGAATTTCCAGGAGCTTGCATCTTTCTCTTTTACCACCAACTCTATGTCCACATCTACGCCATAATCAGGTGTTTCTTCCCGAAAGACAAATCCGTTTCTTTTAGTAAATAATGTACGAACAACATTGACGGATTCCTCGCTTGCTTTGGAATTTTCATCAACTTCAGGTGCATCATTAAAGGCCATTATTAGTTTTTTTAAGTTTCTATGGAAAAGGTTATGCAAAAACTTTGGACTTCGGATTAATGAGTTTTGATATGTGGATACAACACGCAGAACTGGCCGATGGGATAATCAATAAACACCGCCCTGCTATGGTAAGAAGCAGTAAGGTATTTTCTGACAGTTGTTCCATTCCTACGATTATACCGTACTATTTGAAAACGACCGTATTATAAAATATGCGAAAAGCCACAGTAAAAACAATAAATTTAAAATGGCCGCAGCCTTGTTATTTAATACTTAAGTTATGGTAGGCGATATTAATCGCCATAATTATTATACTTTGGCATACCTGTATATCCCTTTTATATGCTGCGATAAATGTTTTCCATGTGAACCTTCGATTGGGCTATCTATGAACTCTTTTGCGGTTACAGAGGGTACATCAAAATACTGATAACAAGTTCCGCTTAAAAAATCTATTTCTAAAGTTTGTGAATCTTCATCATAAGCGATTGCCATGATGGTCGATGATTGTACAGGTATCTTTTCCATTTTATTTTGAGTTACAATTTTAGGTGAAGTAGGATTTTGAGCGCGCCAAACCTGCATCATATCTTTATAATCCTGCTCTGAAACAGTTCGTTTTATACCCCAGCCGCCCGGTGTATTACTATCAAAGGGCGGTTTTTCATCATAAACAACAGGATCAAAACTATCAGGACGCTTTTCTTTATCGGGCGACTCTATTAAAACACGCATGGGTAGCTTTACAGCTTCACCCAAGATTATTGCCTCTCCAGTACGTAAAATAGGTAGCATGTTTGTCAAACCCTCAAGATTGTCGGTAACAGCACTTGTTATATGTGACCTATCAGTACTATTTGATAAACGTAACGCAAAAAAAGTTCCGCATTGTGATAATATTGTTGAATTGATTTCTGACGGTCTTTGACTAACGATCATCGCACCTATGCCGTACTTTCTACCTTCTTTTACAATCCGTTGAACGGTTAATGACGCTAACCCGGAAAAATTATCATTTAGATAATTGTGTGCTTCTTCCATCACAATTAGCAGGGGGCGATTTCTTCCCCCTTCCGATAATTTTCTTGCCCAAAAAAGGGCATCATATAAAATTCGCAATAAAACACCGATTATGAGATTTAATATAGTGGACGGAATGCCTGATAAGTCTAAAATAGTTACAGGTTTGTCGGTTCCCAACCATCCGGATAATAACTCATCAAGATCTTTTGTAACCTCTCCATTTTCATTTGGCAACCATTCTCCAGGTTTAAATAAAAAGTCATAGCGGGGCACTCTAAGTTTTGAGCCTAATGAATGCAATTGTTGGCCTATGTTTAGTGTGTCAGGTAGATGCCCGACAAGTTCTCCATTGGCTGCGGCGGTATTTATTTTTTTAAAAATTGGGGGTGTTGCGGTGATAGGGTCACCTTTTAATTCATTATCCTCACCGTCAAGATCAAACGCCAAATTATCTTTAGGATTACCTGTCCTGTTTCGATAATATTTGCCTAATGTTTCTGTATATAACTCATACCATAGATGATTTAAACTAAAAGGGATTGGTACATCAACACTTAAATTATCAATTGAAGCACCTGGCCTTGATTTGTGAATTATTGATTCTTTCTTTTTTTCTAAAATACGTTCAAGAACGACTGTTTTATCTTTTTCGTTTGCAAAACCACCAAAACTAATTTGAACAAGTTCTTCAAAATCAAGAGCCCAAAAAGGTAGATATAACTCATTTTCACCAATAGACTTATCAGCATTTACTTTATAAATATTAGACTTTTCCCTTAGTGCTTGACTATATTCACCATGTATATCAATTATTATAATTCGAGCAGAGGGATATACTTTCTCATTTGAAAGTGCATTCATTAATGAGGCAACGGTAGTAGATTTTCCCGAACCGGTTGTCCCTACAACGGCACTATGCCTGGTTATTAATTTATTTATATCTATGAGAGCTGAAATAGATTCAGCACCCGAAATATGACCTACTTTTACAAAGTATGGTCTGTCAGGTTGTCCATAAATATCTTTTAGATCAGATTCAGAAACTAAATGAACCTCATCTCCAATTGTTGGATATTGTGATAGTCCCCTTGCAAAACGCCCATTTTTCTGCCCCTCTCCAAGTAACTGTACTGTTAGCCACCTATTACCATAAGGTTGGTTTAATTGTTGATTTGGCGGAACTGCGCTGGCGCCTACCTGGGTCACAATTCCGAATAACTCTATGTAACCTATTGGAATTTTAACAAAGCTACCGATCTGTCCAATTCTATATCCCTCACCATCTACATAAGTTAGCCCCGATAAGGCTGAATTTCCTAACGTTACACTTATAGTAGTACCATTGACATCTTGAATAGTACCGAGGTACGTAGATTTACTTTCCATGTTCCTCTACTTTAAACTGCTCTTTGCCAATCAATTCCTGCAAGAAATCACCTAACAGGGAGAAATCGCCTAAATGAAATTCAAATGAGGAATATGTTTCTCCAGTTTCTTTTTCATCAGCTCCTAATATTTTATGAACTTTCTCCTTTACTGCGTTTGCAATATTTTCTTCGGGGTCGTAGTCTTTTTTAGTTGGTAACCACTTTGCCCGCAAACCACCTATTATGGCTTCATCAAATGCCCAAATGCTTAGATTAGACCTCTTTTCAGCTAATTTTAAAGCTTTCTCATATCTTATAATTGTCTTTTCTGTTTTAGTATTGCCATCTGTTTTTTCTTCCTTATATGTTAACGTTCCATACATTAATCCTATAACCATCGCCGTAGGGTTTGCTTTCAAGGCGTTAATGATAGTATCATTCAAATGTTCATCACTAAATGAATACCCAGACATAATTAACACGGCAGAGTTTTGCCTTAAAAAGCTATTTAATCTATCAATTAAGGCCAAATATGGCATTTTCCTACTTTGATCATATTTTAAGTGGGATGGGTGAATGATATAAGAATCGCTTTCGTTTAAACTTGTCGATCTATATACATCTTTACCATTATGAAGATACCAGTTGATTGACCCATGTATCTTCCAAAGCCTCGACCAATGAATTGGAATCAAAGAATCTTCGACAGCCCGTAAATCAAAAAATGGCCGCCTGGCACCTACAAACCCATCAAAATAGGGAACAGAAATGTCTTCAAAAGCTTCTTCAATTAATAAATCATAATTTGTTGTGAAAATTTCTATTGGCGTATCTCGCTCAATATTATTTATCCACCTCGCTAAATTGTGATAAGGGGTTTTGTTATCAGGAAGCGATACCTTTAATTTATCTGATATTTTTTGGCAAATCTTTATTTCTAATAATTTTAAATCAGTTTCAATAAATCCGCGAACATCCGCCGCACCAATCGAAACCTGCTTTAACCCTCTAACAAAACTTAATATATCCTCTATGTTAGGTTCAGTAATACCTGATTTTATAATTTCCTCAAGCAATTTTGAATAAACGTCACTTACGCTCTTTTCACCTTCTTTTTTCTCAACTTCTTTTAATAAGCTTTCTGAAACATATTTTGTTAAACCAGCGACATCAGGAATCAATGGCCATTGCTTATCAGGCATTTTTACAGCCAATGGGCATCCTGCTGAAATGAAAAAACCAACTGGTTTTTTATCTTGAGATAGTGTTTGGCGCAAGTATTTGGATTGTCTGATTGGATCGTGGTAAGGCATGGTTTAAATGGTTATATTTATTGAGTATTTATTGGTGGGAATATAAACACTGCTGAATAATAGCCTAAATTAGTACTAATTATTACAACCTTTATTATACTTCTATTAAAATCCTAAACAATGACCATATTATATATTTTAATTTCAATTGTTATATTGCTATTGATAATTGCTTTGCTATTAATAATTAAAAATTCTAATTCAAAAGATAATAATACAGAACTCATTGAAATTAAATTTAAGCTTGATAATTTACCGTCGGAAATTGGACGCATTGAAGCCTCGGTTAAAAATGAATTTGTAACAAATCGTGGTGAATTTTCCGAAGCCTCAAAAAATACCAGAGAGGAATTATCAAACTCTTTGAAGACGTTTGGCGACCTGATTTCCAACTCCATAAAGGAAACAAGCAACTTGCAAAAAACACAATTAGAAACGTTTTCTACCAATCTAAATAATCTAACCAAATCTTTTGAGGACAAACTAAATACATTAATACAATCGGTAGATACTAAGTTTAAAGACTTTAATGAGGCCAATACGTCAAATTCTAAAGACGGCAGGAAAGAGGTTAAGGACGCACTGGAATCGTTTAAAACCGACTTTTCCAAATCGGTGGATAATTTCAATTCAGCGCAAAAGGAAAACTTTTTCGCTTTGCTCGAAAAACAAACACAACAGAATACTACCACATCGACCAAGCTTGACCAGATGAGAGAAACTCTGGAAAAGAAAATAACAGAAATGCAGTCAGGTAATGAAAAAAAACTTGATGAAATGAGAACAACAGTTGACGAAAAATTACAAAAAACGCTGGAATTACGTTTAGGGGAATCATTTAAACAGGTAAGTGAGCGATTAGAAGCAGTCCATAAGGGATTAGGGGATATGCAACAGTTAGCGACAGGTGTAGGAGATTTAAAGAAAGTGCTGACTAACGTTAAATCAAGAGGGATTTTAGGCGAATACCAGTTGGAAAATATATTAGAACAACTGTTAACACCTGATCAATACGCAAAAAATGTTAAAACGAAGGAAGGCTCAAATTCTATGGTAGAATTTGCTATAAAACTACCGGGTAAGGGTGAAAAAGATAAGGTTGTCTGGTTACCAATCGACTCCAAGTTTCCGAAAGAGGATTTTGAAGTCTTAATTGAGGCTTATGAAAATGCAAATACTGATCTCATTGAAGAATATAGAAAAAATTTTGTTAAAGGTATAAAAAAGTGTGCCGCCGAAATAAGTAGCAAATATGTTGACCCGCCAAACACAACCGATTTCGCTATATTATTCCTGCCTTTTGAAAGCTTATATGCTGAAGTATTACGGACCCCTGGTTTGTTTGAATCGTTACAACGCGAGTACAAAATCATCATCACTGGGCCGACAACGTTATCTGCGTTATTGAGTAGTTTACAAATGGGCTTCCGAACTCTTGCCATAGAAAAAAGGTCAAGTGAAGTATGGCAACTTTTAAGTGCAGTTAAAACTGAATTTAGCGAGTTTGGTGGAATATTGCAAAAAACACAAAAGAAATTACAGGAAGCGAGTAACGTAATTGAACAGGCAAATGTCCGAACAAGAGCAATTACAAGAAAGCTACGCGATGTTCATGAATTGCCTAAAGATTCAACCATTAATTTATTAGAGGACGTAATTGAACCCAGCGTTATCGCAGATGATACAGAATTACCATTAGAGGACAATGAGTAATGCCTTCAAATCTTTTATGAAATGGTTCCTATAATCAATGAACAACTATGTCTGAATAATAATTTGTCAGTTTCCCAACCAGTCGTTCAAATTGATCCAGCCGGTATGCTTATATTCTTTTTCGGGATTGTACGGTATGTATTTGGGGCGATTACCGCTGACTAACCATTTTGAATATTGTTTTTTGCTTTTCAGACCCAACTTTCGCATAAACGTACGTGCTTTTTCAAATGAAAGAAAACCACAGCCAATCCAATCTTGCCAGTCTATCCACCCGTCATTCTTATAAGTTAAATTGGGACTTGAAGGGATAAAGGATGCCCTTCTGCCTTGCTTTTTCCAGTCCTGCCATTGGGTAGAACTCTCAAAGCCTAATCTGTGAACATAAAGCCTGGCCTGTTCAAAGGGCAGAAAACCTGGCAATGCATACGGTTGTATATTCTCCCAAATACCTTTCTTTTTTCTTAAAAAGTCAAGAAAGGAAATATTCCTATATCGGCAAGTTTGAGCAACTGTAAGCATCTGCAAGTATTCGGTAATGCCCCTGACGTGCATCTGTCCCTTTACACCACGCCTATGTTGTGCAAAGGCCTTTACCGCTGCTTCTGCATTGTTGTTATTCCATGGAACATTGTCGTAATAAAGGAAAGTCCAAAGCTGCTCCCAATGCTTTTTAAATCGCTTGGCATACTTCTGTGCCAGTTCGCTCTTATAATTCTGTTCAACAAATGTTTTGTAAAAAATATCAACATCCTTAACATGCTTGTTTAAGTATGTTTTCTTTAGACCATGCCTATCTACTGTTTCGATGATTTTACGCAATAATTTATTGAAAGCCGGAACAATGACATTGTATTCCTGATCGAATTGGTTTTTGAAAAGGTCATCGTTCAGGTCACGGATCAGGTGAATGAGGCACTTTTGGCTTTTAACATTCAGCGTTTCATAACCGGGATAGAAATCGGAGACAATGATGCCTTTATAATCTTTTAGCAATTCCTGTAAAAAGCCGACTTCGCGGGTGGATGCATAATGATAGAATACAGTATGTGTAGTGGCGAATACCCATACATAGCCGGATTCCCTGGAAAGCTTAATGGTGGTTTCATCAATATGGATTAACGGGCTGTTTAACACTGTACTTTTGATATAAACGGCTACCGGCGCCCATGTTTTATTCCACCACCTGTTCTTATACATAACAAGATACATCGGGCTTACCCATATATGATAGTGTTCCTGTATGAGTTTACTGATCATCTCGTTACTGATATGAAAATTCACATAATAATCTAACACCAGCGCAAAGAGATTGTCGCCGTAATGCATGATACGCAACATCTTATTCATGGTCTTTTTACCGCATTTGGCGCACTTAGCAGTACCAGATCTGTATTCTGTTACATGCTGTCTGATACCGGAAGTGGTAAACTTTAGGTCGGTTTGGATAACTGAAGATTTGGTTTCGTGGCTTTGGTAAAGCTTCTTGTGGCTACATCCCGGACAAGCCTTTAACGGCGGCATAATGATAACTTCGTTAATCTTTTTCGGATGCCACGCCATATATCCCTGGCCCAATTGTTTGGGCTTTTCCCTGGGAGAACTTGCCGATGGCGTTTGTTTTTTCAATTCATTCCGCCAGTATATTTTATCGCGCTGGTAATTAAAGTAGGCGGCTTTGGTAATAAGCTGGAAGTCTTCGCCAAATTCAAGATTATGCTGCAAATGGTAGGGGGTATGTTTTTTCATTTTCGCTACTTGCTGTACGCTTTCCATATTCGCATCTGAAGCAAGCTTAGAAAACCATTGGTGGACAGTCAGCAATGCCTTGCAATCATCATGATTGTACCGGATCAGCTTGTCTTTCCATTCATCTAAACCCGTTTCCTCCCATTGCTTACGCCACTGCATACTTAAGAAACCGTCTGCATCCAAATCCTGCCATTGGAAGCCTAAAAAAAAGCCCAGTTCTTTTAGACCATTACTGTAAGTAGGCGGATAAACATGAGTTCTTAAATAACCTAAAAGGTTAACCATTCTTTTCTCAATAGCCGACCATTGCTTAATAAATACCGGCCATCTCTTTACAGCTTGTTTCAGTGCCTTGGTTTCATAACTACCATAATGATAGATAGCGGCATCCGGGTATTCCTGCAATAAAGTAAATAAGCTTTTAAAAATAGCCTGTTCGTTTTCTTTATGATCTGACCACAAGGAAAACCTTTGCTCAAGCTTGGCTTCAGTTGTGATTATTCCGCCTAAAAGGTAAATGTGGTTTTCGTCCGATGTACCTTCAAAGTCAAGATAGATAGATATCGATTCAGGGTTAAACACCGGTGATTGAATAACAAACGTCTTCTGTTCCCGTATGGCCAAAGCTTTTAATTCCCATAGGTAGCTGCTTTGAGGATTCGGTGCTCGTCTGCGTCTTGGTTTAAATAAATGGCTAAGCTGAGTTATAGTAGTAATTCCTCTATTATGGTACTTTTTTAACGCTTTTGGGGTCATACCGGCTAAGAGGCTTATACAGTTTTTTTCCTTTAGCTTATCATGGCAATCATTTTTAAACTGGCAAGCCGAACAGTGAGGTATCTTGTAAAATTGTGGTGACGTTTTTTTACTTAGCAAGTTTTCCGTATCAGCTAATAGTTGGGTTGCCTGTTTATGATTTTTCGGGCTCTTGCTAATTAGCCCTTGTGATCTTGTATCTTTTGACTGACTAATTTGCCAGGCTAAAATAGTGATTGGATTTAGTCCTGTGCCGGGAAGTTCAGTTTGAACCGGCAATTCTTGTTTTGATAGAAGCCATGCTTTGTAAGGGCAGTGCAGCATGGCCTCTAAGATTTGATATTGAGGTTCCATAGTTTATCATTTTTGATAAAACGAACCATTTACCACGATCAGTATCTCTTTCTAAAGCTTACCAAAATAGGAACTATCATCTATTATTTTTGCCTATAAACTTCTCTAATTATCCTTAAAATTTCCTGTAGGTGTTCTAATGGAGTCCCTTGATCCCCGCTGATAGCAACATTAAAAACACTCAAAAGCCTGTAGATCTCTGATTTACAGGCTTTTTTGTTGCCGTGAGTTAGCCAAAATATACATGGATTCGCAAAAAAAATGAGCGTCATCCATGGCGTCTTTTTTTGACGAAAAAAAGATGCCACGCAAATGGCTTAATTTATTGATTCACAGGATTTTCAATAATTAAACATCTTAACATTTTACCGCTGCATTTCGATATTTATTCACTTAAAAATCTATCGTTATGTTAGAAAAAAGTTTAGGCTTAATGTTTTTTTTAAAACAGCCCCAAAATTATCAAGGTGGACCGATGTATATCTACCTCAAAGTTACCGTTGATTGTATTCCCAAAGATCTTTCTGTAAAACGTTCCTGGGAGCCGTCCAGGTGGAATTCTAAGGGGAACGTGCCAGCGGTAACAAAGAAGATGCAAAAACGCTTAATGAATATGGAAATGCCGAAGAAGCATTCACTTTTTACAAATCAGTTTTTGGCGGTGAGTTCGCAAAGATCGTTCGTTTTAAGGACCTATCAAGCCCTGAATTTCCGGTAGCAGAAATTAATGCAAATAAAATAATGACCATTGTTTTGCCTATTGGTAAACACAATGTGTTAATGGCCAATGACGTTCCGGAATTTATGGGACGAGTAAACGAAAACAGGTCCAAAGTATCAGTTAGTGTAGAAAGTCGTGAAAAAGCAGACAACATATTTAACGGATTATCAGCAGGTGGAAATATCGAAGGGCCCATTGGCGACAGTCCCAGGGGCACATACGCCGGAATGTTTAGAGACAAGTATGGTATTGAATGGATCGTGGAATTTGCCCCAAATTATAATGGACAAATTTAACCGAAGAAAAACTATGAACGGCTAATATCAATTTGACAGAACCAAGAAATTCAAGATTATATCAAATCAGGCCGACTTTTATAATGGATAGCGAAGGTCTGTACACCGAATTGTGTATGCTATTAGAAAAATCGGAATTAATAGTGAATAAATTGATATGGTCAAAGTGTAGCGGAATTAACTGTTCGCTGTTCCGGAACGAGGTTGCATATAGCTCCGGAATATCCACTTAGCGGCCCGTTTCTCTTTTTCTTCATTCTGAATGACCCATGCTTTGTTTGCGAGGATCAATTAGGCTGAAGTTGTTAATTTGTCCATGAAGTATGCGGGTTTTTAATATAGTAAGGATCGGAAATGCATAAAACTAATATGGGTCTTATTCCTTTTAGATTTCGCTTTCAGGTTTATAGGTGATAATCATTTAATTTATATGAAATGATACAATAGGTGGATTTTTCAATATTTTTCTATCCAATACACATATGAAAAAAATCTCACTCCTGTTACTGTTCGTTATAGCCTTTCTCCAACCCGGTTTAGCTCAGCAAATTAATATAGACAGCATTGTTAAAGTAGTTGCTGCCCGTAATCCGGGCAAAACAAACAGCCTTATAAGCCTGAAGTAACAGTTAGCACCTCAACCCGAAATAACTTGATTTTAATTATTATAAAAGACAATGGCACAGGCATGCCTGGTGCGATAAAAGATAAAATCATGCAGCCATTCTTCACCACCAAGCCAACCGGGCAGGGGACAGGTCTCGGTTTATCCCTAAGTTATGACATTGTAGTAAAGGGGCATTGCGGACAGCTAACTGTTGTTAGCGAAGAAGGTGAATTTACGCAATTCGATATTTCAATCCCTATGCAGATCAGTTGAAACAGCACGATTGCGTAAAAAATAAATAATTTGTAATTATGGACGTTTGTCTTTATATTATGAGGACATAAGTCTTTATTTATGGAAACGAAGTCACTTGATCTTAAAAAGCTGGACGTTGGGCAGGATGAAAGCTGCCGGGCGTATTTCTACTTTGTGTGAGATAAATCTGTGCGTATGAAATATAAATGTGAGCATAGTCTGGATGTTGTTGCTTATATCAGGGAAGGCTTGCCTTATGATATGGTAGATAATATCTTGCGTAAGACTTGTGTTTCAAGGAAGGATCTTCTAATGTCCTGCATATCGGTACCCGACAGATGAACCGCTATTAACACGACGATCTGCTTTCAGCTGAACAGTCGGGTTTTGTCTATGAATTCAGCCGTATTATGTTCGCGGACTGGATGTTTTTGGCGATCAGGAAACATTTGAAAAATGGCTGCAGTGTCCGCAGATGGCGCTCGGCATGCAACTACCCATCCGTCTTCTGGACACCAGCGAAGGTTTTCGGTTGGTCAATGATGTATTATCCCAGATTGAATACGGTTTTTATTCATGATCCTTTATCGTATCGCAAGTAAAAGTATGCCCGCGATTTCAGTGGCAATGGTGGGCTGATCTCTTCTGCCCGTTGGCATAACCACATGCCCGTCCTCTATACTTCGTTAAATTCATGCACTTGTATACTTAAAAAACTAATGCATTTAATGCCCGACGAAATTCACAATGACCTTATGATAGTTTCATTGGAAGTGCCGGACAATATCAGTAGTGAAAAGCTGGAAGCTAATCAGTTGCCGGCTGCTTGGAAAAACTATCCCGGACCGCCTTTCCAAAGGATCGGCAATGCCTGGCTGCAGGGCAGGAGCGCAGCCCTACTTTACGTGCCGAGCGCAATTGATCCAATGGTTAGCAATATCCTGTTGAATCCGCTACACCCAGATAGCAGCAAAATTTTGATTAAAGAAGTCGTTCCGTTCCGTTATGACGAACGCTTACTAACGGTAAAGTATCCACGCTAAATATCGTCTTCTTTAAAATTTAGTTTTAATAATCAAGTTATTAGGAAAATTCAATGTACGCTCACAGCTGAATAAATAGCGCTGCACCAAGTATTATTTCGTTTGCCAGGTACTTTAGCTTATATAAGGCTTCTACAGCAATTTATAAATGACATTAATCTGAAACAACTGTTTCAGATTAATGTACCTTTGTATCGTCATGGCCAGAAATGTAGAATTTAACGAAGCAGCAGCAATCCAAAAAGCAATGGAAGTTTTTTGGAAAAAAGGCTATAACGGTACTTCGCTTCGGGATCTCACCGAGGCCATGCAGATCAACAGCAGCAGCCTGTACAATACAATTGGTGATAAGGAGGAACTGTTTGTTCGCTGCGTGCAGCATTATACCGACTTGCGGAAGCAGGATTGGAAAAAACGGCTTACCAGCAAAAAATCGCCGTTTTCTATATTGGTGGATTATATTCATGAGGCAGTGGGGGTCATCATCAACGGCGAGGACAGCTGCATGGCCGTCAAGAGTGCCTTCGAAGTCGCTACCAATGACCAGCGTATTAAAGATATTTTAATAGCAGACAGCCAGCAGGCCTACCAGTTCCTGCATGATCTGATTCAAAACGCAATGGAACAAGGGGAAATCCGTGCAGAAGAAGACCCCGCATTGCTGGCCGATTATTTCAACAGCACCTGGACCGGTTGGTACGAGTCTTATATCTTACATAAAGACCCGATTAAAATTAAACGCATGGCCGAATATTTTATCAAACAATTATCAAAGTAAATTTTTTTAACTAATTCTGAAACAAATGATTCAGAATAAATAACTAAAACATGGGAACAACAGATTTAAAAGGTAAAAGAGTATTAGTAACTGGTGGCACAAAAGGCATTGGCAAAGCTATTGCAGATGAATTAGCTAAAGCTGGGGCACAAGTAATTGTTAGTGCCAGGACAAAACCCGAAGAGCGCACACATTATTTTATAGCGGCAGACCTGACCGATGCCCATCAGGTAGCTGCACTAGCCAAAGAAATTAAGGACACTTTCGGCGGAATTGATATCCTGATCAACAACGTAGGCGGTCTCACCACTCCCGGCGGTGGTTTCAGCGCATTATCTGACGAACATTGGGAACAGGAACTGCAGTTGAACTTGATCTCGGCCATTCGTCTCGACAAAATACTGCTGCCGCAAATGATAGCGCAGAAAAGCGGTGTGGTCATCCATATTTCTTCAGTGGCGGGCAAACAAGCTTTATGGAACCTGAATTTAGCCTATGCCGTTTCTAAAGCTGCCCTGAACAGCTACAGCAAAGCTTTGGCTACCGAACTGGCCAGCAAAGGCATACGCGTGCTGACCGTGGCACCAGGCGCTACCAAGACCCCGCCCATGGAAAAATTCATTAGCGACTACGCCGCGTCAGTAGGTATTACTGTAGAAGAAGGTATGAAACAATTAATGGCGCAGACCGGCGGCATTCCGATGGGCCGCATGGCTGAACCTGAAGAAGTGGCCTCACTTGTTCACTTCCTGGTTTCTCCATCCGCAGCTTACCTGACCGGAACGATTTACGCCATTGACGGCGGCTCTTTACCGGTAGTTAGTTAAAGGCACTGATCGGGAAAGTCTTTTTGGCTTTCCCGATCAAATTCTATTTTTGTTTACAAAATCGAAAAATGGCAGAAATTACAGTATTTAGTTGGCATAGGACGGTTGCGTATTAGCTATCGCAAGCGTAATTTCTAAATCCGGCTAACAACAACATACGGGGAAATGAATTTATCCTGTTTGACCGCCTACTGCTGTACTTTTGGTTTACTGTTAATCTGATTAGCGCAAAACGACTGGGTCTTATGATCGTGGTGAACGATAATCTAAGCCGGGAAAAGGTATCGAAACTATAAACAGTGATACACAGCGCGTTGTGAAGCTATTTCCCAAACTGGAATCCCACGGTTTTCGGCGCTTCCAGCTCTATGGCCAGTCCCTGTATATATAATTGGTCATCGATTAGCTTATAATGTAACGAGCTTTCGTCGATCTTATAATTTTCTGCTTTTAGAATTTCTTTCAACGGTTCGAGTACCGCTTTACGGTCAAAGCTTTGACTGATCTTTAATTGCTCATCCTGCTGTTCGAGATTGATGCTATCTACTTTGTAACTGAATATTTTAGCGTTCATGTTTATAATGTTTTTAGGTGATCAAGCCGCTCCGGCGCAACCTGATCCGCAAATCGGGATAACAATTCTTTCAATTTAGGGTTCACGATGTTCTGGCAAAATGGCTTAGCCGGGTCTTTGTAATAGTAATCCAGGTAATTTTCCTCATTGAGTCTAAAGCTTTGAAAGGGGAGAATCTTCGTAATGATGGGCTGGTCAAAATCGGCTTGTAAATCACGAAGCGCCTGTTCCGCAACATCATTCTGATCTTCGGTAAATGTATAAATAGCAGAGCGATATTTGTTTCGCATGATATGTTTGTTAAAGCATTTTCAAAATGATCCCGATAAGCCCGGTGAACTTTTCGAGGTAATACTGAATGGTTTTGAGCTTGAAGTCATCCCAGTAAGGTGCCATTGGCGAGAGTGTATCGTTTTCGTCAAATACTAAATCCAACACAAAACCTTGTACGTCCTGCTGTTGCTCCGCCGCTAACCTCAGTTTTTCTTCGTGAATAACACCGGGAAATTTCGACAGGAACAACAACTGCACACCGCGACTTTATCCTGAAAATTCAACCGTGGAATTTCCACGATCTCCGAAGCTTCGGTATCGATCTCCATCATTCCTTTTCCAAGATCATCGGCTAATGGGTCGATCAGCGGCAGATCGACCATATTGAATAATCCTAAACCTTTGGCGGTAAAGAACTTTTTAGTTTGGCTATCAAAATAATAAGACTCATCAGCGGTTACGGGCGCGGTAATGGCGTGGCAAAACCAAAAAAAGATTAAAACGCTCGATGTCTGTCGTGCTTTGCTAAGATAGATAACACGCTGTTTATTTTATGGTTCAAATCGAAATTTATAATATAGCGTTATTCATCGCCAACCCAGTG
The DNA here is from genome assembly GCA_026225055.1 of Mucilaginibacter xinganensis. GTDB lineage: Bacteria > Bacteroidota > Bacteroidia > Sphingobacteriales > Sphingobacteriaceae > Mucilaginibacter > Mucilaginibacter xinganensis_A. Next base: position 2,736 of record JAMFSA010000194.1, on the reverse strand, counting down.
CAGGGGCGACATGCTCCAAAATAGCAGTTAGCACGTGGATATTGTAGTCGACACCCAACGTGTTCGGTATGGTCAGGAGCACAGTATCCGCTTCCTGGATGGCTTCGTCCTGGGCCAATTCTTTGATGAGCTGATCGGGTTCGGCTGCATAGCTCTTTCCGAACACCGCCCGTTGATCAGCTTCAATATAACCAAAACTGTCGGCTCCCTTTCCTTGCTGTCCAAAGTAATACCTGTCCTGATCCGTTACCAATGCAAAAATAGAGCGGCTAACCGAAACCCTGGGTTCGTGCTGGTGCCCGGCTTTTTTCCAGGCTTCTTTGTATAACCTGATTTGTTCGGCCTGCTGGATATGGAAAGGTTTACCGCTTTCGTCAAATTTCAAGGTAGAACTTTGCAGGTTCATGCCGTTCTCGGCCGCCCAAACCGCGGTTGCATTAGAGGCGGCTCCCCACCAGATGCGATCGCGCAATCCGTCCGAATGTGGCTCCAGGCGTAACAAGCCCGGCGGGTTTGGAAACATGGGTTGAGGATTAGGCTTTGCAAATCCTTTACCGTTTAATTTGTCCAAAAAATCTAATGCTTTTTTACGTCCCATGTCGGCATCATTTTCTCCTTCAGCAGGTTCATAACCGAAATAACGCCAGCCTTCTACGACCTGCTCGGGTGAACCCCGGCTGATTCCCAATTGTAAGCGCCCGCCGGAGATCAGGTCAGCAGCGCCGGCGTCCTCCACCATATACATTGGGTTTTCATAGCGCATATCGATGACACCCGTCCCAATTTCTATCTTGTTTGTTTTCGCTCCAATAGCCGAAAGCAGGGGAAATGGCGACGCCAATTGGCGCGCAAAATGATGAACCCGGAAATAAGCGCCGTCCAAACCTATTTCCTCCGCGGCAACTGCCAAATCAATGGATTGCAGCAAGGTATCGCCTGCGGTGCGGGTTTGATAGGCGGGATGGTCAGACCAGTGCCCGAATGATAGAAATCCTATTTTCTTCACCATTAGCTCGATTATTGATCAGCAAATGTAAGCATACGGGCAGTCCGCTTAGGTCACGGCTTAGTAATAATGATCTGCTTAACCTATGATGTCCATATTTACAACTGGAATAATGGCTCCAGCACGTTGCGATGGGTTTCTCCCCAACGTGCCGTCACCTCAATAACGGGAATCAATGTCAGCCCCAGCGGGGTGAGTTCGTATTCTACCTTTAAAGGCCGTTGATTAAATATTGTCTTGGTAACGATACCAAGGCCTGTGAGTTGTTTTAGCTGTGTATCCAATAATCGTCGGGAAGCTTTAGGCATCCTGCGATGTAATTCACCCGGTCTTTTTATACCGTTATAAATACACCAGATCAGGTTGATCTTCCATTTACCGTTCATCACTTCCATAAAAAGGTGAAGGCCGCATTCAAATTCTAAAGGTAACTTCCTTTCGTACATGCGACAAATATAGGTCATATCATTGTCTAATCTAATACGGCTGAATTTAGCCATACTTGATTTTATTGGCTTAACCACTGACCTTTGAAGCATGAAATACAAATTATTCGGAACGCAAACAGGTCTTCCGGCCAGTGAACTCATATTGGGAGCGGCAAGTTTCGGCCAGCGCCGTGGCTATGGAGCCGATGCACAGGAAATTCCTAAAATCCTTGCAGCCTACACGAATGCGGGAGGCAATTTTATTGATGTTGCCGACCAATACCATCTTGGGGAGGCAGAAGAGATTGTTGGGCGATTTATAGAACAACAGCGACACAATTTCATTATTTGCACCAAATATACGCGCAGCAACGAAACAGGTCCTTCCCCTGCCAATTTGGGTAATCACCGCAAGGCCATGCGTCAGTCTGTGGATGCCGGTTTAAAACGCCTGAAGACTGACTATATTGATATTTATATGCCTCATTATGATGATGGCATTACTCCGCTCGAAGAAACTATCCGGGGACTTGAGGATTTAGTCAAAGCCGGAAAGATATTATATACAGGTTTGGCTAATTTTCCTGCGTGGAAGGCATCTGCTATCGCAAGTGCAATTCCTTTGGCTGCCTTGCAAATAGAATATAACCTTATTCAACGAACTGCAGACCGCGAGTTAATGGGAATGGCTGCACATTTTGGGCTGGGCACAATGCTATATTCTCCGTTAGCAGGGGGGGTGTTAACCGGCAAATACCGCAAAGGCTCAGCCGGCAGGTTGACACTTTCCGCAGCGGGTGGTTTCATTGAAGATGTGGCTACTAAAACTATTATAGACCAATTAGAATCAATCGCAGCAGAGGTTGAAGCAACGCCGGGCCAGGTAGCATTGGCCTGGACGCTGACCAAAAACGCTTTCCCTATAGTTGGTGCCCGTACACTTGATCATCTAAACGACGGCCTGAAAGCGCTTGATGTTCGCTTAAATCAGGATCAGATTGAACATTTAGAAAGCGTTAGTGCCGTAACTTTGGGTTATCCGCATGATCTTCTTAAAATCGTTCAAAAGGCCTATTGACATTTGATATTAAAGGTTTGGCTTACTGAACATTAAAGTGACTGAATGGCCCTTGAAAACTCGGCGGCTACGCCTTCCAGGCCGCAACTAAAACATTTGTAGTGACACTGACGCGAACTGACGGAATAGTTCGTTAAAGGCCGTAGGTATAGGAGACACAGGTAAGTCCGTGACTCTTGCTGAAAGCTGATAGTACCTTGAGCCTTCGGGTAAGGGGATAGTTC